>JALWNK010000022.1 GCA_026995935.1 Deltaproteobacteria bacterium
CAGGATGCCTCCGGCGGGGCGGTTCCCTAAAAAAATTAGCACATGCCAAACCGGACAGTTTATTTGCTATAAAACCGGACAACTCTATTTGTTGACAACACCTGGCGGCCCAAAAAACATGAAAAATGAAACATTAAAAGTTGTGAATTCGGCCTTGCCCAAAATTCAGGATAGACTAAAGTTTTGCTTCATGAAAAAAATAGGCATTTTATCTGATACACACGGGCGCATGCCTGCAAAGGCCCTTGATGTCTTTAAGGAAGCAGACGCCATATTCCATGCAGGCGATATTGGCTCGCTATCCATCATAGAGGCCCTTGAGTCTATTGGGCCTGTTTATGCAGTAAGCGGAAATATGGATGGCAGTGGGATAAGAAGACGTTTTCCAAGAAAGGATCTTATAGAAATAGGTAGATATTGTTTTTATCTAATTCATGAGCCCCATCTTCTGGATATAGAGCCAGCCACTGCAGGAGTCCACTGCGTTGTCTTTGGCCACACCCATGTTCCTTTTAAGGAAGAAAGGGACGGAGTCCTTTTCATTAACCCCGGGAGTGCAAGCCTTCCCGGATACAAAAATCCCCCAACAGTTGCCCTTTGCAGTCTAGACCGGCAGGGCATCAAGGCAGAAATTGTGTCATTGTGATTTCCTGAAGAGCCTGGGACTCTTTTTTAGCATGCCAAGGCGTCATCCAACGACTAAATTTTGTTTTGACTGTTTTCATACGGATTGGCCCATGTGGTCAAGATAGTAAAGCGGCTTTCAACAGGAGGCGTCAGGGAGATTATTAATAATGATTGGTAAGGGTCATGGCCGTTTTTTTAAAGAAGGAAATTCATTATTCAAATTCTAGGGAAAAGTTTTTGCTTGTAAAAGAAATTGTGAATTTTATAATAACCTCCAGCGCCAATGAATAACTGATCCTTTAGTTAGTTATCTGACTAATGGCTTCCATGTGGCGTGTTGTGCTTTATGGTCTTCTTGAAACAGGGGCGTTATCTGGTCTTCCAACCTTTTTCTGGTCTGGGAAAAGGAAGTAGTGAAATCATGGAACGAAATACAAAAACAAAACAGGAGTTTTCCTCAAAGGACCTTCTGGACTTTCTGGAACATGCCAACGATCTCGTGCAAAGCGTTTCGCCAGACGGTCGTTTTTTGTATGTAAACCGGGCATGGAAGGAGACCCTGGGCTACTCCGACGAAGATATAAGGGATTTAAATATCTTTGATATTATAACCCCAGATTGCCAGGACAGCTGCAGGCTCCTTTTTGCAGAGCTCTTTAGGGGAAAAAGGCTTGAAAATATTGAGGCCTCCTTCAGGGCAAAGGATGGACATTTTGTTTATGTAGAGGGAAGTTGCAACTGCAGGTTTGAAAATGGTGTTCCCGTTAGCACCCGTGGAATTTTTCGCGACGTCTCAGACCGGAAAAGGGCTGAGAAGGAGAAAAAAATACTGAAAAAGAAGCTGGAAAGGGCCCAGTTTTTTGAAAGCCTGGGTGTAATGGCAGGTGGTATAGCCCATGATTTTAATAACATACTCATGTCAATATTGGGCCATCTGGAACTCCTTGGCATGAAGGCGGACAGCCGGCAAGAGGTGATAAACATTTCAAAGAAGATCGAGGCATCGGCACTGAAGGCCGTTGAACTTACCAGGCAGATGCTGGCATTTTCAGGGGCGAGCAATGTTTTTTGGCAGCTCATGGATGTTTCGTCTCTTATTGAGAACATGGGTTCTCAGCTGGCTTCCATGGTGCCTAATAACATTCAAGTCCGTTTTGAACTGGACAGGTCGATACCACCCATGGAACTGGACAAGTCACACATGGCCCAGGCCATTAAAAACATATTTATCAATGCCGTTGAGGCCATAGGGGATAAACAGGGAACCATTACCGTCAGGACAGGAATCCTTTCAGTGGAAAAGGGTTTTTTTAATGATGCGGTTGTAATAGACGAGATAGAAACAGGTCCTTACTGCTATATAGAGATAGAGGATACCGGGCACGGTATCGATCCTGCCATTCATGAAAAGATATTTGAGCCTTTTTACTCTACGAAATTTCAGGGCAGGGGCCTTGGTCTTTCAGCTGCACTGGGCATTGTGCGGGGCCACAGGGGCATCATGAAAGTTGACAGTGGCCTGGGACAGGGCACCAGGATGAGGATGTTTTTCCCAGTGGCCATGAAAGGCGAACCATGCGTGGAAAAGGATCGTTTTGAAAGGCTTCTTGCACTAAAATAGGTGGGTTCCGGCAGGGTCAACTGCCAATTGGTGTCAATATCCTGCTGGCACAAAATGGGTTCCAATATTGGGCACGTTCTAACAGTTGCCTCCTATAACATCAAATCGTATACTCCCCTTACCCAAGTATTTGGAGCTGCTAAGGGATATTCTTTTGAATGGGGAACTATTGGAAGTAGAAAAAAATGTCCAGTGGGCAAGAAGGCTCCATGAAGGATATGCCCAAATCCTTCTAGAAGACAGGGAATTCTGCGCCCTTCTTGCCTCATACTCTACGGAGATAGAAAGGAGCAGGGCCTTAATGGAGGAACTGGGCTTGCCAGGGCTTTGCTCTTACTGCGCAACTAAAATCCAAGGTGGAGGCTGTTGCGGAAGCCATATAGCCACATGGTATGATCCCATTGTTCTTCTTTTGAATCTGCTCATGTCTGTTGAAATCCCGGAAAAAAGCTACTATGAGGACTCTTGCAGGTTTCTTGGAAGGGACGGATGCTCCCTTAAGGCCAGGTATCACTTTTGTGTGAATTACCTTTGCACCCGAATCTACCAGCACCTGCATGAAGATGCCCTCACAAGGCTTAAATCCCAGTCTGGCAGGGAGCTGTTTCTGTCTTGGCAACTTGAACTGTTTCTTATGGATTTTTTCTCAAAAAGAGGCGCTAATTTCACAGGTCCTGATATTCCTTTATGAATCGTGTCCTCATTTGCCCCACTGCCTTTGAAATGGAACCGCTAAGGCCCCTTGCCAGAAAGGCTGGCATGGATTTGCTTGTCTGTGGGGTGGGGCCAGCACAGGCCGCCTATGCAACTACAAGGTATCTGGAGAAAAATCGTACGCCGCTAATAATCCTTGCAGGCATAGGCGGGGCCTATTTGGAGCCGCTCATTGCCTCCAGGAAGGCATTTATAGCAAAAAACGAGGTGTTTGCAGACCTTGGAAGATGCACTGGTGACGGGTTTGAGCCCATTGAAATTGGTGGAAGACACCTTAAAACCAGTTATACCCTTGTTGAAGAGGAAGAGAGTCTGGTTGAGATGGTGAAGGAAAGTTCTTATCTCGGGCTTTCTTCCATGGCAACCGTATCCTGTGTGAGTGGAAGCAGGGAGCGCGCTGCTATGATCTCCGCTTTTTTGGGCGTTGATATTGAAAATATGGAAGGGGCCGCAGTTGCCCTGGTGTGTAAGAATTACGGGGTCAGGCTCATGGAGCTTCGCTCGGTAAGTAATCTTTCAGGAGACACCAACAAGGCCAATTGGGACATAAAGGGTGCGCTCCATCTTCTTGTAAAGGGTTTTGGCGAATTTGTTGAGCTGTTGGAGGCATGGCAGAAAGATAAATGATGAAAAGGATTCGTTTAGGCATCTCTCCTTGTCCCAACGATACGTTCATATTTTATCACCTTCTCAACCGGCAGGTCCTTCCTTTTGAGGTAGAACCTGTAATCAGAGATGTTGAAGAGCTGAACAGGCTTGTTTTTTCTGATGCACTCCATGTAAGCAAGGTTTCCTTTGGCCTTGCAGGCAAGGTGCTGGACAGATATATCATCCTGGACAGCGGTGCTGCCCTTGGAAGAGGTTGCGGGCCACTTGTTCTTTCAAGGAAAAAGATCTCCAGAAAGGAGCTTTTACGGGCCAGGATAGCCATTCCAGGCGTTAACACCACGGCTGCCCTTCTCCTGAGGCTCTTTGTGCCCAAGGCAGAAGACCTTGTGGAAATGTCCTTTAATGAGATAGTGGGTGCAATTTGCAAGGGGGAGGTTGATGCAGGCTGCGTCATACATGAGACAAGGTTCACCTACAGGGATTTTGGCCTGGAGCTGGTGCAAGACCTGGGCAAGTGGTGGGAAGAGACCACCAAAAGCCCCATACCCCTTGGCGGGATAGTGGCAAAGAGGTCCATTTCCATAAAAGATATGGTTATCTTGAATGAGGCAATTAAAAAAAGCATGAGATTTGCACAGGGTAATTACCACGAGGTTTCAGGCTTTATCCGCAGGCATGCCCAGGAGATATCCCAGGAGGTCCAAAGAAAACATATAGACCTCTACGTCAATGAGTATTCCTATGATCTTGGAGAAGAGGGGAGACAGGCCATTTCTCTGTTGTTTGAAAGTGCTAGAAAAGCGGGTCTGATCCCTTGGGGAGCGGACCATGAAGGTCCCCTTTTTCTCTCAGATGCGGTAAGGGAATGAAAAACTTAAGAAGAAAGGAATCACTATAGATGATCCACAATTCCAGTGTATTGACCATGATACTGGGTGCAGGCCCGGTGGTACAGATGGTTCTTGCCCTGTTGGTCCTGATGTCTGTTCTCAGCTGGACCATCATAATCCTTAAGAGCAGGCTCTTTAAGAAGGCCTCAAGCCTGGACGAAGAATTTGACATCTTTTTTTCAGAAAGCCAAAGTCTTTCCCAGGTGGCCGGAAGAGCAAAGAGGCTGAAATACTCGCCCATGGCCAATGTCTTTTCTACCGCCTTTGAGGAATATCAGAGGCTCAGAAGGGATGTTAAGCTTGAAAACGCCCCCCTTGACAGGAAGGTATGGATAGATGTGCTTTCAAGGGCCATCTCCAAGGGGATCAAGGTTGAGACCCAAGAGCTCGAGACAGCCCTGCCAATTCTGGCAACCATAGGAAACTCTGCCCCTTTCATAGGCCTTTTTGGAACAGTGTGGGGCATTATGAGAAGTTTTCACGACATAGGACTTAAGGGAAGTGCCAGCCTTGCAACAGTGGCGCCTGGTATCTCAGAGGCCCTTATCGCAACTGCCGTTGGCCTTGCAGCAGCCATCCCGGCAGTGATTGCCTATAACGTGTTCATGAGTCAGTCAGGCGCAAAACAACAGGAGCTCGAGGCCTTTGGGGCAGATTTTCTAAACGAGGTGGAAAGGGAGCTCCTTTTGAGAAGGGCAGGCGTCCGTAACCACGAACATTCTTAGCAGGGGTTGTTTGATAATGGCAATGTCTTCTAATGGAAAAAAGGGCCTTCTTTCAGACATTAACGTCACTCCACTTGTTGATGTCATGCTTGTTCTGCTCATCATCTTCATGGTCACCGCCCCCATGATGACAAGGGGTATTGATGTCAGGCTTCCTGAAACAACCGCAAAGCCCCTTCCCCAGGAAAAGAAACATGTACAGATCATCATCTCGAGAAAGGGTGATATCTGGTTGGACACCCTCCCAGTGGATGAAGGTTCCCTTAAGACCGAGCTTAGCAGACTCAAAAACGAAGGTAAGGCAGACCAGATTATACTTAGGGCCGACAGGGACGTCTCCTATGGAGTGGTTGCCAGGGTGATGGCGGCTGCCAAGGAGGCGGGCATAGATAATCTTGGGCTTGTGACTGCACCTGAAAAGGTGGAGCCACCAGGCCGTGGCAGGTAGCCTCCTATAAATGAGAAGTCACTTTTCAAACAGGCTCTGGAAGCAGGCCCTGGTACTTGCCATTTTGTTTCATCTTGCTGTTGTTGGCGGTTTTGTGTTGGGGCCCACCCTTTTTAATACAAACAAACATCAACAGATTCCGTATACGGTAAACCTCTTTGAGCCCCAAAGCCTTGAAAAGCCTTCTGTCCCAAAGGCCCAAAAGGCACCCGTAAAGGCATCAAAGGATAAAAAACAGCTCCTTCCTGTGAAAAAGAAAGAACCGCCTCCAATGCCCAAGAAAAAGACTGCAAAGCCTGCTCCCAAGGTAGTCAAGGAGAAACCTAAGGTCAAAAAGAAGGCAGTTTCCTTAAATTCGAAAAAGCCCAAAAAGGTCAAGAAGCTCGCCAAGAAGAAGAAAGAAACAGAGAAAAAGGTGGCAAAACCAAAGGCCCGGGCCAAAAATCAGGAAAAGAAGATAGATGAAAAGATCAGGGAGATTCAAAAACGCCTTGCGGAGAAAAGAGAAGAGCAATACCTGAAAAAAAGGCTGAAGGAGCTTGCAAGAAAGGCAAAGGGTCAAGGCAGCCCTTCAGGGTCTAAAAGGCCGGGGGGATCCCAAAACCAGCAGGCCATGATTTATGGCAATTTTGTAAAGGCAAAGATTTGGCGCAATTGGCACTTTCCAAAGGCCCTTGCCAACAGAAAGGACCTTGAGGCTGTGGTAACCATTATCATTACCAAGGATGGAAGGATTCTTGACATGAGGGTAAAGAAGTATTCCGGATTCTCCGCCTTTGACAGATCCGTATTGAAGGCCATTAAGGATTCAGCGCCCCTTCCACCTCTTCCTCCCTCACTTGGTCCTGGCCCTGAAGAGATAGACATCAGATTTGATTTGTCAAAGGCGGGAAATCCGGTCTGAGACGCCATGAACTTCTCCTTTTATCTAAGGCCCCTTTTTGTTTTGTTTTTGTCTTTAGTCCTCCTCTTCTCAGGCCTTAGAGCCTTTCCCCTTACGGACCGGGATGAGGGTGAGTATGCAACAAGCGCTTCCGAGATGATCAAAAATGGGGACTACGTAGTCCCCACACTAAACGGCAGGCCATATCTTGAAAAGCCCATCCTCTTTTTCTGGGTACTGTCTGCATCCTTCAAGGTTTTTGGGCAAAACGAACTGGCTGCCAGGCTACCCTCAGCCCTTTCGGGCCTGCTTATAATTCTAACGCTCTATGGTCTTTACTTTTTCCTTCCTGAAAGAGACTTTTCAGGTAAAAAACACCTATTTGCCATAACTTCACTGGTTCTGCTTTCTTGCCCACTTTTTCTGCTGGTTGCAAGGGCCTGTCTCACCGACATGCTGCTTAGCCTTTTTATCTGGCTTTCCATGGCCCTTTTTTTCCTGTCTATGGAGAAGGGCAGTTCCATCTGGCTGCTGGGCCTTTCGTGGCTTTTTCTCTCCCTTGGCTTTTTGACAAAGGGACCTGTTGCTATGGCCATGTCTCTTCCTGTATTTGGTCTTTACTCCTTCTTAAGGAGGGATTTTTTATGGCTTAGGCCTGTAAGGGTGTTTACCGGAGTAGCAATCTTCCTTGTAATAAATCTTCCCTGGTATCTGGCAATCTATGGAAGGATGGGAAATAGTTTCATTGAGACGTTTTTTCTCACCCAGAACCTTGAACGCTTTGCAAGGACGCTTCTTGGCCACGGTGGCGGCCCTTTCTTTTATCTGGCAGTGCTTGCTATCGGCCTTTTCCCTTTTTCCGCCCTGATTCCGCGCGTTATAAGAAAGGATCTTTGGCTTCTTAAAAAGGCGTTTTACAATAGCGGGCTTGAGGTAATGGAAAGACTCCGTCTCTTCTCTTTTCTGGCCACTGTCTGGATATTTGTTCTTCTGACTACAGCAGCAACCAAGCAGATAAATTACATTGTGCCTGTCCTGCCCTTTTTTTCAATCTCCATGGGCTGCCTTTTAATGGAAGAAAAATGGCAGTGCCTTTTTTCAAAGTGGCTCTTTTTGCCCGTCTTGGCCCTTTTTTTTATATCTTGCCTTTTTTTGATTTTTGGTCTGGGTCAGGTGTGGAATCATCTTCAGGGCCTCATACGCTTTGACAGTAGCGAATACGCCTTTCCCGTGACCCCTCCAGTTCAGCTCGCCCTGTGGGGCCTGGGGCTTTTGCTTGTTACTGCCCTTTGTGGATATGCTTTTTTGAGAAGAGGCAGCGAGGATCTGATCACCAGGTTTTCTGCAGGGGTCTTGTTTGCAGGATTTTTTGTTATTCTTTTTCTTCCTGCCATTTGCCGGATGGTGCAGCTTCCTTCAAAGGAGATGGCCCTGGAGGTGCGAAAGGTCATAAACAAAGGTGTTGCAAAGGATGCAGGAGCGACCCTTGCCTCCTTTGGCCTTTGGAAGCCCTCCATGATCTTTTACACAGGCCATCCAATAAAAAGGATAAAGACAAAGCATCCAGATAGGCTTGCCAAGGCGCTCTCAAGAAGGAGGCCATGTCTTGTGTTCTCAAGGGTTAGGCTTGAGGAAGAACTCAAGGAAATCAAAGGGTTTTGGCCAATTGGTGAGAGGGCAGGTTACCTTCTTGGTGGAAACCGCGAAGGATATTTGCTCATGAAAACGAAAGAGTATTAGCCTAAATAGCCTCTTTTCTTCCCTTGTGAAATTGAAGCTCCACCCTTCTCCACTTCCACATGAAGCGGGCCTTTAGATTCTCTGGCACGAAATCTGTCATTACCCTGGTCATGGAGCTGATCCTGGGATAGAGTCGGGATTTTTTGAGCAGGGGGCTGTTTGAGGGCAGGGTCAGGGTTAGTATGAAGATAATCACCGACGAAATGGCAAGGGCCTTTAAGAAGCCAAAGGCTGCCCCAAGCAACCTGTCCACCACAGAGAGGTGGAGCACCTGGAATAGTCCCCTGAACAGTATGCCGGCAATGGCAAAGGCGAGGTAGACCACCAGGAACAGCAGAAAGAAGGCCACAAGTCCCCTCCACATGTCTGTCTTTATGAGGAAGGAAAGCCTCTGTGCCAGGTACTGGTAGTAGTTGGCAGCAACCCAGAAGCCTGCAAGTGCCCCAAGAAGGCCGGATATTGCCCTGCTAAATCCTGTAAAGAGCCCCCTTATGACTATTACAGCAAATATAAGGCCAATGACCAGGTCAAGCCAGTTTATGTTGATGGAAGATATTATGTGCAAGGGATTCATGGCCGCTAATTAATCAGACAAGGCCCTTTCTTGCAAGGAATCTGAGCTCTTTTTCCGCCTGTTTTGCAAGTTGGTAGTAGGTGTGATTCATATGTTTTGGTTTCTTAAAGCCTCGCTTAAAAAGAAATGTCCCGTGCACCCTTTTAAGCCACCCGGACTTTTCAAGACAAACAAGAAGCTCCATGGTATCTCCAAGGTCCATGCCTATTCTTCTGGACAGGAACTTCGCACAGTCGGGTCCATTTTCCCAAAGGTCCAAAACGGCCTGCCGTTCCCTGGATGTCAGTTCACCCCACTTTTTCATCGGGCGCTCTACCTCTTTTGCCTGGCAATTCTCTTGGCCCTGACAGATGCCTTAATAAGCTCCCTTTCCAGTTGGAGTCGGGCGTCCTCCATTCTGGTTCCACGTGTGGCTCTTGCCACGTAGAGGGGCCCACCGTATACAACGGCAACCCTGGAGAAGGGAAGTGGGAGCATTAATCTGTCCCAGCTGTTGAAATAGTAGGCAGGCCGTGCAGAGACCCCTATTGGAATGATTGGAAACCCTGTATCACGGGCAAGGACTATGGCCCCCTTTTGTGCAACGCATGGTGGACCCTTGGAGCCGTCTGCAACTATGCCGGCATTCATTTTTTTCTCCTTAAGTAGCCTTGTCATCTCCCTTATTGCCACAAGGCCCCCTTTGAGCTTTGAGCCTCTTACAGGCTTCTGCCCCCAAATTTCAAGGGCCTTGGCCACCCACTCGCCATCCTTGCTGCCGCTAACCATTATGGCTGCTGGATAACGTCTGAAATGAAAGAGACAGTAAATGAGCGCAGAGTGCCAAAGGGCGACTATGACCTGTTGATCTTGTGCAAGGAGTTCTTCAGAAAGGGGATGCCTGTCAAGGACCAGGCGGCAGGTAGAAAGCCAGGCCTCAACCATGCGAAGAAGCATCCTGAGCCGTCTGTCGTTGTTGTTGCACTTGGGGGCCATGGGTGCACCTTACGCCTTTAGTATTCCAAAGGGGGTGACAATGGCATCCTTGATCTCTCCATCCATATTGAGGCTGGTCTTGGGCCAGACCACAACATTTTTAAGGGAAAGGGTGCCTGAAAGACTGGCATCCCTTCCAATTATAACCCGTTTTGCAAGCCGGACAGTGTCTGAGACACAGTCTGAGTTTAAAAGGCGGTCTTGCCCCTTGATGGCGAGCAGGCCAAAATTTGCCTCAAGGTAACCCCGTGGTGTCCCAATGTCTTGCCACATCCACTTTTCATCCCTGGCTATCTCCTCTGCCCTGCATGCTCCAATTTCTGCCCCTTTGTCAATAAGCTGCTGAATGAATGGAATCAGGGGAAAGGGGGTTGAAGGCGCCTCTTTAAAACATTCTGGTCTGAAAATGGCAATTCCGGTGTAGGCCAAAAGGTCTTTGCCTTTGCCCTTAAAGGATATAATTTTTGAAAATTTACATCTTATTTTGTTGAAAAGGGGATTGCTGTGGAGACAGAGGAGTGCCAGGGCACCTGATCTTTTTGTAAATTCCCTGAAGAGACTCGTAATAGAAAGGTTTGAGATTATATCTGCGTTATAGACGAGGAGCGGTCTGTCGTATCCAAGTTTTTCAAAGAGATTTTTTATTGCACCACCGGTATCCAGGAGGACTTCCTCCTTGAGCAAGGTTACATGTTTTCCGCAGGGGCTTACGGTTTTCCAGGTTTCCATCTTCTCCGTCAGGTGATGGCAGTTTACTGCGATTTCATCAATGCCCTCGGATCTAAGTTTCAAAACGAGACGGTCCAGGGCCGGCATATCTAGAACTGGAAAAAGGGGCTTTGGAATCTTCTGGGTCAAGGGCAAAAGTCTTGTGCCCTTGCCGGCTGCCAGGATGAGACAGCGGCAATCAGGACGCATGTGGGGGTTGATTTGAAGCTGATATCAGGAGGCCGTTGTCTTTTCTCTGGCCGTCTCTTGGATTTCAGCAGGTTTTTTTTCAGCCGGTTCCTTTTGTACCTCCTCGTCTATTTCCTTAAGGCCCTTTTTAAAGGCCCTGAGCCCTTTTCCAAGGCCTGCCCCAATTTCAGGAAGCTTTTTGCCACCAAACAAAAAAAGTGCAATAATAAGAATTACCAAGAGTTCCTGTGTCCCTAATCCAAACATGGTTTCCTCCAGTGGCTGTCTTTAACTTGATCCGTAACTGTGCAGCCCTGATAAAAGAAAGTTTACACCAAAATAGGTGAAAATGACAGAAACAAAACCGATAATGGACAGATAGGCGATCTTTTTGCCTGCCCATCCCCGGACAAACCGTGCATGCAGGGCAGTGGCATAGACGAACCAGGTTATGAGGGACCAGGTTTCCTTCGGGTCCCAGCTCCAGTAGGTTCCCCATGCCTGGTTTGCCCAGACTGCGCCGGTTATGATACCAACCGTGAGCCACAGGAAGCCAAAGATTATGGTCTGGTGCATGAGCTCATCCAAGGTTCGGCGCGAAGGTAGGGCATCCAGCAGGTAGGAGGAACCCCTGCCGTCTCCCCTTATGAGGTACATGATGCCGAAACCGCAGGCCACGGCAAAGGAGGCATAACCCAGGAAACAGGTTATGACGTGCGCCAGGAGCCAGTTGCTTTGAAGGGCAGGGATAAGCGGCTGGATGGCGTCTTGAACATTGGGGCTGAAGGATGCGTAGGCCATGGCAAGGCAGGCAAAGGGTGTTGCAAAGGCCCCTATTACCCGGTTTTTTGTCTTGAACTCCACTACCAGGTAAACCAGCACGGTGACCCAGGAAAAAAATACCAGGGATTCATAGAGGTTTGATAGGGGAGCGTGTCCGTAACCCATGAGATAGGATTCACGCCAGCGCAAGGCTATTCCTGCTGTTTGCATCACAAAGCCCGCAACTGTCACTACTGTTCCCAGGATTCCCACCTTTTCCAGCCTGAAAATCCAGTAAAGTAGGTAGATGGCAGTGGCCCCAAGATAAACGAAGGTGGTAAGGCTTAGTATGTAAGAGCTGCTAAGATGCATCACTTTTCTCCTATCTGTTTGTCTATTGCCTCTTTGACCCTTTCAAACTCCCTTTCGAAGGAGACCTTGTTCTTATTTGTCTGGCCCGCAAGTATCACGTGGAGTTTTTCTCCATCCTTTCCCATCCAAAGCCACAATCTGCGGTGGCCAACCCAGAATACAATGGCAAAGCCTATCACCATCATGGTGCATCCGAGCCATACAATCCAGACGCCTGGGTCCTTCTTGACCTGGAGCCCAGTCATGTACTTTTCCTTTGCGGAGACAAGGGAGAGGCGGAAGGAATTGTCACCCAGGCTCACCTCCCTGTCGTGGCCTTCAAGTAGCCAGACCGCATCACCGTTGCTTCCAGAAGGATCTCCAACGTAAACCCTTGCCGCAGGGGCCCCGTGCACATTTGGAAGGTACTTGATTATGCCCACCATGAGTTTCTTTTCAGGCCAAAGGCCCTTGTCGAAGGCGGATAGATCCAGAACCTTCTGTTTCCCGTCACTTGACACTATCCGTATCTTCAGATCTGGAACAGACTGGTAAGAAGACTGGTAAAAGGTAATGCCTTTATAGGTGAGTGGTGAGTTAACCAGGATGGATTTTTTTACCACCTCCTTGCCCTTGTCGATTATGGCAAGGTCTGATTTGAAAAGCTTGGGCGCACCAGTTGGATAAAAATCTACCTCGAATTTGTCACACCTAAGGGCAAAGCCCAGGGGAATCTTCTTGATATTTCCGTGGGAATCCATCTGGACGGCATGATCTGTGCTTTCGCCCTCAAGGAGCATGATTCTTCCCTTAAAGCCGGTGAATGAGCCCAAAATGGCACCTGCAAAGATCACAAGAACGCTTACATGAATAAGGTACACACCCCAGTAGCTCCATTTGCCCCTGTCTGAAAGATAGAGCTTGCCTCCATCAACGTTTTCCCTTGCCTCCGGCTTACCGGCAAGGCCTGAAAAGGTCTTTACAAGCCTGGATTGGAGATCTACTGGGTTTGTTTTTTGAGCGGTCTCCCATTGGGCCTTAAATGGGCGTCTTAAGAGGTCGTTCCTGCCCATCTCCAGGTAGTTGCGCCTGAAGAGGCGCAAGGTGTACGGCAGTCTCTTGATGGTGCAAACAATCAGGTTTACGCTGAAAAGACCCATGAGCGCGAGATACCACCAGGCATGGTAGGTGTCGTAGAGGTGAAGGGTCCTTATGATCTTGAAATAAAAAGGGCCATACTTTTCTAAATAGAATTGGAGGCTTTCTCCCTGGGGAAGAACGGTTCCTATAATGGATGTAAGTGCCAGTATGATGAAAAGGAATATGGCAAGTTTGACAGAGGAAAAAAACCGTACCACTATATTGGACTCAGAATGAACTCTTTTCGTTTTCATAGGCCTAATCTCTGGAGTCTAGCTGGGGATGGATAGGGTTGAGGGGTATTTTATTTGTCTTGTTTTTTGGGCTCGTCGTCCGGGCTGTCTTTTTCTTCATCTTGTTTAAGGGACCTTTTAAAGTTGCTTATGCCTTTTCCCAGGCCTTCTCCTATCTGGGGAAGTTTTCCCGCCCCAAATACAATGAGAATTATAAAAAGTATTACTAAAAGCTCCGGTAATCCCAGCCCAAACATATTTTCTCCCCAGACGGCAGACAAGAGAAATATCTGCTATAGGTAATTAATAAAAAATGCACTGGCGAGTCAGTTTAATGCCCACAAAGTCTACTGTCAATTGTCAATGAAACGCTTTAAAAGTCCCTGCACTTTTTGGGCTTGATGCAAAGGGTGACTCCTTATAACCTTTGGACATGAAAGCAAGGGTGTGCAAGGTTGCCGTCATGGATCTTGGCTCACAGACCTTCAGGGTTGCAGGTGCCCGGGTATCAAATGGAAGGGCCGAGGTGCTTTTTTCCATTAGAAATAATGTACGCATGGGTCAGTCTCTTCTTAGGGATGGCAGGTTATCACAAGATGCGCTTAAACGGGGCATTGGGGCCTTGAAGGAATTTCTCAAGGTCTTGGAGAAACACGAAATCGGAAGATTCAGGGCCATGGCCACCGAGGCCTTTAGAAGGGCGGAAAATGCAGGGGATTTCATTGACAGGGCTAGGGAGATTGGGGTCGGTATAGAGGTGATTGGCCCGGAAGAGGAGGCAGCCCTTGCTGTTAAGGGTGCATATCTTACTCTGGAGGATGTGAAGGGCAAATGGATAATGGTTGACTCTGGAGGAGCAAGCACTGAAATGGCCCTTTGTGAAAGGGACCGGCTCCTCTTTTTTAAAAGCATGAATATCGGCGCAGTTACTCTGACCGAGACCTGCCAGGAGATTGGGGAGGGTTTTAGGGATTGTCTCAGGGCTTCTGCCAGAACCAAGGTGGAAGAGGGGCTTTTTGGCGTAAAAGCCTGGTTTCATGGCGTCCAGACCCTCGTTGCCACAGGCGGAACAGCCACCACGGTCGCGGCAGTGCTGCAGAGGCTCTCAAGCTACGATCCTAAAAAGGTCAGGGGCTTTGAGGTTGCTGGCCCTGAGCTTGATAAACTCTTTAACGAGCTTTTGGCAATGGACGTTTGCCAACGAATGAAAGTCAGGGGGCTTGAGCCTGAACGGGCCGATATTTTCCCTGCAGGCATTGCAATTTTGCTTGAGGTAATTAGATATTTAGGGTTAAGGAAAATAGTCATAAGCGACGGCGGTATCCTTTTGGGTCTTCTTGCCGCTTTTATGGAAAAGGAGTGTAAATTTTATGCTGAATCATCCGGTGCCAGAGGCCTATACCTTTGATGATCTTTTGCTGGTTCCTGCCTTTTCAGAGGTGCTGCCTGCAGATGTGGATATCTCTGCCCCTCTTACAAAGACCATAAGAATGAATATACCAATACTCAGCGCCGCCATGGATACGGTTACCGAGGCGGATACTGCAATAAGCCTTGCCAGGGAGGGCGGCATAGGCATAATTCACAAGAATATGTCCATAAGGCGCCAGGTAAAGGAGATTGAAAAGGTAAAGAAATCAGAAAGTGGCATGATAATAGACCCTGTTACCGTAACCCCCCACCACAAGCTTTGGCAGGTGCAGGAGATCATGAAGGAGTTCAGGATTTCCGGAGTACCCGTGGTTGAGGGGAGAAAGCTGGTGGGCATCATCACCAACAGGGACCTTCGCTTTGAGACCAATCTGGATCAGGAGGTCAAAAACGTCATGACCTCCAAGAACCTGGTCACAGCCCCGGTGGGAATAACTCTGGAAGAGTCAAAGGAGCTTCTACACAAGCACAGGATAGAAAAGCTTCTGGTGGTGGATGAAAACGGGGACCTTTCCGGACTTATAACCATTAAGGACATTGAGAAGATCAAGAAATATCCCAATGCGTGTAAGGACGAGCTTGGAAGACTCAGGGTTGGAGCAGCCATTGGAGTTGGTGAAAACCGCCTTGAACACGCAGCGGCCCTTATGAAGGCAGGTGTTGATATAATCGTTGTGGATTCTGCCCACGGCCACTCTGCCAATGTGGTGAATGCGGTTGTGGATCTAAAGAAAAATTTTCCCGACCTGCAGGTCATTGCCGGAAATGTTGCAACAACAGAAGGGGCCGAGGCCCTGCTTGAGGCAGGTGCAGACGCAATCAAGGTGGGGGTAGGACCTGGCTCCATCTGCACCACCAGGATAGTGGCGGGTGTTGGCATGCCCCAGCTTACTGCCATACACAACTGCGCCCTTGTGGCCAACAAGTATGGACGCACGGTCATAGCAGACGGTGGAATAAAATTTTCAGGAGATCTTACCAAGGCCATAGGCGCAGGTGCCCACTGTGTAATGATAGGAAGCCTTCTTGCAGGAACTGATGAAAGCCCAGGCGAGCTTGAGCTTTACAAGGGGCGTCAGTACAAGGTTTACAGGGGCATGGGCTCCCTTGGTGCCATGAAGGAAGGAAGCAAGGACAGGTATTTTCAGGACAACGTAAAGGTTGTCTCCAAGTTCGTTCCAGAGGGCATTGAAGGCAGGGTTCCCTACAGGGGCCCGCTGGCAGCAACCATTTATCAGCTCATCGGTGGGCTCAGGGCAGGAATGGGCTACCTGGGTTGTGAAACCATCGAAAAGTTGAGACAAAACGCAAAATTTGTAAAGATTACCCCTGCAGGATTAAGGGAAAGCCACGTTCACGACGTTATAATAACAAAGGAATCCCCAAACTATTGGGTTGAAAGCTAACTAATTAAAAAGGCATGAAGCACAAAAACAGCCAGCAAAGCCTGCTTATTGTGGATGATAAGCAGGACATGCTGAAGCTTTTAAAACAGGTTATAGGTTCCAAGCTCGACTGCCAGGTGGATGTTGCAGAATCTGGTTATGAGGCAGTTGAGCAAGTTAAAAAAAGAGACCACGATGTGGTTCTTACAGATATCAAGATGCCGGATCTTGACGGTCTTTCCCTCATGAAGGAGATACTGGCCTTTGATCCCACTATCTCGGTCATAATTATGACCGGTTATGCCACGGTGGAAGGAGCAGTGGAGGCACTTAAGGAAGGGGCCCTGGACTTTTTCCAAAAGCCCTTTGATAACGATATGGTAATTCATGCCGTCAAGAAGGGTTTTGAGAGGACAAACCTGCTCAGGGAAAACAGGCGGCTTCAGGAACAGCTCCATTCGGTAAAGGAACAGTACGGCTTTGTCGGAAAGTCCGCAAGGCTCAAAAAGGTGCTGGAGCTCATGTCCAGGGTGGCAGACACCGATGTTACTGTGCTTATTCGGGGTGAAAGCGGCACAGGCAAGGAGGTGGCTGCACGGGCCCTTCACCAGATGAGCAGAAGGCGGAACAAGAAGATGATAACCGTCAACTGCCCGGCACTTCCTGAGCACATTCTTGAAAGCGAGCTCTTTGGCTATGTGAAAGGTGCCTTTACAGGCGCGGATGCAGACAAGGAAGGGCTCTTTCTTGCTGCTAACGGATCCACCATTCTCCTTGATGAAATTGCAGACATACCCCTTTCCATCCAGACAAAGCTTTTGCGGGTACTCCAGGAAAAGGAGATCCGCCCCCTTGGAACCACAAAGTCAATCAAGGTGGATGTCAGGGTAATTGCCTCCACAAATCAAGACCTTGAAAAGAAGATAGAAGAGGGGACCTTCAGGGAGGATCTTTTCTACAGGTTGAATGTGGTTACGGTAACCATGCCCTCCCTTAAGGAGATCGCCGAGGATATACCGCTACTTGCCCAGAGTTTCCTAGAAAAGTACTCCAAGGAATATGGCAAAGAGGGTCTGGAATTTGCCCCAGAAAGCATCAGGTGTCTTATGCAGAGGGAGTGGAAGGGAAACGTAAGACAGCTCCAAAATGCGGTCAAAAGGGCAGTGCTTCTTGCCTCAGGCAATGTGATATGGCCTTCAGACATACCCACGGATAACGGCAAGGACTCAGGGATCCAGATGCTCACCATGCCGTGTGTCTCCCACCTGCCCTACAAAAAGGCAAAGGAAGAGGTGATAAACCGTTTTTCCGTGGCCTACCTTACCAAGGTACTTCAGGAATCAAAGGGAAACGTTACCCTTGCTGCCAAGAGGTGCGGCCTTGAAAGGCAGAGCCTTCAGCGTCTGCTAAGGAGGTACAAGGTTGATCCTTCAGGATTCAGGGTCAAAACAGACGCTCAAAAGGTGTAATTTTTCTCTCCTTTATTAGCTCCATCAAGAAGTAGCTGTCCGGAGTAAATTTTTCCTGGGCAATGAGCCGTGCAAGGGTCTCCTTATCAGCAAAAATGGCCTCCTGTACCTCTTCCTCTTGCGGACGGACAGGGCCTTGGTGGCTGCATGAAAAAAGCCTGCCCCAAAGTCTGTTGACATCGTCTTGATAAAAAAAGTCAAGGTGTCTTTTGAGGTTCCGGGTTTTTATGCCCGTTTCTTCCTCAAGCTCCCTCAGGGCAGAGTCTAGGTATCCCTCCCCGTAAGCAACAACTCCTCCTGCCGCCATTTCCCAAAGGCCTGGGTATACATCCTTTGAAAGGGTGCGTTTCTGCAAAAGCAGTCTTCCCTTTGGGTCAGTGACCATGATGTAAGTAGACCTGTGGATGAGCCTCTTTGCACGCATAATGGCACGGGTTGTGCCGCCAAGAGGCCGGTTTTTTTCATCAACTATCCAAACCAGTTCGTCTTTTGGAGAAGTCACGTGCTTTTTGTGAAAAAAGTATTAACCCATGTTGCATGAAGGAGCTTTTGTGATACCTTTAATCCAGCCTGAATGGTTATTCATTTCTTTTTGCTTCTTTATATTACTTCACAGGAGGAAAAGTCAAATGTCACAAAGGATAGTTGTCATAGGTGGTGTGGCAGCAGGGCCAAAGGCGGCCTGCAGGGTAAAAAGACTCCTGCCGGATGCAGAGGTGACTCTTATTGACCAGGATGATCTTATCTCCTATGGAGGATGCGGCATACCATACTTTGTTTCAGGGGACGTAGCAGATGAAAAAGAGCTTCGTTCAACAAGTTTTCACATGGTCAGGGATGAGAGGTTTTTTAGGGAGGCCAAGGGAGTTGACGTAAGAACACTTACCAGGGCCGTATCCATAGACAGAAAGGAAAAGGTTGTACACTTAGAAGACGTGAAGACAGGGGATAAGGACACCATTTCCTATGACAAGCTGGTAATAGCAACAGGAAGCCGTCCAAACGTGATTCCAGTTCCTGGGCATGATCTAAAGGGTATATTTACCATTAGCAGCCTTCACAAGGCCATTGACATAAAAGGGCTTTTGGCCCAGGGAAAGGTCGAACGCGCAGTGGTCATTGGAGGAGGTGCCATTGGCATTGAGATGGCAGAATCCCTGGCAGACCTGTGGGGAATTGAGACAAAGATCGTTGAGTTCATGCCCCAGGTTCTTCCAAGGATAGTTGACAGGACCATAGCCTCCATGGTGGAGCAGCATCTCAGGGAAAACAACGTGGAGGTGTTTACCAGCGAGGCGGCCCAGCGTTTTGAGGGAAATGATGAGGGCTGGGTGAAAAAGGTGGTCACCAACAACAGGGAGCTTCCCTGTGACCTTGTGATTATGGCTGCAGGAGTAAGACCCAGGGGAGAGCTGGCAAGGGATGCAGACCTTGAGGTGTCTCCTTACGGGGCAATAGTCGTGAACCAGAGGATGCAGACATCTGATCCTGATATCTATGCTGCAGGGGACTGCGTGGAAACCTACAATCTTGTCACTGGTAAAAAGGCCTACGCTCCCCTTGGTTCGGTGGCCAACCGGCAGGGCAGGGTGGTTGCAGATAACCTAGCCGGGATTCCAAGCAGGTTTGACGGCGTGGTTGGAAGTTTCATAATGAAGGTCTTTGATGTTTGTGTCGGCTCAACTGGCATAAGCACGGAAGTAGCCCAGGCAGAGGGGTTTGATGCGGTTTCTGCCATGGCTGTCCAGTCCGACAGGGCGCATTTTTTTCCAACCCAGGCCCTCATGTTCAACAATCTCATTGTAAACAGGACGGACAGGCGGGTGCTTGGGCTTCAGGGGTTTGCCAAGATGGGGGATGGGCTCCTTGCAAGGCTGAATGCTGCAGCTGGTATGATAGCAAGGCGGGCCGTGATAGAGGATTTCAGCAACCTGGAGCTTGCCTATGCACCTCCCTTCTCCACTGCAGTGGACGTTCTGAATGCAGCTGCCAACGTGGCGGACAACCTGGTCTCTGGCAGGCTTAAGACTGTGCCAACCGAGGAGTTTGTTGCATGGATGGACGGGAAGGCGGATCATCCAGACTGGATGGCCCTTGACCTTCGCCACCCCAGGGAGGCAGAGCCGTGGGTCAAGGCGTTTCCTGAAAAGTGGTATGCCCTTGTCTACGACAAGGTGAGAGAAAACTATGAGAAGCTTCCCAGGGATAAGACCCTCATCATAATATGTAATGCAGGCACCCGTTCTTATGAGATACAGGTATTTTTGCGTTCAAAGGGAATGGATAACACCCTTGTGCTTCCAGGAGGGCTGAACGTCATAAGACGACTTGGCGTAAGCTGGTGGCAGCAGTAAATTCTTTGTGGTAGCCTTAGCGAAAATCGAATCGGGAGTGTGCATTTCTATGAAACATTATTTAAAGACAGCATCAGCTCTTTTTTCACTGGTTTTTCTCTTTTCTTTTTTCACAGTCGACGTGGCATCTGCCACATCCTCTTGCCCTTCAAAGGAGAGGCTTTCTGCTGCCATACAAAAGACCTTCAGGCAGCGCCTTGAAATAGTAAATGTGAAGCCAGCAGGTTCATCTGGCCTTTGCCAGATACAGATACGATTCAGGAACCAGAACAGACTCATCTACTCTGACGCAAAGGGTGACTATCTCATTGCCGGCCAGCTTTTCAGCACGAAGGATGGCAAAAATCTCTCCCGGGAGGCAATGACAGAGATAAACCGTCTGACAAAGGAAGAGATGAAGAAACTTGACAGTCTCGTTGCCTTTTCTGTTGGTAAAAAGGGACCTGTCATTTACTTTGTAACCGACCCCCACTGCCCATACTGCAAAAAGGCCGAGCAGATAATAGAGCCCATGGCCAAGGAGGGAAAGCTGCAGGTCAAGTATGTACTTTTTCCCCTGAAATTCCACAAGGGCGCAAAGGAGGAGTGCATCTCCATAATCTGTGACAAGAAGGGCCTTGAGGGCTTTAAGAACAGGTACAGGTCAGAGAATCAGTGTGAAAAGGGCAAAAAGCAGATAAATGATTCCATCAACTTCCTTATGGGCAAGGGAATTACTGGCACTCCCACATACATATTCCCTGATGGAAGGTACCATTCTGGCGTGATGGATAAAAAGGCATTGGAGGCAAAACTTTCCAAGACAAAGTAGGAGAAGAGCCATGGCTGACATGAAACAGATGTACAAAAAGATACTTGGTGACCATTTCCCAATGGAGATGAAGATTTCTTTTGGTGACCAGGAGCTTGTTTACAAAAAGCGGACCTGGAAGATACCAAATCCCTCTACGGGCGAAATAGAGGAAAGGGGCCTCAGATACGGCGAAAACCCGGACCAGGAGGCTGCCCTCTATGAGTTGGTAAATGGTAATCTTGTCCTTGGAGACTGTGCCTTTATAACCCCGGGCAAGGGGCTTGTGAGTGCCATTACCGAAGAGGACATGATCCAGGCCGGGAAACACCCAGGCAAGATTAATCTCACCGACGTGGACAATTCTCTTAACATATTGAAGTATCTCATGAAGACACCGGCATGTGTGATTGTAAAGCACAACAACCCGTGTGGTGTTGCCAAGTCGGACTCCATTGCAAGTGCATTCACCAAGGCACTACGAGCAGACAGGGTGGCTGCCTTTGGAGGATGTGTTGCCTTGAACAGGCCCGTTGACAAGGAGACAGCCGAGGCCATCAGCCAGCAGTATGTGGAGGTGGTGGCTGCGCCTGAGTATGAAGAGGGTACGGTGGATATCCTTTCCCAGAGAAAAAACCTGAGGATCATAAAGATTCAGCGGATAGAACAGCTTGAATCGTACTGGGACCTTCGTTTCGTAGACTTTAAAAGCCTTATAGACGGGGGCATCATAGTGCAGCAGTCCCCTGTCAACAAGATCCGTTCCAAGGATGATCTCAAACCGGCAGAGTGTGAGTACCAGGGAAAGGTCTACAGGATAAAGAGACTCCCAACCGAGCAGGAATACGAAGATATCATCTTCGGCTGGGCAGTGGAGCAGGGAATTACCTCAAATTCTGTCATCTACGTGAAAAATGGTGTCACTGTTGGAATAGGCACAGGAGAACAGGACAGGGTAGGGGTTGCCGAAATAGCAGTCTACAAGGCCTATACCAAGTATGCTGACATACTCTGCTGGGACAAGTACGGCATTCCCTACAAGCAGCTTGAGCTGGAGGTGGAAAAGGGCGACAGAGACAAGGCGCAAAAGGAGGAGATCGACGAGCAGGTAAAGCGTGACAGGGGTAATATACCGGGCTCCACCATGGTCTCGGATGCCTTCTTTCCCTTCAGGGACGGGGTGGACGTTGGCATAAGGCAGGGGGTTACTGCCATTGTCCATCCAGGAGGCTCGGTCAGGGACTGGGAGTCCATTGAGGCATGCAATGAGGCCGACCCCCCTGTTACAATGGTCTTTACAGGCCAGCGGGCATTTAAACACTAAAAAATACTGGGGCACCAGACAGATTCCACGGAATTTGAGGTGCACTGTTATGAACTGGGAAAAGAAGATGATTGAAGAGATAAGGCTTGAAAATGGCCTAAGGGTTGAATTTTATGACTACTCCCGCAAGGTGGCCGGGGACAGGTGGCTCATTGGGCTTCTTGTCAAGATACCAATGAAGGTTGAAAGATCTGATTTCAGCGCCTTTGAGGACGCAGATTCCCTCTACAACCAGTTCCTGGAGCAAAATGGGCCTGAGATATCCTTTCAGCTCCAAAAGGAGCGAAACTTTATAGACGAGAGGGAAAAGTCAGAGGTATTCAGCGCCCTCCTTTCAAACCTGAAAAAGCATGCCTTGAGCTACATGGGCCATCCTGAATTTTCCTCAAGTTTCAAAAAGAAAAAGATAGAGGAGTTTAAGGAAAGGCTTTCGTGGTGGCAGTAGAGTCCCTTAAGGCCCTGGATAAGAGCGGGGTAGCAAGTACCCTTTTCAGGGAGGCAGGCCTTAAAAGGGCAGAGCCTCCCTCTTGTATCTTGGATTTTTTAGACAGGTCCGGGCAAAGGCTTTGTGCCAGGATTTATAAGGGGCCACCTGAAAATCCCCACATCTTCTATTTTCCTGCTGAATACGAAACGGATTCTACCCTGCATCTTCTTGGAACCGGGCTTGTCTCTGTTGGTTTTTCCCTGGTTGCCTTTGAGTACAGGGAAATAGGGCAGAGCCAGGGTGATTTTTCCTTTGCACAGGTTTTTGAGGACGCAGGACTCTTTTACCAAGCTTCAAGGCTTTGGATGGAGGAGCAGGGAAGAGGCGGAGACGTGGCCCTCATGGGGCGGTCCTTTGGTTCGGCAGTTGCCCTTGATCTTGCTGCAAGAAAGGAAAAGGAACTCTTGTGCCTGATAATGGAGAGCGCATTTGACTCTGCACGGGTATTTCTTGAGCGCTCAGGAGTTGATCCTTCACTCATTCCAGAAGGCCCGTTATTTGAAAACCGGTTAAAGATGGCAAGTTTTAAAAAGCCTGTGCTCTTCATTCACAGCCCCAGGGATACCATACAGAGCCTTACAGAGGTGGAATGGCTCGTTTGTGAAAGCCGTTCAAAGGCCACTCAGTTTCAAATAGCACCTTCCGGCACAAGGCAGGAGCTTGCAGGCCAGGTTGGGGAACTCTATCTCGAGGTGGTGCAGCAGTGGGTGAATCTTAGGCGCGGGGTAAGACCCCCGCGGAAAAGAAGGCCCAGAACCTAGGGCTTAATCCCAGACCCCGTCAATGGCCCCACCGCACTTTGGGCACTTGCCCTGCTCAAGCTTGTTTTCAAGGATGCTGAATCCGTACCTTGCAATTACCATTTCCCCACAGGAGGGACAGTAGGTGTTCTCTCCCCCTTCTCCCGGGATATTGCCCTCGTAAACGTATTTCAGCCCTTCTTCAAGCCCGATTTCCCTTGCCCTTCTAAGGGTCTCCACCGGCGTTGGTGGCCTGTCGAGCATCTTGTAGGTTGGATGAAAGGCCGTTACGTGCCAGGGAATGGATTCTGACACGCCTTTTATGAACCTTGCAATCTCCCTTAGCTCCGCGTCTGTATCGTTCCAGCCTGGGATAATGAGGGTGGTAACCTCTACCCAGATCCCCAACTCATGCATGAGTTTTATTGAGTCAAGCACAGGCTCAAGCCTTGCCTTGCAGACCTCCCTGTAGAATTTTTCAGTAAAGGCCTTAAGATCAATGTTTATGGCGTCAAGAAACTGGGTGCTGTGTTCGCATGTCTCGGGTGTCATGTAGCCGTTACTTACAAAGACGTTCTTGAGCCCCTTTTCCCTGGCCTTGACCCCTGTGTCATAGGCGAATTCGTAGAAAATGGTTGGTTCCACATAGGTGTAGCTTATGCTTTTTGAACCACTTGTAATGGCATCTTGTACCACCTGAGCGGGCGTGGCATCCTGGCCGGTTATGGCCCCATTGTTGAACCTGGGGAACTGGCTTATCTGCCAGTTTTGACAGTGAAGGCACTGAAAGTTGCACCCAACCGTTGATATGGAGTAGGAGCGAGAGCCAGGAAGAAAGTGAAACAGGGGTTTTTTCTCTATGGGATCAACGTTTTGAGAGATGAGCTTTCCATAGACCAGGCTTTCAAGTGTTCCGTCCCTGTTTTCCCGAACCTGGCAAATTCCACGTCTTCCCGGTTTTATCTTGCATCTGTGGGAGCAGAGATTGCACTTAACGCTTTTGTCTTCCTGCCTTTGGTAAAGATACGCCTCCTTCATTGCCTTCTCCTCCTTTTTGCTCTTTTTTTGAATATAAGCATGAAAGCCTTGGTGTCTAAACGTTGAAGTAAAAAAAGCGTTTTTAAAGTCAGACTTTACCTTTTAAGGCCAATTTCCGATAAAGAAAACAGTCAGGTGCTTCTTAGGGGCACCTGTAAGAAACTTCAGGAGAAGCTTCCATGCAAGAAGTCATTGTGGAAAGGGCCTCTATGGCCGTAAGCAGCAGGCCTTCGACTGTTATTACTGCCAGGAGCCTGGGTTCCACCTTGGCAGTCATCGTAACTGACCCGTGTGCAGGGGTTGCAGGTATAGGGCACTGCGTACTTCCAGGAACATCTGGAAAAAATCAAGCTACGCCCACTGTACTTGAACAAATGAGGGAACTTTTCAAGCACATGCTTCAAGAAGGGGCATCTGCCAAGGATATGAAGGTGTTCTTGTGTGGAGCCGCTACCTTTCTGCATGAACCAAAGGAGATGGCCCTGGGGGTAAAGCTTTATCAAAAGGCAGTCAAGGCCCTTGAGAAAAATGGCCTTTCCGCAAGTGGAGAGCACGTGGGAGGCCCCCTAAACAGGAGCGTCTCCGTGGAGGTAGGCTCCGCAAATGCCCGCGTTATTCTTCCAGATAAAAAGGAGATCCTGATATGAATACAGCCCTGTGTCCAGATTTTACCCTTGAGGCGGTATATGAATCCATGGCCTCACTTCCTGTCTTTCCCAAGATTGTCCATGAGGCGCTTCGCGTCCTGGACAATCCGGAGAAAAACATTTCCGACGTGGCAAAGATCATCAAACTGGACCATGGGCTTGTTGCAAATATTCTAAAACTGACAAATTCTGCCATGTTTGGTCTCAGCCAGCAGGTCTCCGACCTTGAAACCGCCCTGGCCCTCCTAGGACAAAACAGGATCAGGGAGGTCCTCATAGCAAGTGCAGCAATGCCGTATCTTTCAAGGGACCTTCACGGCTACGAGATGTCGCCGGAGGATCTTTGTTTTCATTCCGTAGGTTGCGCCATGATTTCCGAGGTGGTGAGTCAGAGGCTTGGTTTTGGCCGGTCTGCAGAGCTTTTTACTGCAGCAATCCTCCATGATGTAGGGAAGATTGTTCTTGATATCTATGTTGGTCCCAGGCTCTTGGAGGTGCTTGATCGGTCAAGGCGTGATGACAGCGATTTTTCCGTTGCAGAATGGGAGGTTATTGGGACTGATCATGCAGTTGCAGGCTCCTCCATCCTCCAGCAGTGGGAATTCCCCAGGGACATCTGCAGGGCGGTTCGCACCCATCACGATCCTGATCTCTACATCCAAAACAGGCTTTCGGCCATGCTTGCCTTTTGTAACATCCTGGCCGTCCAGCTTGGCCTTGGTGTGGGGGCAGACGGTTTCAGGTACAGGATCTCTGATGAGCTATTGTACGTTCTAGGATGTGATGAGAAGGACTATCTGGATTGTTTGGAGCTTTCCTTAAGGGCCTTGGAGGATGCTAGAGAGGTTATTAACCTCATATACGCCTGAGTGGTTTTCTAAATAGTGTCTTATCTCCTAAGGTCTTCTGCGAAAGGCGCCTTAAATGTCTTTCAGGGGGCACTTATGGCAAACAGGCCTTCTTTTTTTGCAAAATTCCTTGCCCAATCGCACATAAAGGGCGTGAAATTCATTGAAGAGGCAGGTATCAACGGGAAGGTTGTCCATGAAGAGTTCCTGTATGTCATGATAATCTGCCAATGCAGGGTCGATCAATTCATGGTTTGAGAGGACTCTAACGGTGTAGGCATCTACAACAAAAACGGGTTTACCGAGTGCATACAAGAGTATGCTGTCTGCAGTTTCAGGTCCAATTCCGTGGATTTCGAGGAGCATTTGGCGAAGCTGGGTGGTTTCCGCCTGTGCCATTAGCTCCATGTTGCCTTGAAAGACATCTTCGAGAAACTTGACAAAGCATTTTAGCCTCTTCGCCTTTACGTTGTAGTAGCCGGCAGGCCTTATGAGCCCTGCAAGCATGGCGGGTGGAAGTTCAAGGATGGCCCTGGGTTCAAGAAGTTTTTGTTTCTTTAGGTTGTCAATGGCCTTCTCCACGTTTTGCCAGTTGGTGTTTTGTGTGAGTATGGCACCAACGGCGATTTCAAAGGGTGTCTGTCCTGGCCACCAGTACTGCGGACCAAAATGGTCATAGAGCCGCCAGAACATATCCAGTAGCACTTCAGAGGCCCCTGAAGGCCTGAATTCAGCTATTACGGCCTCAAGATGGGATCTTTTACATGCTGGTTGCCGTTTCAATTAGTCTCTCGGTCTCCTTCAGGTCCTGAATCAAGTCCTTGGTCAGGAGCCTATTAGGAGACCATTTTTTGTCAAGGCCAATGGATTTTAGAAATTCGGGATTGATTGCCATGGCGCAGGGCTTTGAGTCCCAGTACCCTGCCACGTTGGCCAGCTGATCGCTAAGGGCAACAAGGGCAGTTGGAAGTTTTGCGTGGGCGGGGATGTCGTCCCAGTTGGAAAACGAGGGATGGTGGTGATAGGAAATGGTTGTGCAGAGGATTTCAGGGAGTTTCCAGTAGGTGGTGAGAAGATAAGCCATACGGCAGTGATCTATGCCGTAGGCCTGATCTTCCCTGACTACTGAAACCAGTGAGCACTCTTCCTCTTCGGAATCCTTATCTTGACCCTGATCGGGACTCAAGCCCCGTAATAGAAACTTTCCAACATCGTGAAGCAGGGAACATGTGATAACAGTTGGCCCTATCTCATTTCCCCTGCTTCCTATCTTGAAAAGTACATGCTTGGCACATGTGGCAGTTGCTGCAGCGTGTCTCCAGAGGGCCTTGATTTCAGAAGGTGATATTTCAGCCAGGGATTTCAAGGCAGACTGGGCAAGGAGCTGGTTTACAAGGATCCACAGCTCATTAAAACCAAGGATGACCACTGCGTGTTGTAGGGAGGTGATTCTTTGAGTGCAAAAGGCCGCAGAATTGACCACCCTCAAAACCTTAGATGAAAGAACCGGGTCTGTGGATACCAGTTGGACGATCCTCTTGATGCTCGTTTCCGGATCGCTTAAAAGATGGGAAAGCTCCATGATGGCACTGGGAAGTTCCGGGCTCTGTCTGATTATGTCAATAAGGGCTGCATCTTCATCGGTTATGGGTCGTTCCGGGCTTGGTCTCGAATATTCCAGATAATTGGCAAACCGTACGCCCTCTATTTCATCGTCCTGGTCCACGGGGGTTTCGGGGATATCAAGAGAATCTTCGTCTTGTTCCGGGGAAGCAGAATACTCGAAAGCGGAAGCGCCCTTGCTGGTGTCGGCCCTGTTGAATACGAGCAAGAGCAGAATAATTACTGCAACAGAAGAAACCGATGCGATCACAAGTGCAAGGGCCAAGGGTTGTTCCTCCTCCTACTCCTCTCTGATAAAAAAGAAGTAGATCCATGTGCCTAAAACAGCCACGCACGTGGTGCCAAAGGAGGCAATGTTGTTCAGCTTAAGCTCACCATTTTGGGGAAGCATGTGGACGCACGCGTACCAGAACACCATGCACCCAAGGAGAAAGACAAGGGTCTTTCTGAACTTTAGTGCAAAAAGCACAAGGGCAACTATAATTGCAGGAATGAGGTAATGGGGGTCTGACATCATCTGCAAAGGATCAATGCTGGAGACCTGCTTGATGATGTTTTCGCTCTTCAGCATTTCAAGCACACTGTCCCACTGGATATTTATGAGTTTGAAGGTCATAGCATCCTCCTTTTCCATTTATCGGATTAAATGGGTCTTAGCTGAAAAGGCAGTGCGGATTTTTTGCGTGTTTTAGGCTGAAAGAATATGGTTGCAATGATACAATCCTGCCATGCCTTACGGACAGATTATAGAGCTCATGGTGGCACTGATCCTCTTGGAGAGTGCGCCAGAGACTTCTAACCAGCATGTTGGCATTAGCAACATCCTTTTTCTTTTTATTCTCAAGATAGCTGCATGGTTTCTCTTTTGTCGATGGAACAGTAATCGGCTCAGTGCAGGTAAGGGTGCAGTAAAACCAGAAGCCTTGGAATGGCTGGCGCTTGTCCCCTTGACGGTTGATTTTTATTTGTTGGATCTTGGTGCCCTTCTTACTCCAATTGCAAGTTATATACATATTCCCTCTCTGGTTGATATTATTGGCCTGTTTCTCTTCATTTTCTATCTTGCCATAGCTTGGCAGGCGTTGGGCAGGATGGCTGGCGAGGCTGTTCGCTACCGCCTTGCCCTTAGAAGGGCAAGCCTTCTTTTGCCTATCCTTCTGCCCTATGTAATAATCACTATGGCCTTGGATATCCTTGTTCAGCTTCCAGTTCCGTGGTTACACAGGCTTTTTACCGGTCCAAATGCCTCTCTTTATATATTTCTTATTCTCATCATTTTTTTTCTGTTTTTCCTCCCGGGCCTGGTAAAAATACTTTGGAAATGCAGGCCCCTTCCCGCCTCTGGACTTCGCAAAAGGATAGAGGAGGGGCTTGAGAGGCAGAGAATCAGTTTTTCCGATATCCTTATCTGGCCGGCTGGTGAGGCCATGGCCTGTACTGCCGCTGTTATCGGAATCGTGCCAGGGTTCAGGTACGTGCTTTTGACCCCGTGCCTGATTCAAAATCTGCTGCCTGAGGAAATAGAGGCAGTCATAGCCCATGAGGCCGAGCACGTAAGACGCAAGCACCTTGTCTGGTATATTGTGTTCCTTGCCTCCTATTCCCTGGTTCTCTACAGGTTGACTGATCCCCTTTTGAGTTTCGCCATGTCCCACCCGTCAACGCTCAAGTATCTCATGGAAATGGATAACCTGCCTAAATCGCTTTCGGGCCTCCTGGTGGCCGCCTTTCTGGGCCTGCTGACCTTTTTGTTTTTTCGTTTTGTCCTTGGCTATTTTATGAGAAACTTTGAACGGCAGGCAGACGTGGCGGTTTTCAGGGTCCAGGGGCATCCCTTTGCCTTGATAAGTGCACTCAGAAAGGTTGCCCTTCTTTCGGGTATGGATCCGGCAAGGCCCAACTGGCATCATTTCAGTATTGAAGAGAGGATTAATTTTCTGGAAGAGGCCTTCAATGACAGGAGCGTGCTTAGACACCATGAAAAGAGGCTTTTTTTTGCAAAGGGTGTGTTTGTTTCTTTGTCCCTGGTCCTGATTCTCATGCCAAGCTTTCTGCCTATTGAGTCCTGGCAGCACAAGGCCCGGGTAAACTCTGCCATTTTTGTCTACAACCAGTTCATTAAACAAAACAGAAAGGACCCGGACTGGCTTGCCCAGGCAGGGAGTGTCTTTTTTGAAAATAAAATGTACCATCTTGCCGAAAAGGCATATAAAGGAGCCCTGAAGATAGATCCGGACAACCCTGATGTCATGAATAACCTGGCATGGCTTTACATAAAGGCAGAGGATAAGCGCTTTTATCACCCGCGCCAGGCCCTTCTGCTAGCCATGTCAGCAGCCAGTCAGAAGCCGGAGAGCTACATCCTGGATACCCTGGCGGAGTGTTTATATGCAAACGGCTATGTAAAGAGGGCAATTGAAACAGAAAAACTGGCCCTCGAGAAGGCCAATAAAAACAAGGATTATTACAGGAGGCAGTTGATGAGGTTTGTTTCTGAATGGAAGAGACAAAAGGTCAAAAAATTCAATAAAGACCGTTGACGTTGGTCTTTTTCTCCTGTCCCTCAAGCACTGAATTGACCACCTCAAATAGTTCCTTCATCTTGAATGGCTTTTTGAGGTAGGGAAGATTGTATTTCCTTAAGAAGTTGATGGTTTCTATGTCAGACACTATGCCTGTGGTAAATACCACCTTTTTTTCATACTCAGGAAACTCCACTAGAAGCCTTTCGTAGAGTTCCATACCGTTCATTTCGGGCATTTTGAGGTCTGAAATAATAAGATCCACCTTTTGTCTTCTGAGCTTTTCCAGGGCCTCTCTGCCGTTTAAGGCCTTAAGGGTATGAAATTTTTGGGAAAATACCTCAATTAACAGCTCTGATATCTCATACTCGTCATCCACCACCATGACCCAAGGCTTTCTCGCGAGGTCCAGTTTTACCACATTATTATCCTCTGTGACTATTTCTATACCTGATTTTGCTGCATAGGCGGGAAGTTTGATTATAAACTCGGTCATGCCTGGGCGCGAATTGACTTTGATGTCGCCTCCATGTTCCTTTATGATTCCATGGCAGATGCTGAGTCCAAGTCCTGTTCCATCCTTCTGGGATTTGGTGCTGAAGAAGGGATCAAATATCTTCCTGATTATGTCCTGGGAAATGCCTGGTCCGTCATCGGTTATCCTGATTATGACATGGTCGTCCCTGGACTCTGTACATACGGATATTTTGCCTCCGTTTTCCGAAAGGGCATCCACAGCATTTTTCATGACGTTAGTCACTACCTGCTCGATCTGGTGCGGATCGGCCATGACGTAGGGAATGGATGGTTCAAGCCTCTTTTCTATCCTGATGGACATACCTCCGCTGATATAGGTAGAGACAAGGTTGCAGGAATTTTCAATTATGTCATTGAGATTGCAGTCAATCTTTGTGGGCTTCTCCCTCCTTGAAAAGAGCAGAAGGGAGTTGACGATTCTCTTGGCACCTTCAGACGCCGAACGTATGGCTTCTATGGCCCTTTCAAGTTGCTCCCTGTTCATGTCCGCCGAAAGTATCTCTGCGTAGCCGAGAATGGGCGTGAGTTTATTGTTGAGTTCGTGTGCAACAGAGGCCATCATCTCTCCCATGGTGGCCAGACGTTCAGCCCGCACCAGTCTGTTCCACAGGATGTCCCGCTCGGTGATCTCCCGGCATATGAAAATAACACCGTTTTCAATGTGTTCTCCCAGGGTATTGGCAAGCCTGAGTTCCACAGGCACGGTGTTTCCCTTGCAATCGCGAAATACCACCTCCTCCATGAAAAACGCCCCCGGAGACCGATTCAGAAGCTCAATCTTTGTTTGCAGCTGTTCCTGGAAGCCAAAGTCCACGAAATCGAGTATGGGCCTTTTTATGAGATTTTTTAAGGGGCAATTAAGTATGGCAGCCATCTTTGGGTTGGCATATTGAATGAGTCCATCTTTCACAATGAGATAGCCCTCGTTCATATCCTCTATGAGGGCCCTGTAGCGTTCCTTGGCCAGGGCGATTTCATCCATCATTGAGATATGTTCCAGGGCCCTCTGGAGAGCATGGTATAGAAGGTCGAACTCAAAGGGCTTCATCACGTAATCAAAGGCGCCGTTTCTAAGGGCGTCCACGGCATTATCCAGGGAGGCATGTCCAGTCATCACTATGACCCTGGTTTTTGGGCAATATTCCCGGCAGTATTTTAATATGTCAGAGCCTGTCCCATCTTCCAGGTAGTAGTCTGTTACCACAATGTCAAAGAAACGTTCAGCCAGCAATGACAGGCCTTCGCTGACACCCGGGCAGACAGTGGCATGAAAGCCAGAGTGATCCAGCAGAAGCTTAAGGGTGTCCCTCATCTCCTTTTCGTCATCAACTACCAGGACTGTCCCAGAAATCATAAGGTTCCCTCCCCTCCTGAGTCACGTTGACTTGCTACTGGGATCCTGATCAGGAAAAACGCTCCAAACCCTTCTCTTTCGGTTAAGGATATGTCTCCTCCACAGGCCTTAATAAGACCGTAACAGACAGACAGGCCAAGGCCAGAATTTTCTTTTCCCTTGGTGGTTACAAAAGGTGAAAATATCTTCCCTTTAATGTCTTCCCTGATTCCTGGGCCTGTGTCTCCAAATTCTACCACAACCTCCAGGTCTTGCTTGTAGGCCTTGAAAAAGATCTCCCCATCTTCCCCAATGGCCTCTTCTGCGTTTTTGAAAAGGTTTAAAAATATCTGTTTTAATTCATCCTCGGAAATGGCAACCGCCGGTAATTGCCCTGAAACCTCTTTTCTTATGCCAATCCTTTTTTCTTTGAGTCCAGGACCAACCAATGCCTCCAACTCTGATAACACCTCGTCTACCTTTGCAGCAGGAGCACGTGATGACATGGAAGCTGGTCTATTTTGTCTTGAAAAGTCACTCAACTTCCTGATAATCCTGGTAACCCGGTCTATTTCAGAACCAATGGCGTCTATTGTCTTGTCCTCGATCTTGCCGGTCTCTTTCTGTATCTTGAGAATCTTTAACAGGTTTTTAATAATTCCAAGGGGATTGTTGACCTCATGAACCACCTTTCTGGCCACTTCGCTTGCGGCCCCCATTCTTTCTGTGAGTATGAGTTTTTCCTGGGCCCTTTTCAGCTCTTGTGTCTTTTTGACCAGTTCTTTTTCAAGCCAAAGGGCGCGTTTTTGTCTTTCCGATTCAAGCAGTACAGAATCTGTAATATCCCTGATGAAAAACAGAAGTCTCTCAGTCCCTCCAACCACCAGGGGTGTCACCTGGATATCCAGCCACACGAATTTGCCGTCTGGCAGCTCTATTTTTTTTTGTGCAATGGGGATAATTTGTGACTTGTGTTCGAAACGGATAGTAGCAGGGTTTAGGTCCTCACCTAAAAGGGCGGAAATGCTTAGTTCCTCCAGCATCCTTGAACTTAGGCCAAGAAGGTTCTTTCCTTGCGGGTTCACATAACTGATTGTGCCAGAGCTGTCCGTTATGACGATTCCCATGGGGCACTTCTTTACCAGGGCCTCGTTTAAGATATGCTCCTTTTCCCACAGTTTTCTGTATGAGATCCCCTTTAGGACACTGGCAATTTCCCTGGCCAGGAGCTGAATGAGCCCGAGCCCCTCCCTGATTTCTGGCCACTTTTCTTTCTCAACCTTCAGGGCGAGCCCCCCTATCTTGTCCCGGCCAGCCACAAGGGGAACAGCAAGGAAATCTCCATGAAGGTATTCCCTTATCTGTTTATCTATTATGTGGATAGATTCTTTTTGAAGGTATTCCCGGCTGAATACCGGTTTGCCGCTGTCAAAGGCGCGGTTCCAAATGGACTCCTTAAGGTTGACTACGAGGATCTGGCTGGCAAGAGAGTCATCTTCTGAACCTCTTGCACATACCCCCTTCAGACAGTTGTTGTAATATTGAAACAAAAGGCCGCCTTGTATCTCGGTGAGAGTAGCAAAGGCAGTAAAAAGGGCATCGTGGAGATCTTTTTGCGAGCGTACCGCAAGAAGAGATTCGAGCACACCTACCACTGTGGCAAGGTCCATGCTCTTGTCCCTGAGGAGGGAAGATGCATGAGGTTGATCCTTGAGCTTTGGGGTCTCCTTCCTCTCTCCCAGGTCAAGACCAAGTTCTTGAGCCGTATTTTTTAGCATGGTCCTGACCTTGTGGAAGGTGTCTTGGAGCTCTTGTTCACTTGGTTGAAATCCCAACATCCTGAACCGCTCCAGGATTTCCGTAATTGAACTGCTGCTTTTCCCTGTCAAATAGTGAGCTGAAATGTCAGACAGATATACTATGCGGAGAAAAGGTGTTGCCTGCGCCAGTTCATGGGGGTCTTCATGATGAAAACGGACAGCTGTTCTAATAGTGACAGGTAAACGCCACTGTTTAACCAGTTCATGGCCTTCTACAGTGTGGTCCCGTCCACAAATCTTGGTTTCCGATTCCAGTATCGTCTGGCCCGTCCTTGGGTTCTGAACGATTTTGTCATAGACATCAGGCCATCTCATAACGAGGGAAAGCTGGCCAATATCGTGGAGTAGTCCGGCCAGGAAGGCCTCTTCTTGAGGAAAAGCCAGTTCAAGCAGATTTACAAGTTCCTTGCATAAAAGGCCACAGCAGAGACTGTGGTTCCAGAATTCTGCCAAAGAAAAGTTTTCCGGGACATTAATGGAAGAAAGGGTCTGACAGACACCAGCCGTTATTGCAACATGCCTCAATGTTGAAATGCCCAGGTTTAAAGCGGCCTGAGTAATGGATTTGACAGGTTGACCCGGGTTGATAAGGGCGGAATTGGCTATTTTCAGTATGTGTGTGCAAAGGGATGGGTCCTTGCTGGCAAGGTCCGCCAATTCTTTGACAGATTTTTTTTCATCGTCAGTAGCTTCAATTAGTTTGAGGATAACTGTAGGGAGTGAGGGTAGTACAGGTCTTGGTAATGTTTTTGGACAAGTCGTGGTCATTAATTTGTACGAGTTGTTGGACGAAGCAGCGTTAGCGTATTATTAGTAAAATAACTAACTTTTTTAATGGAATTTTTCAAGTAAAATCATTAAACTTTCCAACTTTTTAACAGACTTTTAACAAAATTTTTAATCTTTTGTTAGGCCCTTTCAATCAGGTTCGACTGTTTAGCAAGTTATACAATAACTTGATGTTGGGCCTTTTTTAAAAACTAAATTTTGTGGTTTCTCGGTCTTTACAAAGCTCAAAATTTAGGTTTAATCTAACTAAACTGTAGTAAACATATCGACACGTCTTTAGATTTCTGAAAGTGGGGATAAACATGCCGGGACTCCTGGAGGTAGAGGTTAGCACCAGTGCACAGACCGAATTTATAGATATTACAGAAAAGGTCAGGCTGGCTGCGAAACAGCTTGGAATCAGCTCTGGAATAGTGATGATTTACTGCCCCCATACCACAGGGGCAATAACCATTAATGAGGGAGCCGATCCGGCCGTCCGAAGGGACGTTGTTGCCGTCTTGAACCACATGGTGCCATGGAATTTTGACTACAGACACCTGGAAGGTAATTCTCCTGCACATGTCAAAGCGTCCCTCATAGGTGCTTCGGAACAGGTGATAGTGGAAGACGGAAAACTTATGCTGGGAACCTGGCAAAAGATATTCTTCTGTGAGTTTGATGGTCCCAGAAAAAGGCGTATTTGGATAAAGATGATTTCGGCATGAATCTTTCTTAAACCTATCAATTGTCATATCCGTATCTTAAGCGCTCAGTCTGTTTTATGGGTTAAAAACTGTTTTATGGTTACATATTGTGAGAGCGGCGGAACAATGCAGTGTCGATTCTAAGGAGGAGGATAGTGGCAACCAGTAAGCCCAATCAGAATGCAGGCGTTAATCTATTGGAGTTGTTCATGGCCTTTATGGCAGTGAACATTGCCTTGACTTTTCTTGGCGGGCTCTGTCAAGAATCTGACGAGAATCTCCTGGTTCGCGAGGCACAGTTGCCTGAAGGGCCTGCAAAAGCCCTTTACGATTTTGAGGAAACATATTTTACAGAGCCCTTCCTTGTCTCTGAAGAAGTCTCTGATAACCTGATAGAGCCTGCATCTTGTTCCATAGAACCCTCGTTGCAACGTGAGGTGTCCGGGCCGAAACTCGTTCAAATCAAGGGGGTGCTCAAAAAGGGAGAATCCCTGATTGGTTGTTTAAGGCGATATAAAATAGGCGCCAAGACGAGCTACAGGCTTCTCAAAACCCTTGGAAGGGCCATCAACCTTCACAGGTGTCTCCCAGGTGAACAGTTTACGGTCACCCTTTCCCAGGAAGGGCAGGTCATAGCCCTTAACTGGGAAAAAGGTCCCTTTGAGGAATATCAAGTTGTTCTGGATAAAAACGGTGCCTATAAACTGTCGAAGGCACCTGTTACCATTGAAAACAGGGTGGTCAAGGTCACAGGCCAGATTACCGGTGGCCTTTATGACTCCTTTGCGAACTACGGCTTGGGGGCAAAGGTCGCCAGAAAGTTTACAGAGATTTTTTCAACCAAGGTGGACTTCAACTCAGATATCAGGGCAGGGGACTCCTTCTCAATCATTTTTAATAAGTATTACAAAAATGGTGCATGTATCGGAACAGGCAGGATCCTTGCCGCAAAGTACTGTCCACTTGGAGGAGGTTGCATTGAGGCCTACTATTTCAAGGAAGCAGGTCAAAGGACCAGGGGCGGCTACTTTGGTCCAGATGGGAGCTCTCTTTCAAATTCGTTTCTCAGGTCTCCTCTAAAGGTCTACAGGATAACCTCACGTTTCACTAGCAGGAGATTACACCCTATACTTAAGGTGTACAGGCCCCATTATGGCGTAGATCTTGCAGCTCCTGTTGGTACACCCGTAATGGCAGTGGCAGATGGGAGGGTGACCTTCACAGGCTGGCAGCGGGGTTATGGACGTATTGTGGTATTGAGGCACAAGGGAGGCTACAAGACGTACTACGGACACCTGTACAGGTTTGCAAAGGGGTTAAAGAAAGGGAAAAAGGTCCTGCAGAAACAAATTATTGGCTATGTGGGTAGGAGCGGATATGCAACAGGTCCGCATCTTGATTACCGCGTCTGGCACAATGGACATTTTGTGAATCCTTTCAGGATGCGTATTGCAACGTTGCAAAAGCTTGAAGGTAAAACGCTCAACAGGTTTCTCGATAAATACAAAGGGCTACAGGCCCTACTAAATGATGATGTATCACCAGGTATTATTTCAGTCAAAAAGGAGACCATCAACAAGAAACCAAATGACTTTACCGGTTAGTTGACATGAGAAGATTTATTACTGTTTTATTCATCATATGTCTTTTCTTTGCCATGTCGGGAGTTGTGTTTCCTGAAGATGCAGCAGATCAGCCGCTAAAGGAGTGTGCAGGTATCGACCCGGTCTTCAGGGCACTTGCCCAATCCCTTGTGAAAGACGGTTTTAAGGCCTCGGAAGTATGTGCCATCTTTGCAAATCCCGCAGTCAAATTCAACCCCCAGGTGATGCCCAGAAAGGTTGTGCATAGAGAGGCCTCCCTGCACTACGATATCTTTCTGGAAAGACAGCGTATCAAGCGGGCGAGACGGTATCTTGACAGTAAGAAGAATCTCTTTGCATCAGTTGAAAAGGAGTACGGAATTCCAAAGGAGGTAAAGGTCGCCATCCTCCTGGTGGAGACAGATCTTGGCAGGTACCTGGGCTCAGACCTGGCCCTTAATAATCTGGCGAGCATGGCCGTTGCATCAGATTTCAACAAGGTCAGGGCCTATCTTCCGGACTCTTACAAAAAGCTCAGCAGAAGGGAAAGGAAAAGGATACAAAGAAAACTTGAGGCAAAGTCCAAGTGGGCCTACTCAGAACTCAAAAGCCTCATTATTTACGCCAACCTTAACGGACTTGATATCCACAAGATAAAGGGCTCCATCTTTGGTGCCATTGGGCTTTGTCAGTTCATGCCATCAAATGCCCTCAGGTTCGGTGTAGACTTCAACAAGGATGGAAAGGTGGACCTCTTTGATCCTGCAGATGCATTGGCAAGCATGGCAAATTATCTTCAATTCTATGGATGGAAGCCAAACATCCATAAAAAAGGCCAGATAAGGGTAATAAAGCACTACAATCACAGCACCCCATACGCTAGAACGGTTCTGAAGGTGGCCGAAAAGGTAAGACAGATCTGATCCCTTGGTAATTAAAGACCTCTATACCCAACGGATACGTGCCTTCCAGGCCAAAATGGAAACTGAAGGGATTGAGGTTGCCCTTGTAAGGCAAAACAGTGATCTCTTCTATTTCACTGGAACGGTTCAAGATGCACATCTTCTAATTCCCTCGGAAGGATCTCCTTTTTTCCTGGTGTGGAGAAGCTTTGAAAGGGCCCTAAAGGAAAGTCCTTTATCAGACCTTGGCCTTGTTAGGCCACTTCGGGGTCTTAGCCATTTTCTGGAGATGTTGGAGACCTTGGGGCTTAAGGGAGCAGGGAGCATTGGTCTTGAACTTGATGTCCTTCCTGCCTCTCTTTTCATTTTTTACACTCAGAAGGCGTGGCCGCAGGCCCAGTTCACAGATATATCTCCCCTTATTAGAAGACTTAGAAGCATAAAGGACACCTATGAGGTTGAGTGTATAAGGGGAGCGTGCACCCAGGCCCACAACGCCCTTAAAAAGGTACCAGAGATCTTAATGCCTGGCATGACAGAGCTTGAGCTTGCTTCCCTGATAGAGGCAGAGCTTAGACGCCAGGGTCACTGCGGGCTTATGCGTATGAGGATATGGAACCAGGAGATGGGTATGGATCAGGTAGTGTCTGGAAGTTCTGGTGCTGTGCCTTCCTGGACCAATACCCCAGTTGGAGGTAGCGGACCCCATCCGGCATTTGGAATGGGCGCCTCTTTCAAGAAAATCCGGGAAAACGAAGTGGTGAGCGTTGATCTTGGGGGCTGGTACAAGGGATACAGTTGCGACATTACAAGGCCTTTTATCAGTGGGAGACCGCCGGAAATAGTCCTTGATGCATTTAATATGGTGAAGGAGCTTATCTCACTGCTCCAGTCGAGGATTTTACCTGGTGTGGCTGCCGGAGAGATCTACGATATTGCTGTGGATTACATGGAAAAGGCGGGAATGTCTCAAAACTTTATGGGAGCAGGATCAGGCCGTGTTAGCTTCATTGGTCACGGCCTTGGCATAGAGCTTGACGAGTATCCCTTTTTCTCCAAGGGAAACAAGATGGTGCTTGAACCGGGTATGGTGTTTGCGCTTGAACCAAAGATAATCCTGCCAGATTATGGGGTAATCGGCCTCGAAGATACATTTCTTTTGCAAGACAATGGATGCATTAGGTTGACCATTGATAGCCAGGAGCTTACTCTTATTTAAAAATTATGGAATGTCACTTGCCCGTTCTTGACAAAGCATTTTGGTTATGATAACCATTGCCACCTACCGTTACAAAACGGGCCCAACGCTTTAGGGCCGTTAACTCAGTCGGTAGAGTATCTGCCTTTTAAGCAGAGAGTCGCTGGTTCGAGTCCAGCACGGCCCACCAGGTCCCCGTCGTCTAGCCCGGTCCAGGACACCGGCCTTTCACGCCGGCAACAGGGGTTCAAATCCCCTCGGGGACGCCACTTTGAAACAAAAAGGGAGCCAATTGGCTCCCTTTTCTCTTTTATTTTCCCCTTGAGTTACCTGAAAATTATCAGGAGCAGCACTCCTCAAGAAGTCCTGCAAGTTTCTTTCCAGAAAGGAGCATTCCTCCGAAAATTGGCCCCATGCGGAAGCCTCCGTAAACGGCTGCCGTAGACATGCCGCAAACGAAAAGTCCGGGATATACTTCCTTTGTGTTGGTAACAACTGCCTGCTCGGCGGTTTCTGCAAACATGGATCTTTCTCCCATGGGTTTACCTGTGGGGGTGTTTAGCTTTACGTCGTTTTTGTTGGAAAAGGTTCTCACCACGTCATGGTCATGCCCTGTGGCATCAACCACGGCCTTTGCCTCAAAGGTTATTGGGTCAACTGGAAGGTGCGCAAGCTGGGTAAGGCTGCTGTTTACAACAACGCCTGTCACCCTTCCATCCCTGACCAGCAGGTCTTCACATTCCGTCAGGTTGAAAATGTTCACGCTCCTTTTGGTTGCTTCAAAGATGAGGCCTGATGCGAAGTTTATGGAGTCCACACAGAAGTAGTTGTCCCTGTATGGTTTGCACGGTATTCCAAAGTCATCCAGCACGCCCTTGGCCTCTTCCTGTATGATCACGTACTTGTAACCCATTCCGCCTCCCCAGATTCCACCACCTGGAGACAGCCGCTTTTCAAGTATGGTGATGTTAAAGCCCTTTTGTGCAAGATAGCCACCTGCAACAAGGCCGCTTGGGCCCCCGCCAACAATCACGACATCGCTCTCAAGTGCCCTATAGAGGCTTTCAACATGGTTTTCCACTATTCCCCTGGTTATGTCTATTTCTCTCATGTCCATTCTCCCTGCTAAGATGTCTTATTATCCTTTTGTTCCTTTAACACCAGAAATACGCAGTATTCTCCGCACATGGTACAAGCACCCTCTCCTGAACGTTCCTTTCTAACCCTTCGGGCAGTCTCCGGGTCAATGGAAAGCTCGATCTGCCTGTCCCAGTCAAGGGCCTTTCTTGCCTTTGAAAGCTCGTTGTCCCACTGGATGGCCCCTGGGATGTTCTTCGCTATGTCTGCCGCATGGGCAGCGATCCTCGCGGCTATGACCCCGTCAAATACGTCCTGTTCTGTAGGAAGGCCAAGATGTTCTGAAGGAGTCACGTAGCAGATGAAATCTGCCCCAGACATTCCTGCTACCCCAGCCCCAATGGCAGATGTTATGTGGTCGTATCCTGGAGCCACGTCCGTAACAATGGGTCCAAGAAGATAAAGGGGGGCATTGTTTGTGAGTTTCTTGATGCGTTTTACCGACTTTTCAACAAGGTGCAAGGGCACATGCCCCGGACCTTCTATCATGACCATGACACCCCTTTCAAAGGCGCGCTTTTGTAGCTCGCCAAGGATGACCTGTTCTCCTACCTCAAGGCTGTCCGATGCGTCAAAGAGCGCCCCTGGCCTCATGCCATCCCCAAGGCTAAGAACGCAGTCATATTCTTCTGCCAGATCCAGCAGCCTGTCATAGTATTCATAGAGGGGATTTTCCCTGCCAGTATTCCTGATGTAGGCGGCAGTGATTGCTCCACCCCTTGAAACAATCCCCTCAAGCCGAAACTCAGGCGGAAACTTGTCTATCAAAGATTTCACAACGCCGCAGTGTACTGTTACAAAATCCACGCCTTCCTTCATCTGCCTTTCAATGCAGTCGAAGAATTCGTCAACGTCAAGCTTTATGACAGCGCCCCTTTTTATCCTCGCCATGGTGGCGGCCTCGTATATGGGCACAGTGCCAACCGGAACCGTTGACTCTCTAAGGATCACCTCTCTTATCTCAACTATGTTGTCTGCAAGGGAAAGATCCATAACAGCGTCGGTTTTGGCCCTGAGTGCTGCCGCAAGTTTCTTCTTCTCGTATTCAATGGAGGAGGTAAGGGTGCTTGCGCCTATGTTTGCGTTCACCTTGGTCTTTACTCCATTTCCCACGACCATTGTTCCGCGACCTGTACGATATCCAAGGACAACTGCAGTCCCTTCCAGGATGTTCTTTATGAGCACAGGTGTAGCGATGTTCTCTTTTTCAGCCAGGTGTTTCAGTTTTTCAGGCACCTGTCCTTTTCTTAGTTCCTGAAGCAAGGTTTGAGACATTGTTTCCTCCAAGGGTAGATGGCTTAAAATAAAAAAGGCCGTCCAGCATTGGGCGGCCTTGAGTGATCTTACTGAATTTTAAGATCGTTTCCCTACGCTGGCATTACCCAGATCAGGTTCCAGGGTCGTTGGCAGGCTAGCCAACCTCTCAGCCCGGTTCACCCAGGCTCCCCCAACGTGAACTTTTCTAATGCACTACTATAATAACATGGAGGTTTAGTCAAGAAGTTAATAGACCAGGGGCACTTCCCCAGGCCCTCCTGCATCAATCAGGTGTTTTAGTGTTTTTGAGTTGAAAAAAATCCATGCTGAAGTAAAGCTGTTAAAAAATATTTCCTGGAGGATGCCGTGGCAAAGATTCAATTTTTTGGCGCAGCCCAGACGGTCACAGGCTCATGTCACATGCTTAAGTTCGGAAAACGCCGTTACATCCTGGATGCAGGCCAGTTTCAGGGCCCATGGGAGATAGAGAAACTTAATTATACAGGTTTTGGCTTTAAGCCCTCAACCCTTGACGGCATGATCCTCAGCCACGGCCACCTGGATCACTGTGGAAGGATACCCCTTCTTCAAAAGGGCGGGTTTTCAGGCAACATCTACTGCACTCCTCCCACCGTTGATATCTCCTTGCTTATCCTCATGGACGCAGCCCACGTACTCAAGGAGGAGTTTGTCTGGAAGAAAAGGCGGCTTACAAGGGCAGGGATCAAGGTCATGGAGCCGCTTTTTTCCCTGGAAGACGTGTATTACAGCCTGGAGCTTTTTGGCCCGGCGGTTCCCTATGGGAAAAAGGTGGGGCTTGCCCCAGGGATAGACCTCACCTTTCACCTAAACGATGCCGGCCATGTTCTGGGTTCTTCGCAGATTGTTATAGAGTACAGGGACAGGAGGGGACAAAAGAAAAAACTCCTCTATACCGGTGACCTTGGAGACGGTGGCCGCCCCCTGGTAAGTGACCCAACCCCCCCCGAAAAGGATGTAGACGCCCTCATAATGGAATCAACATACGGAGACAGGGATCATAAGTCCTACGAATCCTCGGTTCAAGAGCTTGAGGAGGCCATTACCACCACTGTCAAAAGAAGGGGGGCAGTTCTGATTCCCACCTTTGCCCTTGAAAGGGCCCAGGAGATACTCTATCACATCGGGATGATGAAAAGGAGTGGTAAGCTCTCTAAAAGGGTGCCTGTGTTTTTAAACAGCCCCCTTGCCATAAACCTTACCCGAATCTATGAGAAACACTGCAACTACTGCAATCACGATAACTTTGGCAAATCAAGAAAGGGGCCATCACCCTTTGAGTTTCCAGGCCTTTATTTTACAGAGACCCCAGAGGAGTCAAAGGCCATTCACAACGTCCAGGGGCCAAAGATAGTCCTTGCGGGAAGCGGCATGATGACAGGCGGTAGGATAAAGCATCACTTGAAGCATCTTTTGTGGAAAGAGAACACCACCTTGATCATCGTGGGTTACCAGGCAGAAGGCACTCTTGGAAGAAAGATAGTTGACGGCGCAAAGGAGGTAAAGATATTTGGCGAGCCCATAGCCGTGCGGGCAAGGGTGTACACAATAAACGGCTTTTCTGCCCATGCGGACCGCACAAATCTCCTTAATTACGTGAAAAAGGCAAGGCCCAAGAGGCTCTTTATAGTCCACGGCGAGCCCAGGTCCCAAAGCGCCCTGGCTTCAACGGTGAGGAAGGTGCTGCCACATACGGAGGTGCATGTTCCAAGGCTGAAGGAGTCCTTCACGCTTTGAAAGTCGGCTGACCTGACTTGAATGGATGTAGATAAGGGGGGCGGATCAGGACAGGAGCTTTTCAACTGCCTCCTTAAGTTTTTGAACGTCAAAGGGCTTGCCCATTATGAAATCTGCGTTTTTTTCCTGGGCAAGCTCTTCTGCGTGGTAGCCATAGCCTGTTATGGCAATTACGGGAATTTCAGGATGTTCTTTTTTTAGTATGGAGATGATTCCTATCCCGCTTACGTATGGCATTGCTATATCTGTAATGACAAGGTCGTAAGGGCGCTCCTTTATGCGGTTAAGACCTTCGAGGCCATCTGCGGCTGTCACTGTCTCATAGCCCAGAAAGGTGAGGTAGTCTTTTAACATGCTCCTTACCTCGTCATCATCTTCCACAACCAGGACCACCCTTTTCGCATCAGCCTTGTCTTTGGACATGATCAGGTATAGTCTCCTCGCGTTATCTTGATTTTCTCAACAACAGACAAAATGGCAATCTGGTCTATGGTTTTTCTTAAGGGATCACTGGTGTCAAGTTGCTCTTTAAGTGCCTGAAGCTCCCTTGAGCTCGTATCCAGTGCCCCGGCAACAGACTCCATGGATGTCCTGCCAGATGGCCTTTCAAGGAGGCCGGCCAGGTGGTTGAGCAGTGTCAAGGTATCTTCCCCCCTGGAAATGGCCTGTTTCTGGGCATCATTCAGATCCACCTGGGATATTACGGAGCCAGGGGCTAAAATGGAGTCAATTTCTTGAGGCCTTTCACCCTTAGCTTTTTCCAAAATCTGCGAAAAAGTCGCCCCGGATTCCTTCGTCTTTTCAGCCCCGGAATTTTTTGAAGATACCTTATTTATAAGCGCACTAAAGGGATTTTCAACTTTCATAGCCAGCCTCCAATTTCTTTATCGTATTTATTTTTGTGTTTATGTCAACAGTTAGTGGCACTTTTTTCCCAGCCTTTTGGGAAATAAATGCCCTGCCTTTTAGTAATGCATGGGGCCAGGTACTTGCCCTATTTTTTCCATGTAATTATCATGCAGCCATGGAAACACAAAACAAACCCCCAAAAAGACCCACCAGAACCATCCAGGTTGGCCATGTTGCCATTGGCGGAGACAATCCTGTTGTGGTCCAGTCCATGTGCAACACCGATACCAGGGACGTCCAGTCCACTGTGAACCAGATAAAGAGGCTCGAAGAGGCCGGGTGTGAAGTCATTCGAGTTGCAGTCCCTGATATGGAGGCTGCACAGGCCATTTCTGAGATAGTAAAAGCAATATCCATACCGCTAATTGCCGACATCCATTTTGACTGGAGGCTGGCAGTTGCAGCCATGGAAGCAGGGGCAAAGGGCATACGGATAAATCCAGGTAACATAGGAGGACTTTCCAGGCTCAAAAAGGTGGTGGACAAGGCAAAGGAATACTCTGTCCCCATCAGGATTGGCGTAAATTCAGGCTCCCTGGAAAAGGATATAAGGGCAAAGTATGGACATCCAGTGCCTGAGGCCCTGGTGGAGAGCGCACTCAGAAACATAGAACTCGTCACTGACATGGGCTTTGACCAGATAAAGATTTCCATAAAGTCCTCGGATGTCCTTGATACGGTATCTGCCTACAGGCTTCTGTCCGAGAAGACGGACTTTCCCCTTCACCTCGGTGTTACCGAGGCTGGAGGGCTCATTGCCGGAACGGTAAAGAGTTCCGTTGCCCTGGGGGCCCTTCTTATGGAGGGCATAGGGGACACCATGCGCGTATCCCTCACCAGGGACCCTGTGGAGGAGGTACATGTGGCCTATGAGATACTGAAGGCGGTGAAGCTTCGCCAAAGGGGCCCGGAGATCATTTCATGCCCAACGTGTGGCAGGTGCGAGATAGATCTTTTTTCCATTGCAGAGGAGGTGGAAAAGAGGTCTCGAAGCATATCAAAGCCCATAAAGCTTGCCGTCATGGGGTGCATAGTCAACGGCCCCGGAGAGGCCCGGGAGGCTGATCTTGGCCTTGCTGGAGGTAAGGGTGTTGGAATCATCTTTCGGGGTGAAAAGATACTAAAGAAGGTGAAGGAAGAGGAGCTCCTTGATGCCTTTTGGAAAGAGGTGGAGGGGCTTGTAGAATCGGCTGAATAGCCACGAGCGCATAAATCTTGTGGTGCTTGGATCAGGTGCTTAGACAATGAGATATTCAAAATACTTTATTCCCACGCTGAAGGAGGTTCCGGCTGAGGCGGAAATTGCATCTCACAAGCTCATGTTGAGGGCCGGAATGATAAGAAAGCTGGCCTCTGGCCTATACACCTACCTGCCCCTGGGCCTGAGATCCATCAGAAAGGTGGAGGCCATAGTTCGCCAGGAGATGAACAGGGCAGGGGCCATTGAGCTTTTGATGCCCATGGTGCAGCCGGCAGAGCTCTGGAAGGAAAGCGGAAGGTGGGACCATTACGGAAAGGAGCTTCTCCGTTTCAAGGACAGACACGGCAGGGACTTTTGTCTCGGCCCCACCCATGAGGAGGTAATAACCGACCTTGTAAGAAAGCACATAAGGTCCTACAGGGACCTTCCCTTGAACCTCTATCAGATACAGACAAAGTTCAGGGACGAGATAAGGCCCAGGTTTGGGCTCATGAGGGCAAGGGAGTTCATCATGAAAGACGCCTACAGTTTTTCCGCAAGTGCTGAGTCCCTGGATGAGATTTACCAGGCAATGTACAAGGCCTACTGCCGCATATTTGAACGGTGCGGTCTTGATTTCAGGCCTGTGGAGGCAGACACGGGAAGTATTGGAGGGCATGCCTCCCACGAGTTCATGGTACTGGCAGAGACTGGGGAAGACGACATAGCCTGTTGCACGGCCTGCTCATATGCTGCAAATACCGAGCTTGCAGAGGTCAAACCTAAGTCTCAAATGGAGCCCTTTTCCCCTGGCACCTCCACGCTCAAGAAGGTTGAAACTCCGGGTAAAAAGAGCGTTGAGGACGTTACTGACTTTCTGAATAAGAAGGCCAAAGAGCTGGTAAAGACCCTTATATTCCTTGCGGATGAAAGGCCAGTTGCGGCCCTTGTCCGCGGGGACCACGAGCTCAACGAGGTAAAGCTAAAGAGGGTGCTTGGGGCTGAAAATCTCGAGATGGCAGGGCCTGATGCGGTGGAAAGGATTACAGGGGCACCCGTCGGGTTTGCAGGGCCCAAGGGGCTTACTTCTGACGTAAGGGTTGTGGCAGACCACGCAGTAGCCTACATGAAGGACTTTGTGGCAGGGGCAAACGAGGAGGATGCTCACTTTGTGGGCCTTAACTGGAAAAGGGACCTTGAGCCGCCTGAGACCCATGACATCCGGGTCATCACTCCAAGGGATCCCTGCCCCAGGTGCGGCAGTGCCATAGAAATAAAAAGGGGAATAGAGGTGGGCCACATTTTCAAGCTTGGCACCAAGTACAGCGAGGCAATGGGCGCCACCTTTCTTGACAGCACCGGAAAAGAAAAGCCAATTATCATGGGGTGTTATGGGATAGGTGTGGGAAGGACAGTTGCCGCTGCCATTGAACAGAACCATGATGAAAGGGGTATAATCTTCCCTTCACCCATTGCCCCCTTTGAAGTGATAATCTCTGTGATTAATGTCAAGGATAAAGATATGCTTTCCATGGCCGAGGCGCTCTATGATAGCTTGTCCCAGGCAGGGCTTGAGGTGCTTCTGGATGACAGGAATGAAAGGCCTGGGGTGAAATTCAAGGATTCAGAGCTCATTGGAATACCGGTGAGGGTAACCGTGGGTAAAAAGGCCGTTAAAGAGGGGCTTGTTGAGCTCACAAACCGGCAAACCATGGAAACCCGCCTTGTTGCCCAAAAAGACTTGTTAGAGGAGGCAAAGGCCTTCATTAGTAAATGATAAGAATCAACGATATTCTCGATCAGATTCACAGCTACATGCCCGATGCGGATACGAGCCTTGTGGAAAAGGCCTATGTCTACTCTGCAAAGGTGCATGCAGGCCAGATGCGCCTTTCCGGAGAGCCCTATCTTTCCCATCCCCTGGCAGTCGCCTACATACTTGCCCAGCAAAAGCTTGATCTATCTAGCATAACCGCAGGACTTCTTCACGACGCCGTAGAGGACACCCTTTCCACAATTGAAGAGATAGAGGAGATGTTTGGGCAGGATGTGGCAAGGATTGTGGACGGTGTCACCAAGATCAGCCAGATAAATTTCCAGAGCAAGATACAGAAACAGGCTGAAAACATCAGGAAGATGATCCTTGCCATGTCCAAGGATATAAGGGTCCTTCTGGTTAAGCTTGCAGACAGGCTCCACAACATGCGCACCCTCCAGTATCAAAAGGAGCGAAAGAGGATAAAGATTGCGCGGGAGACCCTTGACATATATGCGCCCCTTGCCAGCAGGCTAGGAATAGACTGGATAAAGCGGGAGCTTGAGGACCTGGCGTTTTCCTTTCTTTATCCGGAAGAATACCAGGAGCTTAAACAGGAAGTGGAGGCAAGGCTTGGTGCCAGAAAGGCCTACGTGGAGGAGGTCAAGGAGATCATCTCAAAGAAGATGGCCGAATACAGCCTCTCCTGCCGGGTGCTTGGGCGACCAAAACATCTCTACAGCATCTTCAGAAAAATGCGGAGGCAAAACGTAAGCCTTGACGAAATATACGATCTTATCGCCTTCAGGATCATCTTGAAGACCGTTACCGAGTGCTACGAGGCCCTTGGTATTGTTCATTCCCTTTGGAAACCGGTGCCAGGCCGTTTCAAGGACTACATCTCCCTTCCAAAGGCCAACATGTACCAGTCTCTACATACTACGGTCATAGGTCCCTACGGGGAGAGGATGGAGATACAGATCCGCACCGAGGAGATGGACAAGGTTGCCACAGAGGGTATTGCAGCCCACTGGCTCTACAAGGAGGGCAAGATCCTCAAGAAGGATCAGCAGCGCCAGTTCGAATGGCTGAAGAGATTAATGGAATGGCAGAAGGAGCTTGAGGACCCGCGGGAGTTCCTCGAATCTGTCAGGATGGATCTCTTCCCTGACGAAGTGTATGTGCTTACTCCCAACGGGGAGATTAAGGAGTTTCCCATGGGGGCAACTCCAATAGATTTTGCCTATTCCATTCATACCGAGGTTGGGCACCACTGCGTTGGGGCAAAGGTCAATGGCAAGATGGTCCCTCTCAAGTATCAGCTTCAAAACGGGGACGTGGTGGAGATCATCACATCAAAGCACCACAAACCAAGCAGGGACTGGCTCAAGATCGCAAGAACAAGCCGAGCAAGGGCAAGGATCCGCCAGTGGATAAAGACAGAAGAGAGGGAGAAGAGCCTTGCCCTTGGAAAGGATCTGTGTCTGAGAGAGTTCAAAAAGCACAGGCTCGATTTTTCCTCCTTTCTCAAGGAGGATGCAGAAGAGGTGGCAAGCTCCCTTTCCTTTAAGACCGTTGATGACATGCTTATAGCAGCCGGCTACGGCAAGATTTCTCCTTCCCAGATAGTTCGTAAGTACGTAAAGATCAAGCACGTTGAGGACCTCGAGGAGGCAATGGAGCAACAGGAGGTCCAGGCACAGTCCAAGACCAGAAAGCCCCAGGGCGAGGGCATCCAGATCCAGGGCCACGATGACATCATGATCCACCTTGCAAAGTGCTGTACTCCGGTTCCGGGTGATGAGGTGATAGGCTATATAACAAGGGGCAGGGGCGTCACCATACACCGGGAGGACTGTCCAAATGTGACATCCCTTGAGCCAGACAGGAAGATAGAGGTCACCTGGACCACAGATGATGGGGTAAATTATCCTGTGATGTTAAATGTGGTTACTGCTGACGAAAAGGGGATGCTTGCCGCGGTGAGCAATGCCATAAGCGCTGCAGAGGCGAATATCCTTGAGGCAAAGGTCTATACAAGCCCTGACAACAGCGCCCATTTCACCTTTGTGGCCGAGGTTAGGGACAGTACCCACCTGAAGAAGGTTATCTCTGGAATAAAAAAGGTGAACGGTGTGATGAGGGTTGACAGACAGACATCTGTCTGACACTCATAGGTCTATTCGTAATTTCAACGGGGTGATTTACTCTGCCTTTTTCCTGATAATGGGTTTTTCTATTTTTCCAGAGCGTATGCACCTTGTACAGACCCTCATGCGCCTTGTCCTTCCGTTGACATTCACTCTGACGCTTTGAAGGTTTGGAAGCCACCTTCTCTTGGTGTGATTGTTTGCGTGGCTGACATTGCAACCTGTCCTTGGGCCCTTTTTGCATATTTCACAGACCTTGGCCATGGCTCATATCCTCTCAATCCATTTGTTTTTGGTTAATCAGGTCCAAGCTTTATAATCCCTTCGTCTTAAAGTTTCAAGAAGAAAGAGTCGAATTAATAGTCAAGGACGTCTTGAAGTCGTCTTCAGGAGTAAATTATGAAAGATAAGAGAAGACAGCAAAGGCATTCTGTAATTCTTAAGGTGGATTACAGGGACGTTAACAAATTCTTTACAGACTTTGCCGAGAATTTGAGCGCAGGGGGGATGTTTATTGCCACAAGAAAACCCCTGCCTCCAGGCACTATCATAACAGTTGAGTTCATGCTTCCTGATACCTCTGTCAAGATAAAGACCAAGGCGGAGGTGGTGTGGGCAAGGAAATCAACACTTTCTCCTTCGCAAAAAAGGGGCATGGGTATACGGTTTAATGACTTGACAGAGGAGGACAAGAAGAAAATTGATTTCCTGGTTTCAAGGCTCAAGATGGGCCTTGTTTGATGGGAAGTTTCTGGCTACAAAATGAGCATGGCGTCTCCGTAACTGAAAAACCTGTAGCCCCTTCTGATGGCCTCCTCGTAGGTCTGGATGATCCTTTGCCTGCCTGCAAATGCGCTAACGAGCACGAGAAGTGAGGAGCAAGGCAGGTGAAAATTGGTGAGCATGGCGTCTGTCAGGTGGAATCGAAATCCTGGATAGATATAGAGATCACACGGGCCTGAAAATTCGCATATGTCTCCCATCTCTTTATAGACAAACTCAATGGTGCGGACAGATGTGGTGCCAACTGCAAATATCCGCCCTCCTGATTTTTTGGTGCCTTTAATGAGCTGTGCGCTTTGTTTTTTAACGCTTACCCATTCACTGTGAATTTTGTGTTTTCTTATGTCCTCTGTCCTTATGGGGGAAAAGGTGCCGTAGCCAACATGCAGTGTTACGGGAGCAATCTTCACCCCTCTTTCCCTGATTGATTCAAGTATCTCCTCATTGAAGTGGAGGCCTGCCGTGGGGGCTGCCACCGAGCCCACATCTTGCGCGTAAACGGTCTGGTATCTAGTCCTGTCAAAATCCCTGTCTTCCCTTTTTATGTAAGGGGGCAGGGGCATCCGGCCCACCTTTTCCAGCACGGGGAGAAGCCCTCCTGGAAAATTTTCATCTATATTAAGAAGAATGTCCACCTGCCCGTTTTCGTACTTTTTTTTGACCACTATTTCGAGAAGATCAGAAAAGGTGACGGTTGTGCCTGGCCTTGCAGGTTTTGAGCTCCTGCACAGGGCCCTGGCTTTATACATGCCTTTTCCCTTTTCTCTTGGCAGCTCAAGAAGAAGAAATTCTATCCTTCCTCCCGTAGGCTTTTTCCCAACAATCCTTGCAGGAAATACCCTTGTCTTGTTGATTACAAGACAGTCCCCCTTTTTAAAAAATCTTGATATTTCCCTGAAACGCAGATGTTCTTTGCTGCCGGTCTCTTTGTGGAGTACAAGCAGTCTGGACTCCTCCCGCCTATTTGAGGGAACCTGGGCTATGGAATCTGGTGGGAGATTGTAATGGTAGGAGGAAAGGAGAAAATCCTTTTTCATGTAAAGATTCCGGTTCGTTGTGCAAGGTAGCAAAGTAGGAGCCCAAGGCACATAAGAAAAAGGCCCATCCACCTGAGCCCTTCTGAAGGCATCTCCTGTATCTGTTTGAGAAATACCTTCATCTTTTCCGGAAAGGCAAAGTATGGAAGTCCCTCTATGACCATTATCAGCCCAATGACAGTAACAAAAAGCTTCATATTTTTATCTCCTGCAAATTGACAAGGCTAAGATAATAGCTCAGCCATTTTCGGCAACCGTTTGAAAAGGCGAATGTTTATCAGGACCTGGAAAGAAGATGGGGGATGTCTTTTCTGGAAAGCTCTCGTCTTATGCCAAACCTTGTGAGAACAAAGTCATATTTTACCGGGTCCTCTGGGTTCAGACTTTTGAAGGCCTCTGTTATTTCAATGGCAGTGATGAGGTTGGCCTGTTTCCTGCGGGTTAACCCAAGGTCTCTTGCTATGTTAAACATGTGAGTGTCAAGCGGCACCAAAAGATCCCTGGGGCTTAAGCATGTCCAGCCACCTGGGTCAACGTCGTCCCTTCGGACCATCCATCTCAAAAAAAGAAAAAGGCGTTTGCAGGCGCTCTTTTTCCTGGGGTCTGGCAACAGATACGATTTTTCAAGGCAGGCCATTTCAAGGAGCGCGCTTACAAAGGCAGAGAGCCTCTTGACAACCAGGCATGGCAGGTTTTCGTGTACTTCTCCTGCCTTTAAAAAGGACTCCTCCAGGGTATCGTATCTTTCAATGAGACCTTTTAACCCCATCAGGAATCGTGTCATCTCCCTGGCCTTGGTAAATCGGTAGTTGAAGTCTGAAAATATCTTTTCGATATCCGTCTGGCTTCTGCTTAGAAGAAAGGCCCTGGGGCGCATCTCCATCTTCTCAAGGCAAATAGAGATGCTTTTTAATATCTGTGATACCCTTCCGTATGCAAGTGATGCAGCTATGAGCCCCGCAACTTCCCGTTCCTTTGGATCCTTGAAAAGATAGAGAAACTCAAGGGGGTCTGGATGGACGAATTTCCTTTTGTTGTACTTTGAGTAGAGGGCCTCAAGGCCCTCTAGCAGTTGATTTTCCGAGTTTGACAAGGCTTTACGATAACTTATCAACCCATCTATCTATTCTTGCCACAGCAAGAACCAGGCCCTGAGCATCCAGGGGCAAGCCCTGGGCGTGATCCGCAACATCCTGTATCCTTGGGGCCAGGCATGGAGACGGGGCTGTGCCCTGTTAGCGAAGAGGTGGGAGACATGATTTTCTTGAGGCTCCTTGAGCCACACTGTGGACACTCAGGCTCAAGGGACGAAAATACGAGTATTTCGCTAACCTTTTTGCAGTCTTGGCACTCGTATTCATAGATGGGCATTTTTATATCTCCTTCGGATCCTAATGGGCACAGCTGTGCCCGTGTCCGTGCTCATGGCCTGAACATGTTGGACCGCTCATCCCCGTAAGCCCTCCGCTTAAAAATGCCTCAACCACTTTGGCCGGGTCCTGAGGGCTTATGCCTGCAGTGACCGCTATGCCAGCCTGGTTAAGGAGTTCCACTGCCCTGGCCCCTATGCCTCCGCATATTACGTGGCTGACCCCCAGTTCCTTGAGCCACCTTGGAAGCACGCCTGGTTCGTGGGGAGGCGGAGTCTTAAGGGAACTTGCCTTGACATTGTTTTGTTCTATTTCAACAATGGCAAACTGTGGTGCATGGCCAAAATGGCTGCACAGAAGGCCGTTTTCTACAGGTATTGCCACCTTCATGACTTTTCCTCCTGGCTTTTTTCTTCTTCCTTTTTCCTCAAGGCCATGGTCTGGGTAACATTTATCACGTTCTGGCAGATCCTTTCAAAGGCCTCTGCAGTGTGACTGTTTGGATACATTGCAAGGATGGGTTTTCCGGCATCTCCAGTGGTAACGATTCGCGGATCCACAGGGACTTTGCCCAGGAAGGGTATGCCTGTTTCCTCTGAAAGCCTCTCTCCGCCGCCTCGTTTGAATACGTCTATGGCCTTTCCGCAATGGGGGCAGATCATGCCGCTCATGTTTTCTACAATTCCGATAATGGGCATGCCCACCTTTTTGCAGAACGAAATGGACTTTCTCACATCCAAAAGGGCAACCTCCTGAGGGGTCGTGACGACAACTGCATATGCATCGGGAATGGTCTGGGCCACAGTCATCTGTTCATCCCCTGTGCCTGGAGGCGCATCAATGACCAGATAGTCGAGCTTTCCCCACTCGATATCATAGATGAACTGCCTGATGGCAGACATCTTCATGGGCCCCCTCCACATGACTGCCGAATCCTTTTCCGGCAGAAGGGGTTCTACAGACATGAACTTGAGGTTTGGCGAATAGTATACTGGGCCCACTGTGCCGTCAGGCCTTCTCTGTAATTCTCCCCTTTCAAGGCCCAGCATCTTGGGCACATTTGGTCCATGAATATCAACATCCAGAAGGCCCACGTAGAAATTTTGCAGGGAAAGGCCCACTGCAAGGTTTATGGAGACGGTGCTTTTGCCAACGCCTCCCTTTCCACTCATGACCATGATTTTATGTTCGATCTGAGACAGCTTTTCCCTTATTTTCTCATCCTGTTCATTAAGTACAGGGTTTGCCGTCTTCTTTTCTTCTCGTGTGTTCTGGCTCACTTTTTCCTCCTATAGGTTTTTTTGGATTTGTTGCCAGATATTTGCTACACTTTGGGCTGCCTTGCAATCCTTAAATTCAAAAAGGGTTTTGCCGGCCACCAGGCTGTCAACCACTGCCTTGTCAAAGGGAATTTTCCCAGCCAGTTCAATCCTTGAGTCCTGGCAGAAATTCTCTATCTGGGCGCAGATTTCCCTATTTAGGTCCCACTTGTTTACCACAACCTTTGCCGGGACCTTGAAATGTTTTGAGAGTTCTATCACCCTTTGAAGGTCGTGTAAGCCAGATTCCGTCGGTTCCGTCACGATTACAACAAGGTCTGCTCCAGAAAAGGATGAGATAACAGGGCACCCAATACCTGGAGGGCCATCCACTAAAATGAGTTTGGCACCTTCTTTTTCCGCCCTTTCCCTGGCCTTCTGCTTTACAAGGGAGACAAGCTTGCCGGAATTTTCTTCCCCTGGCTTTAACTCTGCATGGATCAGGGTTCCATGCCTGGTGCTTGAAACAAACCAGTATCCGCAGTGGTTGGGTTCAAGGTCTATGGCCTTCTCTGGACAAAAGTGGGCGCAGACGCCGCAGCCTTCGCAGGAGAAATCGTCCACCTCTGCGTATTCGTTCATTATAACGGCATCGTACCTGCAAAGTTCCGCGCAGGTGTTGCATGCCGTGCACCTGTCCTTGTTGACCATCGCCTTGACCCCAGAGACGAAGTCGTGGGTCTCTGTCCTTTCAGGGCGAAGTATAATGTGAAGATCCGCTGCATCTACGTCGCAGTCTGCAAGTAACCTGCTCGTGACAAGTGAGGAGAAGGCCGCTGTTAGAGTTGTTTTGCCTGTACCGCCTTTTCCGCTTAGAATCAGAAGTTCCTTCACCTTGAAATTTCCTCTATGAGTTCGTTGAATTTCTCCTTTAGCCCGTGCTCAACTTCTACAATGGGAACCCCTTTGGCATAGGCGCTTGCTGCCTCCCTGGAGAAGGGTATCTCCATCAGAAGGGGCAGGCCCTGGTCCTTGCACCAGTTTTTAACACCCAGGTCCCCTACCCCTGACTTGTTTATTATCACGCCCGTGGGAATGCCAAGGGTTGAGATGGTGGAGGCGGCAAGTTTAAGGTCGTGAAGGCCAAAGGGTGTCGGTTCAGTAACAAGTATTACAAAGTCCGTATCTCTTACCGTCTTTATTACAGGGCAGGATGTGCCAGGAGGTGCATCAAGAATAGTTAGCCCCTTTTTTTCCTCAAAAAGGGTCTGTTTCTTCACCTCCTTTATCAAAGGTGAGGACATGGCCTCTCCGATTCTCAGTTTACCCTGGAAAAAGTCAATTTCTCCTGCCTTTCCCCATTCGATTACCCCAATGTTGCGTCTTTCTTCCCGGACCGCATCCTGTTCGCAGACAAGAAAGCATCCGCCGCATGAGTGACACATGTCCGGAAATGTCATAATAGTCTTCCCGAATACGGTTACGGCGTTGAACCTGCAAATGTCACGGCATTTTCCGCAATAGTTGCAACGGCTTTCGTCTATACCTGGAACTGGGAGATGGAATTTTCTCGAGCCCTCTATTTCTGGGCGCAGGAAAATGTGGCTGTTTGGCTCCTCCACATCACAGTCAACAAAGGTGACCGGTTGCCCTGATGACAAGGCAAGGCAAACAGCCACAGTAGTCTTGCCAGTGCCACCCTTTCCGCTGGCAACGGCTATTTTCATCTTCCTCTCCCCTTGCCTTTACCCTGGCATCCACAACCCCTGTTTTTCCCCTGGCCAGATTCTGCCTGCCAGCCGGTTCTTGGTGAGGGAGACGAAGTGTGGGCATGGCAATCCGGACCATGAGAAAATTCGGCGCTCCCTGAACGAAAGGCCTCAAGTGCCTCTTGGATCGTTCCGGAAACTTCGGATACTACCTTTATCCCTGCTGCCTGAAGTATAGCGAAGGCCTTGGGGCCAACCCTGCCGGTCAGGACCACCTCTGCCCCAGATTGGGCAACCATGGTTGCCGCATTGATGCCAGCCCCGTGGGCGGCCTCCTGGGAGGCACGGTTGTCTATTACATCCACTATTTGTGAATTTTCCGGGTCAACGATAACAAAGTAGCTGGCCCTCCCAAACCTAGGGTCTACGTTTGATTCCATGGTGGTTCCTGTGGAGCTTATTGCGATTTTCACGGATTATCTCCTTTATGTGGGCATATGGGCATGTTTAGCCAAATACCAAGTTCTATAAGAAAAAAGAAGTCAAAGTATCAGCATTAACAAAAAGAAAATTAGGAATAACCCGTCTGGGTGTCAATATTTTTTTTGAGCAAACGACAAAAATTATTGTGCCCATTCTCAACAGTGATTAGTGGTGATATAAAAGTAAGTGAGCGTATGTAACAAAACAAAACAAGGAGGCACATGATGGGCAGGAAAATTGTGGTAATAGGAGGGGTGGCCTGTGGCCCCAAGGCGGCGTGCAGGGCCAAGAGGCTTGATCCATCTGCAGAGGTGATCATCGTTGAAAAGGGTGAAGAGATTTCCTACGGTGCCTGCGGTCTTCCCTTTTACCTGGAAGGAGAGGTGCCAGACGTAAAGGATCTTACCACAACTCCGGTTGGGGTGGTAAGGGACGTCAACTTCTTTAAGGCCGTAAAGGGCGTTGACGTGCTCCTAAACACCGAGGCTGTTTCAATAGACAGAAAAAAGAAGGAGGTGCTTGTAAGAAACGTTAAGGACGGTTCTGAGCAGACACTTTTCTACGACAAACTTGTACTTGCCACTGGGAGCAGCCCAGTCAGGCCTCCAATCCCTGGAATAGACCTTGCAGGAATCCACTGTCTCAAGACCCTAACCGACGGAGTCAGGCTCAAGAAGGCCATGGAGGAGGCCCCTGGGAAAAATGCTGTGATTGTTGGTGCAGGCCTTATAGGCATGGAGTGTCTCGAGCCACTTTTGAATGCGGGTTTCAATGTCCATGTGGTAGAAAAACTTCCCTTTGTACTGCCTGCCCTTCTTGATGAGGAGATGGCAGTCCCCCTCATGAAACACATTACGTCAAAGGGTGTTACCTTCCATCTTAATGACGGGGTTTCAAGCTTTGAGGGAAACGGAAGGGTTCAGAAGGTGAAGACCGAAAAGACGGAGATAGCGGCGGATCTTGTTCTTCTTGCAATCGGTTTCAGGCCGAATATTAAACTTGCCCAGGATGCTGGGCTTGAGACTGGCCCCATGGGAATAAAGGTTGATGCCCACTTAAGGACATCAGATCCTGACATATACGCAGGCGGTGACTGTGTGGAGTCCTACAATATCGTTACTGGGAAACCCATGTATGCGCCCATGGGTTCAACGGCCAACAAGCACGGCCGCATAATCGGAAACAACCTTGCGGGATGGAACTCCACGTTTTCAGGGATATGCGGGACAGGTGTCTGCAACATCCTGGGATTTAACGTGGCAAGAACAGGGCTTACCGAACGGGATGCCAGGAATGAGGGAATGGAGGTGCTAACAAGCCTTTGTCCTGCACCTGATAAGCCCCACTACATGAAGGATGCCAAGCTTATTCATCTTAAGATGGTTGCAGAAAAATACAGTGGCAGGCTTCTTGGTGTGCAGATACTGGGGCCTGGAGAGGTGCTTAGCCGCGTTGATACTGTCGCTGCCATACTAAAGTCTGGTGGTACCGTTGACGACTGTTTTGAAACAGACATGGCCTATGCTCCTCCATTTTCACCAGCACTTGATAATCTCATCGTTGCGGCAAATGTCATCCAGAACAAGAGGGACGGGCTCATAAGGTCCTATGCGCCTGCTGAAGTAAAGGCAAAGCTGGACAGGGGAGATGATTTTATCTTTCTGGATGTAAGGACTCCCAAGGAACTGGAACAGATGAGGCTTCCCTATGAAAATGTTGTGCATATTCCTTTGGGAATGGTCAGGAAAAAGGCCTCAGAGCTTCCCAGGGACAAGGAGATAATATGTCTTTGCAAGATTTCCCTGAGGGGTTACGAGGCGGCAAGGATGCTTGAGGCAGAGGGTTTTGATCCGGGAAAGATATGGTTGCTGGATGGCGGCCTTGTTGCCTGGCCCTATGAGAAGATAGTCAACATGTAAAAAGGTAAAGGAGAGGTAAGGAAGTAAGTAAAGGCCCTTTGGCCGCCCTTTCGGAAGAGATGGCCAAGGGCCTTTTTTATGATTTTGTATGTCCGGGAAGGTTTATTTGGGTGCAGCTTCCTGACTGACACTGGTTGGTGGTATAGGACGGTGTGGAACTGGAAGGGGAGGTGCCTTTGGATTGACCGCTTGCAATATTTGCAGCGCTCATGAGCTTACCCACATCCGGGCTTGAACATTTGGCACAGCGGACGTCTCCCATCTCCTCTTTGGACATGAGAAGAAGCTCAAACACGTAACCGCAACTTCTGCACTGAAATTCGTATATTGGCATGATTTTTCCTCCACTTAGGTGCAATTTTTAAACAAAAAAGGAAGGAGGTGGTCAAGCCCCCTCCTTCCTGGTTTCACGTCTTTTTCCTGTCAGGTCCTTTTAGAAGTAGACCTCGAAGGTTGCATAGATGTTGTCCATCTGGTTCACAGGGGCAAAGAACTGGGCCATTCTTGGATCCTTGCCCACGTCGTCAACATCCCAGGGCTTTCCGAGCCAGCTTCCGCTTCCAGTGTAGTTTATCCAGTAGTACTGGTAGCCTATCCTCATGAATACCTTGGCGTACTTGGAAATTGCCTCTCCTGCAGGCACATCCCATATCCAGTAAACCTCGCCCACGTGTCCACGTGTGGCAAGTTTGCTGAGGTAGAGATCGTCAGCAGCAGGTGTGAAGTTTATCCAGTAGCGGGAGCCAAAGTTGTATTCGAAACCGATCTTGCTCCTAAGGCTTTCCACTGGAATCCTAAGACCGGCGTATGCAGCCCAACCCCAGTGGTTTTGCTTGGTGGTATCGGTGGGATCGGTAAGAAGGCCGTATCCCATGAAGTTTCTGCCCCTGTCGTCCGTACGGCTGAGACCTCCACTTACAAACCAGTCTATTCCGCGGAACCTATCCATATAAACAAAGCTTGCATGGTAGATATCACCAAGGTCTGACGTGGCATCCACCCTTTCAGGTGTGCCCGTTGTCATGCCTGCAAATGGCATGGTGTTGCTGGAAATACTCCTGCCCTCCATGAGATCGGGAATGTCAGCTGCTCTGAAAAACTGGAGGTTGGCGAACCTGTGGTTCTCTGTGTCGTTTATGATATCCCAACTGAATCCGTAGAGATCGGTGTCATCAAGGCCTGCCGTGGGATTGTCCTTTGAATCAAAGCCTGCCTCGTAACCACGGCCGTAGCAGATACGTATCTTACCAGGCCAGGGGTTGGTGTACATGTAGCCGAGGGTTGCACCGTCAAAGGTCCAGTCAACACCCAGGGCTACAGGGGTGGCATAACGGCTGTCGTAGTTGTATCTGAGCTGGGCAGGGGGGCCGTCCACGGTTGGACGCCTTCCTACAGATATCCATATGGGAAGGTTCATTATATTTGTCCAGTTTACGTAGGCCATTTCAACCCTGAGGGTGTTGTCATTGGGACGGCGGCTGATGTTTGGATCCCACATGAACCCGTTGCCACCGAAGGGATATGCCGTCTTGGCAGAACTTTCCATTCCCCAAATTTTATACATGGTCAGCCTTCCCTTGAAGGTGACGTTTTCAGTGGCCTTTACCTTTAGGCCAAGGCGCAGCCTGTTGGTGTACAGAGTGTCGTTATTGAAATCATCCGCCTCTTTCTTGGAAGGCATTGGGCCTTGCATGCCGCCCTGCATCCACCTTCCAAGCTCAATGGCATCGTAATAAGACCTGGCGTGTGCCCTTGTTGAATCAAGACGAAAACGATAGTCGCCGAATACCTCAAAGCGGCCCACCCCATTAGTCATCATGTCTTCAAACTGGTCTGAAAGGTCATCAAGATCGTCAGCAGTGTCTTCCTGTTTGGACTTAAGGGCCTCAAGCTCCCTCTGCAGGGCAGCATTGGTTCCCTTTGTTTTGACCTCCTTCAGCTCCTTCTTTACCTGAGCAAGCTCACGGCTTAACTGCTCAATCTTTTTTAAGAGCTGGTCCGTACTAGGGGATGCATACCCTCCTGCAAAGACCCCGGCTGGAAAAACCAGACCAAGGAACAGCAAAATTCCCAAAAATTTTTTCATGGCAACTCCCTCCATTTTTTTGTACTCCCTACATACAAGAAAAACATATTACCATTAAAATTGTTCATTAATTCATTAAGGTGAAAATGTCAAGCTGACTCATACAAGAAGGGGGCACGGCATGACAGGTTGCTTTCAAGAAAATAGTGGGATTGGCAGGAAAATTATAAAGTATGCAAGGCTGCTTTATAAAAAAGGACTGGTTGCAGGGGCAGATGGAAATCTCAGTGTAAGGCTTGATAATGACAGAGTTCTTGTTACTGCATCTGGGGTCCATAAGGGGCTCATGGGTCCTGAGGAATTGATAGTGGTGGATAATAGGGGTAGGCAAGGGGCAGGGACGTCCAAGGCCTCAAGCGAGGTGCCCATGCACCTGGCAATTTATGAGAAGATAGGGGATGCAAGGGCCATAATTCATGCCCATGCACCATGGACAACTGCAGCAAGCCTGAAAAGGGATCGCCTTGATCTGAGTATTCTGGCAGAAGGAAGAATCCTTTTTCCAGAGGTCAAGGTGGTACCCTTTTCCCCTCCTGGAAGCGTTGAGCTTGCCGAGGCTGCAGCAAGGACGGCGGCAGAAAACAGGGTCTTTATTTTAAAGGCCCACGGAGTTGTGGCATGGGGGAAAGACCTGAAAGAGGCCTTTTGTCTCATAGAGGCCCTTGAGCATAACGTAAAGACAATGGCCCTTAGAAACTACTTCTGACTAGTCCGGCAAAAGAAGGCCCCTTTTTCCTTCTATTTTATAGTTCCTTCCTAAAAGAAGTGGCATGTTCTCTCTGGCGTGTCCGGCTGGAATATCCGTAATTACAGGCCTTCCAAGGTCGTATAGTCTGTCTTTTATCAGAGAATTGAGCCTTTTCCCTACTGAGGCCTCTTCCCTTTTGAGCACAAAGGAGCCCGTGGCTATGCCTGAGACCTTTTTTAAGGCCCCGCATTCAATCAGGTGTGTGAGCATCCTGTCTATTCTGTAGATGTCCTCGCCGCAGTCTTCCAGGAAACATATTGAATCTTCCCACTCTGGTTCAAAGGGCGTACCTACTGTGTGACAAAGGCACGTCAGATTTCCGCCAATAAGCTTTCCCTGGCATGTGCCTGAAACAAGGGGCCTGCCCTTTAGACTTGGAAGCCTGCCTGTGAGCAAAAACTCGTAAAGGGACATCCTGCTTCTGATATCTGTAGCTTTCAGCGTGGATAGCATGGGGCCGTGCAGAAAGGTATGTCCAAGGTTTACGATCTTTGAGGCAAGAAATGTCGTGTCGCTAAAGCCCACGAAAACCTTTTTGCAAAGTTTATTGAAAAGTCTGTCAAAATCCACCATGCCAAGCCAGCGCAGGGTTCCATAGCCACCACGGGTAAACATGATTATGTCTTGATTTGCCATAGCCACCAGTTCCTGGAACAGTCGTGCCTTGACCTGATCTGACGAGGAAAGGTAGGGAAGGTGTTCATTTTGTTTGCCAATTTCTCCGAAAAGGGAAAATGAAGGCACTTTTCGCCCAGGGAACTCTCGGCTAAAAAATGCCATTGCCTCGCTTATTTTCTGGGGGTCAGAAGGGGATGCTGGCTCAAAAACTGCTATATTCATGTGGCGTCAAATCCTTGACTTTGTAAAGGCAGACCTTAATGTTTAATATGGTTCATACCTGACGATTTTCCTTTAATAAGTCAGTTTAATACAACAAAAGTTTAAAGAGGTAAGGGTTAAAGATGACTCAGTCAAAAGATTACTACAAGATATTGGGAGTATCCAAGGATGCAAGCCCTGAAGAGATAAAAAAGGCCTTCAGGAAGCTTGCATTAAAATATCATCCTGACAAGAACAAGGGGAATAAGGAGGCAGAGGAGAGGTTCAAGGAGATAAACGAGGCCTATGCCGTGCTGAGTGACCCCAAGAAGCGCAAGGAATACGACGCCTTTGGGTCACAGGAGTTTCACAGGCACTACAGTCAGGAAGACATATTCAGGAATTTCGACTTTTCTTCCATCTTTCAGGACCTTGGCATTGGCGGGGATGGATTTACCAGGATCATTTTTTCCTCTGGCGGCGGAGGCGGAATGGGGTCCATATTCGATGACCTTTTCTCTGCCCAAGGGGGTGCAGATTATGGGCGTGCAGGCCGGGCCCATCCCCATGGAGATCGTTTTGTATATCAGCAGCCCCAGCCAAAGGGACAGGACGTGATCCTGGATCTTTACGTCACCCCACAAGAGGTGATTAATGGAGACAAAAAGATAATTTCCCTCCAGACAGGGGGTTTCCCGGAAAAGATATCTGTCACCATACCTAAGGGAATCGGACAGGGGAAAAAGATCAGGGTTCCCGGAAAGGGAGTGCAAGGACCAGGAGGAAGGGGTGATCTCTATCTAAGGGTAAACATTTCCCTTCCGCCAGGGTTCTATTTCGACAAGGACGGGAACCTCGTACACGACAAGTATATCAGGTTTTCAGAGGCATGCCTCGGAACAAAAGTGGATGTCCCTGGTATAGACGGGACGACCCTGAAACTCAAGATTCCTGCAGGTACACGGTGTGGTCAGAAGATGAGGCTCAGGGGCAAGGGACTTCCCTCTGGCACTGGCGCAAGGAATGACCTTTTCGTGAGAGTCCTGGTTGATGTGCCAAAGAGCCTGACAAAGGAACAGAGAAGGGTGATAGAGGAGCTTAAAAAGGCAGGTCTTTAAAACAACAAAAGGGCGCATAACCCAGGCGCCCTTTTGTTATTTATGGTCTCAAGGGCCCTTAACGTGTCCTTGACATGGACTGATTGTTCGTGTTAACAGTTGCACGCAAATTTTCTTGGCCCCCGTAGCTCAGGGGATAGAGCACAGGATTCCTAATCCTGGTGTCGCACGTTCGAATCGTGCCGGGGGCACCAGAAAAAATTCAATAAAACCCACTGACTATAACTGGTGGGTTTTATTTTTTACACCTACGGCCTGTAAACCGGCTAGCCTTATCCGGGTTGAATATTTTCGGCCTCTCAGGGACAAGTGGTCATCTGGTTAGGAATTCGTCTTTATTGGATCTCGAACTTGAGAGTGGTCTCTATCTTGACGGGAGGCGAGAGTGTCTTTGGTGGGTGAGGCAGTGGACTCGACCTTTCAAGTGTTTTGATTGTTGCCCGATTGAGGTCTTTATATCTCGAAGGCTTTATGATGGAGGTATCTAATATAGTCCCATCACTTCCTATGAGAAATGAAACCATCACTTCTCCCTCTCTACCAAATATGCGTGCATTGTACGGATAAGACTTGTTTTGTTCGATTATGGCTCTTACCTTGCTGAGATAGTCTCTAAGGCCCTTTTGACTGATGGTTGCCCCGGCACGATCAATCCTCTTTAAGGTGCCTGGGCGCCTTTTAGATGGTGGAAAAGTTTCTTTAGCTGTCGATTTCTTCTTTTGTTTGGGCCCTTTTACTGCTTTACCCTTCTTCTTTGTTCGCTTATTCTCTAGCCTTTTAATGGGGGCAGCTAGTTTCTGGATTGCCCCTTTATTAGCGGTATCCCTTTTCTGCAGGGCTTTTTTTACATGGGTCTTCTCAATCTCTCTTTTTGCTTCCTTAAGGCGTATCCTTTTGGGTCTAGCCCTTTTCTTATTCTTCTTTTCCCTTGCATTTTTCTCTTTTTCTTCTTTTTTGGGGGAGTTTGACTCTATTGCAAAGGCCCTTCCTCCTAGGACAATCTCGATTCCATGGGGTCTCGTCTCCTTGGGCCTTTCGTCAAAGGAAATGAACATAAAAAAGACATGTATCGCAAATGAAACCAATATGGAAAGCAAGAACCTGGCCTTTATATCTGTTTCATACATGGATCCTAATCCATTTACCTTCAAACTGGGATGAGTAAATTTTCAGGAAGTGTCCCTTTGGGTTGAGATCATCACCTTTTTAATACCTGCTTCCTTGGCCATGTCCATGATCTTAACTACCCGCTCAACAGCTACATCCTTTTCAGCCCGCAATTCAAGACCTTCTTGTTTGGCTCTGGGCGAAAGCCCCTCTAAGCGCTTTCGGATTCCATTTTCGGTAGCCTGTCTCCCATCAATAAAGAGATCTCCATTCCTTTTTAGGGCTACCACTATCGGCCCTTTGGTTTGGGTCTCTCCCCTGGAACTTGGAGGGAGATTCACTAAAAACTGCTGTTCTTCAATAAAGTTACTGACCAGCATAAAGTAGATGAGTAGGAGGAATACGATGTCTATGAGAGGTGTTATGGGGATGGATATGCTGTGTGTAGCCCTTAAGACGTGCCTCCTTCCCCTGAGCCTTCTCATGGTCTCGTCTCCTCTGTGTCTTCACGCCAAAGTGCTATCATATAGGTGAAGGCCGTGTGATGTAGCTCATCCTCTAGTCCACTGATCCGTGCAGTTAGTATCTTGTGGAATACCATAAGGGGTATGGCCACGCTCAACCCTACGGCTGTAGTCAGCATTGCCTCCCATATACCGCCGGCGAGGCTGTGTGCATTCACTTGGCCACCCGCTTTTTCTATGACCATGAACGCCTTTATTAGGCCTGTTACAGTGCCCAAGAGGCCTAGGAGTGGGCTTATTGCCGCAAGGGTTGCCAGCATGTCGAGCCCGCGAGAGGTCATGGAGATGGTGGCATCTATATGGTAGTCGAAAATGGTCTCAAGGCCCTTTTTATCTCTTGGGTCCATTTTAAGCGCATCGAGGAACATGTTTGCAAATGGGCCATTCCTCTGGGGGCTGTCCTGCTTTGCCAATGCACCCAGCCTTGGGATTTTCCCATCTTTCAATATCTTAAGAAGATATCTGTCCAACCTCCTAAGCCGCGAAATGAAATAAAACCTCTCAAAGAAGATGGCCAACCCAAGTATAGAGCAGCCTATAATTGGCCATACCAGAGGCCCTCCCTTTGTCAAAAGATCATATATGTGTGTAGCATCCATAGCCCTGATCACCTCTTCCCTATTGGAATGAGATCCAATGCATCCTCAATATGGCCAAGAAAGATCTCTTGTATGGTATCGAGCTCTAAGAGACCTTTCGTCATGACTTCAGCCTCAATGCCTAGGCCGTCAAATCGTTCCTTCCAGGACTCACTACCAGAACCATTGCCCAAGATGTCTTCCATTACGTGGACACCACAGACGAGCATAAGGGATACAAGGAGCACCTTCTCATAACCGGATTTCCGAACTTTCTCAGTTACATAGTCGATCCCAGGTTCCCCTTCTATCACCCCAATAAATGCATTTTTAAAACCGAGATCTCTCATGACCATTTCAAGGGCCGGGTATGCGGTCCATGCTGCGTGGTCTGTGCCATGGCCTATAAAGCAAATGGCCTGCCTCTCTCCATGGTGAGAAAATTCCTCCATTAATCCCTGGGCAACCTTGTAGTAGTCTTCGTAGGACCAAAGGAGTGGAAGGCCTATGCTAACACGTAAAGGGCCATCTAACACCTCGTCTAACATCCTGTAGAATTCGTGGCCTGCTACAAGGTGCACTGATTGCACCACTGCATGGTCATGACCCTCTTCATGAAATGAAGCAAGGGCCTCGCTCGGGAGAGGAGGGACACCAGGGGCGTTCTCCTTTTTTATTTCAATCTCCCTGACCATTCTGGATGTATACGAGATGGCAGTTGGGTGGCCTGGAAAGCGCTTTTTTACAGCACTGTGGAGTTTCTCATAAGGCATTTTCGACCTTGTACTCCCAAATACACTAAGAAGTATAGGAGGCTGGGCATCTGCCATAGATAGAATTCCTCTGTCATATTTTTAAAATACGCAGGCCTTAATGAATGTGGTCGCATTTTGGAGGAGTTAGACGAGGATTGCCTTTTGAGAAGGTGTGCAGTCTTCATGGACTTGCGCCGAAGTCCACGTACCCCGTTACTCCCCCAGGCCGGTCTCCCGGCTCGTAGATCATCCTACTCACTGCGCCTTCCCGTTACGCCTATTACGTAACAGTGGCCTATTTACAGCTTTCGTCCCTACTCACGGTTGCGGGCCAGCGCCGGATTTTCACCGGACTTCCCGATTATCCCCACACGAACTCGTGCAGGGCACCTGAGGTATAAAATAGAATTCATTTTACATATCATCGGCTAGGCGTCAACTCGTTGAAATAACGAATTTAAAAACGCACACGCGGCCAATCCATATCTTTACTTAAAAAAAGACATGTTTTTTGCCTAAATTACAGCTAGTTAGGAGAGAAATCCCTCCTTCTTGTCCTCCACCAAAGGAACATGCCAGTAAAACCAAATATTATAGAAATCCCTGTCAAGGCCCTTTCAAAATAGCGAATGCGGCTTGTTGGCCCTCTAGGTCCATCCATTGAAGCGATTTGCAACCGTTCATCAACTGGTACAGTCATTTTCAGTCTATGGCCCATGCCATCGGTCACCTCAATGTCCCATTTGCCAACGCTATCGGGAAGAAAGCAGAAGCGTCCATTTCTATCGGTATTACCGACCTGAAAGGCCTTTTTCGAATTTGGAGGGGTGACTCTTACCCTGGCATAGTTCATAGGTTCGGCGGTGTCATACATTGCCTCTATCAAGATACCACCCCTTCCGATTTTACCCATAACTCCATGAGCAAGTACTACCGATGCCCAATGAACAAAGACAATTATACAGAGAGCTTTAAGTGGAAATCTGATGCTATACATTTTTTCGTACTTTTGTAGTTAAGATGTTTACTCAACTTTCGGACTTGTATTGGCCCTCATCTAACTTCCTGAATTGTTTGCCATAGTGGTGTGGCTGGGTGCAGTAAGTGGATAATGGATTTCACTACAATGTCTGTTACCAGGCTGCATAGCTC
>JALWNK010000023.1 GCA_026995935.1 Deltaproteobacteria bacterium
TTGCTCCCTGACATTTTCATGTCAGCAGGATGCCTCCGGCGGGGCGGTTCCCTAAAAAAATTAGCACATGCCAAACCGGACAGTTTATTTGCTATAAAACCGGACAACTCTATTTGTTGACAACAGGTTTTTTTAACGGAATTGACACTGGTTGGCTAAGATGTTAACAAATGTTGCACCTGTGCCGGAGTGGTGGAACTGGTAGACGCGCTGGACTCAAAATCCAGTGGCCTTCGGGCCGTGCGAGTTCGACTCTCGCCTCCGGCACCAAATTGTAGTTTTACATAGCTCATAGAAGTCAAAAAGTCCTGTATCTTCAAGGTATCAGGGCTTTTTTTGTGTCTGCTGTGTGTCATTGTTGTTTATTGACAGCCAGTGATCCTATCCTGGAATTATGCAGAGGCAGATAACTAAGGGTGTTATTTTGCCCACCATTCTCATTTCTCTGAGAAGAAAAGGTGCTACATATCGTCGATATCTGAGAGCGGTTATTACTACAGGGGCCTGAGGCAAACGGAGTCTAAAAGGGTCATGAAGGACAATTTATTTGCCTGTAACATCCTGAGATAAAAACCTCGAAATTTGAAAGAAAGACTTTTAATTTTCAAGGATGTTTATTGGGCGTTCCCTTTTAAAGACCCTACGTGAATCCCTGTCGCGTTTCCCTGTGGTGGGGCTTATAGGTTTCCGTCAGATAGGAAAGACCACTTTGGCCAAGGTACTGGCCTCATCATTTCGTCCAGACGCAGTCTATTTGGACCTTGAGCTTCCTTCGGATCTTGCCAAGTTAGAGGAACCGGAGCTATATCTCACTCCTTTACACGATCGACAGGTTATTATTGATGAAATTCAACGAATGCCCTCGCTGTTTCCTCTTCTATGAGCACTTGTTGATCAAGATAGACGGCCTTCCAGATTTCTGATCCTGGGCTCAGCGTCTCCGACCCTTGTAAGACATGCCTCTGAGAGCCTAGCCGGGCGTATAGTCTACCATGAACTCATGCCATTTGGACTGCACGAGGTAGGCCAAGACAATTTGGATAAACTCTGGATAAGAGGCGGATTACCGGAAAGTTTTCTGGCAGAAGATGATCTCAGGAGCTTTGAATGGCGCCAGGCGTTTATAACCACCTATCTAGAGCGTGATATACCCGGTCTGGGATTACGCATTTCTTTTTCAAGGCTTAGACGTTTTTGGAGCATGCTTGCCCATATGCATGGAGCCTTATGGAATGCAAGCAAGATTGCGGCAGGCCTTGGCCTTTCGGCTCCATCAGTAAGGCATTATCTGGATATCTTAGAAGATACCTTCATTGTAAGACAACTACAGCCCTATTATGCAAATATCAGAAAACGCATTGTTAAGGCGCCCAAGGTCTATATTCGAGATTCAGGCATTCTCCATGCTTTATTGGGCATATCAAATAGGGATGCACTGCTTTCCAATCCCATCCTGGGATCATCCTGGGAAGGTTTTATTCTGGAAGAGCTGGTAAAGCTTCATCCAGAAAGTAATTTTTTCTATTTTCGTACGCATGGGGGAGCAGAAATAGACATACTTATTCAAACAAAAGGTGGCGAGCTTTGGGCTATTGAAGTCAAATATTCCTTAAAACCGAAGCCAAGTAAGGGATTCTATAACAGTATCAGAGAATTACAATGCCAAAGGGCATTTGTAATCTATCCTGGCAAGGAGCGGTTCAAGGTGTCCGACAACATCGAGGCGTTTCCAGTTAAAGATTTGCAATACCTTATGGAACGACATTAACTAATTCGTTTCTTCTTTGCACCTTAGGCGTCTTAAAAATGGTGTAGGCAGATGGGCCAGTCCTGAAATAACATCCAGCACGCACCTAGGCATATTTCTCTCCCTCTTTTTCCTGTTTTGTTTCAAGACAAGGACGAAATTTTTTGAACCTTTTCAGCCTTTCCTGGCACTAAAAATTGAAAGGTAGGAAAAGGAATCGTCAGATGAAGGTTTTGAACAAGAAGGAAAAGGAGTGAGGAGATGCAAAGAGTAACAGTTTTATTTTTGCTTTCGTTTTTTTTGACAGGTGGAATTGGCCTTGCAGCCAAAGATATCAAAGTGACCTACCCGGACAGCCACTGTAAGAAGTGGTATCGGGATGTAAACTATGCCATCAAATGGAGTAAAACCGGAATTGAAGGAGAAAGATGCGTAAATATTTCCCTGGTTTCCGGTAAAACCGACTCCTTTGTCAGAAATATAGCGATCAATGCGCCAAACAACGGATTATATCTTTGGCATATTCCGGCAAACATTCCCATTGCATTATATAGAATTCGGATTTCAACCCCTGACGGCCAGGCTTCAGGCTACAGTATAGCCTTCAGAATCGTAGACAAGCCTGCACCGGCCCAAATCCAAGCCATCAGTCCTGCCTCGGGAGCTACCCTTTTTATTGGAGCGAAATGTCCTATCAGGTGGAATTCGACGGGTATATATGGAAATATCAGGATCTCCATCTGGCAGGGGAACAGTTGGAAGGGTAACATCTATGTAGGGCGTGATACCCACAACTTCCAGTGGACCGTGGGACAGCTAGACGGTAAGAATTGGTTACATGCAGGCATATACAAAATCAGGATTCAGGCGATTCAAGACTATTCTGTTTATAGCGACATAAATGGCGTTAGAATCCGAAAGCTGACTTTAGGTCCAATTCCAAGAAAGCCGTACAAGCACTGATTGGCATCCGCCGGGCCCAAGGTATTATTGATGAAACGGCATGGCGTCGTCTAAGTGGCTGGGTAACTTCAGAATCAGTGGAAGGTCTGGTCGCAATAAAGATATTTCCCTTGGCCTGGTTCCGGGCCTTGCCCCGCCTTTGCTCATCGCCTTTTAAACCATGTTTCCAGGGTTAGGATAACCGCATTTCTGTGAAAATCTTAAGTTTACAAAAGGCTTATGTAAATTTTTACCTACAAAGGGAAAAATTTTTCACACAAAAAACGAAAAGTATGGAGCATCTGTTTTCTTCTTGGTTTTCCAATAGCTTGTCATCTTTTTGCCTCCTAAGAAATCCATCTTAAAGAAAATATTCATGTAAACCATAAAAGTTTATGGATTCTTTTTCCTGCTTACAAGGGTAAGCTTATGATTTTTCGGGAAAAATGGTCATAAAATCACCGGCCCAACTTCTTTTTTTGGTAAAGAATTTGCGAACTAGAAAGTAACAAAAAGAATTCTTTGACTCAAAATATTTAGGAGGGATAAATGGATACGAAGGCCAAGTCTCTTTTAATCGCTGGTATGGTATTCTTTGCCTTTTTATTCGGTTTTGTGCAAGAACAGATGGTATGTGCGCTAGATTTTGAATTTGGGACGTTGGACTTTAATAACTACCAAGACAGTTGGGGTTATAATTATGGCGAGATTGACGTGGTGAACACTACTGGGTCGACCGGGGGCTTATTGCCAGGAGTGGATTTTTATGATGGCGAAATTTGGTTTAGCTTGGCCGAAGATGGCTCAGGGACAAATATGGCCAATTATCATTTAATTTTAGGAGATCTAAATTATTCGGATGACTACCTTGATCCATATATCGATATATATTTTCATACTCATGATTCGAATACGGACACTTATAGTGATGGTGAAGGGGTCTCAAGTATTCCGTCCGGTGATAGCCTTATAAATATAGTTATTTCAAATGACCCGAACTTGGATTACACACATTTATTGATTCCTTTTTACGATCCTAATTATAATTCCATATACATAAAAGACTTAAAATTCGTCGGGAAAGTAGACTTAAACAACGTATCAATCGTAAAAAACGGTGTTTCTTATTATTATGATGGTACCTTAGATGTTTCAGGAGAGTTATTCACCGACAATTGGTATTCAGTTAACAATGTAGCTGGTGTTTCCGGTTCTTCCGCTTCTATTTACGGTAACATTCCAGAGGGTCAGCCACCTGCCCCGGTCCCAGAACCTTCCACCCTGATATTACTCTCTTCTGGCTTGGTAGGGATTGTTTTTCGAAAGAAAGTCAAAATTACCCGATAGCCATTTCCATGCCCAAAGAGCTTTAAAGGAGGAGGCTGGGTCATGAATAGAAAGGTATTCGTAAAAATCCTGTTATCCATAATAGCAATAGCCATCTTGATCCCGTTTTATGCATTTGCCGATCCCGTTCTCATCAATCTTTCTCCAAACCGGGGAAGGATCGGCTCCTCGGTTACTGCAACTGTTCGCTACCTCGATCTCCAGTCGCAGGAACAAAACAGGGTGTTTATCAATGGTGTCCTTGCACCTGTAAGAAGGGTATACGGTGTTACTGGAAGCGAGGACCTTGGCAAGGTCCTTTTCTTCATACCGCCAAACGTGATTTCCGAGCCCAACACCAGCCCCATAACTTTGCAAGTCACTGTTGAGGTGGACGGGGTTCAGTCCAATTCACTTGATTATACCCTATACCCCAGCCCCATGATTACGGATGTAGATCCAGCAAACGGCCTTCAAGGTGAGCAGAAAAACGTCACTATAAAGGTGGCTAATGTACGCCTAAGGTCCAGAGGACTACGCGTTGATTTTGGTGATGGTATCCAGGTATCAAATGTTGATGTGACCAGTCCAAATACCATTTTGGTTTCAATTACAATTGCCGATGACGCAGAACCCGGCCTGAGAGACGTAACCATTCGAATGGGAAGGGGGCGTCTAAAAAAAATTGGAGGATTTACGGTTTCCGCACCGGCTACCGCTGCTGGTTTAAGGCTTGATGTTAACCGGGTCACAAGTCCTGTCTTTTCGAAGTCCGTTGTCATTTCGGGTACTGTAAATAAAGGTACGGGAGGTGGCTCCAATGCCACAACTCCTGAAGTGCCTCCCATTATCACTGCTATTCTTCCCTCAAGTGGTGCCCAGGGTCAGGAATTGATATTGGAAATCAAGGGACAGAATACCCATTTTTCCGCAAATTCGACCCAGTTGTCATTTGGACCTGGAATCGAAGTCCTTGAGGCCAATGTCACTTCACAGACAAGCATAATTGCAAGGATCAAAATAGATAGCTCTGCATCTACAGGAGGCAGGCACGTAATCGCCGTTAGTGGTGCAGAGGAAGCCACGAGTGTATTGGCGTTCAACGTTGTTGCAGGTTCCTTGACCATTACAGGAAAGGTGGTTGATGAAAACGGAAACCCAATACCTGGAGCAGAGGTTTCCATAAAGGGCTACAACCTGAAGACCAAAACCGATCCAAGTGGGACCTTTACAATTATTAACGTACCTGCAGGCGATCAGACATTAGTCATAAATGCCAGGAACTTTGCCTCCACAGAATACAAAATAAGTGGAGAAAACGGCCAAACCTTGGATTTTGCAAGCGTTCCCATAAGGCTTGAGCGGAAGGCAGCCCCACCATCGTCGACTAATACCCCAACCCTGCTTTCTGTGTTGAGTCAAGGCGCCAACAGATTGATAGCCCCAACAAGCATAGAAGAAACAAAGCAGCTTATTATCAACTCCATTATTTCCGTTGGTGGACGTGAAATTGGTGTCATGGATGCAAATGGCACCCAAATGAATCCACAGATAGACGGTGAGGGGATAGTATCCCTTACAGACAGCGGCTTAGAAAATATGGCCAAAAAGTGGGCCATAGGCAGAGAAATATTCCGGCTGAGTGATGCGTTTTTCTTTTTTAATTCTGTAGTGAGTTGGAATCCTTCACCTCCAGATTACAAGACATGGTTAGACGTGTTCAACAGGGGCCTTGAAACTATCTGGAATGATCCTTCTGCACCTGGTAACTCCCTATTTGTCCTGGTATTTAACAAGGGATCTGTCGTCTCGAGTCAACCGCCTAAATTATCGATTGATACCACACTGAATCCGCTGCAGATGTTTCTATTAGTCAACAGCTTCATGACATACATTGAAGAAACCTACAGCTCAAACAATACTGCACAACAAAACGCAAGTGCATTAATGGTTGCAAACCTTGATGAACAGTACCGAGGTATCCTTTCTGACTCCAACAACCAGTTTATCATGTTGGCAGACAATGATGATAATAGTAATGGCCAATCTGGTACCGTATATTATGACATTGGAACTACTTGGCACGAGGTCATTCATCCAGCTTTAGCGGACTATGCTACTGGTTATATTGATAACTCCTTAATAGAAATGGCATTTGATATTTATACCAGTTACATAGATAAAGATTTACAACGTGCCTTCTTAATAGAGGGTGTTGAAAAAACATACTCCATTTGGAACACCCGTGCTGATATTGTAAAGGGCGTTATTAGTGGTATGGCTGGCAAAGCTGTCCAATACTTATATAAACCGATTCTTGACAAATTCAAAAACAGCTTAATTAGGTACGGTGCCCCTGAACCGCCACGCATAATAAGCATTTTGAGTATCAAGACAAAATTTGGCGTTGATAACATATTGATATTTGAACCCAGCCCCGGGGACAGGCAACAAACTACATTGCCAAGATTTTATTATGAAATTAGCCGTAAAGATTCTTCATCTAAGGTAACCAAGATAGTAAAACCTAGTAGTTTTTTCAAAAAAACCGAGGATGGGCACCTGTTTTACGTGGATCATTCACCACCTCCAGGAGGCGTCAGTTATTTCCTACGAAGTTACATAAGACGTTCCCGCTATGTTCCTATGAGTATGACTTGGGGGAATAATATAGCATGGAGTTTCTTATCGGCATCATTGCCAGCCGGTGCAAATGTACTTAATGCCTTACAAGATGTGCTCACTATGGCTGATGAGATATACCACGGATTGATTTTCCAAAAAAGTGACATGATTGGCCCGTATTCTCTGGTAGTAAACCCCCAGCCGACCAATGATCATAATATTGATATAGTCGTTGATCCAGAGCATGGGAAAGAGTACGTCAGTATTGGATCACTGGGATATATTTACGTAAATGGCCCTAACGGCTGGTCTCCCATTATCAATACCTATTTTGCCAAACCTCATAACAAGGGGTTGGCAATAGACAGCAATGGCTGGTTATTTACTGAAAACGCAGCCTCAGAGGATCAATTTGGAGGAAGAATATTTGGCTTCAAGGATCCCTTTCGTATTACTCCTGGACAGATTCATACAACAGAAGATAGATACCTGGTTGGCACTGTAAACTATTACAGTCCCGTTCTGCATTATGCAAACCCGGTTTCCCTGATAGATATGACAATGGGAGATTGGTACAACTACTTTAAAAGCTCTTATTTGAATTTGGGGGCTTCTCTTCCAAACGATACGAATCCTGGTGCCTTGATGGATGCAGCAAACTCCATTCTAGCCACGGGAGGCAGAGGAGGCGGTGCGAATAGTTCTTCTTCAGCAGGTCCAGATATAGATAGCGAAAGCATAGGTATTTTAAATTTTGCTGACCAGTCCTTTAAGGTGCTCGACAGACGGTATGGAGAGCCAGCTCCACAATGGCCAGAGAGAAACGTTGCACACACTATTTGCCGATTCAATCATGAGATTGAGGCCGATTCACACATTAGACAACACCCACTTTACAGTGGATTATCCTTTGTCAATTCGGGAGACAACGTGTATTTCTTTGACGACTTCTGGTTATGCGGTAACTCCCATAGGCTTTTTAGTAACGATTCCGGTGAACTGCCTTTCGCACATATTTCGGATATTTTCTTAGACAATACCGGAAATCTCTTCCTGTCAGATTCTGAACGAGGAAAGTTGTATGTTGTTCGAGCAGACTTAGTACTGAGGGGATCAATTGGTCCTTCGGATATCTGTGTTTTACCATACAACTTTAATCATCCCTTTACTATTGAAGGTAGTGCGGACGAAGAGGACTTGCTTGTCGCTGATTATAATGGAATTCATAAGGTTCCTTTATTAGTGCCTTATAGTATAGCCAGCAATGAGATTGCTCTATTTAATGCATCAACCATTTTAACTGAAAAAGATGGGGCAATCTCACCTGTCTATTATTGTAACGGATCCAGAGACAGAATTCTTTTACCAAAACCTGATGACAGTAAGCCAGTTAAACTTATTTTAAAGCCCAATAATCCTGATAAGGGTGATGAGATTATAAAAGTATCTAGTGACAGCACACAAATATGTTACTTGGAACCGCCCAACTCCAGTACGTCAGACAATGTCACCATCGAATGGGGTGATCCGAAACATTTTGACTTTAACATGCAGCTTTCTCAAGAGGATGCAGGCAAACTCATCGTCAGAAGCATCGAATTACCCGTTGCCAGGCTGGTCAGACATGATGAGGTAACAAATGCTCCAGACGCGGTTTTGACTCCAAACATAGTTATTCCCCATATTGTTGATAGGCCGTGCGGCGAGACATCGCCTATAGTCCTTTTTGCACCCAAAACCGTCAAATCTACGGCTCAGACAGTTGATATAAGGGGAATGGTCACAGATTCATCCATTTCTAATGTGATCGTGAAAGACGATAGTGGACATGTGAAAATGGGTCCTGTTAATGGCGGACAGTTTGATGCCAATGTCACCGTACATCAAGGCAGAATAAAAATAGAGATAATAGCAAAATCAGGCGATAGACACTGGCTTGTCACGCGGTATGTGGATACAGATAGTAGTGATTACGCTACGGTGGCGGGCATAGTGGTAGATATCGTAACGAAGATCCCTATATCCTTCGCACGTATTGAAATACCAGAATTTGGTATCGAAACCTTCACGGATGACAAGGGTTATTTTTCGATAAAGGTTCCGGTAAACAACAACTTTACTCTAAGGGTCCATCAATAATTGTTAAAGGAAGTTATTAAAGGAGAAAAACAATGACAAACAGAAAAGAAAAGGTTTCAACTTTTAGTCCAGTCTTTTTCTTTCTGTTTTTAATATTGTTCAACCTTACTTATGAAAATAATAGTTTGGCAGATGTCGACGTTGACATTACCGGAGGTGGTATCACTAAATCTCAAACAATTCAGGGAGATGGTGGCAATTTTACATTTAGTGTGCCATTAAAGCCCAATACTCTGAACATATTTCGGGTAGGTGCTAGAGATGATGCAGGCAATGTAGCTACCTCTGAAGCTATTGAAATTACGCAGGTAAGTCTTGACAAGGTGGTCGTTGCAAAGGCGACCAGTGAAAGGCTTTCTACTTCGGAAGTACATGATTTGGTTCGCCGTGGTGTCATAGACCTTTCCAACCCAGAAAATTATCACGTAACTAAATTCGATGTTGTTTTTACTGTAAATAACAGGCCGTATAAAGTGATCAGATACGTTGCCAGGAAGCAGACCGAGGTTGTGGTTTCAGAGCATGTGGAACTTCCAAAGGATTCTGGTAGGGGCGGCGGAAATGATCAACAACAGCCCGTTGTGAAAATGATTGACTTTGAGTTACCCGATTTAGGAGGGATTTCACCGCCACCAATACCAGGCCTACTAATAATCGATGGGAAGATAAAGACCTTAAAGGAATTTTTCAAGGTTAAACTGTTATTACTGAACACGTCACAAATATTTGATTTACAAGATGTAAAGGCAAAGATTTTTGTCCCTGCTGGGTTGACGAACATTTCTCCGAAATCAGGAGAGAATTTTTTTGGAGATATAGGCCATGGAAATGAGCTATCGAAAAAGTGGATTGTGAGGGGCGATAGGATCGGCCACTATGATATAAGGTTGCAATTTGCTGGAAATCTAATAGGCCCTGGTTTCGATAAGCCTGTTCCCATAACTGGCAGTGCCTCCACGCAAATAGAGGTAAAGGGGCCACCGCATCTTGCCGTGGTCCTTGAACACCCAGACTATATAGAAAGAAACAAGCCCTACCAACTCCTTGTAAATATCACAAATACATCAGATATACCTGCCAATTTCGCTAGTCTTGCCCTTGCTCTGGGAAAAAATCTTAGATTTAACGACGAAAACGGCCCCAAAATCGATAGTCGCGATTTGGGAGACATACTTCCAGGTCAGACCGTGACCCAGGCATTTACTGTTTATCCAGAAGTCAGTGGTGAAATTACTTCTTGTGTAGGTGGTGCCTCAAGCAACCTTCAGCTTTTTGTAAAGGTGGGTGAAAAGAGTTGTGCCGTGGGTACCTATGAGGCTCAAAGCAAGGCTCCTAGTGAGAGGGCGGCCATTAGGATAGTTCCAGTTAATGGGGAACAGGATGTTGCAGTGGATACTGAACCAACCATATTTTTCTCAAAACCAGTTAATCACGCCACCCTTTCCACTGGAAGTGCGGGTACGACTGTAATCCTTTCGACCTTGGACGGACAAATAGTTCCCACATTCCTGAGATTCACGACACTTCCCTCGGGTGAGGAGGCCGTATCGTTGGGCCATCAGGGGCCCCTGGCGTATAATACCACTTATGTTTTGACGGTTTCCCCTGACATCTACGATATAAATGGAACGAGGATAGCTTCGGGGATGTCAGTTCGTTTCAAGACCTCCCCAAGTCCACTGTCTGCAGATACCACTCCCCCAGATATATCCATAGTTATTCCTGGAAATATAGATGTAAATAGTGTGGTCCCAGGATCACTTTTTAAAATTACAGCAATGGCGCAAGACAGCTCTGGAATAGCCCGCGTAGAGTACCTGTTGGATGGAAAGGTGCAGTCAGTCCTTGATTCTTATCCCTACATATTTGCTATTGACACAAATGGGCTCGAGCCAGGTTCTTCGCATGAACTGAAGTTTCGTGCCATTGATAAAGCAGGAAACGGAGCCGAGACAGTCCAGGATATCGTCTTGGCACAGGAGGATACTGTTCCGCCCCAGGTAAGTGTGAACCTTGACAAGGATTCCGTTTTGCAGGGCCAGAAGTTGAGCGCTGTTGCCGCAGTAACGGACAACGGCGGAATCGACCATGTGGAATTCCGTCTCGATGGAAGCGGGAGAAGTATATGCCTTCTGAATATTTCGCCGTATGCCTGTAACGTTGATACGTCTTCCATTTCCGCCGGTACGCACCAACTCCTTGTAATAGCTAGAGATTCTTCGGGAAACGAAGGCCAGGCAAATGCCTCCTTCACTGTGATAAGAGATACATCTCCTCCTGTCCTTGAAATCAGTGAACCAAAGGGCACGGTTCAACTACTAAAGGGCACCGGGCTTCCAGTTAAGGTAACTGCAACAGATAATTTCACGGTCAGGTCAATTAATTATTACTTAGATGGTAGCAGCACCCCGTTCGCTACAGGTAACACGGCCTATGTAAGTACGGATGACCTTAATCAAGGCGGCCATGAAGTTAGGGTTGTGGCTACTGATGTGAGTGGAAATACTGCCACAAAAGGGGTCCAATTTACAGTTCTTTTGCCCCCTCAACCAGGTCCAAACCCTCCAGAGGCCGTAAATGCATCCAAGGTTAAAATACTACCTGCGGCCCCGGATGTTTTTAATATCATTGGGGAGCAAGGGGCGTCACCCTACCTTCACAAAATAGAGGCACGGTTATCTAGTGGAGTAACTTTCATTTCGAGCAGTGACGTGTCTGGTTCTTTTCTTATAAAGGTTGCATGTAATCCTGGTTCCGAGGTCACCTTGTACGTTATAGACGCGGACGGCAAAAGAAGTTCACCCGTCACTCTTACCATTCCTAGCATTACCTTGGTTCATGTTGACCCTTCTGAAATCAATTTCAATAGGATAGGTGAGCAGGTTGTACCATCTTATTCTCTCGTTTTCTCAAATGGAGAAGACCTTGGTATCGACCCTCAAACGGTTGATGTGGTGGTGGAAGATACCTCCATTGCCAAAATCGCATCAAATGGCGCGGTTACGGCAATTTCAAATGGCTCCACTGAACTTTCTGTCTCTTATCCCGGACTTAATACCGTTGTAATTCCTATTCATGTGAATGCAAAGAGACTTGTTGATATTGCCGTATCACCCGGAAGCCTTGTTTTCCAGGATAAAGGAGAAAAGAAACGCCTTAGCGTGGTTGCCTCCTATTCGGACGGAACCAGTTCAAATCTTTATTCGGGGGTAAACTATTCTATTGATCAGCCCAACATAGCAAGTGTCTCAAGTTCGGGCTGGGTAACTGCACTTAGTAACGGTTCTGCAACTATAAGGGTTAAGGCAGACTCTATTATCAAAGAAATTCCTGTAACTGTCTCTATTAGGCACCCGGTTTCCCTCTCTGTATCCCCAAATCTGATAAACTTTTCAAACTCTAGCGATCACGCCCAGTTGCGGGTAATCATGAACTACGATAACGGAACCACCAAGGATATTACTGCAATAGCGAACTATTCTTCGAGCAATACGGCCGTTTGTCGGGTCACATCATCTGGCCTTGTAATACCCTGGCAACAAGAAGGCAATTCTATAATTACCGTTAGTTATGATGGCTTAACATCGGTATCTGTCTCTGTCACATTTGCTCGCGCAAGGGTAACTGCCATAGAAGTTTCGCCGTCTCGCATCGATTTCGACGAGCCAGGTGCGACAAGACAGCTCTCTATTATGTACAGGATGTCCGACGGTTCATACCGGACAGGACAATTCGACGAACTTCAGCTTTCATCAAACGATGAGTCAGTAGCCACCGTTGACCCGGATGGAATCGTCCATGCGGTAGGTATTGGTGAAACCAATTTGGTTATTGTCTATACTCCTGATCCTAGTGTGCCTGTTGTTACAGTGCCTGTAACGGTTGCTGATTTATCTAGCCTTCCCTCAGAACCTCCTGAGATTACAGGGATTCCAAGGACCGTTCTTGGAGTTGGTGATCATTTGGTGATTTTTGCAACCAACCTTTCTGACAACATTGCACTCGATCATGTATTTGTGGGTAATGTGGAGTTAAAAGTTACCTCTGTGGCAAAGGGTATGATAGTCGCTGAGATTAGTCCTGGCACTGAATCTGGCCCAGTCTCCCTCCGCGTTTATGATAAAGATAGCGTAAATCAGGTTGACGTTACAATCCTTCCGAGAAAGGCAAAAACCTACAAGATAACAGATAAATTTGTGGTAGCTGGGGTAAGCAGTACCTGGAATCTCGCTCAGACAAGCCTGGAATATGTTGAAGGAGATGATGTTGTCATATCTGGTGCCTGGGACCTTACTACAGCTCCGAGCTGGACAGGGCACCTGTTCTTGCAGGTGGACGACAGTCAGCCTGTGGAGCTTTCGCAATCCGGCTCTCCTGTTGATCTGACTCCCTATCTTACTGAGGGAAAGCATGTCTTGAAGTTTTCCATCTCCTCGGTTAGCGGACAGCCCATACCGGGAAATGAACTGGCAACTGTATATGTTCCCGCAGCAACCATGCCGTTTGATGGGGCGGGTGAGGGAGATGGTACAACTAGTGTAGAGGCCATTTCCCTTTCAGCAGGCCAAACCGTCGTGATTTCAGCAGAAGGTACGGCCCATGACGGAGCACACGCAAGTGGACCAGATGGATACGCTACTTGCAGTAGTTCATGTGCGGTCGATGGATTCCAAAAAATGGAACTCCTTGGAAGATTCAACAGTGAGGAGCCTTTTGCTATAGGTTCCGGTCCCATGGTCTTTACTGCCCCGGAAGACGGCACACTATACCTTGGTATCAATGATAACAGTTACGGTGATAATACTGGTGGTTATACGGTTCACATTCTGGAGGCACAAACCGGTTCAGGTGTGGCAACTGATGGATTGTATCTCCAGGCCGGGCCACCAGGTACGGGAATATTTGCAGGAATAAGGGAGCTTTTGGCTGACGGGGCTGACAGGCGCTTTCCAGTGACATTTACTGGTCTTAATCTTCCTGATGGAACGAAGGTAGGAGTTACGGCCGTGAATCACGGAACGAACTATAATGGCCATCCTGTGGGTTCAGCAGGTGGTTCTATCATAGGTGGTGAGAGTTCCAATTACAGTGGATTCAAGGTGTTTACGATCCAAAATGGCAAGGTAACCGTAACCTACTCTGATAGTGGGATTGTTTATGGTCCTGGAATTACAAATACAGCCCGTATTCAGCTTGTACCTGCCAATGACCAGAATCACATAACCAGTTTTAATGCTATATCGGTGGCAGAGGTACAGCTTGCCGGTATATCCACGGGTTCCTTTATCTTGTCCCAGGCCTCTGTAATAGCAGACGGCTCTGCCAATACGGTGCACTTTACCCTGACAGATATTCGTGACGCCCTTGGGAACTTAGTGCCTGATGGAACGAAGGTAGGAGTTACGGCCGTGAATCACGGAACGAACTATAATGGCCATCCTGTAAGTTCAGCAGGAGGTTCTATCATAGGTGGTGAGAATTCCAATTACAGTGGATTCAAGGTGTTTACGGTCCAAAACGGCAGAGTAGAAGGTGAATACAGCACTGGCTCCATTGTAGTGAGTGGGCAGGAGACAAAAACCGCAAGGCTCCAGGCCGTAGTTGCTATGCCTAATAATCATATAGGGTCGTTCTCGTCCTTTGCAGTAACTCCAATAATATTGTCGGCACCTTTTTCCGACGCCTCTGAAGTTGTTGTATCACCCGGATCCATTGTTGCGGATGGAGGAAATAACACAGTTCAAATCACATTCCTAAATCTACGTGATGCCCTTGGGAACCTGGTGCCTGATGGAACGAAGGTAGGAGTTACGGCCGTGAATCACGGAACGAACTATAATGGCCATCCTGTAAGTTCAGCAGGAGGTTCTATCATAGGTGGTGAGAATTCCAATTACAGTGGATTCAAGGTATTTACAGTCCAAAATGGCAAGGTAACCGTAACCTATTCTGATAGTGGAATTGTTTTAGGTCCTGGAATTACAAAGACAGCCCGTATCCAGCTTGTACCTGCCAACGACCAGAATCACATAACGAGTTTTAATGCCATATCTGTTGCAGAAGTACAGCTTGCCGGCATATCCACGGGTTCCTTTATCCTGTCCCAGGCCTCTGTAATAGCAGACGGCTCTGCCAATACGGTGCACTTTACCCTGACAGATATTCGTGATGCCCTTGGGAACCTGGTGCCCGATGGAACGAAGGTAGGAGTTACGGCCGTGAATCACGGAACGAACTATAATGGCCATCCTGTAAGTTCAGCAGGAGGTTCTATCATAGGTGGTGAGAATTCCAATTACAGTGGATTCAAAGTGTTTACAGTCCAAAATGGCAAGGTAGAAGGGGAATACAGCACTGGCTCCATTGTAGTTAGTGGGCAGCAAACAAAAACCGCAAGGCTTCAGGCTGTAGTTGCTATGCCTAATAATCATATAGGGTCGTTTTCGTCCTTTGCAGTTAAAGAAATAACCCTAGTTTCTCCACTTGTTGGAGCTAATACTGTAACCATTGAACCTGACTATATCTTTGTAGATGGCGGAAATCATACCGCTGCTATTAGAATAAGTAATATCAGGAATGCTGCTAACAATCCATTACCTGATGGACAAAGGGTAGGAATTAGTGTAAGCCACGGACAGATTCGAGGCGGCGAGCAGTGTGCTTCAGACAGTAGCTATCGTATTTTTACTGTGCAAAATGGTTCAGTAACCGCCACCTATTTTGAGGATCTTGATATCATGGATATTTTGGGACTGGCGCAGATTTCTTCAGACCCAATTCTCCTTTCAATGGCCGATGAGAATAATAGCCTGATTGGCAATCAACCATCGATTATTGGTGAAATACCGCTAACTACCACATACACGGCAGAAATAGAAGCAGCCAACAGTACCACAGCAGGGGAGACCATAAGTTTTATTGTTAAAAATATCATGGATACTCGAGGTAACACGGTACCCGATGGAACAAAGATTGCCGTATCTGCAGGAGGACTTTGCGGACGAATGGGCTATCCCGAAGGCGGGATAATTACTGGTGGCACCGAGTATCATAGTGGTGACGGGAATTTTACCATTTTTACCGTGCAAGGTGGTTCATTCAGCGGCAATTTTACTGCACCACAAGAAAGTGATCTATCTGCAATTTTGGTAAAGCCTGCCCGATCGGACGGGACGACGGATTTGTTCTTGCCCTGTATTGCAATAAAAGAGATAGAGATAAGACATTAATAAGCCATTGGGCAGATAGGTAAATTCAGCAACTTATCTGCCCTATTTATATAATGTTTTAAGGAGTTCTTTCTTTCCTTTCACTCCAGCCTTCTCATATATCCTGTTGCAAAGGGCCTTTATGGTACCAATTGCAAGCCCCAAATCCTCTGCAATTTCTTTGAGTTTTTTGTTTTGCACAAGTTCCATGAAGACCTCTTTTTCCCTTTCAGAAAGGCCAAGGGTTGTTGCAATTCTTAAAAGGTTCAATTGATCTGTATTTGATGGGAGTGGTCGCGAAGTGTTGTTTGGGGCCGAAAACATCAAGGGTGAAGGTTCTGTCACTTTTTCCGAGGAGGTGGTGGCTGCAGGAGGCAGGGCCAGTAACGTGGCGGATCTATCTTCTTTTTGTGTTTTCTTAAAGAGGCGGGCTGCAAAGCCAAGGGGTATAATTGTGAGAAACAAGACAGATAGTGCCCACTGGTAATCCTTAAATGGATTTTGAGTAATATTTTGTGAGATAAGCATTCCAAATACAATGGAGACGGGAAAAAGAGCAAAGCCTATAGCAGCCTCAGTGAGATTTTGCGAAAAGGCCAATATCACGGAAACGGAAAGGCAGTCCATTATTCCAAAGCCAATATCCATTAGGGGATATGCATAAAGGGATCTCGTCTCAGGAGAAATCTGGATAATGATGCTTAGGCCCATAAGTGCTACTGCAAGATAGGGTGTATATCGAAGCAGGTTACGAGGCGTGAAAATAACCAGCAGGATTCCTAGTATGTAAAGGGCAAGGCTAACAAGATCAAATATCATCCGGTTAGGAAGGCCATAGGCATGGTCCAAAATGGAGTAATAGAGCCCTCCAAGGGTATAAAAACATAGAAAGAAGAGCCAAAACCAGGAAAGCCTTCTGGTTTTTTCATCGTGAAAAGAGATCGCCTTCTTCAGCCCGGTTTCATCTAAGGTGGCTTCTGGAGGTGGGCGGGTAATTCGCCATCCAGCAAGGGCTATGGCCAGCCAGGCAAGTCCTAAGGGCCAGGGAAGTCTTTCAAGAAGTGTGAGCAAAATGTTTCCTGTGATTATTGCTGCCCCCACTCTGGGAATAAGCGAGGAAAGGGAACGACTTTTCCCCAACAAGAAAATATGGAGAATAAGAACTCCAAAGATCAGGCCAGAAATGAAAAGGACCGGGCCTACGAGCCTCCAGGCTGCACTTACAATGACGATACCCTCAAGGAGCCAGCAGTAAAGAGGGAAAAGAGTGGTTGCGTAGAGTTTTCTCCACAGGTACACACCTACTGGAAGGCCCAAGATATTTCCACAAAGAAACCAGATTGTGAGGTTTTGGCTTGGTGTCCTGTTTAACAGGCCTTGTTCAAGGCCCACCCCAAGAAGGATGAGAGTTGTGAGAATAAATCCCCTTGTAAGCCCATCGCTGCATATCCTAGAAAGCATGAGGCATCCCTTCCATTTCCGGGTCCAAGCTCCTCCCAAAACCTATCAACTATTTTAGGTATGGGAATACAAAAGTCAAATGAACAGGCCCACAGCGAGTTTATACTTTTGGTTAAACACAGGATAGAAGTTGGTTTACGGCCTTTTTATGCCGTATTTCTTCATCTTGTACCTTAGGACCCTCTCACTTATTCCCAGGCTCTCTGCTGCCCTTGTCTGCACCCAGCTGGCCTCTTCAAGGGCGCATACGATTTCGCGTTTTTCAAGGGCTTCAATTTTCCCCTGAAGGTCTTGGGGAAGCTCCATCTCCTCCACTGGAGGTTTGAAGCGGATGTCCGAGGGTCTTATGGTGGTTGAGCGGCTAAGGGTCACGAGCCTTTTTACTGTGTGTTCAAGTTCACGGACATTACCTGGCCAGTTGTACTTTACCAGCTGGTCCATTGCCGCATCCGCCACCTTCATGGGTTTGGGCGAATATTTCTTTATAAAGAACTCTACCAGCTCTGGTATGTCCTCCTTTCTCTTTCTTAGGGGAGGAAGCTCGATCTCGAACACGTTTAAGCGGTAGTAAAGGTCTTCCCTGAAGTCGCCTTGTCTTATCATTTCCGTAAGGTCCCGGTTGGTTGCAGAGATTACACGGACATCAACCTTTATGGGGGTGGTTCCACCAACCGGTGTTATGGAGTGTTCCTGAAGGACCCTCAGGAGTTTTGCCTGAAGCTTGAGGGGCATCTCGCCTATTTCATCCAGGAAGATTGTCCCCTTATTGGCTATCTGGAACATGCCCTTCTTGTCCTTGTGGGCTCCGGTGAAGGCGCCTTTTACGTGGCCGAAGAGCTCGCTTTCAAAGAGGTTTTCCGGAAGGGCTGCGCAGTTTACTGCTATAAAGGGTTTATCCTTTCTGGGGCTTAACTCATGTATGAGCCTTGCCATGAGCTCCTTTCCGGTTCCTGTCTCACCGTAAAGGAGAACAGGCCAGGAGGTGGTTGCCACCCTCTTTGCAAGGGATACCGCCTCCTTTAGTTTTCTGCTTTTTCCCACAAAAAGGGGAAAGTCTACAGGTACTTCTGAAAGCTCATGGGATATTTCCTCAACGTCTTCCTCTATTTCCACGTCTTCAAGGTGTGTTTCCACCTTTTTTAAAAGCTCCTTGAGGTCAACGGGTTTTTCCAGGAAGTCAACGGCCCCAAGCTTCATGACCTTTACTGCCGTATCCACTGCCCCGTAGGCCGTGATCATGATGACCTTTGAAAGAGGGTTGATTTTCTTTAACTCCTCAAGCACCTGGTCCCCGTTCATGTCAGGCATCCTGTGGTCAAGAAGCACCAGGGGCACAAATTGCCTTTGAAAAAGGGCGATACCCTTTTGTCCGTCTTCTGCCTCCACCACTTCGAAGCCGTTTTCCTCGAGAAACTCCCTTAGTATTTTGCGCTGCACAGGCTCGTCATCTATCAAAAGTATCTTGCTCATTTTCCCTCACCCGTTGGAAGTGTTATCTCCATAATGAAGGTATCGTCTTGGACCTGCGCCCGTATATTTCCTCCATGGGCCTTTACAATCTTTTGGCAAATGGCAAGCCCAAGGCCCGTGCCCTTCGTCTTGGTGGTAAAGTAGGGTTCAAATAGCTTTTTAAGCTCATCTTCACTGGGCAGTTTTCCTTTGTTTGAGACCAGGATTTTTACCCTATCTCCCTGCCTTTCAAGTTCAATGCCTACCTCACCACCGTTAGGCTGGGCCTCAAAACAGTTTACAAAGAGGTTTTCAAAGAGCTGGCGAAGGAGTTTCGCATCCCCAAGGACTATTCCCTCATCCTTGGTCTTCATGTTGACGGCCATGTTTTTTGCGTTTTTTCTTTCCTGGGCGGAAACAAGGGCCTCCCTGATGATTGGCTTTAGGGAAACCTCCCTCTTTTCCACGCGCGAAGGTCTTGCATACTCCAAAAGGCCAGAGACAATGGCCTCTGTCCGCTCAAGCTCCCTTTTCATGAGAACGAGCATCTCCCTGTTTGATTCTGAAAGGCTTTTTCTTTCAAGAAGCAGTCTCTGCACGCCCATGGAAACCGCGTTAAGGGGGTTCCTGATCTCATGGGCAATGGTTGCGGCAGAGCGTCCAAGGCTTGCCTCGTGTTTTTCCATCAGGAGCCTTTTTTCGTACTCGTTAAGCCTTTGCACGTAATTTTTCTGGTGTTTGTAAAGGAGCCAGGTTACTGCCCCTCCAGCGACAAAAAGCAGCACGGAAAAAATTATGAGGAGAGCCCAGATATTTCTCTGTTTCTCTTCAAGTGTGCTGGCGTCCATACCAAGAACGAGGATTTTGTCTTTTGATATGGGAAATTCCACTTGGACCACAGGACCCTGCATCGTGTTAAGAAGCCTGGTGCTTTTCTTGTGATCACAGTTTTCAGGGCAGCCCCAGCCGTTTTTAAGGCGGCAGGCCTCCTCTTTGGAAAATACCCTGGCGTACTTGACGCCTGAAAGCCTTGCAATCTGCCTGAGGGTGTTTTCAAGGCTGATTTTTCTTTGTATCTCAAGGATGTTTGAGGCATCGATTCCGGTTAAAATACAAAGCCTGTCCTTTTGCCATGGGCTTACAAAGACAAAGAGTTTTTCATCTGCAAGGAGTATAAGCCCCCTTTTTTCATCACAAAGCCCTTTGACAGGCTCTGAAATCCAGCCCTCCCTGCTTTCTGTGATGGTCCCGTTGTTTCCATCTACAATGCTTACACCAGACAGCCCAGACTCCTTGGCAAAGGCCCATATCTCTTCAGGCGTAAAAGGTTCAACATTTTGAAGGTAGCGGATGAATCTGGCCTGGCTCTTTAGAAAAGTGGCAACTATCTGCTGGCTTGTCCTTTTAGCCGTAACGGCATTGTCTGCGTTTATCCTTGCAATCTGTGCAGCAAGTCTTGCATGGTCCTGCGCCTCTTGAAGAAATATCTTATTGACGTAATGGGTCTGCCATAATGCAACAGATACTGCCACAAGAAATATTGCAGAAAAGGCACAAAGATTGGCCTTCCAAAGGTTTGGAAGCTCCATGATTTAGATGACTCCCGCTACTTGCACCTGCATCTGTGACCGCGGCCCCGGCCACTGCGTCCATGCATGGAGTTAAGGGCCTTTCTAAGGCGTCTTTTCATGCCAGTGGCATCGTGGCCCCTTCTTTTTTCCACACTTTCGGCCATAAGCCTTCCGGTATCATCCTCATGAAGCTGCATCCTTAATACGCAGCCCTTTTTTATTCCTTTTAAATCCTGGACCATTACCTCCTTTTCCTCCTCATCAGCAAAATCAAAAATGGTTACGCTGTTCTTGGAATGGTCAATGCTGGTAATTCGCCCTTCAAGGAGGCTCGAAGCGCAGGCCCATGGCAGGGACCAAGACATAAGAAAAAAGGCCGTGACTAAAAGAGTGGGTAGATATCTTTTTATCAGGTTTTTCATTTTGCTTTATTAAGTCCTGTTGGTAGTTACACAATAATATTAGTTCAAAAAGAATACCATAAAAATAACGTGCTGAATATAAAGCAAAAATTTGTAATGGACCCGCTTAACTCCCCTTTTTTTCGACATTTATGTCGATAGAGTACTCCCGTTGTCGATAAAAGACCCAGGTGTTTTCTCCAGATGTTACTGGCAACCTGTTGGAATAAAAGGAGATTATTTAATGGGGGCCTTATGGCACACAACTTGAATTATTTAGGGCCAAAGTCACGAACATGGAAAATGAAAAAAATTTAAAGGAGGACTTACAAATGAAGCAGTTTATGAAGAAAAAGGCGTTTATGGCCCCGTTCATGATGGTGTTGACAGTTTTATTGGTTATGCCAATGGCACTAGCCAATGCAGGCAAGGGAAAATCACGCGGCCTTAACGGGGCAGGGATGGGACCAGGTGGTATGGCATCAACAGTCAGTCAACTTCCCAAAGAGGACCTTAGCCAGGAAGAACGGGAAGGGCTTCTAAAGATGGTTGAAGAGGAAAAGCTTGCAAGGGATGTTTACTCCTTTCTCTATGATCAGTGGAAGACTCCGGTCTTTTCAAATATAAAAAATTCAGAGCAGAGGCACATGAATGCGGTTATTTCCCTCATCTCAAAGTATGGACTTGAAAATCCTGTCCAAGACCTTGGCCCAGGACAGTTTGTCACACCTGAAATGCAGGAGCTTTACGACACCTTGACCAGTGAAGGAAGTCAGAGCCTTGAGCAGGCCCTTCAGGTGGGGGCTACCATAGAGGACCTTGATATCAAGGACCTGAACGAGCTCATAAACAAATGTGACAATCAGGATATCCTCATGGTCTTTCAGAACCTGGTAAAGGGTTCAAGAAATCACCTGCGGGCCTTTACTTCGTACCTGAAATCCATGGGTTTAACCTACACGGCAAAGTATCTTTCCCAGGACCAGGTAGACCAGATAATTGAAAGTGACTGGGAAAGGGGCCCTGTGGACAGTAATGGCAAACCATTGAGGGGTTTTATTGGCAAGGGGCGTGGATGCTCATGCCCGTGCTTGAGTAATTAAAAACTCAAGTGTGTAGAAGGGGAGGGGCTTCCCCTCCCTTTTTTGATGGAGAAGGAGGAGAAGATGGTAAAAGAAGACAATAACATCGCATGGATACTGGCATTTTTTATTCTCTGCGGCCTTGCTGTAACTGGTTATGTGGTTTCTAATCAGCAAAACAGGGAGGCCATAGGCGAAACGAACAAAGCAGTATCCACCTCCATGCAGAAAAGCAAAAAGAAGTTCGTGAAACATACGCGAAAAATAAATGTTCGAAAAAGTCCAGCAAGAATTCATAAAAGAGTGATCAGCACTGCGGCCCCGAGGCACGCTCTATATTATCCGGCCCAGCCAAGATATTCGAGTTACACAAGGGACCTTGCCGAATGCAGGATGTACGCCCAACAGGTGGCAGGATACACCCCTGAACAGACCGTAAAGGGCGGCCTCATTGGTGGCGCGGTGGGCGCTGCCGCTGGCGCTGCAATTGGGGCCGTACTTGGCCATGCAGGAAAGGGTGCCGCAATTGGTGCGGCCGCTGGCGGAATAGGTGCAGGAACCTACTCTGCCATAAGTGCAGAGAGAAAGTACAAAAAGGCCTATGCCAGGTGCATGAGGCAGAGGGGTTACAGAGTCTTAAATTAAGGGTGCTCGCTAAGGGCTCTCATTGCCTGTTTGTTTTTACCTGGTACCGTTGTTGTTGCTATATGGCCTCATTGCCTGGGCTTACCGCTGCCTGGTCGAATGTGGCCATCTCCTTGTATATCTTGACCCCCGCCTCGATAATGCCCATGGCCAGAACGGCTCCTGTGCCTTCTCCAAGCCTCATATTGAGGTCAAGAATGGGCTTGTGTCCAAGGTATTCCATCTGCACCTTGTGCCCCTTTTCAACCGAGGAGTGGCCGCAAAAGATATGGTCTGAGACTAGGGGAGAGAGGGCCTGGGCCAAAACTGCACCTGCTCCGGAAATAAAGCCGTCCACCACAACTGGCACCTTTTTCTGGCATGCCTTTAGTATCATCCCGCATATCCCGGCTATTTCAAGGCCTCCCACCTTGGACAGGCAGTCAAGAGGGTCATCACTTCTTGGACGGTTTACCTCAAGTGCCCTTTCAATGAGCTGAATCTTTTTTTCAAAGGCGGCCTTGTCGATCCCAGTGCCCCGCCCTGTAACCTCCCTGGGAGATTTGTTACAGATGGCAGCGGTGATGGCGCTTGCAGGTGTTGTGTTTCCTATGCCCATCTCGCCAGTGGCAAGTATGTTTTTACCTTGATTTATGACCTCCTCTGCCACCTCTGCCCCAGAGAGTATGGCCCTGACCGCCTCCTCCCTGGTCATGGCAGGGCCCCTGGCCATGTTCTTGGTCCCCCTTGCCACCTTTTTGTGCAAAAGCCCATCAACCCCCGTAAGGTCATGGTCTACTCCAATGTCTATGACTTTTACGTCTGCTCCAACGTGCCGGGCAAGCACGTTTATGCCAGCGCCCCCGTTCAGGAAGTTTTTTACCATCTGATAAGTTACGTCCTTTGGAAAGGCACTGACCCCTTCCTCTGTGATTCCATGGTCGCCTGCAAAGACAAGGACGGCCTTTTCAAGGTCCCCTGGATAAGACGTGCCTGTTATAAGGCAGTATCTGAGGGCAAACTCCTCAAGCCTTCCAAGGCTGCCCTTTGGCTTGGTAAGGTTGTCAAGGCGGGAAAGGACGGTATTTTCCAGGCTTCTGTCAACTGGTGCAACTGAAGAGACGAGTTCGTCAAGGAGCCTTTCTTTCATATTTGTTCACCCTCGGCTGCGATTTTTTATCAAGTATTCATGAGTCCTGGCCCTTTATGACCATCGGGATTCCAGCGGCCATAAATATAACCCTGGTTGCCAGGCGTGCAAATCTTTGATTTATGAGACCGAGGGTGTCCCTGAACCTTCTGGCTACCTTGTTTTCAGGCACTATGCCAAGGCCCACCTCACCTGAGACGAGAAAAACCGGACACTTGCAGTTTGTTAAGGCATTTTCAAGGTCTTCTACCAGCTCTTGGATTTTTTCCGGACATCTATACAGCATATTTGAGGCCCACATGGTCAGACAGTCTATAACGGTAACGTCAAAACGGTGGGCGTGCCTTGAAAGACATTGTCCAAGGTTTATCCCTTCCTCAACACTGTGCCACATATGGCCGCGTTCCCTCCTGTGGGCATCCACCCGTTCCTGCATCTCCTTGTCCATTACCGTAGCTGTTGCAATAAAAAGGGCCCGAGGCTCGTCTCTATCCTTCTTTATTTCTCTTTGAGCAAGTTTGAGGGCATAGGCGCTTTTACCACTTCTTGCACCGCCAAGGACGAGAGTGTGGCCTTGCGTCTTTTGGGGCCTGGTTTCGTCCATCAAAAGCTTCTGATCCTTCCGCAGTCCGGGCAGACCCAGGTTGCGCCGTTACTCAGACCCCACATGTTTTCCCTAAGGCATGAGTCACATATCTGGAATCCACAGGGGCAGTTCCAGCAAAAGGGCATCTCCTTCTTGCAGCAGTGGCAAAAATACCTGGCCCTTTTACCCCACCTGGATTTTCTCTTGGGATGAGTGTCGCCAAAACGGCCTTTGGGCTTCTCCTCAGCCATTTTGATTGTCACTTTTATTAATGGGCAGGTGAATGATCATTACGGTTTCCATGCCGGCATCTATGAAGCGTTTTTCCTTGGGAGGGGACTGGGCCTCAATGTAGCCGCCATGATCCTTAATTATTCCAAATGAGACGGACAGTCCTAGGCCGGTCCCTTTACCAACGCTTTTGGTGGTAAAGAATGGATCAAATATCTTGTTCTGGATTTCTGGGGGAATGCCTGTTCCAGTATCGCCAATGATTACCCTTATCTCCTTTGCCTTCTTGTCATATTCCGTCCAGATTCCAATGATGCCCTCGTTTTCAATGGCATGATGGGCGTTATTAAGGAGATTTATTATGACCTGTCTCAGCTTTTCCTTTTTACCCTTAAAATGGGGAATATCCTTGGAAAGGTTCTTGTTCACATAGATCCTGTCCATGTTCAGGGAGTGTTCCGTTACGGCTAATACCTCGTTTATACACTCGTTTATATCCACTTCAGAAACCTCTGAATCGGAGCTTGACCGGGAAAACTTGAGGAGATCGCCCACTATCCTTTTACAGATCTTTGTCTGTTTTTCTATTATTTTGAGGGATTCTAGGGCATCTGGGTTGTCCTCAAAATCTTCCTCAAGAAGCTGTGCGTAGCCAAGAATGATTCCCAGGGGCGTATTGATCTCATGGGCCACCCCTGCTGCCAACTGACCCACAGATGCCATCTTTTCAGACTGGATTAGGCTTTCTGTAACCTGTTTCATCTTGGTGATGTCTTTTCCTATGCCTTCACACCCTTTGATGTTGCCGTTTTCGTCCTTCATAACGGATATGGTTAGGATGACGTTACGGGTTGAGCCATCTGTTCTGACCAGCTCAGCCTCAATATCCTTTATGTGGCCCATCCTACATATCTCATCCCTGAACATTTCCCACTGTTTTTCATCCTTGAAAAATTCCTTAAAGGATCTACCTATCACCTCTTCCCTTGATTTAAAGCCAAGAAGTTCAACACCACTGGGGTTGATGTCTTCTATCTGGTGATCCTTGTTACAGAAAAAGATCATGTCCTTTGAACCTTCGAAAAGGCCCCTGAACTTCTTTTCCGACTGTCTAAGCTCCTTTGTGCGCTCCTCAACCATCTGTTCAAGGTTCTGGTTCAGGCGTCTCAGGGCCTCCTGGGCCTTCTGTAGCCTTATGTTGGCTTCGTAAAGGGCCTCTGCATCATGTTTTACCCTGTCGATGACGCTGCGGACATTGGAATAATAAAAGGTCAGCACCGCCACAGATGTAAAGGTTATTGTGTTCAGCCCGCCAGAAAAAGGGGCAATACTTTTCCATATGGCCCTCTCCCCCATATATAGGAGTATGAAGCGCACCGTGTGCCCCACGCCCCGGGATACGGCAAGGGCGACAAGTGCCATGCTGAACCAGAACATGTAGGTCCACAGAACACTTTTGGGCTGAAGAATGGTTAAACGCCTGGCATAAAAAAAGGCGATGAGTGAAAAGACCACCATCAAAAGTGCGCCTATAAAGTCAACCACGTAGACTGGAAAGAGTGGGAGGGATTCTAACATGATTCCATCAAATCAAGCGGCCTTCTGATCCAGCCGTATTGAGTTCTTTTTCAACCCGTTTGCAAAAATCCTTGAGGCTCATGGCTAGACAGTACATGGCGGGAACGCACAGGAAGTGATCGAACTTTCCAAAATAAAACATTAGCCTTTCAAGGTCAAAGGGCCCCTTTAGCCTTGTGTGGATAAGGTGGTTTCCAGTAACTATGGCCTCCTTGGGAAGCCTTACAGACAGAATGTGGACCATGAATGTGTCGAGGTTCCAAATAAGCCAGAAAAAAATGGAAACCTTGAAATATTTCCATGCAGGGCTGCTGTCCAGGGGATACTTATGAAGGATATATATGAGAAAAATCAAGGCAGAGGTGAAGAATATATGGCCCATTATGTGCACCATAAAGCCTTCAGGTGGCCCGTGGACCTGAACCGCCAGGGCATTAGAAGGCAAAAAAAGTAGAACCAACAGGAATACGCCCGTGATATTTGCGAGATACCTTTTAGGTTTCATGTTTTCACCTGAACTGAAATTCTTCACTTGGAAGATTATACCATAAACAGCCCGGTTAGAAAAATCACAAAGAATAGGAGTGCTGACTTTTGCGGCCTGAACCTTTCGAACAGTCTGTTATTTCCGTACAGGGAATCAGCTCCCCTTCAGTGATTTTCTCTTGGCAAGGATCTTCCTCCACTTGTCCAGCCTGTCCTTAATAACCTTTTCATAACCCCTCGTAGTTGGCTTGTAATAGATACGGTTTCTTAACTCAGAAGGCATGTGCTCCTGTTCAGCAATGGCGTCTCTGTAGTTGTGGGCGTACTTGTAACCCTTTCCGTAACCAAGTTCCTTCATGAGCCTGGTAGGGGCATTTCTTATGTGAAGGGGCACAGGAAGGGTGCCAAACTTTTGCACGTCTGCCATGGCCTCACCAAAGGCCGTATAGATTGCGTTGCTCTTGGGCGCAGTTGCAAGATAAAGGGCAGCCTGGGCAAGGGCCAGCTCGCCCTCTGGCTTCCCTAGAAAGTCAAAGGCGCTCAGGGCGTTAAGTGCAACTGTAAGCGCCTGGGGGTCTGCGTTTCCCACGTCCTCGCTTGCAAATCGAACCATCCTTCTTGCAACGTAGTGGGGATCTTCCCCTGCAGCAAGCATCCGTGCAAGCCAGTAAAGGGCCGCATCAGGGTCACTTCCCCTAAGGGACTTGTGGAAGGCGGAGATTATGTTGAAGTGCTCCTCGCCCTTCTTGTCGTAACGAAGGAGCCTTTGCTGAATCGCCTCTTCAACGGTCTCAAGGGTAATGCGCCCTCCTTTGCCATCAGGAGCCTGGGATACGGCAAGCTCTGCGCTGAGTTCCAGGAAGTTCAGAAGGCTTCTTGCATCTCCGTCGGCCTTTTCCACAAGAAGTTCGCAGGCCTCCTTTTCAATGGAAAGCCCAAGTGCTCCAAGGCCCCGCTCCCTGTCTGTAAGGGCTCTGTCAATGATGGTCAAAAGGGCCTCTTTGTCCAGGGCGTTCAGGGTGAGGACCTGGCAGCGGGAAAGGAGGGGAGAGATGATCTCAAAGGACGGGTTCTCGGTTGTGGCACCAATGAGGGTAATAAGCCCTGACTCTACGTGGGGGAGAAAGGCATCCTGCTGGGCCTTGTTGAAGCGGTGAATCTCGTCCACAAAGAGCACGGTCCTTGGCCCCCCCATCTTTTTGGCGTCTTTTGCCTCCTGGATGATTGCCCTGAGCTCTGGTATGCCAGAAAGGACGGCAGAGAAACTCACAAAGTTTGCATCCACCATGCTTGCAAGGAGCCTTGCCAGGGTGGTCTTGCCGCACCCAGGAGGGCCCCAAAGTATCAGGGAGGGAAGGGTGCCCCTGGATAGCAAGGTGTGAAGTATCTTGTTAGGGCCAAGGAGATGGTCCTGCCCTACGAACTCCTCTAAGGTTCTTGGCCTGAGTCTTTCTGCCAGGGGGACGTGCTTCATTCTTTGTCTTCGTCTTCCTCAGGTGTGTAAAGCATGTATTCGTAATGCCATGGGAACTTGGCAAAGAGAGCGGCCACTATTATGGAGAAAAGCATCCAGTTTATGCCTATCATGGCAAGTGAGAACCACGGGTAGTTTCCATAGGGCGCCTTGAATTCAGCCACCAAGTCCCCTATTACAATAATAATCAGTATGGCTGGGACAAAAAAGCGTATTATGTTATCCCATATCTTTGGCATTTTTATAGAACTGGTCTTGTTTATGTGCCTTCTAAGTCTTTCTATGTCGAAGATCCATGCGCCAATGATGCATTCTGCTATTCCCACCACTACAAGGCCATAGTGGGTGATGAAGTGGTCAACGATGTCCAGCCAGTAAAGGCCAGCGTTGGTAGTAAAAATCATTGAGCCAAGAAAGCCAACTGCGCAGACAGCCGATACAACGAATCCCCTGTCCAGATTGAACTTGTCTATTACCGCAGAGGTAAAGGCCTCAAGTATTGAAATGGAGGAGGAAAGGCCCGCCACCACAAGGCTCAAAAAGAAGATAAGCCCAAAGAAATTCCCGCCAGGCATTATGCTAAGGGCCTGGGGATAGGCGACAAAGGCAAGGCCTATGCTTTCTGTAACCACCTTTGAAATGGGAAGTCCCTTTGCGTGGGCCATGAAGCCCAGGACTGCAAATACTCCAAGACCTGCCACAATTGCAAAGAGGCTGTCCATTGTTGCAGTCCAGATGGCGTTTCTGCTTATGTCAGCCTGTCTTGGAAGGTAGCTCGCATAGGCGATCATTATTCCAAATCCCAGAGAGAGGCTGAAAAATATCTGGCTGTAGGCGTCTATCCACACACCAATGGAACTAATCTTTTGAAAGTCGGGCTTGAGATATGCAATTACACCGTCCAGTGCGCCATCCAGGGTAAGTGCCCAGAATACCAGGAAGATGGTAAGGAAAAAGAGAAGGGGCATGAATATCTTGTTGGCAAGCTCAATGCCCTTTCCTATGCCCCTGAACACGATCAACCAGTTCAGGAACCAGATGGCCGCAGTTGAAAGGAGTACCTTGGTGTTTACCCCGCCAATTTCCATGGGTGTCTTTGGAAGTTTCAGGAACTCCTTAAAGAAAAAGGTGTTTGGGTCACTTCCCCAGGCAAAGGAAAGTGAATATATGGTGTAATTCAGGCACCAGGCAACTATTACGCAGTAATAAAGGACGATGCCAAACATGACAAAGGTTACAGGCCACCATCCAAAGAACTCCGCCTTCCTGCTTATCTTGGCAAAGGCTAAGGGGGCAGAGCCTGTCCGTTCGTGGCCAAGGCCAAATTCAAGGACAAGAAGCGGTATCCCGCAGGTAATAAGTGCAACCACATAGGGGATAAGGAATGCCCCACCTCCGTGTTCGTACGCCATGTAACTGAAACGCCAGATATTCCCAAGACCAACTGCAGAACCAACCGCCGCAAACAAAAAACCTATTTGGCTATTCCACTGATCCCTGTTTGCTGCCATCTTTCCCCCTTATTTTCTTATGGAAGTAAAAAAAAGCAAAAGGCCCAATTTTTTTTATCGACTTGATGGGCGATTATCCCATATTGACTGTAGCCTTTCAATGGATTTGGGGGCAGGTGACTGCAAGCCATTGGCAGATTGCCTTTTTACCTCAAACGTCATATTTGACAGGTTAAAGTCGATAATGATATCGTATTACAAAAAAAATATCGATGAGAGAATGTCATGCAAACAGTAACACTATCGCCCAAATTCCAGGTCGTTATACCAAAACCAGTTAGAGAAACCTTGCGGCTTAAACCCGGTCAGAAGATGCATGTTTTAGAATATGAAGGCAGGATAGAGCTAATTCCTGATAGGGATATGGAGGAACTTCGGGGCTTTTTGAAGGGTATCAATACAGAGCTGAAAAGAGAGGACGACCGGTTATGAATGTTGTGGATTCTTCTGGTTGGCTTGCATATTTTGCAGATGAACCAGAGGCGAAATATTTTCAAAAACAGCTTTGCGCCACCTCTACCCTGATCGTTCCAACAATATCAATTTATGAGGTCTTCAAGGTGTTGTTGCGTGAAACCACAGAAAATGAAGCCCTGCAGGCTGTTGCCGCAATGCAAAAGGGTATGGTCATAGATCTTACTACCCCACTTGCCATGACTGCTTCAAAGCTCAGCATGGCATACAGCCTCCCCATGGCCGATAGTATCATCCTTGCAACAGCAAGAAGGTATAATGCCACCGTCTGGACCATGGATTCGGACTTTAAGGGTATTAAGGGTGTGAGGTATTTTGGAAAGTAGTAAAGGGTTTCCAACAAGTTGCACGTGAGCGTCTGTCCTGCCGGCCTTAAGACCATTGGCAGAAAAAGTGGACAAGTAGAGGCGTATTTCCTAAAAAGGAGACACCATGGAACAGGTGGTTCTTACCCCAGACATGATAAAGGTCTTTGCCCTCTTGTTTTCGGCCATCGTTATTTTTGTCTTTGACTGGCTGAGGGTAGATATTGTGGGCATCCTAATAATGATTCTTTTGCCACTGAGCGGGGTCCTGAGTGCTGAGGAGGCCACTGCCGGACTAAGCTCAAATGCCGTTGTGTCCATAATCGCAGTAATGATAATCGGGGCTGGCCTTAACCGGACCGGAGTGATGGATGTGCTGGCAAGAAGGATAATAAGGATAGCGGGAAAGAGCGAGACCAGGATCATGGTGGTGATTTCCGCAACAGTCTCCTTCATCTCAAGCTTCATGCAGAACATTGGGGCCGCTGCTCTCTTCCTGCCTGCGGTCACAAAGATAAGCCGAACCCTCAGGATTCCGGTATCAAGGGTGCTCATGCCCATGGGCTTTTGCGCAATTATCGGGGGCTGCCTAACCCTTGTGGGTTCAAGTCCACTTATTATGCTAAACGATCTTATGGGCAGCTGGTGGGCAAACAACGCCTCTGCCTTAAGAGGTGCCGCCTTTGAGCCCCTTGGGCTTTTTAGTGTAACCCCCATTGGCCTAGCCCTTCTTGCCTCCGCTCTTTTGTATTTTGCCTTCCTGGGGCGCTTTATCCTTCCATCAGTGGAAAAGGAGGCGTCTCTTAAGGCAGAAGTCCATGGCAAGAAAAAGGTGATCGGGCTCTACGACCAGGTGCTGGACTATGCCCTCTTAAGGGTTCCTGAGGATTTTGAACCAAAGACCCTATCAGAACTTGGCATGGGCCCTCGTTTTCACGTAACGGTTGTTGGGATTTTTAAGGCCTCAAAGAAAAAGGGCAAACGGGAGATGGATGTATCTCCAAACAGGGCTTCAGTGGTTGGCCCTGGAGACCTGGTTGCGGTTATTTCGTCAAAGGAGAACATAGAGCGCCTTTCAAAGCATATGAACTGGAAGGTGGAGGAGTTTCACCAGGAGTTTTCTAAGGGCTCCCTTGGCCCTGAATACGGTCTTGTCCAGGGCATTGTCCCTCCTGGTTCGTCTCTCGTGGATCATACCATGGAAGAGCTTGATTTCAGGGATCGCTACAGAGTGAACGTCCTGGCGGTTTACAGGGGCGAGCAGGTCATTTGCCAGCATTTAAATGAAATTCGTCTTAAGACAGGAGATGCACTACTGTTACTTGGTCCTTGGAAAAAGCTTAGAAAGATAAGAAAAAATTTGGACCTGGTGTTTACCGAGGAGCTTAAGGGCGAGGAGGAAAAGGCGCAAGACAAGGCAGTAGCCGCTCTTTTTTGCCTGGCTCTGGCCTTGATCCTTGCCATGGTCTTTCACGTAAAGCTTGCCATTGCCCTTTTTACCGGTGCCATCGGCATGGTCCTCCTAAGGGTAATTTCCATTGATGACGCCTACCGCTCCGTTGACTGGATGACCATATTCCTTCTTGGAGGCCTGATTCCCCTTGGAACCGCCTTTGAAAAGACAGGGGCGGCAAGCTTCATCGCATTGAAGATAGTGGGGCTTGTGGGTGAGTTTTCCACCCTGACCCTGCTTCTTACCGTGGGAGTTCTCACCTCCTTCTTCTCTCTCGTTGCATCAAACGTGGGGGCCACCGTCTTGATGGTTCCCCTTTCCATGAATCTTGCCCTGCAGGCCGGGCTAAACCCTGTGCTTGCAGGCCTGACCGTTGGGATTGCCGCATCAAACACCTTTATACTGCCAACCCATCAGGTAAACGCCCTTATAATGCGCCCTGGAGGCTACAAGACAAGGGATTACGTAAGGGCAGGCACAGGCATGACCATACTCTACCTTGTGATAATGGTGGCGGTAATCACCATGCTTTATTAGACGGCTCAACCGAGTAAGCAGGGGTTTCTGCCTTTTTCAGTTTTTTTTAAACTTTTTTCATGTCCTTATTTTCTTTAAGCTTAAAAGGTTTGTTTATTAATAGATTATATGCTATAAATTAAATGAAATTTAGTTTTGTGTAAAAATTTCCAGACTCACTTTTTCGCAAGAGCCGTGCAAGCAAAAGGCACTAAGCCAATGCCTTCCTTATAGGCATATTGTTGGAGGCAACATGAAGGAATTTTCTGTACTCATAGGCGGAAAGGCAGGGGACGGCATTAAGCAGGCAGGAATAATGGCCGCCAAGATATTTGGTGAGCTTGGCTATCGTGTCTTTTTGTACGACGATTACCCATCCCTTATAAGGGGAGGACACAACTTTTGTATCATAAGGGCCTCAAAGGAGGAGGTTCTGTCTCATAACAATCAGGTTGATTTAATTCTTGCCCTTAACAGGGAAACCATTGAAAGACACCAACATAGGCTGAAAAAGGGCGGGGAGATAATCTACAGTTCCAGGATAGAAGGCGTTTCGAGGGGTGTTGGCATTGGCTTTGAGGAAATAGTCAAGGAGCTTGGCGGCATACCCATCATGAAAAACAGTGCTGCAATCGGCGCTCTTTCTGCCCTCCTTGGTATTGAAAGGCAGGTTTTGGATGGGGTTTTCGAAAAAAATATCAATAAACAACTGGACTTGAACAAGGAAATTGCTGGGCGGGCCTATGCAGAGATAAAGGAGGTTCTTTTTAAAGTGGAGAGGCTTGATAGCGAGCCTCTTCCTCTTTTTACTGGAAACGAGGCCATAGCCCTTGGGGCAGTGAATGCCGGGCTTGATCTTTATATTGCCTACCCCATGACGCCTGCAACTTCCATATTGCACTTTCTGGCAGAACAACAAGACAGGCTTGGTGTTGTAACAGTTCATCCTGAAAACGAAATCTCTGTTGCCACAATGGCGCTTGGGGCGGCCTATGCAGGTGCAAGGACCATGGTAGGCACCTCTGGCGGAGGCTTTGCCCTCATGACAGAGACTGTCAGCTTTGCAGGCCAGGCAGAGATACCCATACTTTTTGTGGAATGTCAGAGGGCAGGGCCTGGAACGGGCGTTCCAACGTATACCATGCAGGCAGATCTTCTCTTTGTTCTCAATTCCGGCCACGGGGATTTCCCACGACTGGTAGTGGCACCTGGAGATGCTGAAGAGGCCTTTTACCTTTCGGGCCTTGCCCTTGACGCTGCTTGGCATTTTCAGATACCTGCCTTTCTGCTTTCAGACAAGCATCTAAGTGAAAGCATTTTCTCATTTACCTATCCTGAAGGTGAAAGGGAGAAACCGCCAATGGTGGCGTGGAAAGGAGGCGAGGGCCAGTACAAGAGATATGCCTTCACTGAATCAGGCATATCTCCCCTTGCCTTTCCGGGGCAGAAGGGATGTATCGTAAAGGCAACATCCTATGAGCATGACGAGTACGGAATTACCACTGAAGAGCCAGAGAAGATAATGAAGATGCAGGACAAGAGGCTTAAGAAAAAAGAAGGGCTCGTCCATTTCCTTGAAAAAACAGAGCAGGTCAAAGTCTATGGGGACAGGGACAGCAAAACCTGTCTCGTCTGCTGGGGTTCTACCAAGGGGGCATGTGTGGAAGCCGCACTTGAACTGGGCCTGAAGGTGGTACAGCCCCTGGTAGTTGAGCCGTTTCCAGAAAGGCAGTTCAGGCAGGCCCTTGGTTCTTCAAACAGGCTTATTGGCGTTGAGGTGAACGCAACAGGTCAGCTAAGCAGGCTTCTTTCTTCATATGGAATTCATATGGATTCCACCATCCTCAGATACGATTCCCTTCCCTTTACGCCAGACGATCTTAAAGGAAGGCTCAAGGAGGCTACATCATGAGATCAATCAAGGAACTTGGCACCTATGCAGAAAATACCTGGTGTCCGGGCTGCGGAAACTTTGGAATTTTAACTGCTGTCAAGAAGGCCCTGGTTGAGGCCTTTGAAGGAGGAATGAAGGCAGAAGACGTTGTTATGGTTTCAGGAATTGGCTGCCATGCAAAGATAGTGGATTATGTAAACGTTAACAGTTTCTATTCTTTGCATGGACGTGTCCTTCCTCCTGCCACGGGCATAAGCCTTTCAAACCCTGAACTCACAGTGATTTGTCATGCAGGGGACGGAGATGCCTACGGTGAGGGTATTGCACACCTTATTTTTACGGCAAAAAGAAATGTGGATATCACCCTAATCGTACATGATAACCGGGTGTACGGCCTTACAACCGGGCAGTTCACCCCAACAAGCCCCGAGGGCTTTAAGGGAAGATCTACCCCTAAAGGCAGTCCGGAAAGGCCCATAAATCCCCTTGAGCTTGTTCTTTCCGCAGGGGCAACCTTTGTGGCAAGGGGATATTCAGGAAAGATTGGCCACCTTAAAAATCTTATATTAGAGGGCGTCTCCCACAGGGGCTTTTCCTTCATCGAGGTGCTGCAGCCTTGTTACACGTTCTTTAACACCTATTCCTTTTACAATGAAAGGGTATATGAGCTAGAAGAAGGGGAGGGGGGCACAAGCGATAGAAATCTTGCGGTAAGTCTTGCAAGGAAGTGGTCTTACGATTCTGTGGATGCATCCATTCCCATCGGGATTTTTTACAAAGAACAAAGGCCAACCTTTCAGGAGCGGATACTTGGGGACAGGCCCCTGCTAAAAAGAAAAGGCCAGGATGTTTTCGGGTTTATCAAGGAGGCTGTCTAGGCCCGGAGCCTAGTGTTTTTTAGCCAAGGCTTTTATTTCTTTCTCTGCCTATCAAAATGATAATGACAAGATAACTGTTGTTTATCACATGCGTATTCTCTCCATGCTTTAAGGCCTGCCGCTTGTCGGTTGGATTCCGGCATGCATCTTGCCATTGCCCAGGTCCGTCTTATCCTATATTGAAGCTACTTATAATAAAAAATTTCCGGAGGAAAGATGACTGGCAAAAAGATAGGCTACCTTGAGGCGGTTTCCATTGGTATAGGGGGAATGATAGGCGGAGGAATATTCGCTGTCCTTGGGCTTACCGTCATGCTTGCAAAGGGGGCTGCCCCCATTGCATTTCTCGTGGCAGGGCTTATAGCCCTTGTAACGGCCTATTCATACGCAAAGCTTTCTGTCCGTTTTCCAAGCGAGGGTGGGACCATTGAATTCATTGTGAGGGCTTTTGGCCCTGGGGTTATTCCTGCCTGGCTGAATACTCTTCTTCTGGCAAGCTACATAATAATGCTCTCCCTTTACTCCTATGCCTTTGGAAGCTACGGAGCGGTTCTCTTAATGGGGGTTGAGAATCTCTTTGTCAAAAAGTTCCTTACTGCCGGCGTGATAATTCTTTTTACCCTGCTGAATCTCATGGGGGCCTACATAGTGGGAAAGGCAGAAGACTACATGGTGGCCTTCAAGGTCCTGATCCTGCTGTTTTTTTCAGCCATAGGCTTCATGACCATTGACTTATCAAGGGTTTCTCCAAACCATTATCCACATTTTCTGCACGTCTTTGCTGGAGGGCTCATAATCTTTCTTGCCTACGAGGGTTTTGAGCTGATAGCAAACACGGCAGGAGATGTAAAGGATCCCGATTCCACCCTGCCCAAGGCCTTTTTTAGCGCGGTTATTTTCGTCATATTTATTTACATGCTTGTGGCTCTGGTGGCGGTTGGGAACCTTGATTACAAAGAGGTTGTTCGCGCCCAGGACTACGTCCTTGCAGAGGCTGCAAAGCCGTTTCTGGGTAAGGCGGGCTTTGTCCTCATTGGAATTGCCGCACTTGTTTCCACGGCTTCTGCCATAAATGCCACCCTTTACGGCACTGCAAGGATAAGCTACATGGTTGCCAAATTTGGGCAGCTTCCAAAGATATTTGCAAAGAGGATCTGGAAGGGGGCCTACGAGGGCCTGATTATACTTGGTGTTTTAACCATCTTTGCTGCCCTTACCTTTAACCTTGAAAACATCTCTGTTGCAGGAAGCCTTGGTTTTCTTCTGGTTTTTGGCGCTGTAAATTTTGCAAACGTCAAACTTGCAGAGCATACACGTTCAAGTCGCTTGGTTTCGGCAGTGGGTGGTGTGGCCTGCCTGGTATCCGTGGTGGTGCTTATTGGCCACAACCTTGAAACCGCACCGGACTCTTTAAAGTCCTCGCTGATTGTAATTGTGGCAACCCTGGTCTTCGAGGTAATCTATCGCCTAGTTACCAAAAAGAGACTTTCCGAGTTCATAGACTGGAAGCTGAAAGAAAAGGAGGAATTCCTGGATAACTTTGAAAGATACCTTGAGCCAATACTTCGGGCCATAGAGGCCCGCTTCAAGGGAGCCGAGGTGTATCTGCTTGACGAGCTTGCAAGGGGTGAACGAAAGTCTGCAAACAAGCTTCACATTGGAATACAAACCAGGGAAAGTATTAGCCCTGAGGAACAGGAAAAGGGAGAATTCCACATAAGGGAAAGCGCAGGCCTTAAACCTCACCATCCGCTTAAATTATCATTTGTAACCCAAGAAGAAAACGTTAAATTAAGGCCTCATAGCCCCAAGAAGATTTCAGGGAAAGATATATCCGGTTGAACTTATTTCCCATTCAGGAACAGTAATAGTGAAGAACAAGACGCGTTACAAATTATTTGCAGTATGCCAGCCAGGCCTTGAAGACATTTTGGGGCTTGAACTAAAGCGGCTGGGAATAGAAGGCCTAAAGACAACAGGGGGCGTGGAATTTTCAGGTGATATCCTCACCATCTATTCCATGAATCTTTGGCTCAGGACCGCAACCAGGGTCCTTGCAAGGATAGGAAAATTCCCGCTTTCCTCCCTCTCCGATGTGAAAAAGAGGTTTTCCCGCTATCCTTGGGAGATTTACATTGGAAGGTCAAAAGGCGTAAGAATAAGGGCGAGCTGCCACAAGTCCAGGATATATCACAGTGGCGCCCTGGCAGAACGGGTGTGCGAGGCCATCTCTATGAGGCTTGGAACAAGGCTAAGCCGTGAAAAGGAGAAGGCCGGGAAAAGGTCCCCGCTGATCTTTGTGCGCCTTGTAAAGGACCAGTGTGTGGTTAGTGTTGATACCTCTGGAGAGCGCCTCCACAGGCGGGGATTCAAGAAATTTTCTGTAAAGGCGCCCCTTAGGGAAAACCTTGCTGCTGCCATGCTCATAGCCTCTGGTTATGACGGAAACCGCCCTCTTCTTGATCCCTTTTGCGGCTCTGGAACCATCCTTTTCGAGGCCGCAATGATTGCATGCAGGATTCCCCCAGGCCTTAAAAGGCACTTCGCCTTTATGAACTGGACAACCTTTGACCGCAGCCTGTGGAACGAGGTGGTCAGAAGGTCTGAGGCCTTTTTCAGGACACCCAGATTTCCAATAACTGGAATCGACAAGGACGAGGCTGCTGTGGCTTCAGCCCTGGCAAATGCAGAGGCCGGAGGGCTGAGCCAATTGGTCTTTATTTCGCAAGGGGATTTTTTCCACCTTGCGCCTGAAAAATCCCCTGTTCCGGGAATGGTTGTCACCAATCCGCCCTATGGCAAAAGGCTCAAGGAAAATAACAGTCTCCTTGAGTTTTATTCCGAAATGGGGCAGGTTTTAAGGGAAAGGTTTAGAGGCTGGGATATCACACTTATAATTCCGAAAGATGCCCCAATGTTAAAAAAGAGTCTTGGCCTGGGGCTTAAGAGAATCACCACCTTTTCAAACGGTGGGCTGCCTGTGGAACTTCTTTCCACCGTGAGAAAACAGGGTTAAAATCTCTTTACTATGCCGCTTTCAGACAGACTTGTACCGGAAATACTCCTTGAAAACTGGAGAGAGATAAAGGAGCCCTCTGTGATCCACGAGGCAGACCAGTGTCTCATGGCAAACCAGGCTTTTCTGGAGCTTTTCCGCGTAAGCAGGCCAGACGCCCTAAAAGAGATGTACATGGCCCAGTTCGTCTCCCCGTGGCCCTCCTACCATCTGCGTCTTGGAGTCAGGCAGGCCCTTGGAAGAAGCCTGGATGGCAAGGAGTTTGATGTTGAGGTTACCTCGCTTCCCTTTTATTCGTCAACTGACGGCATGTTATATCAAAGTGTTATAAGGGATATTTCCAGGATGAAGCTGTGGGAAGACAAGATGCTTCAGTCAGAGCGCCTTACGGCCATGGGAAAGCTTGCAGGAGAGATCGCCCATGAAATAAACAACCCCTTGGGTGGCATCTTGCTTTATGCAAATCTGGTGAAGGAAGACCTCACCTCAGAACATCCTGCATCAGTAAACCTGGAGAAGATTGTAAAGCTTGCAACCAAGTGCCGCATCATAGCAAAAGGGCTCTTGAACTTTGGACGCTCTTCCTCCAGAAGTTATGCCCCAGTGGACTTGAATCACGTGATAACCGACATGTTTTCCCTCATTGAAGACCACAAGCTATTTTCAGGTGTAAAGACACGCTTTTATCTTGAGCCTGACCTGCCTCACCTCATGGCAGACAGGGGCCAGCTTGAGCAGGTCATAGTAAATCTCCTCATAAACGCTGCCGAGGCTGTTGATGGAAAGGGAAGGATAGAGGTGGTTACAAGAAGCAAGGGGCTTAGATCCTGCGTAGAGCTCCTTGTGGATGACTCAGGGGGAGGAATAGACCAGGAGCTTAGGCTAAAGATATTTGAGCCTTTTTTCAGTACAAAGCAGCACCGGGGGGGCACGGGCCTTGGCCTTTCCATAACCCACGGTATAGTCCAGAGACACGGGGGCAAGATCGTGGTGGAGGAAAGCCCCCTTGGTGGGGCAAGGTTCAGGATATCCCTGCCCCTTGAAAACACCTATTCAACTGGATCGTAAGACTGGATCGTAAAGAAAGGAAATGAAGGAAAGCATTCTCATAATAGACGATGACACTGCCATAAGGGACGGATGTGCCCAGGTTTTGAAGAAGAGCGGCTACGACGTGATAGAAAGCCCAACCGGCAAGGACGGGCTTGAGAAGGTGGACAGGTACGAGTTCGACCTCATCCTTGTGGATCTTAAGCTTCCAGACATCCACGGCCTTGATCTCATAAGGAGCACCAGGGAGAGGGATCTTTCCGTGCCCATCGTAGTAATTACAGGCTACGGCACCATTCAGAACGCCGTTGAGGCCATGCGTCTTGGGGCAAGTGATTTTCTTCCAAAACCCTTTGAACCAGATGAGCTTCGCCTGGTGGTGCAGAGAAATCTCAAGGCACACCGTCTTGCCATTGAAAACCTTTATCTTCGGGAGGAACTCAAAAAAAAGGAGGGAGAGAGGAGAATAGTTGGAAATAGTGCCCAAATGGAGGCGCTTTTTCACCAGGTAAAAACCATTGCATCCACGGACAGCACCGTTCTCATCACCGGAGAAAGCGGCACTGGAAAGGGCCTGCTTGCGCGTTACATCCACGACCACAGTTCAAGGAGCGATTTTCCCTTTGTCTCCGTTGACTGCTCCACCCTGGTGCCAACCCTTTTTGAAAGCGAGCTCTTTGGACACGTTAAAGGCGCCTTTACCGGGGCGGAATCCAACAAGATAGGCAAGTTTGAGCTTGCAAGTGGAGGCACCCTTTTCCTTGACGAGATAGGAAACGTGAACCTTGAGCTCCAGGCCAAGCTTTTAAAGGCGGTTGAGGAAAAGGAGATATCAAGGGTTGGAAGCCACAGGGTTACAAGGGTGGACGTGCGGATTATTGCCGCAACAAACAAGGATCTGAGAAAGGAGGTGGAGGAGGGAAGGTTTAGGGAAGACCTCTTCTTCAGGCTCAATGTCCTTGCACTTAGGACGCCGCCCTTGAGGGAAAGACATGGGGATATACCCGAGCTTGTAAGATATTTCCTTGAGGTCTTTGGAAAGAAGTACAACAGGCCAAACCTTGCGGTAACACCTGCCGTTCTTGCCCTGTTCGAAGAATACCGATGGCCTGGTAACGTCCGTGAGCTTGAGAACATAGTGGAAAGACTGGTCATCTTCTCACGCGGGCGCATAATAGACGTTGAGGACCTTGGACTTGCCGGTGTGAGAATCGGTGAGAGGATAGAGAAGGGTGGGACAGGGGCCCTGTCCAAAACCCAGGAAGGACAAGGGCTTGATAGGTCTGTCATGAATCTTGAGGAGCTTGAAAAGAGACATATTCTTTCCGTTCTTGAAAAGACAGGCGGCAACAGAAGCGAGGCAGCACGTCTTCTTGGAATAGACAGGAAGACACTTAGGCAGAAACTAAAAAAGTGGGGCGTTCAGTGACCTGTGACGTTGGAATCGTAAGCTACAGGTGTTTTGAAGGCCTTTCCAGCTGTCTTGAAAGCCTCTTAAGGGTGGAAAGGCTCTTTTTAGGAAGGGTAATTGTTGTGGAAAATGGCCCCAGGGATTTTCCTCCTACGCTTCTAGAGAGGTTTCCAGGGGTTACTTTCCATAAAAACAGGGAAAACGCTGGCTTTGCAAGGGCATGCAACCAGATAATCAGGCGCTCTGAGGCGCCCTACATCTGCCTTTTGAATCCAGATACGGTCTTGACAGCTCCTTTTATTGGAGAGGCTTCCCGATTTTTGGACGAACACAAGGATGTTGCAGTCCTTGGCCCAAAAATTGTAAATCCAGACGGAACGGTTCAGGGCTCTGCAAGGGGTTTTCCCGCCCTTTCAACGGCCTTTTTTGGAAGGACATCCTTCATTACAAGGCTAATTCCTCAAAATCCCGTCTCAAGAAAAAATATCAGGACCACAGAATCTGCAAGTGAACCAGTTGAGGTTGACTGGGTTTCCGGCGCCTGCATGGTGGTGAGAAAGACGGCCATCGAGCAGGTGGGTATGCTTGACCAGGGCTTTTTCATGTACTGGGAGGACTGTGACTGGTGCACAAGGTTCAGGCAGGCAGGCTGGAAGGTCATCTACCATCCGGGCCTAGGCCCTGTTGAACATGCCACAGGCTCCTGCAGTAAAAATGCACGTATAAAGAGTCTCTACTGGTTTCATAAAAGCGCCGTAAGGCTCTATGTAAAGTATGATGCCACGCCTTTCAGGATTGGTTCGGCACTGGCTGTCCTTGGTGGCATCTTGCGTTTTCTCATCTTCCTTCCAGGTGCGCTTGTTTTCAAAAGATAACCCTTTCTTTTTCCCGGAGAGCATTGGGTGGCACTTTGTTAGTGTAAATTAGTAGCACGAAAAAAAAATATTGACTACTAATTGTGTGCACCTTATGCTGAACAAAACTCCAAGGAGGTGTGAACAGGATGAAGTGGGCGGTATCAGTGGCTTTATTATTTTATTCCCTTTTTGCGTGCGTTGCCTTTTCCTTTGCCCATTTCGGGGTGATCCTTCCATCAAGAGACGTTGTTGACGCACCAAACCAGGGCAGACTGCAGCTTCAACTCCAGTTCATGCATCCATTTGATTACGAATTCATGGACCTTGAACGCCCAAAGGCCTTTGGGGTTGTGGTTAATGGAAAGAAGAAAGACCTTGCTTCAACCCTTAGACCCGAGACGATAAAAGCCCACAAGGCCTGGAGTGCAACGTACCAGGTTTCCTCCCCTGGAGATCACATATTTTTCATGGTGCCAAAGCCATACTGGGAGCCTGCAGAAGACACCTACATTCAGCACCTTACAAAGGTGGTGGTTGGTGCCTTTGGCCTTGAAGATGGATGGAGAAGACCCATAGGCCTAAAGGCAGAGATTGTGCCCCTTACAAGGCCCTATGGACTCTGGAAGGGAAATCTCTTTTGTGGCAAGGTCCTCTTGGATGGAAGGCCAAGCCCTGGAACCAGGGTTGAAGTTGAATATTACAACAAGAATGGCACTCTTCACGCCCCATCTCCCGTTTTTACTACCCAGACCCTTTTTACAGGAAGGGATGGGAGCTTTTGTTATGCGATTCCAAGGGCAGGCTGGTGGGGATTTGCTGCCCTTAACTCCCTTCCAGGTGCATTAAAAAGGAAGGGTAGACCGGTTGACCTTGAGATTGGCGCAGTCATCTGGGTCCATGCAGTGGAGGTGCGCTGACAATGCACATATCTGAGGGCGTCCTTTCCGTACCTGTACTTGCGGCAGGGGCTGCCATAACCGTAGCTGGGCTTGCAGTTGGGATAAGGAAGGTGCCTCCAAAGGAACTTCCAAAGGTTGCGCTTCTGACTGCCGCCTTTTTTGTCGCAAGCCTGGTACATGTTCCCATAGGCCCTTCAAACGCCCACCTTGTCTTAAACGGCCTTCTTGGGGTGCTCCTTGGATGGGCGGCATTCCCAGCCATATTCATCGGCCTTGTTCTTCAGGCCGTACTCTTCCAGTTTGGAGGCCTTACCACCCTGGGTGTTAATACTGCCAACATGGCGATTCCAGGGGTAGTCTTTGGACTTATCGCGAGGAGGTTCCTGAGCCTTGAAAGGTCCACTTTTTCCGCAGTAATTGCAGGCTTTGCAGGCGGCATGAGTGTCCTAGGCTCAGGACTCCTAGTGGCCATAAGCCTAGGCCTTTCCGGGGACAGCTTTTCCCTGGTTTCAAGGCTCATATTTACCGCACACGTCCCAATTGCCCTTGTTGAGGCCTTTATCACTGGCTTTTCAGTAAGGTTTCTCCTCAGAGTAAGACCGGAGATGGTTGGCTGCACCACCCCTTTAAAAACGGAGGAAAGTGCTAAAAAGACGTTGAATGCGGCCCTTCTTGCCCTGATTGTCTTCTTGATGATTGTGCCTCAAGGTGCCCAGGCCCACAGGGTTAACCTCTTTGCCTGGTTTGACGGAGAAAACATAGTGGGCAGGGCCTACTATTTAAACGGAAGGCCTGCCATGGAGGCAGTTCTAAAGGTGAAAAAAGAGGACTCCACGGAAAGTTTCCATTTAAAGACGGACAAAGAGGGCAGGTTCAGCTTTACGCCAAAGGGTCCAGGGAACTATGAACTTGTGCTTCAGGCAGGCCAGGGACACATGGCCAAGGCTGTTGTGAAGATAAAACCTGTTACAGCATCCAGATCCAGTAAAGGCAATGGGTCAGCGCAAGGCAATGCGGATGCAAAAGCCGCATTTTATAAAGAAAAAGAAAAACCACCCAAAGAGGATTCAGTGATAAAAGGGGTTCCAGGTTCTATAAAAAAGTGTCAAGACATGGAAAAGACCCTGGACAGGCTGCTGAGAAGGCAGCTTGAGCCCATAAGGCGCGAGCTTGAGGCCCTTGCTGTCTCCCAGAGCAAGGTCACCTTGAGGGACGTGATATCAGGCCTTGGATACATTTTGGGGATAGTTGGCATATGGGCGTACCTTTTATCAAGGAGGGGGAAATAGCCCATGACCTGCGAGCACATGGCCCAAGGGAAATCCCTGCTTCACCGGGCAGATCCAAGGGTAAAGATCATTATTGCCCTTTTGCTGTCTCTTGAGGTGGTGTTTCTAAGCTCTCTCACCCCCCTCTTTCTGGCCCTTGTTTCTGCGGCTTTCATGCTTTTATCCACCAGAATCGACACACGGCTTCTCCTTAAAAGGCTTTTAGTGGTAAATATCTTTGTGGTTCTCCTTTGGCTTATCATACCCTTTTCAACGCCCGGGCCCGCACTCTTCACCCTTGGCCCTTTCACTTTGACCTCAACGGGTCTTCTGCTTTGTCTTGTTATTACTCTGAAGTGTAATGCAATAGTCATGTTCAATATCTCCCTTCTTTCCACTTCCACCGTCTTTGCCCTGGCCCATGCCCTGGATCATCTCAAGGTTCCTTCCGTGCTTGTCCAGCTCTTTTTCTTCTCGTGGCGCTACCTTCATGTTCTTGAAGAGGAATATAGGAGAATAAAAAGGGCAGCAGAGCTAAGGGGTTTCAAGCCCGGAACTAATCTTTTTACCTACAGGACCTATGCAAATATCCTTGGAACCCTATTTGTAAGAAGCTACGACAGGGGCCAGAGGGTTTACTGGGCAATGGTCTGCAGGGGCTTTGACGGGACCTTTTGGCTTCTATCGCACTTTAGATTAAGGCGTACGGACTTTCTTCTCATGTCTTCTACAGCCCTTTTGTCAACGTCCCTTCTGTTCATTCAGTGGAGGAATTAATTGTCTCTTATAGATCTAAAAAATATATCCTTTGGCTATCCAAACTGCGGCCTTGTCTTGTCAAATCTTGATTTCAAGGTGGATGAGGGCGAAAAAATTGCGCTTTTAGGCGGAAACGGTGCTGGCAAGACCACCCTTTTTTACATAATCTTAGGCCTCCTTAGTCCCTTTTCAGGAGAAGTTGAACTTTTTGGAAAAAGGTGCATAACAGAAAAGGATTTTTCAGGCCCACGAAAGAGGATAGGCCTTCTTTTTCAAGATCCAGACGACCAGCTCTTTTCTCCCTCTGTCATAGAGGATGTGTCCTTTGGCCCCCTGAACCTGGGTATGAACAGGAAGGAGGCCCTTGAGATATCAAGATACTGGCTGGAAAGGCTTGGCATCCTGCATCTAGAAAAACGGGTGCCTTATGAGCTTTCTGGCGGAGAGAAAAAGCTTGTTGCCCTTGCATCGGTACTTTCCATGGGCCCAGATGTGCTCCTTCTGGATGAACCCATGGCAGGCCTTGAAAAAAGGGCAGTGGAGAGATTTCTTTCCGTTTTGAAAGATGAGAGCTTCAAGGCCTTTGTTGTAATTACCCACATGCCCAGATTCCTTGAAGGCGAAATCACTAGGACGCTTTTCCTGGAAAGGGGAAGGCTCAGCCCAGTGCGTTCCTGTTAAATTGCACTATCTCCTCCAGGGTCACCCCTTTTCCTCCGAATATGTCAAGGGCAGTTCCAAGTGACATAGAGTAAAAGGGGGAACAAGGGGAAGAGGATCCCGTTCAAGAGTAAAGTCAAGGATTGAGCATGTATTTGGTGTTCAATTTCAAAAGGCTGGAAAATTGACAGTGCGGACAATTGAAAAGGCCCGAGCTTTTTCAAGATTGGGCTAAGAAATCTTGCCTACAATTTTGACCGTTACAGTCTTCTTGCGTCCAGAGCATAAAAATAAGGCAAAAAATAGAATAGCACCATGTAGAAGTGATGGAAAACACGAAAAAGGCCAAAAATTCAATGGGCCGAATAGTTTTGTTCTGGATGACTATATCAAAGCCAAATCTGAAATTGGATTCTTAGAGGTTCCCTAAAGGATATATTTGAATACTGGAAAAATGATTTATTTGTATATGTGTTAATAATATTATTCATTTCGTTGAGGATTATATCACTATAAAAACTATTAACTATACTTATAAAAAATAAATTCAATATCAGATAGTTAGATTTCTTAATTAATTATTGGTTTAATAATATAAAAAAACAAAGAATTTTTACCAGCTATCTCCCGGAGTTATAGCACCTCCTTCATCCATTCCCTGGTTGTTTCCACCATTATCTGTTCCTGTCTGGTTTCCGGAATCTCCGCTATTGTTTCCTGGGTTTCCTCCGATGTCATTGTCTCCTCCAGAGTCGTTTGTTCCGTTATTTATATTTCCTGTAGAATCGTCGCCTCCAGGATTGTCGTTTCCGCCACCGTTTCCGGTTGGTGTTGTTCCGGTGTCTTGACCTGTATCGTAGCCGTCATGACCAGAATCGTTTATTGAGGTATTGTTATTTTTCCCGTATGGGTGGTTTTGGGGAGTATGAGCTGTATCAGAGTTTGTTTCTTCTTCATTAATAACAATTTCTTCTGTTTCCAGTCCCGTCCATTTTTGTTTTATTATTGCAAATTTGGACTTTATATAATTGTTTGTACCACCTAACAAATATATTCCTAATTTCCTCAATACCCCTAATGGTGTATCATTATAATTGGTGATTCCATTTATCTCTACGTTCTTTGGTAGGTATCCCATTCCACTTAAAGCTTGCCCGTAAATGGTTTGGTCAATAGGTACCTGTAATGAAATCGTTTCTCCCACAGTATTTAAATTGTATGATACATATCTATTTACTACAATCTGTTCTCCTGCTTCGTTTGTAGCCAATCTTTCGATTAGTGCTGTTGCATATACAGTATTTCCTGTCTTGTAAAAGGTAAACCCCTTAATAGTATATTCTTCGGGAAGTTTCTGAGTAAAGATCTTTGCTATCTTACCTTCCTGATTTAATCTGTATATTTCGATTAAATTTTCCTGTGTTCCATTGTTGTCCTGTTTTTTAAACAAGACTATGTCGTTTTTGTGTAACTCAAAATTGGATTCTGGCTCTTTATAGAGGTTTAATAGACTAAAAATATTGTTTAAATTGGTTTTTGCAGGAACAACCTCTCCTGCAGTTATACCTGTTCCGAATATATATGTTGCATTTACATCATATAAATGGCAATCGGTATCGTTTCCTTCTGCGAAATATACTTTAGTTAAAGGGCTTGTTCCATTTCCCTCACTTGTAATTAAATAGGTATGGTTTCCATCGTTTAATAGAGCATCTATTGAATCATAAGGAATTATAGTTAATTCCCCTGGGCTTAGATCTTTTAAATCGCATGCATTACCATTATGAGCCAGTGTTAATGCTAACAAAATTCCTGCAATTGATTTGAGAATTTGTTTCATTTTAATACCTCCAATTAGGTGAGGGGATAAGCGGTAGAATTACTTTTCAACAATTAAGCCCGTGGAGGTAAAATATACCCTCCCCATCCAAGTTATAAACTGAAATTATATTTAGACTGCCCTCTTGTTTTTGTCAACAAGGGGCATCCTGATCAATGAGCCCAACTTATCATTGCTAAAAAGTGGAGTAGTTTTGGTTTCCTAATTAATATTTAGAGCACTAAATGTTTTTGAACCTGAGGCAGAATGTAGTCGTTCTCTCGCCGTCGGCCCCTTCAGGTCCGGTGGGGAAAGGGGGGGCTTTAAAGGTGCGAAACGAAGTGGAGCATCCGAAGGGCTTGGCCTCGATAGATTCCCTGTCCATGCTACTTTGCTTTTTTCGAAAATGCGCAACTAGCTCCACAAAAATACGCTCATTGGTTCAATTGAAGCTTACCACCGCTTGAATAATAGGTGTAATCCATGAGCGTCCTATTGATTTTTTTACATTATACTGGCTAGACAGGCTTGGCATCCTGCATCTAGAAAAACGGGTGCCTTATGAGCTTTCTGGCGGAGAGAAAAAGCTTGTTGCCCTTGCCTCGGTACTTTCCATGGGCCCGGATGTGCTCCTCCTCGATGAACCCATGGCAGGCCTTGAAGAAAGGGCAGTGGAGAGATTTCTTTCCGTTTTAAAAGATGAGAGCTTCAAGGCCTTTGTTGTCATTACTCACATGCCCAGACTCCTTGAAGGCGAAATCACTAGGGCGCTTTTCCTGGAAAGGGGAAGGCTCAGCCCAGGGCCTTCTTGTTAAATTGCACTATCTCTTCCAGGGTCACCCCTTTTCCTCCGAATATGTCAAGGGCGCTTCCAATGGTAAGATCAATCTTTTTATTGCCCCTTTCCTTCACCTTGTAGGCATCTTCAATGGACTTTGCGCCCCCGGCATAGGTGGTGGGTATGGGGCTTATCTGTCCAAGTATTTCCACAAGTTCAAGGTCAACGCCCTGGCACTTTCCTTCAACATCCACCCCGTGTACCAGGAATTCGCTGCAGTAGCCTGAGAGCCTTTCAAGGGTTTCCTCTCTTATCTCTTCTTTGGTGAAATTCTGCCACCTGTCTGTCACAACGAAGTACCTTCCATCCCTTTTTCTGCAGCTAAGGTCAAGGACGAGCCTTTCCCTGCCAACAAGCCCTGTGAGGCTTTTGAGCCTTTCCATGTCAATGAGGCCTTTGTAAAAGACAAAGGAGGTGACTATCACGTGGCTTGCCCCCTTTTCCAGCCAAAAGCGTGCATTGTCAAGGTTTATGCCCCCGCCTATCTGCATGCCCAACGGCCATGCTGACAGGGCCTCAAGGGCCGCCTCTTCGTTTCCAGGCCCAAGCATTATGATGTGCCCACCTGTAAGGCCATGATTCTTGAAAAGGCGGGCATAAAAACCAGGGGATTTTTCAGAGACAAAGTTTTCCCTCAGCTTAGACTCGTGCGTGTCTGAAAGGGTGGAACCTACTATCTGTTTTACCTTTCCTGCGTGTATGTCAATGCACGGTCTAATCTTCATCTTCTGCCTTTCCGGTAATGTGCTTATGATCAAGTCCCTTGTAGTAATTTAGCCATGAAGATTGTCTGTCAAGGGCCCAGTTCCTGGGGGGAAAAATTTCCTGCTTATTCAAAAGCTCTGTTACATCCATGCCTGCCCTTTGAAACTTTCTGACATAAAGACACCTTTTCTGATTTCCCCACACCTCGCACCAGCCGTCTTGGCTTCCTCCGCATGGTCCGTTAAGGAGCTTTTTTGCACACTGGGACTGGGGGCACAGGAATTCAAGCTCCCCAAGGTAACAGTCTCCGCACCTTTGACACTCATAGAGAATACCCTTAAAAAAGTATTCCACTGAGGTAAGCCACGAGATGCAACCCCTCTTCTCGCACCCTTGCACAATCCTTCGTGCAGTTTCAAATAGCCCCTTTCCTTGTTCAAAAAAGAGGTGGTGGACTGCCTTTCCAAGAAGGTGGGAGAAACTGGGCCTTTTTCTTTTCATAGGCCTTTTTTCAACAAATTCCTTGCTATTAAGCCAGCTCTCTTTATCCCTTTTGAATATGAAAGAACCCCATTCCTCTGGAAAAAGGAAATCCTCCATGAAATCCTGCCAGTTTTGGGCGTATTCTTCTGCCTTTTCAATGACTTGTGCAATGTGTTCATATTCAAGGCCAGGGCCACTTAGATGCACCCCCTGAAATCCCAGGCCGTAAAGGCAGGCGACAAGCCTGGCTGACATATCAAGCCTCATGTCAAGGGATTTAGACTTCGGCCAGGCCTCCATTTTTCTCAGAAGCCTTTCAGGCATGGTGCAACCTGGGATTATGTTCTTGTAAATTATGCGGGCAAGCCTTTTTGTAGGAATAAGCACAGTAGCCAGTATTGGCACGGACAAGCCCATTTTTTCAAGGACAAGCCTTGTCTCCTGGAACTTTCTTATGTCATACCCCATCTGGGTTATGACGTACTGGGCCCCTGCCTGGATCTTTTTTCTGAGCTTTATGTACTGAAGGAGCTGCTCTGGAAAGGTCCTTTTAAAGGGAGAGACCACGCATCCTGCGTAAAAGTCCATGGGCGCAAGTTTTACGCCCCCTCCTGGTGCCTTGCTGTTGATGACAAGCCCCCTTTTTATCTCCTCTATCATTGAAAGAACAAGAACAGAGTCCAGGTCGAAGACAGGTTTGGCCCTGCCTTTGTAGCCATATCTTGGAAAGTCTCCGGTGAGGACAAGAAGGGTGTTTAGACCTGCCCTGTCCAGTTCAAAGAGCTGGGATTCAATGAGATTCCTGTTTTTGTCCTTGCAGGAAAAGTGGATGATCGGGGCCATGCCCAGGGACTTTATCTCCTGTCCCAAGGCCTGGGGGGTAAGGGCAGGGTGCCCACCGGCATTGTCTGTTATGGAAAGTGCGCAGATTCGTTTTGCCTTGGCTGCCTTTTCGGTGAAACGGATGATGTCGTCAAGGGCCTTTCCCTTTGAGGCCCTGGCAGGAACAAGCTCGAAGGTGAAGACAAACTGGCTGAAATCGGGTCTGTCTTTGTCTTGCGAAACGGTTATGCATTTTTTAAGGGCATCTCTAAGCATCAGGGATACCAGGTTTTGTTATCAGACCTTTGCCCTCAGACACCTCTTGTCTCCAATCCTGATGGTGATCTTTTTTGAATCAAGATATTCAAGAAGAGGAATCATGAATTTCCTGGATAGACCCCCACTGAGATTTCGGAAGTCAGAGACGCTCATCTCCTGGTTTTTCTTGAGATAGTCTATTACGCGTCTTTCTATCTCTGAAAGTGCCTCTGGATGATAGAAGATTCCTTCTTTTACCTTAATAAGCTTTCCTTCACGTACAAGGAGCTGAAAAAACTGCCTGGCCTGTTCCACGTCGTCCTCGTCCTTTACGGCCTTATCCAAGGCCTCATCAACAGAAGGCGGAAGGAGGGCTGCCCTTTTAAAAATGTCTTCAATCCTTTTCTTAACCTTCTCCTCTTCTCCCTTGAGCCGAACCTTGTGGGTGGAAAGCCGCACGCTGTCCTTGTCCGAGGAAACCTTGCCCTTTTTAGTGAGCACTTCGAGAATCTTGTTAAAAAGTTTCTGGATTGGAGCCCTTGAAGGGTTCTCCCCCCTTGGGGCCGCTGCCTTTCCAGAGCCAGAGATGGGAAAGAGCCTTGACTTTAGCTCCTCCTTCGGCATGGCCTCAACAAGGGGATTCTTTTCATGGTATCTTTCCAGGATGGATATGGTCTTTTCCATGAGGTCCTCAAAGATCTCCAAGGAAACATAACGGTCTTCCCCTTCAAATTTAAGGATTTTCCCTGAACCCAGCAGGCTATCCAAGAGTTTTTTAAGCGTCTTTCCGTATAGCCCGGTTCTTATCCCTATCTCTGCCCTTGAAAGGCCCCTGTAACCTGCGTTTTTGAGGTGAACCTCAATGACCTCTGAAGGCTCGGCCCTTGCAAGGATTTCAAGCTCTTTCCACATCCAGTCCTTGTGGCGTTTTCTCTTTCTCGGCACAGGGTTAAGGATGCGTCCACCTCCAATGGTCCGAATGGGCGAGTAGGACCTTATTACGTATCTGTCCCCTGGAAGAACGGCAACTGGTTCCTCAAGCTTTATCTGGCAGTAACTGGTTGAGCCTGGCTGGATCTCGTCCTCCCTAAGGAGTATCCTTCCTATGACCTCTGCAGTTCCCACATGTAGCCGCACAGGGGCCCTGTGTTTAAGGGGCCTTTGGGCACTTTCCAGATAATAGAATTCTATGTCAAGGAGATAGCTTGGCTGAAGAGAGGAGGGCAGGGCCACCACCATGCCCCTTTGAACGCTTTCCTTTGAAACGCCCTGTAGGTTGAGGGCGGTTCTAAGGCCAGGAACGGTCTTTTGGCTTTCCATGCCATGGATCTGGATTGTTCTTATCCGGCATTCATGCCCTGGAGGAAATATAGTCATCTCGTCCCCAACGGAAGCGGTTCCGGAAATTACCGTGCCGGTAACCACTGTCCCAAATCCCTTCATGACAAAGCTTCTGTCAACTGGGAGCCTGAAGGGGCCCTGGACCTTTCTTCCAGGGATGGTGGAGACAATCCGGTCTATCTGCTTAAGAAGTTCATCCAGGCCCTGGCCTGTTACAGCTGAGACGGCAACCACAGGGCTTTCTTCCAAAAAGGTGCCTGAAAGGAAGTCCTTGACGTCTTCCCTTACAAGCTCAAGCCACTCCTGGTCCACCATGTCTGCCTTGGTAAGGACCACCAGGCCATGTTTTACCCCAAGGAGCTGGCATATCTCAAGGTGTTCCTTGGTCTGTGGCATGACCCCCTCGTCCGCCGCGATTACCAGGGCCACAAGGTCCACTCCGGCCACTCCTGCCACCATGTTTTTTACAAACCTTTCGTGGCCAGGCACATCCACCACGCCCACTGAGACCCCGGAAGGAAGCTCAAGCCTTGCAAAGCCAAGCTCAATGGTGATTCCCCGTTCCTTTTCCTCCTTGAGCCTGTCTGTGTCCGTGCCGGTAAGAGCCTTTACAAGCGTGGTCTTACCGTGATCAATGTGGCCAGCGGTTCCCAGTATGACTGTTTTCGTATCCACCTGTGCTGCCCTTTAATCCTTTAGCTTATTGGTGCCCCTGATTCTGTATCCGGAGATACCTCCAAAAGATGGAGGCCTGCCTTATCCTTTGCAACAAGGAGCATGCCCTGGGAGGTAACGCCCCTTAGCTTTACAGGTTTTAGGTTTGAAACGATCACCACCTTCTTGCCAACTAGGGAGTCGGGTGAGAAGTGATCTGCAATGCCTGAAACAATGATTCGTTCCTCAGGGGCCTTTACAGTAAGTTTAAGAAGCCTGTCTGCATTTGGATGTTTTTCTGCAGACACTATCTCTGCCACCCTGAGCTCCACCCTTGAAAAGTCGTCTATATTGATGAATTTTCCTTCGTTCTCAGCCTGTTTTTCCATCTTCTTTTCCTTTTCTTTTTCCTTTTGGGCGTTCTTTGGCTTTTGGGCCTGTTTGGCCTCTTTTTTTGAAGGGCCTATCCGGGGAAAAAGGGGAGGTATCTTTTTTACTTCCTCTCCACCCTCTAGCCTGCCCCATGAAAGGCCCTGGGGTGTAAGCTCTTTGTCTGGCGAAAGACCAAGGCTTTCCAGCATCTTTTCAGAAGACTTGGGCATCACAGGCCATATCAAGACGGCAGTAAGTCTTAATCCTTCCATAAGGCAGTACATGACGTCGTCAAGAAGAAGGGCCTTTTCCTCTTCCTTTGCAAGCTGCCAGGGTGCCATCTGGTCAATGACCTTGTTTGCAAGGTTAAGGACGCGCCAAAGTTCTGCCATACCATTGTGGGCCTGAAATTTCTCCATGAGCTCTTTCCATCTGGTTACCAGGGCAGTAAACTCTTTCCTTAGTTCATCCTGTGGGCCATCAAGGCGCCTTTCAACAGGCACCACGCCCTTTCTGAACTTATGGAGCATGGTTACGGACCTGCTGAAGAGGTTTCCAAGGTCGTTTGCGAGATCTGCGTTTATCCTGGTTACAAAGCTGTCGTAGCTGAAACTGGCGTCAAGGCCAAAGCTCATCTCCCTCATGAGGCAGTACCTTGTGGCATCTGCGCCAAAGTTCTCCACAAGCCACCCTGGCCTTACGATATTCCCAAGGCTCTTTGACATCTTTTCTTCCTTTATCTTCCAGTAGCCGTGCACGTGCAGGGCCTGGTAGGGCTCAAGCCCGATGGCGTGAAGCATAATGGGCCAGTAGATGCCGTGGGGTTTAAGGATGTCCTTGGCAATCACGTGGTTGGCAACGGGCCAGAATTTCATGAAGTTTTCACCGTCAGGAAAGTCCAGGCCGCTAAGGTAGTTGATAAGGGCATCGAACCAGACATAGGTCACAAAGTTTTCGTCAAAGGGAAGCGGAACTCCCCAGGTGAGCCGGGAAACAGGCCTTGAGATGCAAAGATCGTCAAGGGGGTCCTTTAAAAAGGAGAGCACCTCGTTCCTGTAACGCTCAGGCCCAATGAATTCCGGGTTTGCCTTGATGTGGTCAATGAGCCACTGCTGGTACTTGCTCATAAGGAAAAAGTAGTTCTTCTCCTTGAGCCTTGTCGGTTCCACCTTGTGGTCCGGGCACTTGCCGTCCTCAAGCTCTCGTTCTATGAGGAAACGCTCGCATCCAAAGCAGTAAAGGCCCTCGTACTCCCTGAACTCGATGTCACCCTGGTCATAGACCTTCTGAAGGACCATCTGGACTGTCTTTATGTGTTGCGGATCAGTTGTCCGTATGAACCTGTCAGGGTGGATATTCAGAAGGGGCCATGTCTTTCTGAACTTGTCACTGATGATATCCGTGTATTCCTTTGGGGAAAGGCCCATCTTCTGGGCGGCCTGGACAATCTTGTCCCCGTGTTCGTCAGTACCTGTGAGAAAGAAGGTCTCGTGGCCAATAAGCCTGTGAAAACGGTTCTGAACGTCTGCAACAACCGTGGAATAGGCGTGCCCAAGGTGGGGCTCAGCATTCACATAGTAGATGGGTGTTGTGATGTAGAATCTGTCATTCATTTGATTGGCCCTTGCCCTTTTTATTATTGTTCCTGCCCTTTTGGCGGTTTTTACCAGTACCTTTCTTCTTTTGTCTCTTTTTTGAGTCCTTTGACTGTTTCTGTCCCTGTTTTCCCGTTGATTTTTTCTGTCCTTGACGTTTTTTCTGTCGGCCCTTGGATCTTGAGCGGGTCTTTGGCGGCGCCTTTTTCTCTTCTTTTTCTGTATTCTGGCCTTGTTGGCTCTCTTTGGCCGAAGAGGCGGTTTCCCGTTCCTGCCCCTCAGAGCTTTTTTTGCCTTCAAGCTCCTCCATGGTGTATTCCATTATGGATCCGTCAGACATAGCTACGGTTACGGCCTGTTTGAATATGTTTTGGCGTATGACCTTTCCTTGCCCAGTGGGTGTTTGGCAGGCCTTGCCAAGGGTTGGAAGGTTCTGGGACATCTCCTTGTACGTTTTGTATTCGTAGGTAAGGCAACAAAGGAGGCGTCCGCAAAGCCCGGATATCTTGCTTGGGTTGAGAGGTAGGTTCTGGGCCTTGGCCATTTTAATGGATATGGAGTCAAAGGATGTTAGAAAGCTTGCACAACAAAGCTCCCTTCCACAGCATCCAATGCCTCCCACCAGCTTTGCCTCGTGCCTTATGCCAATCTGTCTCATCTCCACTCTCATTCTCAGGTCCTTTACCAGGGACTTTACAAGTTCCCTGAAATCCACCCTGCCATCTGCTGAGTAATAGAAGATGATCTTGCTGTGGTCAAAAAAGCTTTCTACCTTTATGAGCTTCATCTTGAGCCCAAGCCTGTCTATATGTCCCTGGCATATGGACCAGGCCTCTTTTTCAAACTCAAGGTTTTTGTAATAGTCCTCTATCTCGCTCGTTGTGGCCAGGCGCTCTATTTCTGGCGGCAGACACCTTTCTGGCATCTGGATACTGATTGGTTTGCTGACTATCTGGCCAACCTCCTTACCATTTGGTGTTGGAACCACTACCCATTCGCCTTCCTTTAGCTCTAGGCCGCCCGCGCGAAAGGTCATGGCAGAGGCATCTGGCCGGATGCGCACCCTGCAGAGCACGCATTTAACCAGCGGGCTGTCCACTATCTCTCCGTGATCAGAGGCAACTATAGATGAATTTTCCTTGTTACTCATGGGGTCTCAGGGCCTTGAACACAATCAAGTCTTAAGCCAGAATGCCAGGATCATATCTGCTATCATTTCAGGTTTTACGTTTCTTTCAGACATTTTCCTGGCCCTGGAAATTGTTTTTTCATAGCTCACAAGGGTATCATAATTAGTACGCTCAGCCAACTGGCCAAGAAGAGGGGCTATGTCTTGGTGCATGAGCAAATTTTGTCCATCCCTTTTTTGATCTGGCTTCTCGGGTGTCTTTCCCCATATAAAAAGCAGGTCCCTCGCCAGGGTTCTTACCACCTCTAAGGCCAGTTTGACCCGGTCAGGTGAATTCCACAGGAAGGAACCGGTTTCAATGAATGAAAGGGATCTGTTCTCACTTGCAAGAAACTCTACGATCCGATCCCTGATTTCAAATGCAAGGGAAAGTTCTTCTTCATCTTGTATGCAAAGTTCTTCAACAAGGAATCTTAGAAATCCCGAAGGCTCGCGTCCGATTTTAGAGGAAATCTCAAATACGATTTCATCAGAGAAGGAGACCGCTGAAAGCCTCAACACCTGGCACCTAGAGACTATAGTTGGTAAAAGGGCAGAGATATTTCCAGCTGAAAGAAATAGATGCGTATGGGTAGGAGGTTCTTCAAGAAGCTTTAAAAGGGCATTTGCCGCACTTGGATTCATCCTTTCAACCTGATTTATGACCACCACTCTTTTTTTTCCTTCAAGGGGAGAAAACCTTATCTGCTCCTGAAGCTTCCTTATCTGCTCTATTCTTATGAAGGTGCCACGTGGAGAAATCTCAATAAGGTCTGGATGTATGCCTTTTTTCACCTTTTGACAGCCTGTGCATCTCTTGCATGCCAATAAAGAGGAATTTTTATCCTTATCGTCTTCCTTAGTCGGGGAAACACAGAGAAGAAGGGTTGCAAGTTCCCTAAGTGTGTGGGCCCTGAGGATTTCGTTACCTCCAGCCAGGAGATAGGCGTGGGCAAGCCTATCCATCTTGTAGGCCCTAGATACTATCTTCAGGGGGGAAACGGAAATGTGCTCCATGATGGAAGCTAGTTCCCCAGCCTGAAAAACGAGCCAATGCCCTTTAGCCAGTCTGGAATGCCCTCAAGAAAACCTGTCTCTGGCTTAAGCGGGGGAAGGCTGTCCTTTCTCAAGGCCTCCCAGATTATCTGGTCCTTGTTTTCCTGGGTGGGGGTAACGATCTGGCCCGTTCTTTTGTCAACCGGGACAAAGGCAATACCGTCAGGTATGTCGTAGCCCTGTTTGGTGAGGTCCTTTACAGTAGTCTTCATGAAATTGGTCCAGACCGGGCATGCCGCCCTTCCTCCGGTTTCAAGCCGTCCTAGGGACTTCTTGTCCTTTCTTCCTATCCACACTCCTGTTACAACCTCAGGGCTGAAACCAACAAACCATGCATCCCGGTAGTTGTCCGTTGTTCCCGTCTTTCCGCCCACGGGTATTCCAACCGCCCTGGCCCTTCTGCCCGTTCCGTTTTGCACAACTCCCATGAGGAGATAGGCCATTTGAAAAGCAGTTACAGGGTCAAGGGCCTCGTGGAATTCTGGTGTGAGCATCTCAATGATCCTGCCGTTTCTGTCAGTAATCTGTTCTATGTACTTTGGTGTCACGACCTTGCCCATGTTAACGAAGGTGCTGTAGGCGGTAACCATCTGCACCAGGGGGACTGCCGAGGAGCCCAGGGCAATGGAAAGGTCATGGGCAAGGGGTGTGGTAATGCCCATGAGGCGTGCCTGTTCTATTACCGCATTGATTCCAACCATCCGTGCTATTTTCACGGAGATTATATTTCTCGAATAGGTAAGGGCAGTTCTAATGGTTATTGGCCCCATGTAGGTCTTATCAAAATTCTGGGGCTGCCAGGGCTTGCTATCCCTGGTGCCAGGAAAGCTCAGTGGTTCATCAACTATTATGGAATTTGGCTGTATGATGCCCCTTTTCATGGCAGTCGAGTAAACCACCGGCTTAAAAGAGGAACCCGGTTGCATCCTTCCCTGTATTGCCAGGTTAAACTGGTTCTTTTTGAAGTCTTGACCGCCAACCATTGCACGGATGGCACCGGTCTGGGCATCTATGGCAATGAGGGCACCTTCTATGTTCTCTTTAAGGAGCCTGTCCCTCTTGTGGCGTTTTTGTATGGCCTTGAGCCCCTGGATCATGTTTTCAAAGGCGCTTTGCTGCCAGTTGGAATCAAGGGTGGTGTATATCTTGAGACCGCCTTTAAAGACCCTGTCTGCACCGTATCTCCTTGTCAAATCCTTTTTTATTTCCTGGAGAAAGTACTGGGAGCCATCTGGTGGATTAAGCTTCTCACTCTGTAAAACAAGTTTCTCATTGGCTGCCTTTTCCCTTTCCTGCTCGGTGATAAAGCCCTCCTCAAACATCCTTCTTAGCACGTAGAGCTGCCTCTTTTTTGCCCTTTCAAAGTGTTTTAGAGGGTTGTACTTGCTTGGAGCCTGGGTAAGTCCTGCAATGAGGGCGCTCTCGGCAATGTCAAGCTGGCTTGCATGCTTGTTAAAATAGGTTCGCGCAGCTGCCTCCACCCCGTAGGCGCCACTTCCAAGATAGATCTGGTTGAGATAGATGTTTAATATCTCGTCCTTGCTAAGGCTTCCGTCTATCTGCCAGGCCAGAATTGCCTCCTTTAGCTTTCGTTGCCAGCTTCTTCTGGGAGAAAGGAGGAGGGATCTTGTCACCTGCTGGGTTATGGTGCTTGCGCCCTGTACAATAGTCCCAGCCTCGACGTTTTTAATTGCTGCCCTTATGACACCAAGGAAATCAATGCCGCGGTGTTCGTAGAATCTGGCGTCCTCTGCGGCAAGGAATGCATATACAAGGCGTTTCGGTAGTTTTTTTATGGATACAGGCCACCTTTTTTCCTTGTACCAGTAGGCAAGGGTCTTGCCGTCACTACTGTAGACCTCAGTAACCATGGCGGGCCTGTAATTTTTAAGGCTGGATATGGGAGGCAACTCCAGCATCATGTAGGAAGCCATTCCTGCCATGGCCAGGGCCGTGACAAGCAGGCATGAACTCCAGATGATGACAAGAAGGGGCCTTGCACTCCAGATGCGTTGTTTTTTCTTTTTTCTGACTCTTTTTTTGGACATGTCCGTAAATTCCAGCAAGTGAATTTAACTGACAAGCATCCCATGTACAACTTGTTTTAAGAACTGGGGCCTGTCCGCTTCAGCCTGGATAAAATGTCTAAAGTAAGGAGTTTTGGTAGGAATCCAATAATTCATGGACTTGTAGACATGGCTTTGATACTATAAAATTTCCTTTGGAGTGGTTTAGTGTTCGTTGCATACTTATAGAGTCAGCCGGCATTGGAGAAGGTTCATATGAATATAATAGTTTTTTCTGGTTCTCCTCGAAAGAGAGGAAACACCGATCTTTTGGCCGATGCCTTTGTGGCTGGTGCCACCAGCCAAAGGGCCAACGTAGAGAAGATTCGTCTTATTGAGTTAAAGTATTCGCCATGCATAGAGTGTGGCGGATGCGATGAAACAGGCAAATGTATCTTAAAAGACGATCTTACTGAAATTTATCCCAAAATTGAAAGTGCAGATGTTGTGGTCCTAGCATCTCCCATGTTCTTCTACAACATTACGGCCAACTCCCAGGCCCTTGTGGAAAGGTCCCAGGCCTTTTGGGTAAGACAGTATGTGTTGAAGCAGGGCGAGATAGGTGGAAAAAGGAGGCAGGGTATCTTTCTTTCAGCCGGTGCAACCAAGGGCAAGCTCCTGTTTGATGGAAGCCTCAGGGTAATGAGGTATTTTTTTGATGCCATTGGTGGTGATCTTGCCGCTGCCCTTTTGATAAGGGGTGCAGAAAAAAAAGGTGAAATCAAGGAAATACCAGGCGCCCTTGAAACTGCAGAACGGTTGGGCAGTTGTGCTGCATCAAATGGCGACTATTCCCAAATAGAGGGCCTTTGGGTGCCAGGGGGCAAGAACAAATGAGCAAGACCTTTAAAGAAGGCACAATAGACGGGGTGACAGTACGGGAGCTAAAGAGGTTTCTTGATTACCGCGGCTGGCTCTGTGAGCTTTTCAGGGAGGATGAGCTGTCAGAAGAGGTAATGCCCGTAATGTCATACTGTTCCCTTACCTATCCGGGAATAGCAAGGGGTCCCCATGCTCATAAGTATCAGACGGATATATTCTGTTTTGTGGGCCCTGGTAACTTTGAGGTGAGGCTATGGGACAACCGTCCAGAGTCTCCAACATACGGGGTCATGCAAAAAATTTTTGCAGGAACGGATAGACCAATGTCAGTTATTGTCCCTCCCGGAGTGGTACATGGTTACAAGGTGGTGGGCCCCGAACCAGGACTTGTTTTTAACTGTCCCAACAGGCTTTACGCAGGCCGTGGCAGGATGGATGAGGTTGACGAAATAAGGTATGAAGACCACAAGGAATCACCCTTCAGGTTTTAGTATGTCTTTATAGTCATGGAACCGGATCTCAGGCAAATACAGGATTTTCTTGATAGACTGTCTTTACCGTGCCTGTTAGTGGATGACTATTGTAACGTGATACACGCCTCCACGGCCCTTGGAAAGGGCGGTGATCCTGAGATACTTCAGAATTATCAACGACTACTGACCCCTCTTCTTGCCAGACTTTCTTGCGCAAGCCACGGGGGAAAAAAAGGGGAAGACAGCACCATAAGTTTTCAGGTTGATCCCCAGATCTTTGGTGTTGGCCCGTTTCTCAGATGCAGTGTCATGCCTATAATGGCAAGCAACAAAAAGAGGTATTGTCTTTTGTTCTTTTCTGACATCACCTCTTCCACAATACTTGAACATCTTCCAATAGTTTCAATCTACTCATCCACCAGTGATATTCTGAACATCAAGTTTGCAACTTCAACACTGTCGTCTTGGACAGGAATCCCCATTGAGAAGTTTATAAACGATGATGATACCTACAGGCTTCTTATCCATCCGGAGGACAGGGCAAGGGTAACTAGTTTTTTTAAAAACTTTCAGGCAGGCCATTCAGAGGGGCCGGGCAGTACATCCTACCGTCTGACGCATACCAATGGGAGTTACCGCTGGGTGGAACACAAGATCATTCTCGATACGTGCTCTTGTGGAAACGGTTCCTGCTTTTCCATGTTAAGGGATATTACCGCCCAAAAGGAACTGGAATTTGCCTTGAGCGGCGCAGAGGCAAGATTTCAGCTTTTTTTTGAAAAAGGTCCTTTGGGTTTTCTATGCATCGATCGTACAGGGATGATAGTTGATTGCAACAAGCAGCTTGCAGACCTTATAGGTGTAAAAAGGGACGATTTAATAGGTCTCAACTCCCTGTCATCTGCAAGTCCAACCTTCAGGGACTGGGCAAGGGAGGTCCTTAGGGGAAACGAAATCAAGTTTACCGGAAGATATGTTACAGCCCTTACGGAAAAGGAGCTTTTCATATCCCTTCTTGGGTTTCCCCTGAAAAATGACGAAGATGTGGTAATTGGCGCATATGCACTGGTAGAGGATCTTAGCAGCAGGAAGGAACTCGAAGAGAAACTTGTAGCCCAGAGGGACTTTAACAAACTGATAATAGAGACTGCCGAGGTGCTGGTTGCGGAAATACTGCAGGATTGCACCATCTCACAGGTTAATACAGTTTTTTCAGACCTATTGGGAAGGCCTCAGGCAGAGCTTGTTGGACTGCCCTTTCAAAATCTTATGGTTCCACCGGCCCCAGAACTGGCGAGGGTAATGGCAACAGTATCAAGGCGTGATTCCCAGAATGCAAGCTTTGAATCCTATGTTACAGATTGGAAGGGGAGGAAGAGACTGATCTCCTGGAAGATCAGCCTATACCCTTCTTCTAACGATCATGCAAACGAACATTATCTCGTAGTTGGAACAGACATCACCTCCCAGAGACAGCTCCAGGAGAAGCTCAGGGAAGTACAGAAAATGGAGGCGATTGGTCGTCTTGCAGGGGGGGTTGCCCACGATTTCAACAATCAGCTCACTGCAATAATGGGATACTGCCAAATGCTTCTTATGGAAATGGATCCCAAGTCCGACCAATACAGGAAGCTTCAAATAATTAACAAGGCTGCAAAGAGGGCGGCGGAAACCACAAACCAGCTCTTGGCTTTCAGCAGGAAACAGACCCTAAAGCCTGAAAGGGTACCCCTTAATAAGGCAGTAAAGGAGGCCTGCAATTTTTTCGAAAGACTCCTGGGAGAAGAGATAGAGGTGAAATTTCTGCCTGGTAAAAGCGATTGTGTCATAGAGGTAGACCCGGGAAGATTCCTGCAGATTTTCCTGAATCTTGCGCTCAATTCCAGGGACGCCATGGATGGCAAGGGCACGGTAATAGTGTCGTCAAGGGTTTCAAGGAGTAAAAAGGTGCTTGAGCGGCTAAAGGGGAAATGCAAAAAAGCCGCCATTATTACATTCCAGGACGATGGATGCGGCATGGAAAAAGAGGTGCTGGAAAAGGCATTTGAACCCTTTTTTACCACTAAACCCCTAGGTCAGGGAACCGGTCTTGGCCTTGCCATGATCTATGGGACTGTAAAGCAAAGCAGTGGAGACATCTCTATAGAAAGTTCTCCCGGCAGTGGAACAAAGGTTACCATATTTCTTCCAGCCTATAGCTCCAAGGGAAAATATAAGACCACCATAAAAAAACTTGAGGTGGAGAGGGATATCAAGGGGGGAGGAAAGCTGGTTTTTCTCTTGGAAGATGAGCAGATAGTTCGGTCTACCGTGGTTGAGTTTCTAAAAAAACTTGGTTTTAAGGTACGGCACTTTTCTACCCCAAAACAGTTAGAGGAATTTCTTGAGTCCTATCAGGGACCACATCCAGATATCTTCATCACGGATGTAGTAATGCCAGGAAAAGACGGTTTTGAGGTGGCAAAAGAGATTAACAGGCTGTTTCCAGAGGTAAAAACCGTGTTGATGTCAGGATACAATGAACAGGTACTTGAGAAGAAGGGACAGGTCTCAAGCGTTGGGTGTTTTATCCAGAAGCCCTTCACCATGAGGGAACTCAAAGACGTCCTTTACAAGGCAATTGGTTAGCCCCGTATCTTTCTTCTTTGGTTTCACAAACTAACACTGATTGACATTGCCTCCCCACTTAGATTAATTTCATTGGACCTTTAGTTGTCAATTGTCAAAAAATATATGTGTGACAAAAGGAAAAATCATGAAAAAGAAGGAAGTATATCTGGACAAGTTTCACTGCAAGGGGTGTGGCGCCTGTGAAGAGGTGGCTCCAGAGGCCTTCAGGCTTGATGAGACGGAGAAGGCCGATTTTCTCGGTGAGGACAAGGCCTCCCTTGAAGAGCTTGAAATGGCAGCCAACATGTGCCCAACAAAATGCATAGAGATAATTGAGGAATAGGGACCTGTCAGTTGAATGATTGTGGCTCCAATGTTAACGGGATCCCTGCCAAAATAATAGAAGAGGACCTGCCTTAATGAATCAGGAAACCGCTACAGGTGGCGGAAACTTAATAGGCCTAATAAACCTTCTTGGTAAGACGACCCTGAATATTATTGGGGAACTGGGGGCCGTGGCCATCTTTTTTTTCCACGGTTTTCTTCTCATTTTTTCTCTCCCTTTCCAGTTCAGGAAAGTGGTTCAGCAGGTATATTTCATCGGTGTCAAATCCTTTTTGATTATAAGCCTCATAGGCCTTTTTACCGGCATGGTGCTCGGCCTTCAGGGTTACTACACCCTGGTAAAGTTTGGCTCTGAAGGAATGCTTGGGGCAGCCGTTGCCCTGTCCCTCATAAGAGAGCTTGGCCCAGTGCTTACTGCCCTTATGATAATTGGCAGGGCAGGCTCTTCCATTGCCGCAGAAATCGGCATAATGCGTATATCTGAGCAAATCGATGCCTTAGACACCATGGATATAAATCCCATGAGGTTTCTGGTGAGCCCAAGGATTGCCGCATCTGTAATCACCTTTCCCTTGCTTACTGCCCTTTTCGATGTAATTGGAATAATAGGGGGTTATCTTACGGGAGTGCTCCTTCTCGGTGTGAACTCAGGTATATTTTTCAACAGGATATATGACAGTGTTGTTGCCAAGGACATAAATGGTGGTTTTATAAAGAGCCTGGTTTTTGCACTGGTGGTTTCCACCATATGCTGTTACCAGGGATATTTTACGCACATGCGGCCAGGCGGGTTTGGAGCCAAGGGAGTGAGCCTTGCAACCACCTCGGCCGTTGTCATTTCATGCGTGCTAGTTCTTGTACTGGACTATGTTTTGACCTCCTTCTTGCTGTGAGACATGGACATGCCGCAACCCTTTATTGAATTCAAAGACGTATCAAAAAGTTTTGGCAATCTTCAGGTGCTGGACGGCGTAAATCTCAAGATTTATTCGGGAGAAATTACCTCCATAATAGGTAAAAGCGGGGTTGGAAAAAGCGTCCTTTTAAAGCACATAATAGGGCTTCTAAAGCCGGATTCTGGTCAGATTTTGATTAAGGGCAAGCCCTTGAGTGAGTTTTCAAGGCCTGAGTGGAGGGAATTCAAGAGGTCCCTGAGTTACATGTTTCAAAACAACGCCCTTTTTGATTCGTTGACAGTTTTTGAAAACATCGCCCTGCCTCTTGTGGAAAGGACAAGTCTTCCCGGCTCTGAGATAAAGAAAAAGGTGGACTACAGGATTCACCAGTTTGAGCTCAATGAAGTCAAGGACCGCTATCCGTCCCAGATATCAGGGGGTATGCAAAAGAGGGTGGCCCTGGCAAGGGCGTTGGTGACAGAGCCAACCATGATCCTTTTTGATGAGCCAACGACTGGCCTTGACCCCTTGAGGAAAAATGCCGTATTGAACATGATCGCCCACTATCAGCATGAGATAGGCTTTACTGGGGTGATGGTGAGCCATGATATTCCTGATGTCTTTTTTATAAGTAACAGGGTGGCCATAATAGAAAACAGGAAAATACCCTTTCAGGGTACACCGCTTGAGCTTGAACAGTCCGATGACGAAATCGTATGGCAGTTCATACATGGGCAGGAGGTCCTTCAGGATCAGCTTACTGGGCTTGATCCAAGGCCCGAGGTGGAAAAACTCTTTAAGGAACTCCTTTCTGAAGTGGCCGCAAAGAAGAAGACCTTTTCCGTTGCCCTTTTTACCATTGATGACCTTGATGAAATCAAAAAACACGTTGGATACATTGCATCCCAGAGAATATTTCAATGTATGGCAATGGGCATCAAGGGGCTGCTCCATTCAAAGGAGTACGCAGCACGATTTGGCTCTGGTGAAATACTATCCGTTTTTCCAGATTCTGGACTTGACAGAGCCAGGGAGGTCATTAGTGGGCTTTCAAGAGGCTGCTCAAACCAGGAGTTGATGGACCCGTCCAAGTACAAAAAGGTTTGCATAGATTTTGCATTGAAGGCGGGTGCCATAGAGGTAAGGGAACCCGTTGATTTAACCACCCTGCTGGAAAAACTCAGGGAGAATCAAGAGGTGATAGCAAAAATGGAATGTAGGGGAGTAGCAGACAAAAAATGAAGAAATATTCCCAGGAGACCATAGTTGGAGTCTTTGTCCTGATTGGCATACTGTGCGTTGGGTACCTCACGATAAAGCTTGGCAAGATGGAGCTGCTTGGAGGAGACTACTATCATATCTCTGCCACCTTTGATAATGTTGCAGGGCTTAAGCCAGACAGTAGTGTACAGATGGCAGGGGTCGAAATTGGAAGGGTCCAGTCCATCAGCCTGGATACCAGGGACTACGTGGCAGTGGTCAAGATGAAGATAAAAAAGAACGTGCCCATTCAGGAAGACGCCATCGCCTCAGTAAAGACCAGTGGTCTTATAGGAGATAAATATGTAAGTATTCAGCCTGGGGGTTCAGATGAACTTCTTAGCGATGGTGGCGTAATTACTGATACAGAATCTGCTATAGACATAGAAAGCCTTATTAGCAAGTATGTATTTGGCAGTGTAAAGAAGTGATACCTGTTTTTTTCTTAACAAGTCATGGACAAGGAGGAATCCTTCAATGATAAAGATTAACAGATTCAAGTGTTGGCAAACCGCCTTAATCGTATTTCTTGTTGCATTTCTTTCATGTGTTGGAATTGGCTTGTCCTCAGTCAGGGTAGACCCAACGCCCAAAAAGGAAGTAAGGAATCTTGTCAACCAGGTGCTGGATGTTTTAAGGGATCCAAAGCTCAAGGCGCCAGACAAAGCGAAGCTCAGGAGGCAAAAGCTTCGTAATCTTGTGGAGCAGATTTTTGATCTTAATGAAATCGCACATCGGGTGCTTGGAAGGTACAACAGGCGTTTTACAAAGAAACAGTTTGAGGAGTTCAAGGAGCTTTTTGCAAAGATGCTTGAAAGCATATACCTCACCAGGATAGAACACTATTCAGGTGAAAAGGTCATATTTGAGGAAGAAAGAATGCTTTCTCCCACCAAGGTTGCGGTGCCTACCAAGATAATTAAGGATGGACAGGAGATCCCTGTAGAATATCGTCTGCTCAAGAGAAGGAAAGACGGCAAGTGGATCGGTTACGATGTTGTGATAGAGGGTGTGAGCCTGGTGAAAAACTATCGCAGCCAGTTCTACCAGGTTCTTAAGAAAAAGGATGTAAATGACCTTCTGGCCATGATGAGGGATAAGGTGAAACACCTTTCTGAGGAGAACAAATCGGCCAAGGCCAAATCTTAGACTTCGGGGAGAGAAAGGGGAGGGCACGTGATAGTCAGACCAGACAAACTGTCCGACAAGGAGAGGCAGAAGACAATAGCAAGGCTGTGGGAAAAGGATCCAAGCCTTTGGAGTTCCAGGGAGGAGGACTTTGAGCTCATAAAGAACAGGCTTGGATGGCTTGATGTGATTGACCGCATCCAGGACAAACTGGACGAGATCAAAGAATTTGGACATAGTGTAAAAAGGGACGGGTTCAAAAGGGTTTGTCTGCTGGGCATGGGAGGGTCAAGCCTGTTTGCCCTCGTTATCTCCCAGATTTTTGGACCGGCAGAAGGTTTTCCCGAACTCGTTGTTCTTGATACCACCGATCCTGAAGAAATTGAGAAGGTCATGGCCTCTGACCTTGAAAAGACACTATTTATTGTTGCAAGCAAATCCGGAACAACCACGGAAGTACAGGCGCTTTTCAACTATTTTTGGGATAAGGTAAGCAAAATTACCGATAAACCTGGAGGCCATTTCGTGGCCATTACTGACCCGGGCACGCCACTTGAGAAGCTTTCAGAGGAGAGGGGCTTTTCCAGGTGTTTTCTTAACTACCCTGACATTGGCGGCAGATATTCGGCGCTGTCATACTTTGGGCTCATTCCCGCATCTGTTCTAGGTATGGATATCGAACTCCTGGTTGAGCGGGCAGACGAAATGAGAAAGAGATGCAGGCCCGAGGTCCCCTTTAATGAGAATCCTGGCTACATCCTTGGTGCTTTCATGGGGCTTTTCGGATGCCAGAGTCGGGACAAGCTCACCATACTCGCAGATCCACCTGTAAAACCCTTTGGCCTGTGGCTGGAACAGCTCATTGCTGAAAGCAGTGGCAAAGATACCCTGGGCCTGGTTCCCGTAGTTGGTGAATCAACTGGTATCCCCGGTTTTTACGGGGGGGAACGCATTTTTGTTTACATGCGTATGAAGGATACGCCCAAGGAGAGCTCCCTTGACACATTCGTGGAGGAGCTCAAGGAGGCGGATTTCCCTGTGGAGGTCCTTTTTTTAAACGACCTTTACGATATTGGCGCCCAGGTCTTTTTGTGGGAATTCGCAACTGCCTTGGCATGCCATTTTATTGGCGTAAACGCCTTTAATGAACCCGATGTCAAGGTTGCCAAGGAGATGACCAGGCACACCCTGGATCATTACATAAAAGAGGGTAAGATGCCTGTTAAGTTCTGGGTGGACCCCCAGAGCCAGATAAATTTTCGCCCTTCTCACACCCTTGCCCAATCCATGAAGGGCCTTGCCAGGACGCTAAGGGACATTTTCAATGTCCTTCCAACCTGGGGCTATTTAGGCTTTCTCCCCTATCTGCCCTATGATCCTGTGGTAGATGAAGTGATTGCCGAGATGAGGCACATTGTACGCCAGGAAAGGGGGTGCGCCACTGTGATGGGATATGGGCCCAGATATCTCCATTCCACAGGGCAGCTTCATAAGGGGGGCCCCATCTCTGGTGCATTTCTCATTTTTACCAGGAAAAGGGCAAAGGATTACGAACCTGTCCCAGGCTTTGGTGTGTCATTCTGGCATATTCAATTCGCCCAGGCCGTAGGTGATTTTGAGGCACTTAGCCAGCTAAACCGCAGGGTAATTCATGTGCATCTCCCCTCGGACTACAGGCTCGGACTCAGGAGCTTCGGGAAGGTGCTATCAAGAGCCGCAAGGCTTTGATTTCAAGAACCCATGTGTTGACCTTTTCCATGGGTGGCCCTTAGCCCATGTTGAGTAAAAAATTACTTATAGTTTTTTTGCTCATTGTTGCCCTGTGGCTGACAGGGGTTGCAGGGTATATGTTTATTGAGAAGTGGCGTCTTCTTGATTCCATTTACATGACTGCCATTTCCTTGACCACGGTTGGGTTCAAGGAGGTACGTCCCCTCAGTGATTACGGCAGGGTATTTACTATTGTCCTTATTACCCTTGGTGTGGGTCTTTTCTTTTACGCAGCAGGAACCCTTGCTGAAGCCATAATTGAAGGGCATATAAGGGGGCTTATAGGAAGAAAGCGCATGGAAAAGAGAATCGGCAAGCTAAGCAATCATTACATAGTTTGCGGATACGGCAGGCTCGGCAGAGTCATTTGTCAAGAGCTGCAAATGAGAAGATTTCCCGTGGTGGTAATCGACAACAGGGAAACAGCAATAAAGGTGGCAGGCCAAAGCGGGCTTTTATACCTTAAGGGGGATGCAACCCTTGACGAAACCCTGGTAAAGGCTGGAATAAAAAGGGCTAAGGGGCTTATCACTGTTCTCGGCACCGATGCTGCTAACGTATACATCACCATCTCTGCAAGGTCTCTTAATCCGAGGTTTACCATAGTGGCAAGGGCAGAGGATGAAAACGCCGAGAAGAAAATGTTTCGCGTAGGTGCAACCAAGGTTATCAGCCCCTACAAGATCGGTGCCACCAGGATGGCCCTTGCAGTCCTGAAACCTACCTTGACAGATTTTTTGGACCTTGCCAGCCACAGTGTGGGCTTTGATCTGGATATAGAACAGATTGAGATTATGCCTGGGTCAGAGCTTGCAGGAAAGGCCCTGAAGGATGTATCGTTGAGGGAAAAGACTGGGGTTACAGTGGTTGCCATAAAGAAAAAGGGAGGGCGGCTAAGCCTTCAACTTTCTCCGGATGAGCCCCTTTCGCCTGGAGATACAATCATAGCCCTTGGCTCAAAGAGCGGGGTGCAAAAGGTATTCAAAATGGCAGGTCATAACGTGACCTTGGATTAACTAGGATTAAGAAGGAAGACGATATGTACAAGGCACCAACAGATTACTGGTACTTGGAGCGCATAATATGGCTGATTGCAGGCATAGTGGTACTTGGAGGGGTAAGCCTTGGCCTGCTTGTGAACAAATACTGGTTTATCCTTCCAATGCTTGCAGGCTTTAACATGATTGTTTTTGCCTTTACGGGTTTTTGTCCAATGGCAGTATTTTTAAACAAGGTTTTTAAGATAGAACCCAGGATCAAACCTGTTGAAAGGGAAAAACAGTGGAGGGCTGAGGTTTAGCTAGACCCTGGTCTTACGCATTATCTCGCCGTCCATTCGTCTTCCAAGGTTGGCCCAGTCGATTTCTTGCAGGTTTTTTACCAAGGCATCGAGGGCCCTTGCCCGGGCAAGTCTTTTCTTTTTGGAGGATTCCCTTATGCCGTGGAATGGCAGCATGGCTGCAAGTGCACGTTCCTTGAATCGTTCGTTGGGCGTAAGCACGTCATCCCTTCTGGTATAATAAGGATCTTCTCCTGGGCTGCAGGGCCTGTTGAACACGTTAAAGTGACGGCACGCCAGGGGCCTGACCACGTGTATTCCGCATGTCCCGTCAAGAAGGAATGGACAGCCGCTTCCTGCCTTAAATGCCTTTAGCTGTGCCTTTATCCTGTCCCTTTCTGGACCAACAAGTTTTTCAATCACATACCAGTATATCCCGACCACTTCCAGCGGATAGACGGGGATGGTTACATGGGTTGAGCAGCAGCTTGAACAGCCTTTTTTACAGGCAAGACGTTCACCAGCCTTTAGTCTTTTGGAAATTTCAAGGGCTATTCCGCGGTCTGCAATGTGGTACGCATCAAGGAGCATCGTAAGCCAGGGCAGCCTTTTTTCCTCCGGAAAAGACACCCTGGGGGTATCTATCTTTTGGGCCCTTTTTCTGCTCTTCCTGTTCTTTGTCATAACTCAACACTAAAGGCTTTTACAGGAATTTTCATCAAGTTTTTGGAAGGGGTAATGAGTGCGAAAATAGGGTCAGGACAGCAGTTAAATGTCCTTCCATTTAAATTTCAGGGCCGATGCCTTGCAACTTTCTATGCAGCTTCCGCAATTCCAGCAGTACGGAGAAAGGCTCTCTCCCCTTTGGGGATCCAGGGAAAGCGGGCAGGACTTCTTGCACATGCCACATTCAAGGCATGCCTCAAGATCAGGCACAACCATAAGCCTTCTCTTTATGCCCAAGAGGGACAGAAGACCTCCCAGTGGGCAGAAGTTTCTGCAAAAAAGCCTTTTTGAAAATATGTGCATCAAAAGTACGATAATTACTATCAAGCCTTCCAGGGCCAAAGAACCAAACAGTGTAAGCATCATTATCTCCCTGCCAACCAGTCCAGGAGGAGAAAGAAATACAAAAATGGGAGCGCCCAGTATCAGGGCGAAAATTATTTCACCTATGAGGGCAAACCATAGGGTCTTTCTGGTAATACCCAGTCCAGAGGACCTGAATCTTTTTCTCGAAAAAAGTAGTATGATCCTGTCCGTTACTTCAGACAGGAAACTGATTGGGCAGACCCAGCTGCAAAACACCCTGCCCAGGGTGATGGCAAGGAGTACTGGAATAAGCATCCCCACCAGCAGAGGGCCGTAAACGTCCCTTGATGTGAGGATGCTTTCAAGCCCTTCAAGAGGAGAAACAAACCAAAGATGCCCGATACTGAGGCTCTGGAACCAGCCTTGAATGAAATTTATATGCAGGTGAAGGTTCAAATAGGGAGTGATTAATATCAGCAGAAAGGCAAGGGTGAGGGTCAAGAGCCGCAACGGGGTGTACTTTTTTACCTTCTTACCCATTACCTTGCCCCCTTTTCTTTAAAGGCATAGATGGGTTCCACATTTATGGCCTTTTTGCCGTCTTTTTGGGTAACCGGGCAACCATGGACACAAAGGCCGCATCCTGTGCAGTATTCTTCTATTATCACTGGCCTTAGGGCATCCAGCTTTATTGCCTTTTCCTTAAAGGGGCAGACATTGTAACACGTTCTGCAAAGGGCCAGTTCCTGGTTCCATGTCATACAGGCGTGTTTGTCAATTACAGCCAGGCCCATTCTGGTCTCTTCCTGGCTTATTGGCCTTAATGTACCAGTGGGGCAGACATCCACGCACTTCATGCAAAGATAGCAGGGTATGTCAACCACGTGAATAAGGGGCGTTCCAGCAAAGATACCTGAGTGAATATCCAGGGGCCTTATGCACTTGTATGGACAGACCTCAACGCATCTACCGCATCTGATACACTTGGAGGCGAAATATTTCTCACTTACCGCCCCTGGTGGCCTCAGCGTGTTGGTGGTAACGGGTGAGGCAAGAAAACCAGCAGATGACCGAATGGGTTGAAATATGCTTCCGGCAACAACAGAGGTGGCACCTAGCGCCTTGATAAAGGTGCGTCTTTTTATATGCCTTGCATCATCCTTGGTTGGCATTTCCTTCCACTTCGTCCTCTGCGTTAAAGTAGGTAAGGCCAACGCTTAAAACCGTCTCTATCTTCATTATTTCCTTGACCATCTCCTCCATTTCATGGGAGTTTGATGATTCAAAGACGGCGATTACGTTACCTTTCTCATCAGAGCCGTGGATTTCAACTCCTCTAAAGGAGGTGAGCTTCTTAATGGATTCCTCTATCCTGTCTGGATCTACGTTTATGACAAATCCGCCTACGGGCATATCCCTAATTCCTAATAAGGCCTGGTAGCCTTTTGCAACATTATCCGTTTTTGGAGGATGGCCGAAGAGCCCCCAAAAGAGCCTGGTGGCGCGAAGATGGAGTTCAAGACATCCTGACCAGCAATACCATCAAGGGTCTCGGTATCTTCAAAACATTTGGCAGTCCCTCCGCTGTTTTGGGCGGAAAACCGTGCATTTTTCTTTAATACCTGGAGAAAATCGTGATTGGATTTTTCATCGCCCATGATAATGGCTGAACAGTGGGCAACGTAGGCCCGTATCCTGCCTTGGATGCAGTTTTTGATGCCGGCGTCAGAGCAAAATCTCTTAAGATCATTCTCTGAAAGGGCGGAAAGCTCTGCGTATCTTGCCTGAAGATCAATCCTTCTAAGTAGTTCAAGCCACCTGTGAGCTGCATACTTTGTTGAAATTTTCGGCGCAAGTGACAAGACCTTTATATTTCCCCTCAAATAGGGAAAGCCTTTTATGGGCAAAACCGCCTGGCACCTGACTCCTTTCGTGTTAAGGAGCTTTTCCATGGCAAGCCAGCTCTGTACACATTTTGTGGCCTTTGAGTGCGAATAGTGAAAGTGGACCTTTTCTACCTTTTCCGTGGCATGGCAAAAGGAACTTGTTATTATAATGAAAAATATTGGTATGATTACTTTCGTCATATTTCCTTACTTAAAGGGGCCGGTGCAAGGACCGGCCCCATATTTCATTTTTTTCAGGTATTGGCGTCCTATGCCTTCATTTGGACAAGAAAGGGCTTGAGCGGTCTTGGCCCAGAGACCTTCTTTATGCGGCATGCGCATATCTTGAATTCCGGCTCCTTTGAGCCTGGATCAAAGGCATCCTTTGTCACTCTGTTTATCATTCTGTCTTCTGCCTGGTCATGCCAGTATACGAATACCATGCCCTCGCAAGGTCCAACATATATTTTGGCAGGAAGTACGTTTCTGCCACGCCTTGACACCACCTCAACCATGTCCCCTGGTTTAATCCCCAGCTTTTCAGCATCCTTTGGATTAATCTCCACATAGGCGTAGGGATTGGCACGCATAAGCTCCTTTATCCTGCCGGTCATGCTGGCTGTATGCCAGTGGTCAATAACCCTTCCCGTTGACAGATAGAATGGATATTCAGAGTCGGGCATTTCTGCAGGCCCCTTCTGTGGCCTCAGCCATATCCATAGTTTTTTGTCAGGGTGGGCCGGACCATAAAACTGGTAGGGCAGATCGTTTTTGGCATGCTTGTCTGCAAGGGGGTCAAGGCCCCTTACAAATTTGATATCAGTGCCTCCCTTGAGTGCCCATTCCTTTGTAGGAGCAGGCCACTGGACTCCGTCAGGAAGCTTTTTCAGGACATCGTAAGTGGCGCCTCTGAGGTCATTGTCCCTGCCCTTGGTGAGCTTTTGAGTGTACTCATCCCATATGGCCTTTGGAAGTTCGTAGTCTGGCTCCTTACCAAGAAATGGCTCTACACACTTCTTGATCACAGGATCGTTCAGTTCCTTGGCAAGCCTGAGCGCCCATTCCCTTACTATCCACACCTCTGGCTTTGCCTCACCTGGAGCATCAACCGCCTTGGCAGTAAGCTGTGAACGCCGTTCCGTGCATCCGTAAACGCCAGTCTTTTCAAAAATAAAGGCCGTTGGCAGGATTAGGTTGGCAAGCTCCGTGGTCTTTGTGGGAAAGATGTCAGTTACAACCATGAAGACATCCTCCCTTCTCATGCCCTTCCTGTACTTGTCGCAGTTAGGCAAGGACTGGGCCGGGCTTGTACAGTTGATCCATATTGCCTTAATCTTTCCCTGATTTACCGCCTCGAACATGGCTACAGTGTGGTAACCGGGCTTTGGGGGTATTCGACCTTCTGGTATACCCCAGAGTCTCTCAACCTCGTGCCTGAGTTTATCCTTTTTGACCAGCCTGTGGGCAGGCAGAATATGGCACAGGCCTCCTCCTTCCCTGACTCCTCCACAGGCGTTTGGCTGACCAGTGAGGGAAAAGCTGTCTGCTCCAGGTTTGCAGAGTTGCCCGGTAAGGATGTGAAGGTTATGGATGAGGTTGTTTGCCCAAACTCCACGTTTTCTCTGGTTTATGCCCATGGTCCATATGCTCATGGTGCCTTCAGACTTTGCAAACCAGCGGGCTGCCTGGCGGATTTTTTCCGGCGTAATGTTACCTCCGCAGATCCTGGCCGCCTTTTCAGGGGAGTAGTCCTTGACAAAGGATTTGTACTTGGCGAAATCAACCTGTTTCTTTTCCTTGCCCATGCGAAAAACAGCGTAGTTTTTAAGAAAATCTTCGTCGTAAAGATTTTCTTCCACGATCACATAGGCCATTGCGTTTAGAAGGGCCAGATCTGTACCTGGGTTGAACTGTAGGTGAAGATCCGCAATCCTTGAGGTTGGAGAGACCCTCGGATCGGCATTAATGACCTTTACCGTGTCCTTGTTATCAAGCTTCCTACGCATAATGCGCCTGAACAGGACAGGGTGTGCCTCTGCGGTATTGCTTCCAATGATAAAAAAGCAGCTGGCCCTTTCGAAGTTGGTATAGCTGCCAATGGGCTCATCAGCTCCAAAGGACGTGATGTAGCCGCCAACTGCACTTGCCATGCAAAGCCTTGGGTTGCCCTCAACGTTGTTGGTTTTAAGCCCCCCTCTCATTACCTTCTGGAATATGTAAGTCTCCTCTGTCAATGCCTGTCCCGAACCGTAGTATGCAACAGAGTCATTACCGTACTGTTTTACTGCCTTTGCAAACTCCTTTGCCGCTATGTCAAGGGCCTCGTCCCAGGAAATTTCCTTGAAGGGCTGATCTTTTCTGGCCCTGTAAAGGGGTTTTTTAAGCCTTTCAGGGTGGTTGTTGCCCATGAGTTTGTAAAAGAGCATGCCTTTCATGCAAAGATAGCCCATGTTGGTGCGTGACTTGGTAATCCCGCGAAGGGCAACGGCCTTTCCATTTTTTACACCAAGCTCAAGCCTGCATCCAGAGCCGCACAGTCGGCACGTGCCCTTGTGCCAGCTGTCAGCATCTGATGCATGTGCCTCCTGCTCATTTGAAAATGGGAGGTCTATACCAACATATGATGCCGCTGTGAGTGCGGCTGTTCTCTTAATGAATTCTCTTCTTGAAAGCCCCATATTTTTCCCTCCTGTTACTTGTGGATAAAAAAGTGATGGGCTGGATGGCAGTCCCAACATTTCTTGTCAGAGGGCCTCTTTAGATACTGTGCATTATGACAGGCTGCACAGTTTGTCTCATCTGGTGAGGTCTTCAGGTCTTCGTAGGTCCCGTGACACTGAAAGCATTTCACATTGGCGATGCCGTGGACAGAGTCGTACCATTCCTTGTAGACCTCCGGGGTGGCATCCTTGTGACACTGGGCACAAGGAGTGAGTTTTTCTTGTGCAGATAGTTCAGGATGGACCCCCATTTTTGTTGAGGTAGAAGCCTTTTTAGATGTCCCTGCACTACAGGCAGAAGCCACGGCAACGGTAATTATAAGCAGGCAAAGCTTTAATATTTTACCTTTCACTTTTCACCTCCTAAAGAGAAAAGGCCGGTTAAACCGGCCCTTTTCAGTTAAAAAGTAAACCTGAACTCGGCGTAGAAGAAGTCCAGGTCATCATCCTTGGTGAAGACCTGCTCTACCACGTCGTCACCCCAGACGTGGCTGTAATAGAGGTCAAGCCCCATGCTTACCCCGTAAGCCTTGTAGATGTCCTTTATGAAAAAAGAGATATCCCACATGGTTCCAAGGCTGTCGTCATCAAAGCCACCAGCCGGCCTTATGGGTTTGTATCCGAATATATCAGCCCTTGTAGCACCAGAACCCTGGTACCAGGCATCATCCTCTTCAGTCAGCCATAGTCTTGTTACATCCGTACGAACAAGAACATTGGGAAGAGGTTTAACCATGAGCTGACCAAAGCAGTATGTGGTATTCATGAGGTTAAACCATGGGGTCATGGCGTAGATACGAAGCGTAGGCATCATCATGAAGAAGGTGTCACGGTCATTGTCTGTTGGGTCGTCATCGCCAGAGCCTTGGAAATAGCCACCACGTACCCATGGCTGCCAGACTATATCCTCGAACTTGTATCCTCCTTCAAGGGCAACAGCGTAGGCGCTTTGATCATCTTTCCCCCATACTCCTGTCTGGTAGTCACCCCAGACCAGAAAGTCAAAACTACCGGGGCCAACCTTTGGTGTTACGTATAAAATATGGCCGCCAAAGTTGTTGATTTCAGGATCCTGGTTGGGAATACCCCTGTCGTCGTTGTAGTAGTAATAGAAGAGCTGGGCATCAAGGCCGGGAATGACGGAATCCTTCAGGGTAAAAACAGCAGTCAGAAAATCAATATCGTGGATCTTCTTTCCGTGCACCTCGTTTTCCATATAGTCCAGGTAGAATCCACCCTGGGTAGGCTCAAAGCCTGCCACGGTAAAGTTGTAGGCCTTGTCGTTCCAGGCGACCTGAAAACCGTCAAAGGAGCGGCCAACACGTGACCATTCGAATCCACCGATGAGCCTCTGGGATATTCTCAGTTTCCTGAGCCAGGCTAGACGCTTATTCTTTGGCTTAGTTCCATATTCGAGGCCGCTGTTGTACTTAAAACGGCCTATGGTAGCGCTCAGGTTTTCGCATCCAGGCATACGGCCACGGAGCCACAACTGGTCAATTCCAACCTTGCCCACGTCCCTTGCTCCATTGTTCTGGCCATAATAAAGGGCGCCTGTACCGTAGGATGCGTGTCTTGGAAGACCAAAAAACTGGGTCCAGTTTATCTCGCTGTATGCGTCGATGTTACTGGAGTTGAATCCAAATCCAAGCCTCATCTTGCTTGAGACGAAGTCGTACTGGTCATCAATGGTGCTTGGCTTTTCAAAGGTTGACCAGTTTTCGTATCTTATTTCCTCTTTGAACTTGATATAGGCGTTTTTGTTGATCTTGTACGCATAGGCGTTGGCAGCCACAAGAAAGATGAGTGCCAACAAAGTCAAAAAAATAGGTCTTTTCATTTCCTTAACCCTCCTTTTAAAACCATTTTTTAAAAATAGAACAAGGCTGTGGTTCCCTATAGACCACAGCCCGTTTGTTTTTGCTCCATCTGGAGCTCACCTATTAAAGAGGACCCGTGCTCATTACAGTGCTTGGTTCCTCAATTTTGTTGTGTTTCATGCGATAGTTGTATATCTGCTGCAGATCTTTGTACATCTGGAATATCTGGAAGAATCCATGCCAGTGGGCGTAGTCAGGTCCGTTCATGGCAGCACCCTGACGGGCACGCCTTCCTGCATGGTGCCACAGGTAGTACATGATTTCCTGGAAGCCGTCAGCCCAAGGATCCTTTCCAAGAAGCCCCTTGGCAGCAAGCTCCTTCTTCATCTTAACTGCTCCGTCCCAGTAGAAGTTGTAAAGGGCAACGGCATCATCCAGGGTGTTGATCTCCTTTTGCATCTGTGTTGGACCGTGGCAGTTTGCGCACACCTTCCTCATGAGCTTGGCACCCTTTTCTCCGTTACCACGCTCGCCTGAACGGATCACGCTCTTTGGATGAACAAGATCCCATTTGAGTCTTTCATTTATATTGTGCGTAGTAGTCAGCTCGCCAATGCCGCTCATGTGGCAGGTTGCACAGGTTGGTGCTGTGTAGTCGCCAGGCTGCCATGCGTCAGGGGCGCTGTCCCATTCCCAGGTTTCTCCCTGGGTGGCAAATATCTGGCCATGTTTGCTCTCCATGTATATCTCAATATCAGGGTGGTCAGGGCCAAGGTGGCAGCTTGCACATGCCTCCGGCTTCCTGGCCTCCTCAACTGAGAACTGGTGCCTTGTGTGGCAGACTGTACATGTTCCAATGGAACCATCAGGATATCTTGTTCCCACACCGCCTGGCCAGGTATTCTTGATGGGTTTGTGGTCAGGGCCAAGTTCAACCTGTCCGCCATGGCACATCTGGCAGCCTGCTGCACGTGAGGCCATATTGCTTGAGTTCGACCTGCTGTTTCCAATAAATTCTGCGCCTTCCAGGTGGTACATAAGATTCAAGGTCTTTTTCTTCTCAACCACTGGGAAGCTTGCAAGTTTTGCATGGCCGCTTTTCAAAAACTGCTCAACCTCTTGTGGGTGGCAGCGGGAACAGGTTTTGGATGAGACCATGGGGGAGATATAGATGTTTGAACCCTTGATTCCTGAACACTGGCTTGCCATGGGTGAGCTCTTCTCCACCACGTGGCAGTCAAAACAGGATACAGAGGCATGGGCCATTTTCCCCTTTTTCCAGGATTCAACAATGCCTGGTGTCTTTTTAGAATGACATTCCACGCACTTTGCCGCTTCGGGTGACATTCCACGCTTTATAACCAGCTCCTTGTGGAGCTTGGGGGTGGAGTTTCCGGTGCTTTGCTCTGCAAATGCCACACTGCAAACCATGCCTAAAAACAGACTGGCCATTATCAGTGTGCCGGTTTTACCAACTAACTGTTTCATGTTAACCCTCCTTTTATTTTTTATTTTGGAATACAAATTACTTGGCCTTCTTGGCTATTTCCCTGAATTCAGCCACAAGATCCCCGTGTCCTACCTCGTGGTGACAGTCCAGACAGGTCCGTTTGGTCTGGCCCACCAGATAGGTCTTGTGGGCCGTATATGCCTTCAGTGGGATTCCAGGAGCAACCAGCTCTTTGTGGCACTCCTTGCAACCCGAATCGTAGGCGGCATGAACGTAAGGCCCTCTGTTTTTCCACAGGGTCAGCCAGTCTGTCTTTTTTCCCATCCAGTGGGCCTTGATATCGTGGAGTCCTGCCAGCGTCTTGGTCTTGAGATAATTGCCAAGACTGTCGTGCGGCAGGTGACAGTCAACACACCTTGCCCTTATGACACCCTTTGCATCGGTCCCGTGTTTGCCTGCTGCCCATGTCCTGTAGAAGGGATGCATCTCGTGGCACGAATTGCAAAATTCAACCGTACTGGTAGATTGAACCTGTTTGGCTGCAAAAAAGGCTATAACAAGGGCCACAAGAAAGGCGATTATGCACGCTACCAAAACCGCCCCCCCATTATCTGTGATGATCCTCATGGAAACCCTCCTGCTTTGAGTTTGTTGAAGGATAAGATAATTTTCAGCCTTAATTTTAGCGAAATTTTCTGTTACTGTGTTGTTAAATATGTTACTAAATTGTAACAAATTTAACTTGCAGGGGTTTAAAAACCATCGGTACCAGGGAATAAGTTCATGTCTTTTTTGTTAAAGTGTTCATAATTTGGAGGTTAAGTATGGCAATATTCTTTAGTTCGGAGGATTTGAATACAAAATTTCAGCCCCATCCCAAATTCAATGGTGTATCCATTGCAAAGATGGCTGGTGAGAGTGATGGTCTTAATCTGGGAGTGTCTCTGCTTGAAATTTCAGAGGGCGTGGAAATCCCTGTCCATATACACCATGAAAGCGTGGATTCCATTTACTGCTTGTATGGCCAGGGGCAAGTCTTTTACTCTGGCCAGTGGCAACCATTTAAAAAGGGAGATTACTGCCTAGTTCCCCCAGGGCAGGAGCATGGGGTCAGAAACGGAGACACGGGAAAAATGAGGCTATTCATAGTACACAGCCCACCTCTTTTCTGAGACCTCATGTTCCAAAGGCTGGGGCACAAGATATTATTCTGGATTATTGTTATCTTTGGCCTTTTCGGTACGATTTTTCTTTTATGGCAAGGCCACCAATATAAAAAGGCCGGGATTTCTCAGCTTCTTCAGCAGGCAAGGGGAATCTATCACTATGTGGTCCTGTCCAGACAGCTTATTTCCAGCTGGCACGGTGTCTATGTAAAGAAAGGGGATGAGTTCATAAGGATGACGCCCTCGGCATTCACCGGCCAGTTGGCATCCTTTTCTGGTACGAAGGCCCCCTTCACCTTGAAGGTTGCAGTTTTAAACAGCAAAAACCCTGACCACGTTCCTGACGATTTCGAAAAATACGCCATTATGGAGATGACCAGAGGCCCCAAAAGGGAACTCTGGACATTAGAGTCTGATAAAGCGTTGTATCGTTTTCGCTACGCTGGACCTTTACTCTTTGAAGACGAGTGCAAGAGTTGTCATAGCAAGAGTCCCAGGGTGAAGATAATGGGCTGCATTTCCATTGGGGTCAATGCAAACAATTTTTTTGAGGTTCTGGAAAGGGACCTGATTCACTATGTCATTTACATGTTTGGAGGCATTCTGATCATACTGACCCTTTTGTGGTTCATGCTTCGGAATTCCGTTTTAAGGCCCTTAAGAGAGCTCAGTGGTGCGGCAGAAGAGGTGAGAAGGGGAAACTTCAACGTGAGGGTAGACCTGGATGAGAGCCTTGAATGGCAAAGCGTTGGAGAAAATTTTAATAATATGGTTGAAGCCCTTGCCAAGAGGCAAACCGCCCTTCAGGAAGAGGCCGACAGTGCCATTGAACGTTTGAAGGCCGCCTACGAAGAACTTAAAAAGACAGAGAAGTATAAGTCGGATTTTTTCACCAATATAACCCACGATCTCAAGACGCCAATAACAGCCATAAAGGGTGCCATTACCATTCTTTCCAGAAAATGCTCTAATGAGCATGATCCTTATCTGGACATACTCCAAAGAAATGTAGAAAAGCTCTCTTCCATGGTTCAGGATCTCCTTGACTGTTCCAGGCTGGAAAGCGGTGAACTTGCCCTGCACAAGGAAGAGTACGATCTGGCTGAGGTCCTGGAGGATGCAATACTTTCTGCAATGCCCCTTGCCTGGAAGAAAAAGATCAAGCTTGACTATCATGTTCCTGAGGAACCATGTCTTGCCAGGATGGACAGGAAACGCATGGAACAGGTGATAATAAACCTCCTTTCAAATGCCATAAAATTTTCACCTGAGGCAGATACAGTCCAGATCAGACTGATCAGGGACAATGACTTCTGGAAGATCATGATAGAAGACAACGGCCCTGGTATTCCCGTTGAAGACAGGGACAAGATATTCAACAAATTCTTTCAGAGATCCGACGCCAAGGCGGACACTGGAATGGGCCTTGGCCTGGCCATAGCCAAGGGCATCATAGAGGCACATGGCGGCCAGATAGGGGTGTGTGACAGGTTGGAGGGAAGACGCGGAAGCTGTTTCTACTTTCTAATTCCGTGTCTGAAAACAGACAAGAGGGACTAAACGCATGTTCAAGGCCAGGATACTGGTTGTTGAGGATGACAGGGACATAAGGACCGTGCTTATGGATCAGCTGCGTCTGGACGGATTTGAGACCGTTGGTGCGTCAACTGGCCAGGAGGTGCTTGAGAACTTCAGTTCAATTTCCCCTGATCTCATAATTTTGGATCTCAAGCTTCCTGACATTGACGGCCTGGTGGTATGTCAGGAGGTGAGAAAAAGATCGGACATTCCCATCATCATAGTGAGTGCCAGGGATTCCCTGCCTGATAAGATCAGGGGGCTTGAGGTGGGGGCAGATGACTATGTCACAAAGCCCTTTGAATACCTGGAACTCGAGGCAAGGATTAGGGCGTGCCTGAGACGGCGCCAGGCCTCCTCTTCAGCTACAGAACCCATTGACCTTGGAAAACTCAAGATATACAGGCAAAAGAGGATGATAGAGGTGAACGGAAGGAGTGTAAAGCTTACGAAAAAGGAGTTTGAGCTCTTAAGCCTGTTCCTTGAGAACAAGGGCAAGGTTCTTAGCAGGGAGTATCTCAGCAGCCACCTTTGGCACAAAAAGGAGGTCTATCCCTGGTCTCGGGCCCTGGATGTGCACATCAGAAGACTCAGAAAGAAAATAGAGCCTGATCCGGCAAATCCAAAATACATACTCACCCACGCCGGAGTTGGTTACAGGTTCTCAACTGGAAAAGTGGACTAAAATCCAACCAGCCCGGATAGCGGTGTGTCAGTTCAAGGTGTCTTGCTGCTGATATTTTGCCCTGAGCCCTGGATATCCAAGTATCTGCATCACCTCTTGGGCAACATCTTCATGAAGGCTTGCACTGAATTCATCTGGAAGGGCAAGGTGGACTATGCCCTTGTTGTTGATGCGTATGTCCAGGGTGACAGGTAGCTGCCCCGGAGTCCTTTTTAGAAGCTCCTTTAGCCTCTTTACCATTTCCGGCCTGACCCTGTCTTCCCGGATGTCTATTACAATGCCACAGGTCTTTTTGGCACAGACGTCTTCTAGAAGTTCCACCTTTTCCGCTATTATCTTGCAGGATGCCGACTCCTTTTCCTCTCCTTCCTTTTTAAGAAGGCCCTCTACGAATATGGGCTTTTCCGAATCTATTATCTCCTGAAACCTCGAGTAGGCCTCTGGAAAGCAAATCACCTCAACGGAGCCTGAAAGGTCTTCCAGGACAAAAAAGGCCATCTTGGTGCCCTTCTTTGTAAGCTTGTCCTTTTTCATCCTGACAACCCCTGCAAGGCCAAGGCGAGTACCCTCGGAAATGGAAGGAAGTGCGTCTGCGGTAACGGTAGGAAGCCTTAGGATGTCCTGGCGGAAGGCATCTAGCGGATGTCCGCTTATGTAAAAGCCAAGGGCCTCCTTTTCAAGGGAAAGCCTGTACATCTCATCCCACTCATCAACCTCTGGGATATTAAAGGAAGATGCCCCTTCAACAGGTGCCTGGGCGCAATCAAACAGGGATTTTTGCCCAAGACTCCTCTCCTTCTGCTTTTTATGGCCAAACTCCAGGGCTCTGTCCAGGCTTTCAAACAGCTGAGCCCTTTTAAGGCCAAAGCAGTCAAGGGCCCCTGATTTTATAAGGCCCTCAAGTACGCGTTTATTTACCTTTTTAAGGTCAACCCGTGAAACAAAGTCACCAAAGTCCTCAAAGGGGCCGTTTTCTTCCCTTTCCTTGATTATCACCTTGATGGCGCTTGACCCCACGTTTTTTACCGCTGCAAGGCCAAAACGAATCTTATCCCCTTCTATGGTGAAATCCTCGCCGCTCTTGTTTATGTCTGGAGGAAGAACAGTTATGCTGCTTGAACGGCACTCTCCCAGGAATTTTACTACCCCGTCGGTATTTCCAAGCTCATTTGAAAGAAGGGAAGTCATGAAGGGTATGCGGTAGTGTGCCTTTAACCAAGCAGTTTGGTAAGAAATTAGGGCATAAGCGGCTGAGTGACTCTTGTTAAAGCCGTAGCCGGCAAACTTTGCCATGAGGTCAAATATGGTTTCTGCCTTCTTCTTGTCTATGTCCTTTTTGAGGGCACCCTCCATGAATCTTTCCTTCTGGGCCTCCATGACCTCAGGAATCTTTTTACCCATGGCGCGTCTGAGAAGGTCACCTTCTCCAAGGCTGTAGCCGGCAAGCTCCTGGGCAATTTTCATGACCTGCTCCTGGTACACTATGACCCCGTAGGTCTCCTTTAAAATGGGTTCAAGCTGAGGAAGCAGGTATTTGACCTCTACCTGGCCGTGCTTTCTCTTTACAAAGTCTGAAACCATGCCGCTTTCCAAAGGGCCTGGCCTGTAGAGGGCGACAAGGGCAATGAGATCCGTAAAGGTTGTGGGCTTAAGCTGCCTGATTAGGTTTTTCATCCCCGAGCTTTCAAGCTGGAAGACCCCGGTGGTGTCCCCCTCCTGCAGGAGCTTGAAGGTCTTTTCGTCATCCAGAGAAATGGTGGAAAGGTCTATATCCTTGCCGTAGTGCTCCTTTATGAGCCTTATTGTGGTATCGATTACCGTAAGGGTCTTTAGACCGAGAAAGTCGAACTTGATGAGCCCAACCTTCTCCACGTCCTTCATGTCAAACTGGGTTACTGTCTCTCCCTCCTGACCCTTGGTAAGGGGCAGGTATTCCACCATGGGCTTGTCCGAGATGACTACGCCTGCGGCATGGGTGGATGAATGGCGGGGAAGCCCTTCTAAGGCTCTTGCAATGGTCAGAAGGCGTGCCACCTCCTTGTTGTTTTCAGAAAGCTCCTTGAGCTTGGGCTCAAGCCTGATGGCCTCTTCAAGGCTGATGTTGAGCTTGTCTGGAACAAGCTTGGCAATCCTGTCCACCTCCTGATAGCTCATGCCAAGTCCCCTTCCAACATCCCTTATGACAGCCTTTGCCTTCATCTGGCCAAAGGTGATTATCTGGGCCACAAAGTCCTCGCCACCGTACTTTTCTGTAACGTACCTTATGACCTCATCCCTTTTGGCCATGCAGAAATCAACGTCTATGTCAGGAAGCGAGACCCTTTCAACATTGAGGAAGCGCTCAAAGAAGAGGCCGTAACGGACAGGGTCTATTTCCGTAATTCCCATGGAATAGGCAACAAGAGAACCTGCTGCAGAGCCCCGGCCAGGGCCAACGGGAATGCCATGCCTCTTGGCCCAGTTGATGAAATCAGCAACGATGAGAAAGTAGGAGGCAAATCCCTTATCCTTGATGATCTCAAGCTCTTCCTCAAGGCGTTCCTGGTACCTTTTGCACTCATCTTCAGAAAGGCCAAGCTGCCTCTTTCTCCTTTCAAATCCTTTCCTTGCCTGCCTTTCAAACACCTCCTCGTAGGTAAGCCCCTCATCGATCTTGAAAAAGGGAAAGTGGTGTTTGCCCGTCTCGATTTCAACGTTGCACCTAGAGACAATCTCCTGGGTGTTTGATATGGCCTCCTCATGCCAGGAAAAGCGCGAAGCCATCTCCTCTGGAGGGGCAAAGTAGAGGCTGTCCGTGGAAAATCTCATCCTTTTTTTGTCGTTTACCGTCTTTCCTGTCTGGATGCAAAGAAGCACGTCATGGGCGTCTGCATCCTCCCTGTTGAGGTAGTGACAGTCGTTTGTGGCAACAACCGGTATGCCTAGTTTTTTCGAAAGGTCAACAAGGGCCTCATTCACCTCGTTCTGCTCAGGTATCCCGTTTTCCTGGAGCTCAAGGTAGAACCTGTCCTTGAAGATGCTTGCGTAGGTCTCTGCCAGGGTGCAGGCCCCATTTTCATCTCCCCTCAGGAATGCATGGCTTACCTCGCCGTGAAGACAGGCAGAAAGGGCAATGAGCCCCTGGTTGAATTCTGCCAGAATCTCCTTGTCCACCCTGGGCTTGTAGTAGAAGCCTTCAAAGTTAGCAATGGTTACAAGCTTCATGAGGTTTTTGTAGCCAGTGTTATCCATGGCAAGAAGCACCAGGTGAAAGGCTGCCTGGGACTGGCTCCTGGCACTCCGGTCCTTCCTGCTTCCAGGAGCCACGTATAGCTCGCAACCAATTATTGGCTTTATGCCCGCCTTTAAGGCGCCTTGGTAAAACTTTAGCACCCCGTACATGTTTCCGTGGTCTGTAATAGCCACGGAGTCGTAACCATACTCCCTGGCTCTGGGAAAGAGGTCCTTGAGCCTTATGGCCCCGTCAAGGAGGCTGTATTCGGTATGGAGGTGAAGATGGGTGAAGCTTGTCTCTTTCATTTTCGTCCTGTACCCTTGAAAAACACAAAAAAACTACTCCCACTCGATGGTTGCAGGGGGTTTTGAGCTAATGTCGTAACAGACCCTGTTAACCCCCCTGACCTCGTTGATAATCCTGTTGGATATTCTTCCAAGAAGATCATAAGGCAGCTTTGACCAGTCTGCCGTCATGGCATCCAGGCTGTCAACGACCCTTAATGCAACAACGTGATCATAGGTCCTTTCATCTCCCATTACTCCAACCGTCTTTATGGGAAGAAGCACGGCAAAGGACTGCCAGACCTTCCAGTACCAGTCGGAAGCCTTCATCTCCTCAAGAACAATATGGTCTGCCTCTCTCAGGATATTCAGCCTTTCATGTGTGACCTCTCCGAGTATCCTGATGGCAAGGCCAGGCCCTGGAAAGGGGTGCCTGTTGATAAGCTCGTAGGGCATGCCAAGTTCCTTGGCAACCCTTCTCACCTCGTCCTTAAAAAGCTCTCTGAGCGGCTCTATGAGATCAAGCTTCATGACATCTGGAAGGCCCCCCACATTGTGGTGGCTTTTTATGGTGGCAGAAGGCCCTTTGAAGGAGACGCTCTCGATCACGTCCGGATACAAGGTCCCCTGGGCAAGAAAGTCAACATGGCCTGTCTTTGAGGCCTCCTCCTCAAAGATTTCTATGAATTCATTACCTATAATCTTCCTTTTCTTTTCAGGGTCCTCAACCCCCTTTAGCTTTTGAAGAAACCTCTCCTCAGCATCCACGTAAACCACGTTCAGGTCAAACTGCTTTAAAAAGGCAAGGACCGTCTCAGGCTCATTTTTTCTCAAAAGGCCGTTATTTACAAAGACGCACACCAGGTTCTTGCCAATTGCTTTGTGGATGAGAAGGGCGGTCACTGTGGAGTCAACCCCTCCTGAAAGGGCGCAGATGACCCTGCCGTTTCCCACTTTTCTTTTTATCTCCTCCACGGTGGTGGATACGAAGGATTCCATGGTCCAGTCCGGGGTGCACTTACAGACCCGGAACAGAAAGTTTCTTATGACATCCATACCTATTTCCGTGTGTGCAACCTCTGGATGAAACTGCACGCCAAAGATGGATTTTTCGGCATGTGCCATGGCGGCAACCGGACATGACGCGCTATGGGCAAGGACAATGAATCCTTCAGGTATCTTTTCCACCTTATCCCCGTGGCTCATCCATACCTGGTGGCCAGGCTCACCGGCAAGAAGGCCATGAAATATCTCATCTGTATCGTCTATGATAAGGCGTGCGTGGCCATATTCCCTGTGGTCGCTTCTTTCCACCTGGCCTCCAAGGAGCAGGCTAGTAAGCTGCATGCCATAGCATATCCCCAGGATGGGAATGCCAAGATCAAAGATTTCCGTACCAATCTTGGGTGCGTCCTCATCGTAGACGCTTGATGGGCCGCCTGAAAGGATTATGCCCTTGGGGGCCATTGCCTTGATCCTTTGAATACTTATATTAAACGGGTGGATTTCACAGTAGACCTGGGCCTCCCTGACCCTTCTTGCAATGAGCTGGGTGGTCTGGGAGCCAAAATCAAGTACCAGGACGTTCTGTTTGCTTGACGTTTGCATAACTACCTCAAATGATTAATTTTTTTAATTAGAAATACGAAAAAGAAATCCAAGTGACGAAGAGAATAGTAACTGAAATCATGGAAAATAAAAAGGGCATAAAGTTGAGAAGAAAAATTGATTGTGGTAATGTGATTACCATGGATGACGATTGTAAACGGCCTGAAAAGGCCGATTTAGGACATGATAAAGAAGGCTGCAGCAAGGACTGTTCGTCTAAAAAGGAGACCGAGGCTGCGACCTGCCAAAAGCATATTTCCACAGAAAGACCGAGGAACGAGGATGAGTCTGAAAGGCCTTTTCCTTCCCAAAAGACCCTGGAGAAGGAGATAAGCGAATACCTTGCCAAGAAGTATGGCGGAAGGGTCAAGGTTATTTCCCAGATGGTTTTTCCAGGACAGACAAAGACAGAGGAGACCGAGCCCAGGGAAGATCAGGCCAAGAAAAAGGGCGCAACCATAAAGTTCGACATAAAGCCCAAGGAGCTTGAGGCCTATCTTAATGAATACGTAGTCAAGCAGGACAAGGCCAAGGCCATCCTTGCCACCAAGATTTGCACCCACTTCAACAAGATTTCCTATCTTGAAAGGCGGGGTAAGAATCGCCAGCCAGTGGGAAACATCAAAAACAACATCATCCTCATAGGACCAACCGGTGTTGGAAAGACCTATCTCATAAAACTCATTGCAGCAAAGCTTGGTGTGCCCTTTGTCAAGGGAGACGCCACCAAGTTCAGTGAGACAGGCTATGTTGGCGGCGATGTGGAAGATCTCGTGCGTGACCTTGTAAAAGAGGCAGACGGGGATATAGAAAAGGCCCAGTACGGAATCATATATATTGACGAAATAGACAAGATCGCCGCAACAGATGGCCTCAGGGGGCCTGATGTATCTCGCTCTGGTGTTCAAAGGGCCTTGCTTAAGCCTCTTGAAGAGACAGAGGTGGATCTTAAGACTCCCCACGATCCAATTTCCCAGTTGGAGGCCATAGAGCACTTCAGAAAGACAGGTAAGAGGATGAAAAAGACCATCAACACAAGAAACGTCCTCTTCATCGTAAGCGGTGCCTTCTCGGGTCTTTCTGAAATAGTCAAAAAGAGGCTTTCCAGACAGGGTATCGGTTTTGGTGCCGAGCTGGACGTGAGGGATGAACAGGAGTGGCTCAAAAAGGTAAAACCCCAGGACCTTGTGGAGTTTGGTTTTGAAAACGAGTTCATAGGAAGGCTGCCTGTTATTGCAGTCCTCGAAGAGCTCAACGAGGATGACCTTTTTGAGATACTTAAAAATCCCAAGAGCCCGGTAATAGTCAGCAAAAAACAGGATTTCAGGGCCTACGGAATCGATCTAAAGTTTGAAGAGGATGCCCTAAGGCTCCTTGCAGCCCAGGCCTATCAGGAAAAAACAGGGGCAAGGGCACTGGTAAGCGTTATAGAGCGGGCCCTTATGCCCTTTGAAAAGGCGCTTCCATCAACTGACATCGACTTTCTTGTCGTAACTAGGGAGCTTGTTGAAGAGCCTGAAAAGGTACTTGAGGAGCTTCTAAGGAAACCGCACAACCGCAAAAGAATTCGTCAATATGAGGCCATCTTGGACCATGAAAAGAGGGCAATAATTGGCGGTCTTGATATCTCCAAACTGCCATCCTGGAAGGAGCAGGGCGTAAGCCTCAATGAAAACAGGAAGGAACTCATAGCGCATCTTTGCCTGAAGGATGACTTGAGCGTAGAGGAGGCGGCAGCCAATGTGCTGTTCTGGATTCAGCAGATAAAAAGCTACGAGGCCTCCTTTTTTAACAGGTGCGAAATCGATATCAACCTGGAGGACGAGGCTGTGGACAAGATACTTGAGGCATGCAGGTTCGATCCTGCAAGCCTTTATACACAGTGTGAAAGGCTTACCAGCATACTCGAGTATGGCCTTACCCTCATAAGGGAGAGGACAGGACAGGCAGAATTCAACATTCCTTCAGACGCTGTGGAAAATCCTGAGCTTTTCATAAACCGTCTAATCCGTATCTGCTACGAGTCCAACAACTAGGAGAACCTTTTATGGGTAACGAGAACACGCCGGTCGTACTTTTGGTGGACGACAAGCCTGAAGGCAGGGAAGTTTTTTCTCAGATAGCCCAGGACTTTCCCTTTGAACTCATTGTGGCAGAAGATGGGCAGGAGGGGTTTGACTTGGCCCGGGAGCAGGAGCCCGATTTAATTATAATAAGGAAGAATGTCCCTGTCTTGAATGCCGAGTCGGTAAGCGTTCTGCTAAAGCAGTCTGCAGCCACAGACAAGATTCCCATACTGGTCATCTGCCCTGATTTTTCCCCTGAGGAACAAGAAAAGTTACAGGATGCCGGTTGTAACGACTGCATAAAGGACTTGCAGGAAGTTGAAATCGTGGTTTCAAAGCTAAAGGAGTGGCTTGCCCTATGATGTTTCCAGAGTACAGGCCAAGAAGGCTCAGGCAGACCGAAAGGTTCCGTTCACTGGTTAGGGAAACTTGTGTTTCCAAGGATCACCTCATATATCCTCTCTTTGCAGTACCAGGTAAGAAGGTAAAGGAGCCCATCTCCTCCATGCCAGGTGTCTATCAAATGTCAGTGGATAACGTGGTGAAAGAGGCAAGGGAGGCCTTTGACCTTGGTGTTCCTGCCATTTTGCTCTTTGGAGTTCCGGAAAAAAAGGACTCCAAGGGCTCACATGCCTGGATAAAGTCGGGAATCGTCCAAAAGGCCGTTGAGGCAGTAAAAAAGGCAGTACCAGACCTTCTCGTGGTTACAGACGTCTGTCTCTGCGAATACACCTCCCACGGTCACTGCGGCGTTGTGGTCAAGGAGAAGAAGGGTATCTTTCGCATAGATAACGATGCCACACTGGAGCTTTTACAGAAGGCGGCCCTTTCTCACGCCAGGGCAGGCGCGGACATGGTTGCCCCTTCAGACATGATGGACGGAAGGGTAGGGGCCATCAGGGAGGTCCTGGACGATCACGGCTTTGAACATGTGCCCATAATGTCCTATGCAGTCAAGTATGCATCTAGCTTTTACGGCCCCTTCAGGGATGCGGCCGAATGTGCTCCCCAGTTTGGGGACAGAAGATCGTACCAGATGGACATAGCAAACAGCCGCGAGGCGCTCAGGGAGGCGACCCTTGACATGGAAGAAGGGGCAGACATACTCATGGTGAAGCCTGGAATGCCCTATCTGGATATAATCAGGATGCTTCGCCAGGAGTTTTCCCTTCCAATTGCCGCCTACCAGGTAAGCGGTGAATACTCCATGATAAAGGCTGCCGCTCAGAACGGTTGGCTCAACGAGGAACTCGTGGTCCGTGAATCTTTAATGGCATTCAGAAGGGCAGGCGCTGACATAATAATCACCTATTTCGCAAAGGACTTTGCCCGAGCCAATTCCTAAGGCCATCTGGCCAAGGGCCATCTCAAGTTTCAGACACAAGGGCTACAGGGTTTTCCTGCTTGGCCAGGCCCTGGCACTTCTTGGAACCTGGGTCCAGGGAACAGCCCAGAGATGGCTTGTACTTGAGCTTACCGGAGACCCATTCTATGTTGGTCTTCTTGGTGCCGTGGCCGGTCTTCCACTGCTTTTTTTCTCCCTTGCAGGGGGCATTCTGGCAGACCGCTTGCCCAAGGTCTCCTTTCTTGTTTTCATTCAGGCCCTTATAATGTTTCAGGCCATGGTATTCGGCCTTTTGATAGACCTCAGTCTCATCTCATTTCCTGCCATCCTGCTTCTTGCCCTGATCCTTGGAACGGGAATGGCCTTTGAGGTGCCGGCAAGGCAGTCCCTTGTTTTTGACCTTGTGGGAAAGGAGGATATTACCAATGGGATTGCAGTTCACTCCGTTGCCTTTAACCTTGCAAGGTTCGGGGGACCGGCGCTTGCCGGTTTTCTCATGCAGGCAGGCCTCATGGCAGAATGCTTTTATTTCAAGGCGTTATCAGCATTTGCCGTAATTGCAGCCCTTTTCTATGTGAAAAGGATGCATCCTGGCTTTAACCGTCCCTTGGGAAAGAGGAGAGAATCCGCAAGATCTGACATTATGGAGGCGGTATCCTTCATAAGAAGAAAGCCCCTTCTTTTTATGATACTCCTAAATATCATGGGTTTTGGCATACTCCTTCTTCCATATTCAATACTTCTTCCATCTCTTGGAAGGGACGTCCTTGGTCTGAACGCCAAGTACTACGGGCTCATGTGTGCTGCAAACGGACTTGGTGCCCTTCTTGGAGCGGGCTTTGTGGCCCAGTTTGGTCATGCACGAAACAGGATGAAGTGGTGGCGTCTTGGTGCAATCCTCTTTCCTGCCTCCATTGTTGCGGTATCATTCAGCAGAAGCTTCCTGGATGCCTGCGTCATATTGTTCTTAAGCGGTTTTGTCATGGTGATATGCTCAACAAGCGCTATAAGCCTTCTCCAGATTCACTCTTCAAATGAGCTCAGGGGCAGGATCATGGGGCTTTTTACTACATCCTTCATGGGCCTTTTCCCCTTTGGAAGCCTTATTCAGGGCAGGCTTGCCTCTGTTTTCGGTGTAAGACAAACCATTTTCTCATGCGGTCTTGCTGCCCTGTTCCTCACCGTTTTTCTCCTTTTTCTGAACAGAAGGGCCTCTCGTTTGCCCATAGAGCCTGATATGTGAGGCCCTGGCACAGAGATTAGGGGCCTTCATTTAACCTTCTGTTTCCTGGCCTCGGCCTTGCTAGGAGCCTTCTGGCCTGTCGCGCAAATCTTTGTGAAAAAAGAAGGTATCGCGCAAGCTCTCTGGGTGTAAATACCTGCTCTAGTCTCCTTAGTTCCCTCTGTGGTATGCGGGCAAGGGCCACGTTTGTTTCGGTTATCTCTGTCATGAGGCGCTTTAGCTGAGCATCCGACATAGAGCCTGTTTCAAGGGCGTCTTTCAGCTTTCTAAGGAGTCTCCTGCGTTTCATTATTAGGGTCTCCCTTTCATCGTCGAACCTTTTTAAGATATCAAAGACCCTCTGAGCCCTGTTGCCCTTGAGGTTTAACTCCTCCATGAGCTGCCAGTTTCTGAGGGTAATGAGCCGTTCCTTTATCTCCTTTGCCCTTTGATTCCCGTGCTGGAACACTCCGCAAAAGGCGGAACTGTTTGTGAAAAAACCAAATAAAACAAGGGCCAATACTGTAACATTTATTACTTTCATGTCTTTTCTCCTGCCTCGTAAATTCAAAATAGTTGTATTCCTTAATTTTACTTTTTAGACATTCCTCAAATAATCAGGCCCTCTTGGGGGCAACCAACGAAACACTACCGGTTTTGTCTTTACTTGCCGGCCCTTTCATTTCCATACCCTGCTCATCCTGGCCTGCCTCATCGAGGACGCCGCTCCAGGAATCAGAAACACCAGTTAGAAGGTATGGATCTGTCAATTCATCATCATCCATGTCTGTCTTGGGGGACGCCGTGGCAATTTCGTTTGTTGGCAGATCAACTTCAAAGGGGTCTGACTGGTCAAACATGGCCACAATATCTTGAGCGGCAGGAAACCTTGTTACCTTATGCGGTTGACCATGAAATAAGAAAAAAAGCGCCACTAAAGAGGCTGCCAAGGCTCCTGCCCAGGCAAAGGGCCGTGGAAAGAGGCCTTGATACCACTTTTTCTCATCGGGTCTTTTGATTTGTGAACGGACCTCTCTTCTCATGTCCTGCCAGAAAGAGGGATCCATGTCTTTGTGAATGTCTTCCCTTAACTGGGAAAATCCTTGGCTAATACCATCCCACTGCCTTGCACACCTCTTGCATTTTCTGAGATGTTCTTTAAGAGGCCCTGATGTCTCGAGACGTTCTAGTTCATGGTCTTCCAGATGTGTACAGGCCTTTTGCCAAAATTCTCTGCATTTCATGGTCTAAGCCCCCTTTGGGCCATTAGTGCCCTAAGCGCCTTTAATCCAAAATGAAAGTTTGTTCTTGCAGTCTTTTCCTTCATGTCAAGGAGGTGTGAAATTTCCTTGAAAGAAAGCCCTTTTAAGAGCCTCAAACCTACCACTTCCTGCTGTCGTGGGGGAAGCGACAGGAGCGCCTCTTTTAGATGTCTCTTTATCTCTCTGTCCATCATTCTTCTTTCAGGGGTGACTTCCGTGCCTTTTGCCGTCCACGGCTCAAGGGCCAGGTGTTTTCTCCTGGTCCTCAAATGGTCCCTTGCAAGGTTGACTGCTATCTTTAAAAGCCAGCCTCTGAAATTGTCCTTTTTTCGAAGCCTTTTAAGGTTGTTGAATGCCTTTATAAAGGCCTTTTGGGTCACATCCTTTGCATCTTCAACATCGAGTACCATTGACCTGACCAGGTAAAAAACCTGTTCCTGGTACCTTGTCATCAATGCTGAAAAGGCCCTTTCGTCTCCATCATGAAGCCATGCATTTATGAGGTCCGAGTCGTTTCCTGTCATCTATGGTTAAGACGAAGAATACACCAGATGGTTTAAAGAAAAGTTCATGAAAATTTCAAACTAATTGAGAGGCTCAAAGAAGACCGCAGGTTCGTTGGTAGTAGTCTAGTAAAGCCTCCTCTTAAAAAGCATGCCTGCAATGGCAAGTGAGACGATCCCAATGATTGCCATGGGAACGTACTGGGTCCAGAGCAGGTCAAAGCCTGCTCCCTGGAGAAAGACAGATCTTACGATAACCAGGATGTACCTCATGGGATTTAGCAGGGTGAAGTCTTGGACGAGCTTTGGCATGTTGGCGATGGGAGTTGCAAAACCTGAAAGGACCACGGCAGGCACAAGGAACATGAAGGCACCCATGAGGCCCTGCTGTTGGGTAAGGGAGATGGAGGATATCATAAGCCCAATGCCAATGGCAGACAGCAGAAAGGTAAAGAGCCCGGAGTAAAGCACCAGGAGGCTGCCCCTTAAGGGAATGTCAAACCAGAAACAAGTCACGAATATAATGAAGCTGCCCTCCACTAGCCCAATTATTAGCCCCGGAAGGGATTTCCCCACAAGTATCTCAAAGGGAGTCATGGGAGTAACAAGGAGCTGGTCAAAGGTGCCTGCCTCCCTCTCCTTGGCAACAGAAAGGGCCGTGACCTCCAGGGTGACCACTATGGTCAAAAGGGCAACTATACCTGGAATGATGAACCAGTGGGAATCAAGCATCCTGTTAAACCACGAGCGGACCACCAGCCGTGCTGGGGGCCGGCCCCTGCCGTTTTCAGCCGCCCATGCCCTGTTAAAGTCAGCTATTATGGTGTGGACGTAGTTCAGGGCAATAAGGGCGGTGTTGGAGTTTCTTCCATCAAGGATTACCTGCAGGTTACCTGAGCCTCCCCTCAGGATATCCCTTGAAAAATCCCTGTGAAAGTGAAGGACTATCAAGGCCTTTTTTAGGTTTATGACAGGGGCTATCTGGCCGTCTGACTCCATTGTCCCTATAACCTTGAAGACCCTTGAGCCCTGGAACCTTGCAATCACGTCCCTTGAGATCTGACCTTGGTCCTCATTGTATATGGCAACGGGAACGTCTTTAAGGTCAAAGGTAGCCGCATAGCCAAAGACAATGATCTGGGCAATAGGTGGAAGAATAAGCACCATGCGGCTTTTCTTGTTCTTAAGTATCCCAATGAATTCTTTTATGGTGAGTGCAAGGATTCTTCTTAGCAAGGTGCCTCCTGCTTGGCTCTAAATAAGTCTTTTGTGCGATTTTTTCCTTATTATCTTGAAAAACACCATGGCCATGCCTGCAAGCCACAAACAGTTAACTATGTAAATGGGCCATATGTTGCCTGCAAGGAACAGGCTCTGGAGAATGCTTACGAAATATCTTGCTGCAACAATATGGGTTATTATCTGAATGGGGTAGGGCATGGAATTTATGTCAAATACAAAGCCTGAAAGCATAAACGCTGGAAGAAAGGTGATTACTATTGCTATCTGTCCTGCAACGAACTGGCTTCCAGCAGCCGTGGATATGATAAGCCCAAGGGCAATTGCCGTCAGCATAAAGAGGGACGAGGCAAAGCCAAGGGCAAGGTAGGAGCCTCTAAAGGGGACGTGAAACACCACTATGGCGATGAATACGGAAAGAACCATGCCGCCCATTCCAAGAAAGAAGTATGGTATCACCTTTCCCAGGATTATTTCCTTGACCCTTACAGGGGTAACCAGAAGGGCCTCCATGGTACCGCGCTCCCACTCCCTGGCAACCACCATGGAGGTGAGCATGCCACCTATCAAGGTCATGATTACGGCAATAAGGCCAGGAACGAGGAAGTTTCTGCTTCTTACTGCAGAGTTAAACCATATCCGGTGCTTTACCCTGATAGGCACCTTTAGGGCAAGGCCGTGGCTTCTGGCATAGGATACGAGCCATTTCATCCACACCCCAGTGATGTAGCCCTCAACTATCCTTGCCTGGTTTGCATCTACCCCGTTTACAATGACTCCTATGGGGGCCTCAGAGCTTGAAAACAAGGTCCTTGCAAAGTCGCTTCTCGTCCAAACAATTCCCATTATCTTTCTTTCAATAAGGGCCTTTTCTGCCTCCTGGATAGAGGGATAAAAGATTGGGTCAAAATATTCGGAATCCTGGAATCCTGCCATGAACTCGTTGGCCTCAGGCCCTGGATGCTCAATCACAAGCCCCAAGGGCACGTGTTCTGCATCAAGGGATACGCCGTAGCCAAAAATAATCAGCAGTATGACTGGCAGAAAAAAGGCAATGCCGATGCTGGACGGGTCTCTTATTATCTGCTTGACTTCCTTTCTTATAAGGCCTTTAAGGCGCATCCTGGAAAGGCTGCTTTCGTTTCGTAAAGAAGTCATTTTAGGCAGCCTCCTTCATCTCTATAAGGGTAATGAAGGTGTCTTCCATGGTGGGGTTTGTAACTCCAGGAGGATGATACCTGGACTTTAACTCCTCAGGGGTACCCTTTGCCAGTATGCGCCCACGCTTCATTATGACCACCCTGTCGCAGTATTCTGCCTCTTCCATGAAGTGCGTTGTCACCATTATTGTAACGCCAGCCTCTGCCAGGGAGTTTATGTGGGCCCAAAACTGTCTGCGGGCCAATGGGTCAACCCCGGAAGTGGGCTCATCAAGAAAGATAATATCAGGTTCGTGCATGAGAGCTGCCGCAAGGGCAAGCCGTTGCTTGAAGCCCAAGGGAAGATCGCGGCTTATGCTGTTTTCCTCCTCCTTTAAATCAAATGCGTCAAGTGCCCACTGGACGCGTTCCGTCTGCCGTTTGCCATGAAGGCCATAGGCGCTTGAGAAGAAGTTGAGGTTCTGGATTACGGTCAGATCCTCGTAGAGAGAGAACTTCTGGGCCATGTATCCGATTCGTTCCCTGGCCTTTGCCCGGGCCTTCCTAAGGTTTTTCCCAGCCACGTAAAGCTCCCCTTCAGAGGCAGGGAGAAGCCCGCACAGCATCCTGAAGGTGGTTGTCTTTCCTGCTCCGTTTGCACCCAAAAGGCCAAAGACCTCCCCCCTTTTTACAGTAAAGCTTATTCCGTTTACTGCATAGAAGTCTCCGAAACGCCTCTTGAGATTCTTCACCACAATGACCTCATCATCCGGGCTGCCGGCCACCTTCTTGTGGGTGATGATCTTGAACTTTACGCTTCTTCCAAGGCTTACCAGCCTCTTTTTCAAAAGGTAAATGAAGGCGTCTTCAAAACGGGGCTCAGACCCTTCAATTTCAATGTCCTCTGAAAGGTTAAAGGTCTTTCTAACATCCTGTGACCCCATTTCATCCATTATCACAAGGCGGATTTTCTCTCCCAGGATAAGCGCGTCTATGACCTCGTCCCTGTTGGCAAGCTCCCTTTGAATCTGCCTTTTCTTCCCCTTGGGCCCCTTCAGCATGAAGCAGTGACCGGAAAGGGGCCTGCTGAAACTTGATGGCACCCCTTGGCCAAGCACATGGCCCTCATGCATCAAGATGACCTCCTGGCACCTTTCTGCCTCGTCAAGGTATGCAGTGCTCAGAAGAACACTCATTCCCTGCTCCTTGACCTGGGAGTAAACGATTTGCCAAAGCTCCCTTCTTGACACAGGGTCAACACCCACTGTGGGCTCATCAAGGATAAGAAGCCTCGGGGGCTTAATGAGGGTGCAGGCAAGCCCGAGTTTCTGTTTCATGCCTCCAGAAAGCCTGCCTGCAAGCCTTCCCATAAATGGGGCAAGGCCAGTCATTTTCATGAGGATGTCGTATCTCGCCTGTCTTTTATCAGGGGGGACGCCTAGAAGGTCTGAATAGAGGTCCAGGTTTTCCTGGACTGTAAGGTCCTCATAGAGGCCAAACCTCTGGGGCATGTAGCGTATGTTGGCCTGTACATCCAGAAAGTCAGAGGTTGCATCAAAACCAAGGACCTTTAGGCTTCCCGCATCCGGGACGAGAAGGCCTGAGCAGAGCCTCATGAACGTGGTCTTTCCCGCGCCGTCCGGGCCTATGAGCCCTGTAACAATTCCTGATTTTACTTTGAATGAACAGTCGTCAAGGGCAACAATGGTCTTTTTGCCAGAGATGAAGTGTTTTCTGACGCCAGAGGCAACTATGCAGAAGTCGTCTTGCCTTGGCTGGGACTGGTCCATGACCTTGCCTACTGGTTTTCTTTGGCTTCTTCGCAGATTTCAGATGGTCTTATTGGGCCTTTAAGTTTCTTGCCGGTTAGATCCACCTTGACCGTTGCGGGCATTCCAAGCCTTAGCTTGTTCTGGGAATTGCATACGTAGACCCGCACCTGGTAAACGAGCCTTGTTCGAAGATCAGGGGTTTCAACATTTCTGGGGGTAAACTCAGCAGTTGGGGAGATGTATCCTATCCATCCCTTGAATTCTTCGTCAGGGTAGCTGTCAACGTTAACGGTGGCCTTCATGCCAAGGGCGATCTTTCCAAGCTCAGGCTCTGGCACGTAGGCACGCACCCATAGTGGGTCGGTAAGGGCAAGGGTAAAGACTGGCCTTTCAGGAAAGGCCATATCTCCCGGCTCAAGTATCCTGTCGCGGATTATGCCCTTTGCCGGTGCATATAGCCTTGAATCCTTGAGCTTTTCACGGGCAAGTTTAAGGGCGTTTTTTAGCGATCCAAGCCGAGCCTCTGCAGCCCTTATGTCTTCAACTCTGGGGCCTTCAAGGGCCAGGGAATATATCTCTTTTGCCTCCTTAAGGGCAGCACGTGCCATGTCGAGCCGGGCCTGGGCATCGTCCAGCTGCTGCCTGGAGACGTACTTGGTTTTTGAAAGCTCCTTTAGCCTCTTAAAGGTTATAAGGGCATCTCTTACCGCAGCCTCTTCCTTCATGACCCTTGCATGGGCAGCCTTTATCTCCTGGGGCCTGGAGCCATTGTGCATTCTGGTGACAACCTGTTCCTGGGCGGCAACATCCTTTTCAAGCTTACCCACTGCTGCCTTCAGCCTGCTGTCATCAAGGGTTCCCAAAAGATCCCCCGCCTTGACCGTGGCCCCTTCGTCAACCAGGAGCTTTTCTATCCGTCCCTCGTCGTAAAAGGCAAGCTGCACCTGCCTGATATCAATATTGCCGTATATGGTAAGGACGCCGCTATTACCCCTGTTTTCTTCCCGCTGGTATAGGCGGTAAGCAAGCACTGCCAGCAAAACGACCACTATCAGAATAGCAATTCTCTTCTTTTTAGCCATTTTTTGAATCCTTCTCCTCTGGCTGCCTTTTTAGCAAACCTTCCAGGGACCTTAGATCTGCCTCCCCAATGGTCCCGGAAGCGCTCTTTAGCAGAATCCTGGCCTTTAGATGGTTATAAAGGGCATGGAAGTACTGCTTCTTTCTGAATATGTATTTGTCCGTCTGATCAAGGACATCTATTACATCCCTGGTTCCCACCTCGTAACCCTTGTTGGTGGCATCCATGGAGACCTTGGCGGATTCAAGGGCTAGGGTGGCGGCATCCACCAGGGCTACGCTGTCCTTGAGCCTGGAAAAGGCGTTTTTCGTTTGAAGGGTTACAACGTCCCTGAAATGGTCAAGCCTGTGCCTTGCTGCAACCGCCTCTTCCTGTGCCCTTTGAACCTTTGCGCCTATTGAGCCGCCAAGGTAAAGGGGAAACGTGAATTTAAATACGCCATGGGCCTCCCGGTAAATGACATCGGGAAGGAACTGTCCGTTTGCGTAGTCTGCCACAGCCTCAAGGTCTATCCGTGGCCACCTGGCCCTCTTTTCATGTTCCACCCTCTGGGTTGCAAGAAGTAGTCTCTTGCTTGCCTCCTTGAGAATGGGCTGGTTGTCAAGGGCTGCCTGTATCCACTTATGCGGATCATCTGGGTCGGGCGGAACAGGGGTGAACCTTCGCACGTCGAGGATTTCTCCCACCTGGGTGTGGGTAACGATGGAAAGGTTTGTTCTTTTTACAGAAACGAGGTTTTTGGCCTGGATTACAGCCGCTTTTGCAGAATCAAGGCGTGCCTCAGCCTCCTTGACAGAGACTATGTCTCCTGTTCCCACCTTGAGGAAGGTCCTGGCCCTGTCAAGGACCTTCCTGTCAAGCCTGACCCTGTCCTTAGCAGCCTTTAACTGCGCCTTTGCATCAAGAAGATCAAGGTAGGCTATTGCCACCCTCCTGATTAATTCCTGTTTGGCAAAAAGGAGCTGGGCCTCCTGAGCACTGATAATGCTTTGCGCCATCTTTAGGCTGACATAGGCCTGCCCGTTAAATATTGGCTGAATGAGTCTTGCCCCGTAATTGTCCCCCCAGTAGTCTTTTTTGATATCCCTTGGGCCAATGCCCGATATGTTCTTGTCGTAGTATCCCTGGCCCATTGAGGCCTCAAGATGCGGCATAAGCTGGGACCGGGCAAGGGGTTTTTCAGCGAAAGATGCCTTGAGCTTTGCCTCAGCCTCTAAAACGAGTGGATCTTTCTTTACCGCATTGGTGTAGAGGCCCCAAACGGAGTCAAATCCGTAAGAGGTGTCAGCTAACAAGATTAAGAAGATAAAAAAAATTAGAAAAGTAAAATCAACGTTATTATAATGATACCTAGGTTTCATATGCATTTTTATGAATATATATTGGTAAAGTGGCCAAAGCTCATTAGGATGAATAAATTTATATAAATTTCGTAAACAAATGAATAAACAAAACTACTTCAACAAAACCCTTTTCCATGATAGGTAGTTTTAATTTCCAAATCAAGTCTTTTCCAAAAAAATAAGGTGTTAAGTAAATCACTTTTTCTTAAACTGCTACTAATTTGTCTTTTTTTTATCCTTATGATTGCCAATGCGGAAGGTTCCTGCCAGGTGGAGGTGCAGGTTGACGGTGTAGAGGGCAAACTGCGCCAAAATGTGCTTTCACTTCTTGAGGTAAACAGAGAAAAGGGCAAGGAAGGGCTTACCACTGTAAGGGTAAGGCATCTTTTCAGAAAGGGCTACTTGGACATAAGAAAGGCCCTTATGCCCTTTGGCTATTTTAACCCCCGTGTAGAAGGAAATCTAAAACAAGAGTCTAATTGGTGTCACTTCAAGGTGAGCTACAATATCCACAAGGGACCCCTGACCAGGATTTCAGATGTTGAGGTCAGGATAACAGGGCCGGGAAAAGGGGGTTTAATACCTTTTGTGCAAAAAACATCCATTAAAACAGGTGATGTCTTCAGGCAGAAAAAGTACGAGGACTTTAAGAAAAACCTTATCTTAAAGGCCCAGGCCCTTGGCTATCTGGACGCTCTATATAAACGGCGTGAGGTAATCGTTGACCCAAAGACAAACAGGGCCAGGATCATTCTCCATCTCTTTACAGGCAAAAGGTACCACTTTGGACCCTTAACCTTTAAAAGGACCATTCTTTCACCGGTCTTTTTAAGAAGGTTTTCAGACTTCAAGTATGGAGATCCCTTTGACGTATCCAGGCTTGGAAGATTAAAAACAAGGCTTCTTGATTCTGACTATTTTAGGGACGTACAGATAGATTACTCAAGGGAAAGTGCATCTAGAGAAAATTTCATACCTGTAACCGTTACATGTCCCATGAAGAGGCCAAACGTATTCAGGCTTGGTCTTGGGTACGTATCCGATGTTGGGCCGAGGGTGAGCCTTGAGTGGCAAAGGCGCTACCTTGGAAGAATGGGGCACCATTTAAGGAGCCGGTTCCAGATTTCTCCGGAAGAGACACTTATCTCAGGCGAATACATGGTTCCTCTTAAAAGGCCCTATAGCGACTACCTGTCTTTAAAACCCTTTATAGAACACTACGACACCAGTTCAAGAAACGGCTGGAAGTACAACGTGGCCCTCCTTTATTCCACAGCCTTGAAAAATGGCTGGAGAAGAAACGCTGGTGTTAACTTTGGTTACGAGGATTACACCACAGGGGGTGAGACCAAGGACAGCAAGGAACTTAGACCATTTGTCTCATGGAATAAATCAGTTGCAGACAACGTACTTTATGCAAACAGGGGCTATTCCATAAAGCTTGGTTTAAGCGGAGAACTGGGAGGGTTTTTCGCAGAAAAGACATACTTGAGTTCTCTTTTAAACACCCGCTTCATAAGGCGTTTTGCCAGGGACTACCGGTTCATAGGCCGTTTAGAGACAGGTGCCATAATCACCTCAAGGGTGGACAAGATACCATCCTCGGCAAGATTTTACGCAGGAGGCCAGGGTAGCATCAGGGGCTTTTCTCTTGAGGAGCTTGGCCCCAAAAACTCAAAGACCGGGGACGTTATTGGGGGCAGATACCTTGCAGTTGGAAGCCTTGAGCTTGAAAGGCACATTTACAGGCTTCTAAGCGGGGCCATTTTTCTGGACGTTGGTAATAGCTTTGACCCAGACTACGAAAACAGGATAGAGGTTGGGACAGGTTTTGGCCTGAGGCTCAAGACCATACTTGGGCCAGTAAGGCTGGATTTCGGCTTTGGTGTAAGCAGGCCTTCAGTACCCTTTAAATTTTATCTGAGTGTGGGGCCGGACTTCTAGAATATGAGCGGAAAAATCCTTAAGGCAACCATAACGGTAATCGTTTTCATAGCGCTTTTCTTTTTCTCAATCTTCTATACTGAAACCATGCCAAGGCTGCTTTTAAAGGCGGCAGAATCCCTTTCAGAAGGTTCTATAGAGGTTGACAAAACAACCGGGAGCCTTTCAAGGGGCTTTCATCTGGAGACCCTGGCGATTAAAGGCAATGGCTATTCAGTTAGGCTAAAGGATATTTCAATAAAGATTTCTCCCATGAGGCTCCTTGAAGGGACGCTATTTTTCGATTTTCTAGTGGCTGATAAGGTTTCTGTAAATGTTGAAAAAGAGACAAAGGATGCCGGAAATAAACCAAAGGAAACGCAACAAATCCTTTTTCCTGATCTTTTTTTTAACGTTAATCTAAAAGATGCCAGGATTAAAAGTTTATTGATAAAGACTGGTAAAAACAGGGCCCCTTTGACCCTAAAGGATCTTTCGCTTTCCGCGAACATTGAAGATAAGACCATAAATATTAATTTTTTAAAGGGTAATTTTTTACCCTACCGGGTTGCTTTTCTTTTAGAGGCCAATGTTTCGGCATTTAGTCAACCTGCTGCACTTTCCGGCCGCATGGTTCTTAAAAGAAGGGTAAAAGGTGCCAGACAGACGGTTCTTGATGCCAATTTTAAGGGCGACCTCCGGCGTCTCTCTCTTACTGGTAAGATTAGAGGTGTGCCAGAGGGCACCTTTAATGGTCTCTTTTCTGATATTCTTAAAAGGCCCAAGTGGCAACTACACGTTGACTTAAAAGGGATTAACCCCAGTTTTCTTGCCCCTGGGAATCCGCCAGCACTTATCCAAATAAATATAAATGCAAGGCTTCATGGCGAGGAAGGAACTGTTTCGGGTTTGATACGCGGAAATTTCAGCCTTCCAAATAAGGAAAAGGGCACCTTTTTAGTAAAAGGTGGCTATGGCAAAGAAGGATTACAGATAGGAAAGGGCGTTATTTCAACGCTTGGGGGAAAGCTTACGGTCAGCGGAACCCTTTCTCAGGATTCGGGCTTTAGGGCCAAGGCGGCATTAGACAACATCCATTTGGATACGCTTCTATCTGGGATCAAGGCAAGGGTTTCCGGGGCCGTTAAGGCATCTGGAATTTTGGGCGGCAGAAAGGGGCCATTTGCAAATATCAGTATTGAGGGCGTTCATGGAAGGCTAAATGGCAGGGCGTGTGCCATGGGGGGAGACATTTTTTTAGATAAGGCCGGGATAGATGTGAAGGAAATGGAGTTTCACGCCCCTGGGACTTCCTTATCTCTAAGCGGTGTCTTAAAAAGGGCAAGCCAGGACATAAAGGTCGCCTTTAAGAGTAAGGACCTGTCTCTTTTTTATCCTGCCTTAAAAGGCGAGGTAAGGGTAAAAGCCCACGTTTTTGGAAAAAGAGAAGACCCGGGTGTTCATCTGTATGCCCTGGGGAAAAAGATTTCATACCCCCAGGGAGGCCTTAAGGCATTTAAGGTAACCCTTGATTCAGACGGCCTTTTATCGTCTCAAATAAAGACAAGAGTCAAAGCCAATGGCATTTTTGCAAGGGATATTATCCTTAACACCCTGCAGGCATCTCTAAAAGGCACAAGGAGCAGACACTTAATAAGGCTAAGAACCAGGGGTGAAGGCCTTCACGCGGATATCAGTCTCTCCGGAGGTCTGGCCCGCGAATTTAAGTACATGGGCATGTTAAGGGAATTTAATATCAGGTTAGTTGATTCAGGAACCTGGAAGCTCCTTAAACCTTCTCGCTTTTTAGCAGGCAGAGATGGATTTGATATTTCCCAACTGTGCCTGAAAAATGGCAAACAAGGGGGCAGACTCTGTATTAATGGGGCGATTGGGAAAAGACGCATGGGGATTGAGGTGGTCTCATCTTCCCTCCCCATTAGACCTATTTCTGATTTTTGGGGATACGGGTGTTCCCTTTCTGGCACCTTTGACTTAAGGCTAAGTTTTTTCAAAGAGGGGATGTCTTCAAAGGGAAACTTCTTTTTCAAGACAAGGGATGCCAAGGCCTTTTTTGAAAAGATAAACAAGACTAGGCCCCTGAAGCTTTCTGTAAAGGGGCATCTTTCAGAAAAAGGGCTTAGGACAGATGTCCTTGCAAGCCTTGATACAAAGACAGATCTTTCTGGCCATGTTATGCTTCCTGGATTTTTGCAAGGAAAGTCTGTGGCCAAAAAGCAGCCCATTGAGGGCATCTTCACCCTTTCATCAAGGGATGTGTCGATAATCAATGATTTTTATCCAGGGCTCTTCGTATATAAAGGGAGTCTCAAGTCAAAGATAAAATTTTCCGGAACCACAGAAAATCCGCACCTTGAGGCAAGGGCAAGCATACTGGATCTTAAGGCCGAGTACCCTGAATATGGCCTTGTGATAAACCTTAAAAACGCCTCCTTAGCCTTAAATGACCAACAACTTAATATCTTAGCACTCCTTGATTCTCCAGATGGAACCCTCAAGATAACGGGAAGGGGCAGGGTGGAATCAAAAGACCTTGACCTTTTCCTTAAGATAAGCGGAAAGGATTACAGGGCGCTCACCACTCCCTACCAGAAGATATTCGTTTCGCCTAAGCTGTCCGTCTTTGTGAAAAATAATCACATTAAAATTGAGGGACGCCTTCTGGTTCCTCGTGCAAGGATAGAGGGATTTACCCTTTCCTCTTCTGCCATTGTTCCATCTGCAGATATCAAGATAGAGGGAGAGCAGGATAAAGGGAGCGGGGCAACCTCCAACGTCTACCTTGACGTCAATGTGGTCTTGGGAGACAACGTTAAGGTAAAGGTTTACGGGCTTGAAGGGCGCCTTTACGGCAAAATAGGGCTTAAGACCTCCCCTTCAGGTGATTTACTTGGAACCGGAATCTTGTCCATCAAGGATGGTGTCTATAAGGCCTTTGAAACCAGGTTGAAAATAAGAAAGGGGAGGCTTCTTTACTTTTCAAGCCCCCTTGATAACCCGGAACTTGAGGTGGAGGCCGTTCGCAATGTGGATGACAGCCTTGTTGGATTAAGGGTAAAGGGCAGGCTTAAGGACCCTGTAATTAAACTATTTTCAGATCCAGCCATGCCGGAATCTGAGATAGCAAGGTACCTACTTGGCGGCAAAAAGGGCAAAGGAGTAACAAAGGCCAGTGCCATTGCAGGAGGGGCAAATCTCCTCTTGTCTCGTCTTAGGCAAAGGCTCGGACTTCTTGATGAGATAAAGCTTGAGACCGGCCAGGCCTCTGATGACTTGGCGCTTATGGTGGGGACCTATCTCCGCCCTGACCTTTATCTGAAATTCATAAACGATTTTGAGGACAAGGTCACAAGGTTCATACTGAGATACGACTATTCAAAACACATAGAAATAGAGACCGAGACAGGCGAATCCCCCTCCGCAGGGATATTTTTCAAGCTTGAAAGATAGCTATTAATCATCTTGTTTCTGCCAGCGGAACCGCGGTTTCCTGGTCATCTTCCAGAATTCAGGAGTGAAGAATATGGCAACTGTGTAAAGCTCCAACCGGCCTGCGAGCATGCAAAATATGAGCACAAGTTTTGCGGCAGATGGAAGATGCCCAAAGTTCCTTGAAGGTCCCACAAGGTGAAGACCTGGACCGATGTTGTTAAGGGTGGCAATTACCGCAGTAGGGCCAGTGACTATGTCAACACCAAGGGCAGTGACTGCAAGGCTTGCCCCGAGAAAAACCACTATGTAAATGGCAAAAAAACTGAGGATGCCTATCATAACATCCTGTGGGACCTTCATGTTGCCTAACTTTATGGTATCCACCTGGTGGGGATGAACCAGCCTCCTGAGCTGACTCCTGGCATATTTAAAAAAAAGGAGGCATCTTACAACCTTTACCCCGCCCCCTGTGGAGCCTGCACATCCGCCTATGAACATCAGGGTTACCAGCAACATCTTTGCAAAGGGAGGCCATTTGTCAAAATCAGCAGTGCCAAAGCCCGTGGTTGTCATTATGGATACCACCTGGAAGAGACTGTCTCTGAGATTTAGCAGATTGTTCTGATAGACAACTGCGCCTGCGTTGACCAGGAATATGGTGGTAACACTTGCCAGCACTATGTACGTGTAAAGCCTGAATTCCTCATCCCTCCAATAGATTTTCAGATCTCCGCTTAGGGCCCTGAAATGCAGGGAGAAGTTGGCTCCAGCAAGGAACATAAATACAACAATAACCAGATGAATATAGGTTGATTGGAAGTGGGCAATGGAAAGGTTATATGTGGAGAAACCCCCTGTTGCAAGGGTTGCAAAAGAGTGCGTGAGGGCTTCAAAGAAGCCCATGCCACCAAGCATTAGAAGGAGTACCTCTGCAACAGTCATCAATACGTAAACAGACCAAAGTATGCGTGCGGTATCCTGGATTCTGGGAGTAAGTCTGTCCTTTGTTGGGCCTGGCACCTCTGCCTGAAAGAGTTGCATTCCACCGATTCCGAGTAAGGGAAGTATTGCAAGAGTGAGGACAATAATTCCCATGCCCCCAAGCCAGTGGGTCATGGCCCTCCAGAAGAGTATGCTTTTGGGCAGCACCTCAATGTCGGAGAGGATGGTAGAGCCTGTTGTGGTAAATCCAGACATGGATTCGAAAAAGGCATCTACGAAGTTGGGAATGGAACCAGAAATAACATAGGGAAGGGCGCCCAAAAGGGCGAAAATAAACCAGCTGAAGGCAACAATTGCGAAACCATCCTTGAAACCCAGATCCCTTTCTGGCTCGAAACAGATAACCAGGATAGTGCCAAGTAACAGGCCAAGCAGAGAACTGGTAAAAAAGACATGTGCAACACCATCATGGAAGTAGTAGGAAAAGGGAAGGGGTGTGAGCAGCATGAAAGAAAGCACGATCAAAAGCCTGCCCAAAAGATTCAATGCGCCCGATACTTTCATTCAGTACACCTGCTGTAAGTTACGTGTGGTGTATGGAAGGACAGCACCTGGCGGATGCAAGCTGTCGGACAAGGCGTGAATGATTGGAGTAAAGAGTGAATCATAGGGGTTATAGAGTTTGGCTTCTATTCATCCTCTTCAATCTGCGCTTCTTGACTGGAAAAAGCTTTCCACCTTTTTTGCCGCGTCCTTTACAAAGAATATCACCAAATTGTCACCTGGCCTTATGGTGCTATCCCCAGAGGGGATGGATGCCTTGCCTTCCCTGACAATGGCCCCTATAACGGAACCCTTGGGCAGGTTGAGGTCCTTTAGGGCCACGTTATCAAATCTCTTTGCATCTGGAACAGTCAGTTCTATGACCTCCGCATCTGAATCCAAAATAGTCGCAACAGAAACTATATCCGCCCTTCTTACATAGCTGATTATCATGTCTGCTGCCACCTGCCTTGGACTGAGGGTTACATCGATTCCAAGCCTGTCAAGCATGGGCAAAAAATCATGCCTCCCAACCTTTACAATGCATCTGGTGGTTCCATGGTGTTTTGCCATTAGGGATGCAAGGATGTTAGTGGTATCCGAATCGGTGACGGCCACAACAAGGTCTGCAGAGTCTATTCCTTCTTCCAGGAGGGTATGGATATCAAGCGGATCCACATTCAGGACAAGTGCGCTTGAAAGGTTCTCAGACAGAAATTCACAGCGTTCCTTGTCCGATTCAACCACCTTCACGTCAATATCCATTTCCTCGATCTGCCTGGCAGTAAGGTAGGCGATGTCCCCCCCTCCCAGTATAAAGACAACGTCTGGAATTTTGCTGGAAAAACCGAAAAGGTCTTCTACCTTCGATATATCGTCTTTCAAGACAACCAGATAAATCTTGTCCCCAGGCCTGATTGTATCTTCGCCCCTTGGGATAATGGTTTCACCTTGCCTTATTATGGCCACCATGACGTATCGGGCCTCAGTTGAAAGCCCTCCGATTTCGAAAAGTGTTTTCCCTGCAAAGGGATGACCATCGTTCACCACATAACCCAGAAGGTAGACCTGGCCATTTGCAAACTCTGCAGTGTCAAAGGCTGCTGAGACCTGGATGAGTTTGACAATCTCATCAGCCATGGCCCAGTTGGGGCTGATAATAAGGTCTATTCCGAAGATGTCCTTGTCGACCAGAGAATCCGAAAGCAGTAAATCCTCGCTTCTGACCCTGGCAATCCTGACCTTAACCTGGTATTTGCTGGACATGAAACATGCCACCAGGTTTACTTCGTCACTGTCCGTTACCGCGATAAAAAGATCTGTCTTGGAGATTCCCGCTTCTGCTAACAGACGGGCTGATGCACCGTTTCCCACAAAGGTTTGAATGTTTAGTTCCCTCTCCAGCCCCTTGATTTTTTCTTCGTCCCTGTCAATAAGAACGACCTCTTGGCCTTCAGAGGAAAATTTTTCACAAAGATACTGACCTACCTGACCAGCACCTACAATCATTATCCTCACGCGCGTTCACTCCATAAATTTGTTTTCTGGTAGTAGACTGGAAAAAAGATAAGAAACTATAGGGAAAAACGGATCAGGCTGCAAGAAAAAGGTAACGACGCGACCTTAGAGGGCGGAACTCCAAAGTCTTGTCTTGCAGTATTCAACCATTCTTTGATCCTCAGGTGGCTCTATCTTTTCAAGGCCTTCTTCCCTTGTCATGACCCCCTGTCTCACCATGTTTGCTATTTCCCAGACGTAGGGATGAAACCTGTAGCGCTTTCTGTGGACAAAGTTGGCATATGCATTTAGCAGGCAGTTGGATGAATTTGGGTCGGTATCCCTTGGCCTTTCCCAGCCAAATGACCTGTTTTTTTCTACTATCTTCTCCTCGTTGTATTCTTCAAAGGCAAGGGGATGGACGTTCCAGGGAAAGAGTTTCTTTTTGGAAAAATCACCCTCTGATAGAAAATATTTAAGGATTTTTTTTCCGGCAACCTCCTTTAAGGGCTCAAGAAGGAGGTCCTGTGCAGCCCTTACAAATATTGCGTTTGTGCGCATGACTGAAGATTTTATTGGTGCCTGCCCGGGTGACCATCCAAAACCCACAAAGGGGATGGCCTTTTCAATGGCGGTCTTGAGCACTATGGATTTTACAAGACCGATGCAGGATGTGCAGATGGTGCTGGCCCTTTCCAGGGTCTTTGGTGGGTAAAGCTCCCTTTCAGCTGCTGCCCTGAATATCTTTTTCAGCATGCCCGGGTCTGGCCTGACAATAAGGCTGTCTACACCTAGGCTTTCACATACCTTGTTTATATTCCTGAAGGCCCCGCTTGATATGAAGGCATTATCAAATGTTAGTGCAAGGACCTCAAGTCCGTACACCTTTTTAAAAAGATAGAGGGTGTAAGTGCTGTCCTTGCCTCCGCTGTAGGCCATGATCACATCATAGGCACCTTTTCCAGCATGTTTTTCTATAAGGCCAAGGAACTTTTCCTTCTGCCTTTTTTTGAGCTCTTTGCTTTCCTCTTTTTTTCTGTCTTTCTGGCAGAAACTGCAAAGTCCATCTTCATTAAAGGAAATGCCTGGAAAGGTCTCTGGCAGAATGCACTTAACACATCTTCTCATGTCATCACCTGTTTGAAATTCTTTCTGATGCCTGTTTCTTTAGATCGTTTTTCTTGATCTTTCCGGTGGCAGTCTTTGGAAGGGCCTCGGTAATCACCATCTTGTGAGGCACCTTGAAGGCAGGAAGAAGCCTTCTACAGTGTTTTTTTATCTCCTGTAATTTGCAATTTGAGCCGGGTTTTAATACAACGAAGAGCCAGATGGCCTCTCCAAGGATATCATCCTCCACCCCTACAACGGCGGCTTCTGACACCTCTGAATGTTCCATGACGACATCTTCTATCTCCTTTGGCGCTATCCGGTGGGAGCCGCTTTTTATCATGTCGCTCTTTCTACTTACAATGTAGAAATAGCCATCATCATCCTGCCATGCCAGATCGCCAGTTCTAAGGCCCTCCGGTCTTAACACCTTGGCCGTCTCTTCTGGGCTGTTCCAATAGCCTGCCATGATATTTTCTCCCCTTGCAACAATCTCGCCTGTCTGGCCCACGGGCACCTTTTCACCACTTTCATCAAGAAGGGACAATTCCACACCCGGGATTGGAATGCCAATGGAGCCCGCCTTTTTGAGAAGGTCCGGGGGAGGAAGGTATGACAGTCTGGCCGAGGCCTCTGTCTGCCCATACATTATGTAGATGTTTACTCCAGGAAATGCCTCTTTAAGTCTTATTGCAAGGGCAGGGGACATGGGGGCCCCGGCCTGGGTTATATACCTTAGCTTTGGAAAGGAAAACTCGTGAAGGTTGGACCTGTGAAGCAAAATGGCGAATGTTGAGGGCACTCCTGAAAATCCTGTCACCTCGTTGTCTTCCATCTCCTTGAGGATCACGTTTGGATAGACCATGTTCTGGTTCACCACAAGGGTTGCACCTTGACATATGTGGGTGAGCATTATGGAATTTCCATAGGAATAAAAAAAGGGAAGGACGGCCATGACCCTGTCATCCCCTGTTATGCCAAGATATTTTACAATGCTTTTTGTGTTTGCAAGAAGGTTAGAATGCCTGAGCATCACCCCCTTTGGCTTTCCGGTGGTGCCTGAGGTGTAGATGATCTGGGCAAGGTCACACGAGCTTCTGAAAGGTGGCTCAAGGGCGGAAGAGTCATATTCCCAAAGGTCCTTAAATGTAATGCTATTATTAACCTTTTCGGAAGGGAACCCTTCCAGGGAGTTTGCCACCATGAATTTCAGCGTGGGTACATCTTGAAAGGTCTCTTTAAGGATTCTCAGGAAGCGTTTTCCAACTGCCAGCCCATCCATCTGGCAGTCATTTATGTGGTAGCTCAGGGACCTTGGGGTTGTCTGGGTATTTAGCCCCACGGAGACCCCGCCTGCCATCTGTATCCCAAAATAGGATGAGATGTACTCCACAGGGTCATCTGAGAGTATGCCTGCACGAAAGCCAGGTAGCGTTCCGCATGAGCTGATAAAGGCAGCTGTCTTTTCCGCCCTGTCTAAGAGTTCCCTATAGGAGGTGCCAGTTCCCTTATAAAGGATGGCTGTCTTATCAGGGTGGTTTTTCGCAACCCTTTGGAGCATGTGATATGTGAGCCTTGGTTCCATGCCTGAAGCTACTTTTGTTTTTTGCTTATAAAGGCCTCAAGATTGTTTACAGAGTCCAGGTTTTCAGGTACAAGTTCCTCGTCTTCCACCTTGAAATCAAAGGTCTCCTCGAGCCATTCCACAAGCTCAAGAACGCCTGTTGAGTCTATGATTCCCTTTTCCAAAAAGGAATCGTCATCCTTAAGGTCCTCTCCGCCTTCTCCAAAGAGAAAGTTTTCAATGATAAAGTCTCTTACCTGTTCCTTTATGTCCGACAATTTTCCCTCCTTACTACCTTGACATTGGGCAATCTCGATGGGGTTTTTATCTCAAAATTTGAGACAAACTTGTCATATAGTATCTGCGTGGACAAGATGCCAACAAATGCCATGTTTTCCCTGAATCCCTGTCTTGCATTTTTGCGGCATTTTGAAACAAGCTTTTCAACTGCCTTAGGCTTAAAAATGCCGTAATTTCTTATAGTTTCATCGGATATGTAATATTCAACGTAATCTGGAATCTCTTCTCCAAAAAAGCTCAAGATGTCAGGAGCCATGTATGGCTGTTTCCTGCGTCTTGTAATTTCTTGAGGAAGCTCGTTTTCAAACACCTTTCTAAGTATGTACTTTTCATCAAGTACCTTCATCTTCATGGTGGTGGGCAACCTTGCTGCAAAGTCTGCAACATGGTGGTCAAGATAAGGGAAACGGCCCTCGATGGAGTTTGCCATGGCCATTCTGTCCCCCTGGGAAGAGAGCAGGTAGTTTGAAAGGAGAAGGGCGGTTTCCAGATACTGGGCCCTTGAAAACCAGTCAAGCCTCTTTAGATCCTGTTCAATCTCCCCTTCAAGAAGACTCACGGAATCAGAGGTTTCATCCAGGAGGACGTTTCTTAGAAATTTGGGCAGGCTGCTGGTTGTCTTCCACCTTGGCAAGTGACTGTAAAAGGGGTCGTTTGGGTCTGCATCTGTTTCAAAGAAGCTTCTGGCAATGGCGGCAGACTTTGAAGGGGAAAGGGCAAGGTAGGGATAGAGGCGTTTAAAAAGAAGGGGGCGGCAGTTGGAATCTGGATGTCTTGACACAAATAGTCTGATTTTTGTCTCTTTGAAGATGTCGTAGCCCCCAAAGACCTCATCCGCACCTTCCCCAGTGAGAACCACCTTGTACCCTGTGCTTTTAACCAGGCCCGAGAGCATGAGAAGGGGAACAGGAGCTGTTCGAAGGATTGGGCATTCACAGTGCCAGATTGCCCTAGGGAAAAGATCGGCGATCTTTTTATACGAACAGGAAACCACGTTGTGCTCAGTGCCAAGGTGTCCTGCCAAAAGCCTCTGTTCCTCGCTTTCGTCATAGACCTTGTCGGTGAATGAAACAGAAAAGGTCTTTAGTGGGCTGTCCGTGTACCTGTGGATGATGTTTGTTATGATTGATGAATCAAGTCCGCCGCTAAGATATGCCCCTACAGGTACATCCGCCCGAAGCCTTATCCGCACCGAATCTATGAGAAGCCCCTTGAGTTTCTTGCAAATTTCCCCTTCCCCCTTGTTAAAAGGTGGTTTAAGGCCAAGAGGAATCTGCCAGTAGTCTTTGACTGTTATTTCGTGGTTTTTGTCTATTACAAGAAGGTGACCTGGCTTAAGTTGATTTACATCCTTAAAAGATGTCCTTTCTCCATGGGTTGACCAGAAGGTGAATATGTCTCTTATGGCCTGAGGGTCAATTTCCCGCTTGAGGGCGTTATCTGCGTTAAAAATGGACTTTATTTCTGATGCGAAGAAAAATCTGTCATTAAAGCGCGAGTAAAAAAGCGGCCTTATCCCATATCTGTCCCTTGAAAGGATGAGCCTGTCTTTTTTTAGGTCCAAAAGGGCTATTGCAAACTGTCCGTTTAGATAGACTGGGAAATCAAGGCCCTTTTCCTCGTAAAGGTGGACTATTACCTCTGTATCAGAGGAGGTTGAAAAGTGGTGCCCCTGTGTCTCAAGTTCCTTTCTAAGCTCAACATAGTTGAATATCTCGCCGTTAAATACCACCCATATGGAATCGTCTTCGTTTGAAATGGGCTGCCATCCGCCTTCAAGGTCTATAATGCTAAGCCTTGCATGGGCAAGGCCCTTATTTTTGTCCAGGAAGAAACCAAATCCGTCAGGCCCCCTGTGTTTAAGGGGCCAGATCATCCTTTCAAGGACTTTCTGCCCCTTTTCAAAGGGAAACCCTTTGGCTTTTCCAAGTATTTCAAAGCCTGCTATTCCGCACATTTATCAGTAGAATAAACTCTCTGTCTTTTGAAACTTAAATAGTAACTGAGAAAATTATACACCTTCTAGACTAATATTTCATGAGGTACCAATTGCTTTTGGTTCCTCTCTTTTAGAATTTATCGGCTGATTTATACGAATTTCTTCAGGGATTTTCGGTAATTGGCTGTCTTAATGCATAGGAGACCTCCTGGATGCTTCCGCTTAGCCCTGGGATTATCCTTATGGCCTTTATGGACAGGGATTTCCCGTTTTTGCCCTGCTTAAGGAGCCTTCCTTCAAGGGTGAGTATCTCGCTGGTGTATATGACTTTTCCCCATCTTTCTTGCACATTGGGCATGATCACCGCGTCAAGAAGCCCTGTTTCATCTTCAAGGGTTGCAAAGATTATCCTTTTGCCAGAGCGGGTGGGAGGGGTATGAAAAAAGATGACAAGACCTGTCACCACTACCCTGCTGCCTGAAGGAAGACTTGAAAGCATAGAGGCAGGTACGGCTCCCTGCCTGGAAATATCTCTTCTTAATGCAGAAACCGGGTGAAAATGGCAGTACACCTCCATGAACGTGCGCTCAAGGAGGATCTTTTCAAGCCGCGTCTCTTTCATGGAAACGTAAGCCTTGCGAGGTATCTACGGGGAGCCCGGAAAGCGCTCCGGAAAAGATTATGCCGTAACGGGCAGCCCTTGAAAGCCTTATCCTTGAGAAAAAGTCCTCCCAGCTCCTGAACCTGCCCCCTTTTTGCCTTTCCGAAACGATCTTTTTTGCACCCTCAATGCCTATTCCCCTTATTACGTGTAGAGGCACGCGGATACCATTGCCTTCCCGCCTGTATTCCCAGCCGCTTACGTTTACGTGGGGAGGAAGGGTCTTGAGGCCGGCCCTTCTCGCCTCGTTAAGTATCACAAATGGCGGATAGGAGCCAACGTGCCCTGCGTTCAGGAGCCCGATGTAAAAGGCCAGGGGCTGATGGGCCTTAAGCCAGGCGCTTTGCCATGTGATGTGTGAAAAGGATACCGCATGGGCCTTGCAGAATCCGTAGGCTGCAAAGGCCGCTATGCGCTCAAAGACAAGCTCTGAAAGGGCCCTGTCCCTTCCCATCCTTTTTGCCCCCTCCATGAAGGCGGCCTTGAGCCGGCCCATCTCCCCCTTGGAGCGGTCCTTTGTCATGGCGCGCCTGAATGCGTCTGCATCAGAGTATGAAAAGCCAGCAAAGCGGTGCACTATCCTGAGGACCTGTTCCTGAAAGACAATTACCCCGCAGGTTGGGGAGAGGATGTCTGATAGACATTCGTGCAGTATGTCCGTCTCTTCAGCACCGTCTCGTCTTTTTATGAACCTGTTTACCATGTCTGACTTGACAGGCCCTGGCCTGAAAAGGGATATCTCTATCACGATGTCATCAAAGCACCTTGGCTGGAGCCTCCCCACAAGGTTTCTCTGGCCAGATGACTCTATCTGGAAGACTCCCAGGGTATTTCCTGAGCAGAGAAGATCAAAGGTCCTTTTGTCATCAAGGGGCAAATGGTCCATATCTATGCTCATCCCTTCCTGACTGAGCACCTCTATGGCCTTTTTTATGGCAGTGTGCATCCTTAGCCCCAGAAGATCCAGCTTCAAAAGGCCCAGGATGTCAACGTCATCCTTGTCGAGCTGGGCAATGGGAAAGCCCTTTCTGGAAGGAAAGACCGGGCTCCAGTTGTTTATATGATCAGGAACAAGGATTACGCCCCCAAGGTGCACAGAGGCCTGAAAGGGAAGGCCCTCCATGGATGCGGCCACGCAAAGAAGGGCCTCTTCGTGCCTGAGGGGTGAATCCTTGAGCTCTGGCAGCCTCTCTATGGCCTCAAGAAGGGGAATGCCCCTAAGTGACCAGGGAAGACACCTTGAAAGCCTGTCTATTTCTTTAAGGGGATAGCCCATGGCCCTTGCCGCAAGCCTGACAGCGCCCCTCACCCTCATGGTGTGGACGGTTGATACCAGGGCTGCCTGCATCCTTTCACCAGAATAGCCTGTGCCAGAAGTGGCCACAGCCGGTGAAAATCGCTTAATGAGCCAGCTCGTTACCTCGTCCCTTCTTTCAGAGTCAAAGTCAATGTCTATGTCCGGAAGGTCGTTTCTTCCATCATTTATGAATCTTTCAAAGAGAAGGCCGTGTTTGATTGGGTCGGGGCCACCGTGAAGGAGATGGACAAGGAGGGAGCCTGCCGCAGAGCCCCTTATGGAGTGCCTTATCCCCCTTTTTCTGGCAAAGAGGCACACCTCGTTTACAAGGAGAAAGAAATCGCAAAGCCCCTTTTTCCTTACTGTTTCAAGCTCCCTGTCAAGGGCGGCAATGTAGGAAAACGGGGTGAGCGTGCCTTTTCTGGCAAGACACTTTAGGGCCCTTCTTGCAAGTATCCTTTCCGCCTCCTCCCTTTTCCTGAAACGAGGGGGATGAAGCCTTCCTTTTGGAAATGAAAAACCAGAGCACATACTTGCTATCTCACCTGAAGCAGGTATGGCCCCTTGGACTTCCATCTTCCTTGACATCTGCTCCTTTGATAGGAGAAAGAAGGAGTCGTTTGGAAGGGGACGGATGTCCCTGTGGTGATGCCTTCTTTGGACCTCAACAAGTATCTTGTGGACCTGGAAATCTCCCCTTTCAAGGTATGCCGTGTGATTTAGGGCAACGGCCCCTAAGCCAAGTTTTCGGGAAATTTCCATGAAAACCAGGTTTGCATCCCTGTCTGAAGGCACGTTTTGCTGAAGGCAGAAGTAGAGGTTTCCTTCTCCAAATATCCTTTCAAGCAAAAGGACGCGCCTTTTGCATGCGTCCATACGCCCCTTGGAGGCCTGTTTTCTTAAAAGAGAGCCGTGGCATCCGCAAATACAGACGATCCCTTTACCCAGCCCTTCCACCTTTTTGAGGAGAAGCGGGGAAGGGGGGCTTTGGGTGTTTTTCTGCCCCGCAAGCCCTGCTGAGATGATGCGGCAGATGTTTGAATAGCCTGAAAGGTCCTTTGCAAGAAGTACCACCCAGCCTGCGCCTTCAATCTCAATACGTGCACCCACTATGGGCTGCATCCCCTCTTTCAGACAACACCTGTAGAACCTGGCAACACCCCAGGTGTTCCAGATGTCCGTAAGGGCCACTGCCTCCTGCCCCAGGGCCCGTGCTCTCTTTACCAGGGCCCTTGGAGAAAATGTGCCGTAGAGAAAGGAGTAGGCGCTTGTGACATCGAGATTTACAAAGTGGTATTTCGACAAGGAACCTACCCCCTTCTCCTTATTATGCCTGCAAGCCTTCCCAGGATGTGCACCCGTTTTGCCTCTTTTCCCTTAAAGACAAGGGGCTCGTAGGCTGGGTTTGCCGCATGGAGCTCCACTTTATCCCCTGTCTTTTTGATGATTTTGAGGGTTGCCTCAAGAAGAAGGCCCTCCACCTGCACCGCTGCTATCTGTCCGCTTTCAACATCCGAACAGGGCCGGATAACGGCAATGTCCCCATCCTCGATGTGGGCATCTATCATGGAGTCCCCTTTAACGTAGAGACCAAAGCAGTCCTCATGGCCAAAGACAGAGCAGTCCACCTGAAGTTCTTCAAGAAGGTCGTCTTGCGCCTCAATGGGAATACCTGCGGCAATTCTTCCAAGAACAGGCATCTTTTTTGGGGAAAAGGGCCTGTTTACAGGCCTCCATGCCCTTTTCTTTCCTGGGATGGAGCTTAGATACCCCTTTTTTTCAAGACTTCTTAGAATCCTGTGCACCCCGGAGGTGCTCTTAAGGCCGAAATGTTCGCATATTTCCCTTATGGAGGGGCTTATGCCCTCCCTTTCAATGTGCTTCTCTATGAAATCAAGCACCTGTTTCTGCCTTCTGGTGGGTTTCATGCACTCTATTATAGTGAACAAATGTTCACCTTTCAAGCCCTGAAAGTTGATGAGCCTGCTTTTGCAGAAAGATGTTCTAGTTAAGAGACTGAAAGTATCAGGTTTATGAGCCTGTAAAGCACAGGCAGTGTAAGAAAGCTCAGGAAGATACCAGCTCCAACCAGGGCTGCCGTAAGCCTCGGTGAGAGATTGGCAAGTATGGCCAGGGCCCCTGCCGATACCATGGGAGGCATTCCTGCCTCAAAGACGGCCACCCTTGCTGGCTCTCCTCCCATTCCAAGCAACCTTACCATCAAAAGGGCAAAGGCCGGGGCTGCTACAAGCTTAAGGAATAGCCCCGAGGCTAAGGGACCAAGGGTGCCTGGCTCAAGCCGCAGCCTTAGCTGGTAGCCAACGGCAATCATCACCACTGGCACAAGGGTAGCACCAAGGCTCGAAAGGACCTGGTGTGCCACCTGGGGAAGCGGCGGCATGAATTTCAAGCAAAATACAAGTATCAAGGCAATAAATGGCGGAAAGGTGATAATTTTCATTAATATTTCATGAAGACCAGGTGCAGTCTTACTCTCCTTGCCATAAATGGCAAGGACAAGGGAGCCATAGGTGGCAAGCCCCAGAAAAGAACCAAGCTGATCGTAGATGATTGCAAAGCTTACTCCATGTTCTCCAAAAAAGGCTCGTACCATTGGAATTCCAAGAAAAGAGGTGTTTCCAAGACATGCCATGAGTAGCAGGCAGCCTGTCACCTGGCTGTTCCATCTGTTAATCCTAGACATCAAAAAGACAGCCACTGCTCCAAAGGCCATCATTACCCATGGAAGAATGGCAACAAGGAGTAGCTCCCGACCAAGCCTCATGCCAGGAACCTTCAAAAGCACAAGGGCAGGAAGGGATACGTAAATGACAAAAAGATTCAGGCTGTTTGAAAAGTCATCAGGAAGCCTCCTGGTAAGCCTCAAGGCCATGCCCAAAAAGAGATATGCCAGTGTTATGATGAAGTTTTCCATGGTGATAAAAACCCTTGAGCCGTCTTTGGTTCAGCAGATATTACTATCTGAAGCCGGCCAGACAAGGGCGAACAGGAAGAGATAAGTATATCTTGATGAATGTCTTTTCCCAAAAAGGTGTTATTATCCTATCTGAATAAGCCCGCATTAGAAAGGACACAGACATGGCGCACGTATTAATAGTCGGCGGGGGAATGAGCGGCCTTTCCCTGGCCTGGTACCTGAAACAGTTCCAAAAGGGATGGGACATTACCATTTTCGAGGCAGATGAAAGGGTAGGGGGAAAGGCATGGACGGAAAGGGAAGACGGCTTTATCATGGAGCGTGGGGTAAATGGCGTTCTTGACAACAAGCCTTCGACCCTGGAGCTTGCCGCAGCCCTTGGTGTTACTCCCATTAGAAGCAACGACGCCTCCCGCATTCGCTTTGTGGTGAGAAACGGTCGGCTTGTGAGACTTCCTGACTCCCCAAGGGCCTTTTTCACATCTCCTGTTCTTTCTCCCTGGGGAAAGATGCGCCTTATGGGAGAATTCTTTATTCCTCCTGGAGCTGAGGATAAGGATGAATCCCTTGCCGCCTTTGCCATAAGGCGTCTTGGGGATGAGGCCTACAGATACCTCATTGACCCCATGGCATCTGGAATCTATGCGGGAAACCCAGAGCGTCTTTCCCTAAAAGCCTGCTTTCCAAGGATACACGAACTTGAAACAAGGTATGGAAGCCTTATTTGGGCCATGATAAGTCTTCAAAAAGAGGCAAGAAAGGCAAAAAAAACTGGGCCTTCTGCAGGGCCAGGGGGAGTGCTCACATCCTTTACTGGCGGAATGGAAGACCTGGTAGACGCCCTAAGAAAGGCACTTACGGAAGAAATAGAGGTAAATGCTACGGTTGAAGGGGTAGAGTTCACAGACGGTAACTGGCAGGTTCAGCTTGCAGACGGAAGGGCCTTTTCCGGAACCCACCTTGTGCTTTCTCTTCCTGCCTTTGAGGCCGCACGGGTCGTAAGTCCCTTTTCTTCAAGGCTCTCCTTTCTTTTTTCAAAGATAGAATATCCACCAATAGCAGTTTGCGCCCTTGGCATAAAAAGGGAAAAGATGGAAAATCCGCTTAACGGCTTTGGCTTTCTTTGCCCCTTTTGCGAATCAAGAAAGGTGCTTGGCGGTCTTTGGGACTCATCCGTTTTTGAACACAGGGCCCCAAGTGGCTATCATCTTGTAAGGTGCCTTATTGGGGGCATGAGAAACAGGCACATACTTGAAAAGAGCGACCATGAAATAGCCGGTCTTGCCATATCAGAGCTAAAGGCCCTGACTGGCCTAAAAGGTGCCCCAGACCTTGTAAGGGTCTTCAGGTGGCAGCGGGCCATACCTCAATATCACGTGGGGCATCTGGCCCTGGTTGAAGAGATAGGACAGGGGCTTAGAAAGTTTCCCAACCTCTTTATCCGTTGCAACTGGATAGGAGGGGTAAGCCTAAACGACTGCGTTCTAAACTCAAAGATCCTTGCCCGGAAAATGGCAGAGGGGAAGGATGTCAGCAGGTTTTAGACGTTAAGAGACCTGGGCCTTAAAAAGAGTATCAAGTAAATATAGGTAGGGGTTCGAATTCTCCCTCTAAAACCTTCTGGCACTGACTTTGACTGCAGTTAAGGTAGCCCCTTAACACAGAGGAAAACATCTGCCTGAAATCCACTGTAAATTTGAGATTGCCGGAAGAGTCAAGGTCAGTCAGACTTGGCTGCTCACCGTAAAGGCCTCCCTTTACTCCTCCACCAATTACAAAGTGAACAGATGCAGTGCCGTGATCCGTTCCCGAGCCATTGTCCTTTACCCTTCTTCCAAATTCAGATGTGGTCATTACTACAACACTTTCGGCTTCACCGCTTTTCCCCAAGTCATCGAAAAATGCACTGATTCCGTCCCCTACCTGCTGTAAAAGGCCAGGATGTACGGAAAGCTGATTCACATGGGTATCAAAGCCAGAAAGTGATACAACATAAATGCCTGTTCCAAGGCCTCCTTTTATGAGCCTTGCAACTGCTGGAAGGTCCTGGCCAAGGCTTCCGTCTGGATAATCTGCAGCATTTTCCCCCTTTTCCCAGGCATCCTGGATGGCGGCTGCACTTTCATCCGTTGCTCTTTCGATATCCTGAATAAAACGAAGCTCATCTCCCCCTGGAAAAACACCTGGTTCAAGCCTTGGCACATCAAGAAGGCCACTTTTTATCTCAAGGAAAACCCCTGGGTCTAAAAGGGCAATACCTGATTGATCCTCTCCCTTCATGATCAGGGAGGCGGAGTTTTTCATCTCTATACCCAAGGGATAAGCAGTTTGGGAAAACTCTTCCTCTTTGGTAAGTAAGTCCATGTATCTTCCTAGCCATCCCGTATATATGACTTCATCCGTGCTTGCCCCTTGCCAGATATCTGTTGAACGAAAATGTGAAAGGTCAGGCTCCGGATAACCAACACCAAGAACGATAGCGACCATGCCAGAGTCCCAAAGGCCCTTCAGGGCTTCAAGGCTTGGGTGGAGGCCAAATTTATCTGTAAGTGTGATAACGTGTTCTTTTGGTACTGATATATTTGGTCTTGCCTCGTAATAGCTTTTGTCAGCATAGGGTACAACCGTGTTTAGACCGTCGTTTCCTCCCTTAAGTTCAATAATCAATAGATTTTTTTTAGCACCTTCCGCATGTGTGCTTGACCTTGAAAAGCCTACGGGACAAAGGCAGTAGGCAGCAATGGTTCCGCCGCACAATTTAAGAAAGTTACGCCTTTTCATTTTTTTCTCCTTTAGGAAAGTTGATACTCATCCATCTGTACAAGAACCGCTACAAGGGCCTTTACTTGAGAAAGGACTTCTGGAGTCAAAGGGCTTGAGAGGGGAAGATTTCCATCAATTCCGGCAAAGTCCATGATGGCACCTGCCTGTTCATGGCTTACGCGCATAGGAAGGAGATCCTCAATCATAAGCAGGCAAAGCCCTTCAAGGTCTTTAGCCCTTTGTCCGTAATACTCTGCAAGTGAAGTGGTGTTTGATCCTGTTAACCCTGTTTGTTCAAGAAATCTTGATGCTAAGGCCTTCCTGTAAACAAGTGTTGATGAGCTTATCCATGCCTCATGCTCCTCCCAGCCTGCAACATTTGGTGGTTCAAAGGGGGGCTGACCTGTTAGGAAAAGGGCCTTTTTCATTACCCTTTCTCGCAGCATACCAGAGCCCATCTGCCTTATCATGCCTATAAGGAGCTGAATAGGGCTTTTTATGTCAGCACCCACAAATATTTCATCCATGAAGTGACCGCTCTTTAAAAGGGTTTTCAGAACAGGCTCGAGATTGTAATCGTTTTCAATAAGAAGAGCTGCCAGCTCGTCTACTATCTCCTGGTCCTCCTTGAAATAGACGAAGTGGCGGTACAATTTTCCAGCAAGAAACCTTGCTGTCTCAGACCGTTGAAAGATTATGTCAACTATGTCATCTCCATTGAACCTGCCTGTCTTGCCATAAAAGGTCTTTGTTCCCCAGTCAAAAAGCCTGGGATTGAAATAAGAGGTTCCCTGGTCCTTGTGTATCTTCCAACCAGTAAAGGCCCTTGCAGCCTCCACCACATCAAGCTGGGTGTAGTTGCCCCTGCCAATGGTAAAAAGCTCCTGGAGCTCCCTGGCATAGTTTTCGTTAATGGACTTCCTTGTATTCTTTGTCCCGTCAAGGTAAACGAGCATTGCAGGCTCCTTGCCCACGGCCTTTGTAAGTTGCCTTATGTCTCCCACAGCATATTTCCTGAAGAGATTGTTGATGCTGAACATCCATCGTGGGTCCTTGACCTTGCTCATCTGGACAACAAAATGGTTGGACCAGAAGTAGACCATCTTTTCCCTTATGGACTTGTCCTTTAGGGCAATATCAAGGGTAAACCCAAGGAGTTCGTTCCTTCGCTGTCTTTCTATTTCCTTGTTTTCTGGAGCGCCTGGAGGCTCGCTTACCCAGGAAAAGGGTTCAGGAAGGGGATCAAAGGCGAAAAGAGACTCTACGGCCTCGTAAGGGGTAAGGGTGAGAATCTCATCGATTTCTTCAGGAGCAGGGTCCCCGATCCTTGTTCTTCTTAAAAGATGTGCAGCCCTTTTTCTGTCCCACGGGAGGTAATTGGTTGGAACGTATGGAGAAAGGTCCCTGAATTTTGATTTCATGGCACAATCCTCCAGTGGCCAGGTATCCATCTTCCAGAAATGGCATAATGGCCTGGGACCCACACACGCTGGCAGTGGTAACAAAGCCTTGGGTGAGCAGGCCTTGTCACAACCTTGGTGGTGCAAGAAGAAAGAAAGAGTACAGAAAGAATGAAAAGCAAGGAAAGAAATGTCCTCATGGTCCCTCCTGTCTGTTTTTTCAGGTCTTTTGTTCTGCTTATCTTTCAGACGAGGCAGGGACCAAAAGGTTTAAAGGACGTATGAATTTTTTTTGGAACTGCTCCAATGTCAGCTTGCTGATAAGGACGCCATTAGCAAAACCCTAAAAAGACTCATGAGGTTTTCTAGGTTGTTATGGATGCCAATGGCGCCTTTCAGGTAGCTAATCTATTTCTAAGAATCTCAGTCTCAAGGAATTAGTAACCACGGATACGGAACTTAGACTCATTGCAGCGGCTGCAATCACCGGGCTAAGGAGAATTCCGGAAAAGGGATAAAGGACCCCGGCTGCAACAGGTACACCCACTGAATTGTAGACAAAGGCAAAAAAGAGGTTCTGCTTTATGTTCCTCATGGTGGCCTTGCTTAGTTTTATGGCCCTGACTATTCCCATGAGGTCCCCCTTTACCAGAGTGACACCTGCACTTTCCATGGCCACATCAGTGCCGGTTCCCATGGCGATTCCCACGTGTGCCTGTGCAAGGGCGGGGGCGTCATTTATTCCGTCTCCTGCCATGGCAACTATGCTGCCCTTTTCCTGAAACTCCTTGACATACCTTGCCTTGTCTTCAGGAAGCACCTCTGCAATCACCTTGTCTATATTAAGCCTGCCAGCTACATGGAGCGCTGTCTTTTCGCTGTCTCCCGTAAGCATTACTATTTTGAGGCCCTGCCTGTGAAGCTCCTCAATGGCCCTAGGTGTTGTCTCCTTAATGGGGTCGGAGACACAAATAAGTGCCTCAAGCCTTCCATTAACTGCCAGGTACATAACGGTAGCACCCTGCTCCTGAAGCCCTTCTGCCATTGAAGCAGCATCCTTTAAGGATATGCCAATGGACTCTATCAAGGCCCTGTTCCCTAGGGCGACCTCCATGCCATCAATTTGGGCCGTAACACCCTTACCTGTGTGTGATTTGAAGTCTTCTGCCTGAGTAAGGGGTATCCCCAACTCACGGCTCTTTTCTATGATGGCCGCGCCAAGGGGATGCTCGCTTCCCTTTTCCAGACTTGCCGCCAGGAAAATTGCGGTTTTGTCGTTTATACCCCCTAGGGTCACGACCTCGGTCACCTTTGGTTTACCTTCAGTAAGGGTCCCTGTCTTGTCAACCACCAAGGTGTCCACTTCCCGGAGCCTTTCAATGGCCTCTGCATTCTTGAAAAGTACGCCCATATTTGCTCCCCTGCCGGTAGCCACCATGATGGACATGGGAGTTGCAAGCCCCAGTGCGCAGGGGCAGGCTATTATAAGGACAGATACCGCTGCAACTACGGCATGCGCAAGGCGCGGTTCAGGCCCAACGGTAAGCCACACCACAAATGAGATCATAGAGACAAGTACAACCGCCGGAACGAAGTATCCAGCCACCTTGTCCGCAAGGTTCTGAATAGGCGCCCGACTCCGTTGGGCTTCAGCCACCATGTTGACGATCTGAGCAAGCAGGGTCTCGTTTCCAACCCTAAGTGCCTTCATGACAATGGTGCCGGTGGTGTTTAGGGTTGCACCAACTACCTTGTCTCCCTCCCTTTTGACCACTGGCAGCGGCTCTCCGGTTATCATGGATTCATCAACGCTTGTTGTCCCCTTTACAACTACTCCGTCAACTGGGATTTTTTCTCCAGGACGCACCCTGAGAAGGTCTCCCTTCCTGACCTTTTCAAGTGGGATGTCCTTTTCTGATTCATCTTCTAAGACCTTGCGGGCGGTCTTTGGGGCAAGGCCCAAAAGGGCTTTGATGGCAGCTCCTGTTTGGCTCCTTGCCTTTAGCTCCAGGACCTGGCCAAGTAATATAAGTACGACTATTACTGCCGCCGCCTCGAAGTATACACCTACTGTGCCCTCGCTTGTCTTTACGGAGGCAGGGAAAATCTGAGGAAAAAAGGCGGCTACAAGGCTGTAGAGGTAGGAAACACCCACGCCCATACCAATCAAAGTGAACATGTTGAGGTTTCTGGTAACTAATGAGTCCCATGCCCTTTTGAAAAAGGGCCAGCCGGCCCAAAGGACTACCGGGGTGGCCAGAAGCGCCTCAATAAAGTTGTATGTGCGCTCTGAGGCAAACCGTTCCAGAAAGCCCGGCGGGAAGAACATGTAACGCATGGCAATCACCACCAATGGTACGGTGAATATAGCGCCAAGAATGAATCTTTTTTTCATGTCGTTATATTCTGTCAAGTCTTCTTCGTGGGCGGGTTCAAGGGGCTCAAGGGCCATGCCGCATATGGGGCATGAGCCTGGACCCTCCTTTCTTATTTCAGGATGCATTGGGCAGGTGTAGATTGCCTGCGTGTTGGACCGGGCATGGGTAGCCGTGCTGGTTTCATGACCATCATCTTTAGACGTGTATCTTTCAGGTTCCTTTTTGAACTTCTCAAGGCAGGAGACACTGCAGAAATGAAACGTCTTTCCCTGGTGGTTGTATTTCAAAAAAACATCTTCCTCTGCTGTGCTCATTCCACAGACAGGATCCCTGTATGGACCATTCGGAGATGATAAACCTTCACAGTGTTGACAATGGTGATGGTTATGACTTTTCATTTTTTCCATTTTTTTACCCCCTTTAGAATAGGGAAAGCAGGTTAGGCGCAGGCGGAAGGCCCTTTAACTCTTTTAAAGGGCCCTCCGGTAGAGGTTAAACGAGTATGGTATCAGGTGTGTCTGTATTTAGTGGGCCCACTCATGACCAGGGCCATATTGCCAGCCCATGAATCCTCCAAGGACGGTAGGCCCGTGCCCCATAAGACCAGGGCCAAAGTGTGGGGCCTGACTATTTATCTGCCCAGGGCCTGTGGCAGTATGGTTTCCGTTTCCATTGTGCATCTGCTGAAAGTATTCCCAGGAGGACCTTCTCCAAACGGGAATGCCAGTATCTTGTTCGCGGAGTTGGATGGTCTGGCCATACATGGTTGCCCTTGTAGCAACGATTCTTTTGGTGCCGTCAGACATGGTAAGAGCGTTGGCTTCAATTGTTATTGGCTCTCCAACAGATGGAAAGGCACTCCCATTGTTTTCCCAGTGCCAGGCTGGACCCATACCAAATATCGTGATCATTTCCGTGCCTGTATCAACCTCTACGGCACCTCCAAGAAGACCCACGTTGGAAACCATACCTTTTACAGTAACCGGATCTGCCTGAAAGACAGTTTCAGCTCCTGTGCCAGGGCCAAAGAAAGGCATTGATACAGGCGGGCCAAAACCAATGGCTGGACCCACTGACATAACAAGACTACTAATTATTATGGATGCTGCTGCAAAAATGGCGCAGACAATGCTTGACCTCATGCTTATACCTCCTTAGGTATCTTTGTTTAGATAAACAGGGAAAAAGAATGTTCTTAGGCGTGAGATAAACCTAAGGAGGGTTAATTCAGAAGTATTGTTGTCTTAATGCACTTAAGCCTGAAATCTGGCCCAGAGGCTTGCATCACAGGCTTAATGGAACTGGCTGGAAGTTTAGGCCAGATATCAAGGAACTTATTTAAGGAGACAGTGGCACAAGAAGTGCCTTGTCTGGGATTATCGAAGGAATCTCCAGGAAGCGCCATCAGGGTTCCCGGGGCCACGTTACAAAAACACGTGTCTTTTCCCTGATTCCTGTCTGTTGTGTTCTTGCAATTACAACTGCACTTACCAGGCTCACAGCATGAACAACAGCTTTGATGCCCTGGTTTTTTAAGGTTGACCTGACATGGCGCCGGAACGGACAGAAGGAGGCTGCCACTTAGAAAGAGGGCTGATAAAATTACGGCAACTACGGCTTTTGCTCTCATGGCTTCCTCCTTTCTTGATTTATAAGATAAGAATAGTAACCATTATGTCAATAAATTTTTTATTTCTAAAAAAGAAGGGCATCTTACCGGTGAATTTCATCGTTCCTCATTGTGCGCCCTTGGCCAAGATCAAAAATTTCGTCCTTACCCGCATATTTTTTGAAAACGAACCTGTCAAGGAGAGAAATTTTTCTGATCACCTTTACTATGGCCTGTGTGTTTTCGATAATTATCTCAAGTTCCTTATATTGTTCTGAATCTTCCTGGAAATCTTCTTGAAGCAGCTGCGCACTCCCTAAAATTACCTGAACGGGCGTATTGAGCTCATGGGCAATGGTGCCTGCCATTGCGCTTATGGCCTCCTCTTTTTCCCTTTGACGTTTCCTTTCCATGTCTTTCATGGCTCCAAGAACCACGGCAACCACGTTGAAAAAGAGGAGTTCCAGGACCTTGTCCAGGTCATCTGGGGAAAAATTCTGCCAATTCATGACAATGTGAGGGATGTAGAGACAGCTCACAGAAAGGGATGCAGCAAGGCCGCCTTTTACCCCGAACCAAAAGGCTGAAAGTATGATGGGAAGAAAGTAAAATTCCCTGAAAAGGAGATGGTGGTAGCTTTGCATCCTTCCAGTACTGTAGTGAAGAAGTGTCACCGCAAGGATGAGGAAGACGATGAGTGCTATCCTTGGCTTTTTAACTGTCTGTTCCATCTTTTACTTTGCCGGTATAAGAGGTTAGAACCACAGTCTAATTCCTGCAAAGAACCTAGTGACATCCCTGGGCTCTCCATTCTTCCTTGCCAGGTCCCTCGATCCTCCAGTTAGGGTCTGCCAGGAAATCCCTAGGTAAGGTGCAAATTTCCTGTTTATTTCATACCTAAGCCTTGCACTCAGGCCCAGATTATCAAAACCTGGTCCAATTGCCATGGATTGAATACGGTTAAAGGAAATGGAGGCGTCCAGACGGGGCTGTAGGGCTATTTTCTGTGTAATCCAAATGTCGTATTCGGCCTCAAGGTCAATAAGTACCTCGCCCCTATTTGAGACCCTAAGGTTTGTATCCACCTCAAAGACAAAAGGTGCCAGACCCTTAATTCCGATTACACCAAAAAATCTTTCGTCACTGTCAGGGCCGTAGGTGCCCTTGTAGCCTGCACCTGCCCTAAGGTTCCAAAACGGGGAAATAAGCCTTCCGTACATGACATCAAGCCTTTCTGTCTCCCCACCTTTTGAACTTCCTGAGTCATGTTCTCCTTCTGCCTCAAGCCAAACCCTTTGATAATCACCTCCGTACCATCCGGTGGCCTCGTAGGAAAAGACCTTCTTTTCCTCTCCTGTAAAAACGTACTCCATCCGGTCAATAAGAAAACGCCCATAGTGCATGGGTGGCATCGGCCCTACAGGGTAGGTTTGACAATTTCTTGTATTTTTTCTTGTATTTTGTGCTTTAAACCCCTGTTCCCATGTTTCTGTTTGGGCATAGGAATATGTTGTTAAAACCAATGTAAGGATCAAGGAGAAGAGAAGGATAGGAAACGTATTTTTCATGTCTTTTCTTTTTTTAGCATGCCCTTACCACCCTGAACATGCCGGTATGCATGTGATAAAGGATGTGACAGTGAAATGCCCAATTTCCAAAGGCGTCTGCATCCACCTCCACACAAAGTTTTTCAGCAGGCTTTATGTTAACGGTGTGCTTTCTTGGCAGGAAGGGTTCACATCCGTTTTGCACCCTCATCCACATCCCGTGAAGATGAATGGGGTGATCCATCATGGTGTGGTTAACAAAAATAATGCGAACCCGTTTCCCCAGGGGAAAGTCCAATAGATCCTCAAACCTTGAGCTCCATCTTTTTCCGTCCCATGCCCACATCTTCCAGATAAACCGTTCCATATTCCCTGTAAGGTGTATCTCTAAGGTCTTATCAGGGCTAGAGCTTGCCTGGGGATAAGGTTCAAGGGCCTTGAGATCAGCATAACAAAGGACTCGCCTGGTGGCACCAGAAAGCCCGGTTCCGGGGTTATCCACCATGCACTTTGGTCTGTTTACAACCATTGCGGCATCGGGACCAAAGGGATAGCTGCGGTGCCTTTTTGGACTGCATTGACCGCACAAGTCTTTCCCTTGTCCCATGTTCATCTTGTCCATCTGGCCATCCATTTTCATGTCCATGACCATGGCTTCCATCCCCCTTTCAAGGGGAGGTCTTCTTGGCGGTGCCTTAGCAGGCATATTTCTTGACCAAGTGAGGCTTGCAAGGCCAAATCCGCTTCTGTCCATGGCCTCTGCGAAAAGGGCGTACGGTCGTCTTTCCTCTGGTTTCACAATCACATCGTAGGTCTCTGCTACAGCTATCCTGAATTCATCCACCTCCACTGGTTCCACGTTTTGACCGTCTGCCTGCACCACGGTCATTTTCAAGCCGGGGATCCTGAAGTCAAAGTAGGTGGATGCCGAGGCGTTTATTATCCTGAGCCTCACCCGTTCACCAGGCCGGAAAAGAAGGGCGTGGTTTTCATCTGGCCCAAACCCGTTAATGAGATACGTGTAGGTTGCGCCGGTGATGTCTGCTATGTCCCTTGGATTCATGCGCATCCTTGCCCACATAGCCCTTGTTTTAAGGGTATTAAGGAAGCCTTTTCTGGAGATGCCATTAACAAGGTTAAATATGGTCCTCTTTTGATAGTTGTAATACCCTTCCCACTTTTTTAGATGCATCAGCACCGCTTCCGGTTCTTCAAAGGTCCAGTCCGAAAGAACTACCACGTGTTCCCTGTGGTAGTGATAGGGTTCAGGCTCCATTGGATCGCATATCAGCGGACCGTAATGGCCAAGCTGTTCTTGGAGACCTGTGTGGGAGTGGTACCAGTATGTCCCACTCTGCTTGACAGGAAAGTGATAGGTAAAGGTCTCTCCAGGGTCTATGCCTGGAAAGACCACACCTGGCACGCCATCCATCTGGTAGGGAATGATTATGCCGTGCCAATGGATGGATGTGGATTCATCCAGTTGGTTATTCACCTTTATGATGGCATCCTTACCCTCCTTTAGCCTTATAAGGGGGCCAGGAAACTGCCCGTTGAGGGTGATGGGATAGCCTACATCCATACCCATCAAAAGGGGCTCTCTTTTGATAGTTATCTCGTAATAGACGGCAGAATCCGTCTCCTTTCCATGTAAGGCCATTATCCCCGGCCTTTTTGCAGAAAGGGAGGAAAACGGCGTCAACAGCATACTGGAGGCAGCGGTTCCTAGTCCGGCCTTTAGAAGGGTCCTTCTTTTTATTTTTGGTTTAGGCATGTAAGCATTCCTTTTGGACAAGCCAATAAGGCCAGAGAATGTTCCAGGCAGAATATAAAGATACTCAATTTTGAATTAACATTATTATAATAAAAAAAATTTTAAAAGTCTATAAACCTTGCCTGAAAGGATTTTTACAGAAGTAGAATCTTTACAATCTAGCTAGAGAGCTACCTGGTTCATCAAGGGTAACGAATCAACAAAGCAACAGATGTTTTAAGGAATTTGAACCTGTGTATGGGAAGAAAAAAGAAAGGCCCTCTACGTCTTCACAGACGCGAGGGCCAGTAGTCTGTAGGGGTCATATTTATAGGGATAATTACAAAAGATCAGTCTTTTTTAGGAGCATGACAGATCCCTGAAGGGAAACCACGATTGTCACAATCCAGCAAAATATGAGAAGTCCCTGCATAGCATCCTCCTTTTAATAGTTTTCACTGGCCTCAGGACCTTCAAGCTCCTGGGCCTTGAGTTTCTTGCTGTCCATCTGTTTCCACACGTAGGCAATGTAGGCCAGAACCACAGGGATGATAAGGGCCACGTAAGTCATTGCAGTAAGGGTGTAATGGGAACTTGATGCATTAAAGATGGTAAGGCTTGACTGCAGGTCCGCCTTTGAAGGATAAAAGGGCGTATGATTGTAGCCTGCCGTGAAAAAGACAGCAAGGCCCACAAGAACGGTTCCCAGACCAGCAAACCAGATGCCGCTGTCCTTGTTCTGAAACCTTGCGGAATAAACGGCAAAGATGACAAGCCCTAGGCCAGTAAGTAGGATGATAAGAACAATGGGCATCTCTATAAGGTTTTTCAGGTACTTAAAGGGCATCATGGAGACAATACCCGTTGCCGGGTCAATGTTAAATCCATCCATGGTCAAAAGCCCTATAAGCACGATGAGCAGGAAGGGCAGGGAGGCCACGAAGTTTGACAGAACAGCGTTTCTTGTCCGGGTCTTAAATGCGTCCATGCCAGAAAAATCGATATTGTTCAAGAGGTAAAGTGCTCCAAGAACCCTGGCGTTCAGCACAAGGAAGATGCCAAGGCTTACATTGAAGATGTTCTGGGCAGCCTCAAGACCCCTCCAGGGAGTGGTCCATTTTACCAGGTTGTACTCGTTAAGAACGAAATTTGACCCTGTGAAAAAGGTGCCAACTGCAGTTCCAATAAGAAGTATTCCAACAACCCCGTTTATGAACAAAAATGCCTCGTAGACCGTGGGGCCAAAGAGGTTTTCCGGTTTCTTGCGGTACTCAAAGCTCACCGCCTGGACAATAAATGTAAAGAGTATGGCAATCCAGACCCAGTAGGCCCCGCCAAAGCTTGTGGCATAAAACTTTGGAAAGGCGGCAAAGAGGGCCCCACCGAAGAGAACAAGGGTGGTAAAGGTAAGCTCCCACTTTCTGCCAATGGAGTTTATTATCAAGGACTTTTCCGTCTCGTTTTTCCCAAGTTGCCAGATAAGGGTCTGCCCCCCTTGGACAAAGGTGAGAAAGAGAAACAGAGAACCTACTACTGAACCAAGAAGCCACCATAGTTTTTGCAAAGTTGCCAGATCAAGGCTTCCTATCATTTTATTTCACCTCCTTTGGGCCAATCTGTATCTGCTTGAGCATTATCTTTACCTCTGCGATGAGAAGCAGGGTAAAGGTAATGAGGAACATAAAAAAGGTGAGCTTTACGTTGACAGGGGCTATGTCCGTTCTTGCAACCTTTACTGGCAAAAGCCCCTGGATGGCCCATGGCTGCCTTCCCACCTCTGCAACCACCCATCCTGCCTCACCTGCAATGTAAGCAAGGACAAAGAAGAGTATGCCAATGGGATAGAGCCACGTGTTTCTCTCTATAGTGCCCTTGGCGGTAAAGAAAAGGTAGAGAAGGAAAATGATTATCATGCCGGTTCCCACTGCAGCCATTATATGAAAGGAGTAAAAGGTTATTGATACAGGTGGCACTGCCTCCTTGGGCGAGTCAAGGTGGCCGTAACCAAGGAAATCTTTGTACTGATTGAACAGGGCCAGGGCATTTGAGGCCTTGGTAAGGTCACCGGCCTTTTTGGCTGCCTTGTACTCGGCAAGGTATTTAACCGCGCGCTTTCCCTTTTTGATCATGTCAGTGACGCCTGTGATGTTGTAATCCTTGTTTCCAAAGACAAGGTCGTTGATTCCAGGCACAAAGCTGCCTGCCTGACGATTTGCAAGAAGGGACAAAAGTCCTGGAATCTTGAATTCAACAACAAAGGGGTCCTGAAAGTCCCCAGGCTCCTTCATTCCGTTAACGATTCCAAAGGCAACGACAGGTGCGTTTTTCTGCCCATCCCAAAGGCCCTCCATGGCTGCAAGCTTCATGGGCTGATGCTTTCCGTCAATAAAGGCTGCTTCGTCCCCTGTAAAGGCAACCATGAGGGAGGCAATGAGGCCAAAGACCGAGGCCACGGCGATGCTCCTTTTTGCCATCTTCACGTGCCTCCGTCTTGCCAGGTAGTAGGAAGAGATCGCAATTACAAAGAAGGAAGAGAGGGCAAATCCAGAGGTTGTGGCGTGGGTAAACTTACTGATAGCATATGGGGAAAGCACCACGTCAAAAAAGTTTTGCATCTCAAACCTTGCAGTATCCGGATTAAATGCCATGCCTGTTGGAAACTGCATCCATCCGTTTGCCACAAGGATCCACAGGGCTGAAAGGTTGGAGCCTATGGCAACCATCCATGTGGACAGGAGGTGGAAACCCTTTGAGACCCTGTTCCAGCCAAAGAACATGACTGCAAAAAATGTGGCCTCAAGGAAAAAGGCCACGATTCCCTCAATGGCAAGGGGTGCCCCGAAAATGTCTCCCACCATCCAGGAGTAGTTGGCCCAGTTGGTGCCGAACTCAAACTCAAGGATGATGCCAGTGGCAACACCAATGGCAAAGTTGATACCAAATAGCTTCATCCAGAACTTGGTTAGTTCCTTCCACTCCTCCTTTCCCGTCTTGACATAGATGGTCTCGAAAAAGGCACACAAAAACGTGAGGCCCAGGGTCAGGGGCACAAAGAGCCAGTGGTACATGGCCGTAAGGGCAAACTGTGCCCGTGCCCAGTTGACCGTGCTAAGATCAATCTGTTCAAGCATTCTCTTACCTCCTCTGTTGTAATATTTGTTGTTGGTTGATGCCTTGTGTGGGTAAGCCTGGAGAAACGAGCAATTGGGAGACATGCTCGGCCTTTTCCGCGTCGCTGTGAAAGAACCTGTCAAGCATGTCTGGAAAGAAGAAGAGCTTGAATACAAAGAAGATTATAAAGAGCTTTATGGCAATTATCTTCCATAGGGTCTTGCCAAGCCCCATGGACTTCATACCCTGGACATAAAATTCCACGATCCTTCCAGGAAGGCCCTTATTGCTCCCGATGTTGGATTGCATTTTTTACACCTTTAACAATATCGTTTATCCTTATGGAGATAGGCGACTCAAAGACAAAGTTGATTATTAAGACTTTTTTTATCCGCGTGAATCCTGTCTGTCAAGTAAATTTTGAATATTTTCTCACTTGAAATTTTTTCGCATGTATATTCTATCACATATTCGTGTTTTGGGAATTGTTTGATAATGGTTTAAAATCGGACTGTCTGATATCGTTCATTTAAAAAAGCACAAAAAAAGGAGGAGACATGATCTCTGGCAAACTCTTTAGAAAGGTCGTGTTTTTGGAAATGGTACTGGTGTGTGTTTTTTTCTTTTCTGGGGCAGTTTCTGGAATTTGTCAGCAAAAGCTGGCCCATGGCAAGAAAGGCCTCTTCCTTGATTTTGAAAACGTTCCCGCAGGGGCCCTTCCAGAAGGCTGGAAGGTAGAGGCCACAAGAAAGTACGGCCCCCTTGCCACATGGGAGGTTGTTAAAGACAACACCGCCCCGTCAGGAGAAAAGGTGCTGGCCCTTACAAAAATAAACCATGGTTCTGGAAGTACATTCAACCTGTGCTGGACAAATGATGTCTCCTTCCAGGATGGCACCATAGAGGTGATGCTAAAGCCAGTTAGCGGCAGGATAGATCAGGGTGGGGGCATCATGTGGAGAGTAAAGGACAGGAACAATTACTACGTTGCCCGTTTTAACCCCCTTGAGGACAACTTCAGGGTCTACTATGTGGCAAATGGACACAGGATGATGGTGAACAGCGCCAGGGTTTCTCTTCCTGCTGGCAAGTGGCACTCAATGAAGATTGTGCAAAAAGGGGACAGGTACCAGTGCTATCTTAACGGCAAGAAGTACCTTGAAGGAACAGATGACCATTTCCAGAAGGCTGGAGGGGTGGGCCTCTGGACAAAGGCAGATGCGGTTACCTCCTTTGATAACTTCAAGGTGGAGGCTGAAAACTGATATGCTGGCAACCAAAAACGTAAGGCTGGTCCTTGGGGTCCTCTTTTTTGCCCTTTTTAGTGCAGGCCTCATTTCATGCACAAACAAGGGACAGGATTCGGAAAATACCGTTGTGGTCTATGTATCAGAGGATCAGGTGTTTTCAGAGCCCATCCTAAAGGACTTTGAAAGGCAGACAGGCATCAAGGTGAAGGCGGTTTATGATACGGAAGAGGCAAAGAGCACAGGGGTCATGAACAGGCTCATTGCCGAAAAGGACAACCCCCAGGCAGATGTTTATTGGGCAAACGAGCCCATAAGGGCCCAGGTACTCAAGGAAAAGGATATCTCTGCCCCCTATGTGTCAAAAAATGCAGAAACCATCCCGGATGTCTTTAAGGACAGAGAGGGCTACTGGACGGGTTTTTCCGCAAGGGCAAGGGTCCTTATTGTGAACAGGGAAGTAAAAAGTGAGCCAAAGTCCATATTTGATCTTGCATCACCTAAGTGGAGGGGAAGGGCGGTCATTGCCAACCCGCTATTCGGTACAACTACGTCTCACATTGCCGCCCTTTTCACAGTCTTTGGTGATGAAAGGGCAAGGGCCTTCATGGACTCCTTAAAGGGGAATGAGGTTGCCATTTCCACCAGCAACGGGGAAAGTGCTGACCTTGTGGCCTCGGGCCGGTATGCATTCAGCCTTGTGGATAGTGATGATGCCGTAAACCGGATAAGGCAGGGAAGACCCGTAAAGATGGTCTATCCTGATCAGGGAGAAAGGGGCCTTGGATGTTTCATTGTGCCAAATGTGGTGGTCATGATAAAGGGTGCACGTCACCCAGAGGCTGCCAGAAGGCTTATAGACTATCTGCTTTCACCACAAGTTGAAAGGAAGCTTGCCTTTGCAGACTGCGCCCAGATCCCCCTTCACAAGGGTGTAGAGATTCCTCCCGAGCTTAAGCCCCTTGACAGGATAAAGGTAATGAAGGTGGATTATGAAAAAGTCGCCAAAAAGATGCTTGAAATACAGCCGTTTTTGAGGAAATGGGCCGGGCTTAAATGATAAAAAGGCTTATACTATGGGCAGCGGCCTTGGTTCTTTTTATTTCCGGGGTGCTGCCTGTTTTGTCAATGTTTTATAGCAGCCTGCTGTTAGACGGTCATTTCTCCTTTTCAAACTACCTTCATATCTTTTCTTCAGAGCGTGAGTGGATTCTTTTAAAAAATTCCCTTACCCTGGCGTTTCTTGTCAGCCTGATAAGCCTTTTCTTGGGTGTTCCCCTCGGGCTTTTACTTGGAAAGGCGGACATACCGTTTAAGAGGCAACTGTCCCTGATCCTTTGCATCCCCATTCTTATCCCTCCCTACATTATGGCCGTCTCTGTAGATAACTGCCTTGGGCAAGAAGGCATCTTAAGGCTTTTCCTGCCTGGCTGGGTCTTGCGCAGCCTTTCAGACCACTACTTTGGGCTTGGGGGCTCGGTTTTTGTTCTGTCAACGGTTTATTTGCCTATACCCATGCTACTAACCATCTGTCTTTTGAAAAACGTAAATCCTAGTCTTGAGGAAGCAGCGAGGCTTTGTGCAAAGTGGCCCCTGGTGCTAAAGGAGATCACCCTGCCCATCATAAGGCCAGGGCTTACTCTTTCAGCGCTCCTTGTTTTTGTGCTTTGTCTCGGAGAGTTTAGTGTGCCGTCATATTTAAGATACCAGGTATTTTCTGTTGAAAGCTTTACCCAGTTTAGCGCAGTCTATGACTTTGGCTCGGCCACTGCCCAGAGCATGCCCCTTGCTGTCATAGCTCTCCTTCTTCTGGTTGCCGAATCCCGGTACTCAAGAAAGAATCTCTTTCTTTCAACACCCCTTGTTTCAGGCACTAAGAGACTTGAAATAGCCCTTGGAAAATCAAGGCCGTATCTCTTCATCCTGGTTTCCTGCCTGGCTTTTCTAATCGTCATCGTGCCCCTTTTGTCCCTGTTTTACAGCTCACTTGACTTATCCATTTATGAAGAGGCCATCAAGGTGGCAGGAGACGCCCTCTTAAGGAGCTTTTTCTATGCCTTTTTAGGTGCATCCCTTTTGGCCGTTCTTGGCTTTCTTTCCGCTTACACCATAAAAAACAGGCAGATCTGGTGCTGGAGGCTTGTTGACATGACAAGCCTTTTCCTTTTTGCCATTCCAGGCACCGTTCTTGGAATAGGACTAATTGCAACCTGGAACAACCCATGGACCCAGTTTGTCTACTCAAGCCTGCTCATAATCGTCCTTGGATACCTCGCAAGGTATCACGTGCTTTCAAGCAGAATCATACTTTCTCAGCTCCACCTGATTTCCCCTTCAATGGAAGAGGCTGCCCAGTTGGCTGGAGCAGGCTGGCTATCAAGGATGGTGTTCATCCTTGCTCCCCTTTCAAAGAGGGCAATTATGGCTGCCTGGCTCTGCGTTTTTCTTTTTTGTCTAAGGGATACGGACATAAGCCTTATTGTTTACCCTCCAGGGTGCGAGACCCTGCCTGTTAGGATATTTACCCTTATGGCAAACGGCAGCCCTGGCCTCATCTCAGGCCTTTGCATGCTCATGGTAGTTTCGGTTTTGGTTCCTGCCTCCATACTCTGGCATCTAAGGTGGCGCAGATAAAAGGGCGTGTTTAGACATGGCAGAAGTCAAGCTTAAATCCATTACCAAATACCTGGACGGACGCCTGGTACTTAAAGATATTGATCTTGAAATTGAAAAGGGTGCAAGGCTTGTGCTCCTTGGCCCTTCTGGGTGCGGAAAGACAACACTCTTGAGGCTCATTGCCGGCTTTATTGCGCCAGATGAAGGAGAAATTTTTATAAGTGGCAAAATGGTATCCAAGGCGGGGGAAATAGTTGTTCCCCCGGAAGAAAGGGGAATAGGTTTCGTCTTTCAGGACCTTGCCCTTTGGCCCCACATGAGCGTTTATAAAAACCTGGAGTTTGTCCTTAAGGCCCAAGGGATGCCCAAGGCAAAAAGGAAAGAGCGAATCAAAAAAATGCTTGAGATGGTGGGGCTTAAAGACCTTTCATCCAGGATGCCTGCACAGCTTTCAGGAGGCCAGCAGCAAAGGGTGGCCCTTGCAAGGGCACTTGTTTCAAGGCCCTCTCTTGTACTTATGGATGAGCCACTTTCAAGCCTCGATTGGGACCTAAGGGCACACCTTGCCAAGAGGATATGTAAGCTCCAGGAAGAGATCGGATTTACCATGGTCTACGTGACCCATGACAGGGAGGAAACAAGACAGCTTGCTACCCAGGTTGTTGTCATGAAAAATGGTACCATTAAAGGAAATGGGGAAAAATCTTAGAACATATTTGTGCTTAAAAGCGGCCATTTTGGCAGGCCCAGTAGTTACAAATCCTGTAAAAAAAGTATGCGCTCTCTTTAAACTGCGACCTAGTTTTTTTTACAGACACATGCCCCTGTTGTGTAAAATGCTTATAGGGTATAATTAAAGGCCATAATCTTTCAGGTAGCCAGGAAAAAATGATAGTTTTTGATCTTAAGTGTTCAAACAATCACGTATTTGAGGCCTGGTTCAAGAACAGCCAGGCCTTTAATGAACAAAGGGAGCAGGGTCTTTTGTCATGCCCTGTCTGTGGAGACTGCCATATTGAAAAGGCCCTTTCCCCAATCAAGGTAAAAAGAGCCAGCAGTCAGACCGGGGACGGGATCATAAGCCAGGAGGCCGTTGCACAAATGGTTCGCACCTTTTACAAAAAGGTTGTTGAGTCCAGTGAAGATGTAGGGACGAGATTTGCCGCTGAGGCCCTTAAGATGCACTATGGAGTCGTTGAGCCAAGGAGCATTCGTGGTGTGGCCACGGACGAGGAAGAAAAAATGTTAAAGGATGAAGGGGTCGAATTTTTCCGCATACCTGTACCTACAAAAAAGGAGGACAAGGCCAATTGAATACCTTGGGTCAGGAAGCTGCAAAAAACAGTGCCAAGGACTGTCCCACGGACCAAAAGGCTGTGGTCCAAAGGGGCTGCAGGGTGGTAATGGACTTTGTGGTGCGTCTTGTGTCGGGCAAAGTGGTTGATTCGTCTGAAAAAAGCGGAGGCCCGGCAAGCTTTGTCTGCGGAAAGGGGGATTTTCCAAAACCGGTGGAAGAAGGAATCATAGGGCTTTCCCCAGGGGAGGTTAAGACCATAACCGTCCATCCCTTTTACGCCTATGGCCTGTATGACCCAAAGAAACAGATGCTGGTGGCCATGGAACGCATTCCTCAGCCAATAGAGCAGGGCAAGGTGGTAAAGGTGCCCGACCAGCTTGGCATAACACGTCCTGCCGTTGTAAGGGATATATGGCCAGGTGCCATAATGGTGGATTTCAACCACCCCCTTGCAGGGCAGGCACTTAAGTTTGAGGTGGTAATCAGGGAGGTCATCAGGGAAGAAGACAGCCTAGAAAACGAAAAGGAACAGTAATGAATGAGACCATAGTCGAGGAGTCACTTCACAGGGCAGGGCTTTCAGACATATACGAAAAGGTAAGACAGGGAAAGAGACTTTCTCCAGAAGACGGCATAAGGCTTTATGAGACGGCAGATATCTGCTCCCTGGGCTTTCTGGCAAACCTTGTCCGCGAGGAGAAAAACGGGGACTACACCTACTACATTTACAACCAGCACATAAACTACTCAAACGTATGCACCAATCTGTGCAAGTTCTGCGCCTTTGGAAAGGAAGATGGGCAGCCAGGGGCCTACTGCATGAGCCTAGAAGAGATAGTCTCCAAGGTGGAAGAAAGACTGGATGAGCCTATTAGGGAGGTGCATATTGTCGGCGGCATTCACCCAGAGCTTCCCTATTCCTACTACATTGACATGTTAAGAGAGATAAAAAGGGTCAGGCCTGAGCTCCACATCCAGGCCTTTACGTGCGTTGAGATAGCCCACATTGCAAAGATGGGTGGAAAGTCCATTGAAGAGGCCCTCCTTGAACTTAAGGAGGCGGGCCTTGGCTCCATTCCAGGAGGCGGGGCCGAGGTGTTCAGTCCAAGGATCAGGGAACGGCTTTGCCCTGAAAAGCTTCCTGGCAGCCAGTGGCTTGAGGTTGCAAAAACCGCCCACAGGCTGGGAATAAAATCAAATGCGACCATGCTTTATGGCCACATTGAGACCGTTGAGGAACGGATTGAGCACATGGTGGCGTTGAGAGAGGCGCAGGATGAGACAGGAGGCTTCATGTGCTTTATTCCCCTGGCGTTTCATCCAAAAAATACAAGCCTTGAAGATGTTGCCCCCACAAGCGGCATTGATGACATAAAAAACATTGCCGTCTCAAGGCTCATGCTGGACAACTTTCCCCACATAAAGGCCTACTGGGTGATGCTTGGGCCAAAGGTTGCCCAGCTTGCCCTTTCCTTTGGTGCAGATGACATGGACGGCACGGTCCTTGAGGAGAAGATCACCCACATGGCAGGAGGCGAGACCTCACAGGCCCTTTCAAACAGGGAGATCGAGTATCTCATAAGCTCTGCAGGCAGGATTCCAGTTGAACGCGATACCCTCTACAATGTCATAAAGGTCATTTCCTGATTTCCAAAATGGTTAAAAAAATCATAGAAAAGGCCTGTTCAGGCCAAAGGATAGATGCTAATGAGGCCGCCTGTCTTTACAATGAGGCCGATCTTTACACCCTTGGACAGCTTGCCCAGAAAAAGAGGTTTGAAAAGAATCCTAAGCCCATTGTCACCTACGTGATAGACAGGAACATTAACTACACAAACGTGTGCATCTCAGGCTGTAAGTTCTGTGCCTACTACAGCGCCCCTGAAAAACCAGAGGGCTTTGTACTTTCCTTTGAGGAGCTTGGGAAAAAGATAGAGGAGACAAAGGCCCTTGGCGGTACACAGATACTCTTGCAGGGAGGGCTTCATCCATATTTGCCCCTTTCCTTTTATGAAGAGATGGTCCGCTTTATAAAGGGCTTTGACATACATTGTCATGGATTTTCCCCCCCTGAGATTATCCATTTCAGTAACATATCCGGCCTTGACATAAGGCAGGTGCTTGAAAGGCTGATAGATGCCGGCCTTGACTCCATTCCAGGTGGAGGGGCAGAGATCCTCGTTGACAGGGTGAGGGAGCAGATTGCACCAAGAAAGGCAACTGCCAGCCAGTGGCTTGATGTCATGGAGGCAGCACACGCTCTTGGACTCAGGACCACGGCAACCATGATGTTTGGCCACATAGAAAGCCTTGAGGATCGCATAGAGCATCTAAAAAGGCTGAGGGAGCTTCAGGATCGAACAGGGGGATTTACCGCCTTCATCCCCTGGCCCTTTCAGCCTGGAAACACCTCCATAAGGTGCAGGCCTGCCACTGCCCACGAATATCTGAAGGTCCTGGCCATCTCCCGCATATTTCTTGACAACTTTGACAATATCCAGGCCTCATGGGTGACTCAAGGGTACAAGGTGGCCCAGATGGCCCTGTTCTTTGGTGCAAATGACTTTGGAAGCACCATGATAGAGGAAAACGTGGTGGCTGCAGCAGGGGTCAGCCACAGGCTTTCAGAGGCAGACATACAAAGACATATAAAGGATGCAGACTTTGAGCCAAGACAAAGGCTCATGGACTATTCCCTTGTTGGTTGACCATTTTTAATGAAAGACCTTCATCTTCACAGGGCAGCCCTTCTGGTGCCTGTTCTCACTCCCCCAATAGAAAACGGGGCCGTTTTAACAAGGGACAATATGGTCCTTGGCCTTGGAAGCTTTAAAGAGCTTAAAAAACAGGCACCAATCGGAACGAAAGTGATTGACCACGGGGAACTAATTCTGACCCCTGCCCTGGTAAACTGCCACTGCCACCTTGGCCTTTCCTGGCTAAATGGCAAGATACCAAAGGGGCTTGGCTTTTCCGGGTGGTTAAAGGCCATCATGGATTATATTTCCAGGGAGGAAGATGATGATCCTGATGCCAGGATTTGTGATGCTGTAATCAAGGGGCTATCGCTATCAAGAGATGCCGGAGTATGCCTGGTAGGAGACGTATCGAATGTTTTTTACCCTTTATGTTTAAATAAAGATATTTCCTCTAACTACCCATTAATTCATCTTTTTTTGGAAAAAATTCATCCCTTGCCAGAACCTTTAGGCCTTGAGAAACCAGCCTTTCCGGCACCACTGCCAGCAAGTTTTTCCTTTAGTGCACATTCTGTTTACACCTGTTCAAGAAAGGCCCTTAGAGCAATAAAGAAGGCGTGCAAAAACGATAACCTTCCCTTTTCCATACACATTTCAGAATCAAAAGAGGAGCTTGAGTTTGTAAAAACGGCCGCCGGACCCATTTCTGACATACTTAAAGAAAGAAAGAGAGATGTAGAAGGATTTTTTAAGACAGCACCTTCTCCTGTGGCCATACTTGAACAAGAAGGCGTTCTTGATGAAATGACCATTTGCGTCCACTGCACCTTTCTTGATGAAGCAGACCTCAAGGCCCTTTCAAAATCCGGGGCCTGGATATGTCTTTGCCCTGAAAGCAACAGGTATATTCACGGGGAGCTTCCAAGGGCGGACAGAATATTTGAACAGACCAACAGGGTCTGTCTTGGAACGGACAGCCTTGCAAGTAACGACAATTTGTCTATATTCAGCCAGCTAAGGAGCCTGTATAATGCCTTTCCATCAATAGACCCTGAGCGCCTTTTCAGGGCCGCAACCTATGGAGGGGCAAGGGCCATTGGATATGAAAGAAGGGTCGGGGCCATTTTACAGGGGGCAGATGCCAGGCTGCTCGCTATCTCAGGTTTTACAGGAGCAAAGAAAGAAGTCTTTGACTTTCTCTGCTCAGAGGCCCTGGAAGAGAGGATAGAATCAGTTGGAACCTGAAAAAAGTAACCTTCCAGATCCCTTGAGGCTCGGGGTGGTGAATTTCATAAACACCTCGCCGCTTCTTATCCCCTTGAGGGAGGAAGGGGAGATCGAGGGCTGGGAGATTGTTGAGGACACGCCTGCTGCCCTGAATAACATGCTCAAGGCGGGTCTTATTGACGTTGGCCTTGTCTCATCCTTTGCCTATGGAAAGGACTTTACGGACTACTTTGTTCTGAAAGATTACTGCATAAGCGCAACAGGAACCGTTGGAAGCGTGGTTCTTTACAGCAGGCTTCCAATTTATGAGCTTTCAGGCAGGACCGTTTGCCTTACGAACCAATCGGCCACATCCATAAACCTCCTTTACATCATCCTTGAATACTTCAATAACCTTACGCCTGGCTACATAACTGGCACCTTCCATGACTTTGAGAAGGATAATGAGACTGCCGCCTACCTTGCCATTGGAGATGAGGCACTTCGGATAAAACGCGCTTATCCCACCTTTTATTCCTATGACCTTGCCTCCATCTGGTATGAGACTACCTCTCTCCCCTTTGTTTTTGCCCTGTGGGCAGTAAGAAGGGACTCCGCCGTATTCCATGGCAGGCACCTTGATGAACTGAAAAGGAGACTCCATATGGCCTATAGCCAAGGGGCAAAAAGGCTTGAGGAGATAAGCGCCATGGTGGCTGGCCGTATTCCAATGCCCAAGGTGGAGTGCCTTTCCTATTTGAAGGGAATAGAATTTGACCTTTCTGAGCTTAAACTAAGGGGTCTTTCACACTTTTTTAACCTTCTTTACCAGATGGGAAGGCTTGGGGCCATGCCAGAGATAGAGCAGGTGTAGTCCATGCCGCTACCTAATAGAGAAGAGAAAAAGGACTTTGTCCAGGAGAAGTTTTCTTCAGTAACCGCAAGGTACGACTTTCTAAATTCCTTGTTGAGCCTTGGCATAGACAGGCTCTGGCGCTACAGTACAGTAAAGGCCCTGAGCGGGGTAACAGGGCCCGTTCTGGATGTGTGTGCAGGGACCCTGCCCCTTTCAAGGGAGATATTCAGGCAGACTAAAGAGCCAGTGGTTGCCCTTGATTTTTGCTACGATATGCTAAGGTTCGGTGCCCAAAGGCTTTCGGCCCTTGAAAGGCGTTCTATTCATCCACTTTGTGCAGACGGCGAGAGCCTTCCCCTGGCATCATCAAGCTTTGGCGGCTTCAGCGTTGCCTTTGGCATAAGGAACCTTGCCGATCTTCCGAGGGGTCTTTCAGAAATGTTCAGGGTATTGCGTCCTGGAGGGAAGGGGGCCATCCTTGAATTTTCAAGACCCACACTTCCCGTTTTCAAGGACCTTTACAGGTTCTACCTCCATAGGGTGCTTCCGCGCATTGGTGGGGCAATCTCCGGGGACCAGGAGGCCTACGTGTATCTTGCAGAATCCATACAGGGCTTCTTCTCACAGCACGAGGTTTGTAATATGTTAAAGGAGAGCGGTTTTGTGAAAGTGGGCTATATGCCTATGACCTTGGGAATTGTCACCCTTTACACATGCACGAAACCTCAAGTGACAGATGAATGAAAAATAGTGCGGCTTTCCGCCTTGTGTTCCTGCTATTTGTACTGCTTTTCCTGTTCCTGATGCCCAAGCCATGTCTGGCCTTCCAGGAACATGGCGCAATGGAGGGGCTTTATATACACCAGCTAGCGCACATATGCTTCTTTTCCTCAATGCTTTGGCTTTTTTTTATGATAAAAAGAAGCTCGTATTGGGAAAAGAAATGGTGGAAGGCCATTGCAATTGGTGCACTCATACTAGCATTCTGGAACGTAATGACCTTTATTGGACACGTCCTCGGGCCAAAAAATATTTACCTCTGCAATAAAACACCTGCCGAAAAGCGGGATATTACCTTCTGGATCTGGTATTTTACAAAGTTTGACACCATTGTCTGCTGTCTTTCCATGATATTTTTCTTTTTGGGGCTAAGGAGGCTTCACAGGGCCATTGACCAGCAGGGGAAACAGACCGGCGAATAGTATCAAAGATGACGCAAAATATCTGTACTCCCATCCTTTTCGTTGACCTCATAGGCAGCACCTGTCTTATCTTGGTTTCTGCCATGTGTCTCAGGGAGGCTGGACGCATTGTAAAAAAGGCGCCAGACAATTTTCTCTACGGGTACATGTACTGGCTTTTCATAGCGCTATTTGCCTTTTCGCTTTCAAGGTCCCTTGGACACATTATCAAGCACCTGCTTCTCAGTGCAGGGTATATGGATTATTGGAAATCTCTCTCCCCTGTGAGCGGTTCCATAAATACTGCCCTTTTCCTGCTAATTTCATCCATTACCGTCTTTTTTCAAAAGATGAAAAAGGTAATGGAAAGGATTGAGCTTGACAGGGCGGAGATAGAGAGGATCAGCAAGGAGCTTTTGCGTCTTAACAAGGAGACAGAGCTTTTGGTGAGCGAAAGGACCAGGGCGGAGCTTGCCCTTAGTATTGCCCATCACATTAGGAATCCAATCATGGTTATTGGGGGGTTGGCAAGGCGGTTTTTAAAAAAGAATCATCTTTCCGAAGATCAGCGGAGAAAGATGGAATTAATGATTGAGCAGATAGAAAAACTGGATGAGATAGTCAGGGAATTCGAGGTAATAAAGGGCAATAAGGCAGAATCCATATCCAGAGAGGATCTTAACGAAGTGGTAAGGGAGGTTGTGGAGTCGGCCTTGCCAGAGGCGAAGAGTCATGGCCTGGAAATAGATGTCAAATACGAGGCCGCACCACTTTATGTCAGTATGGATCCAGACCTTATAAAGTTTTCCCTTGCCCAGTGTTTGAAACTCCTCATATACAGACTTGGACCAGGTAAGAAAATTCTTGTTGAGCTAAGCCGCGAAAAGTTTGGTGCACTTGTAACCCTTTTTACTTCTGAGTACGGAGAATTTGGAAGGAAAGGCCAAGGTTTGCATGCTCGTCACAGGAATTTAGATGGGAAGAGGCTTGGTCTTTCCACCATAAAACAGATACTTGAGGACCACGGGGGTGAATTCAAGGTTGAAGGACAGGGACAGCATGTAAGGATCCAGATTTTTCTTCCTTTTAGCATAGGTATTGGAAAGACTTGGGACACAAAGAAGATTCCTAAAGGTTCTGAAAGGGTAAGTTTAACGGATATAAATGGGAAATAATAAAGATATTTCAGAAGCTGATGTTGTAGAGATATTTACAGATGGGGCCTGTTCTGGAAATCCAGGGCCAGGAGGCTGGGGGGCGCTATTAAGGTATGGACGACACGAAAAGAGGCTTCAAGGCTACTCTCCAATTACTACCAATAACCGGATGGAGCTTCTTGGGGCCATAAGGGCCCTTGAAGCCCTGAAAAGGCCGTGCCGCGTAATCTTGACCACTGATTCATCCTATCTCAAAGACGGAATAACCACGTGGATACACAGCTGGAAGAACAGGGGCTGGAAAAGGGCAGGGGGAAAGGCAGTAAAAAATGAGGATCTGTGGAGGCTCCTTGATAAACTTGCAGGCAAACACCATATTGAATGGAGATGGGTTAAGGGGCATAGCGGCCATGAGGAAAATGAAATAGTGGATAAGCTTGCCACATCGGCCATAGAAATGGGAATGGAGGGGCTGATGGAGCCCGATCCTTTAGGGGAGTTCAATGCCAATAAAAGCAGCACTAAAGGGCTGCTAAAAGACCTTGAAAGTTAATTAGAGCCCCAATTTTCAAAGGGAAAAAAGCTAACAGATTGTAAAGACGAAAGAATCAGGAGCATCAATGAATGGAATCAACCCTACCAGATATAAACAGGCTTAAGGAAGAGATAGAAAGGATGCTTCCCAAGAAGCTGTCCAAGGTGTTTGAGTGTTACGGCTTCAATGTGGAGGAGCTGCTTACGCCACTTAAATGGAAACCCCTTGTTCTCATTATTGGAAACTACTCCTCTGGCAAATCCACTTTCATTAACGAGTTCCTGGGACAAGAGGTTCAGCGTACTGGCCAGGCGCCTACTGACGACAGCTTTACCATACTCACTGCACCTGATGCGGAAGAAGGTCCGGGCGACCTTACCGGCAGCACCATTGTGGCTGATGAGCGGTTGCCCTTTGGAGGCTTGAGGAAGTTTGGAGAGAAACTCCTTTCCCACCTAGTAATGAAAAGGATTGAGTCTGAAAAGCTCAGGGACATAGCCATAATTGATACGCCCGGAATGCTTGACTCTGTCACAGAGCAGGATCGCGGCTACGATTTCCTTGGGGTTGTGGGAGAGCTTGCCAGGCTTTCTGACTTGATCGTATTGATGTTTGATCCACACAAGGCAGGTACCATAAAGGAGACCTACAAGGTACTGAGGATAACCCTGCCGGCCTCGGCAGGGGAAGACCGTGTCCTTTTCGTTCTCAATCGGATAGACGAATGTGAGAACCTGGAAGACCTTGTGCGCGCCTATGGAACCCTTTGCTGGAATCTGTCCCAAATGACAGGCAGGAAGGACATTCCCAGGATATTCCTTACCTACGCCAATATCCCAGGCAAGGAGGTGCCAGAGGAATTCCAGGTGTGGGAGAAGGAGAGGGAAGAGCTCAAGAAGGCCCTTCTTAGTGCGCCCAGGATGCGGCTTTTTCATATGCTCCAGGAGGTGGACAAGGTGGCCCGCGAACTAAGCCTTGTCATAAAGGCAATGGAGCGGTTCAAGACCTTATTTTTGACCAGGCTCAAGTCCTTTGGCAAGTCCCTTGCCATATCAGGCCTTTTGGCCTTCCTGCTTGGAGATCTGGCCATGAACATCTTGACCGGATACCCTGATAATCCGCTGCTGCTTTCCCTTGCTACCGGAAGCCTCACAGTGGACAGTTTTCTCTGGCCTGTCATATGGCTCCTCTTTACCATTGCAGCTGGTTCCCTTTACTTTCAAAAGGTGACCTTTCCCAGGTTTGTTAAGGCCTACAGTTCTGATCCAGACCGGCTTCTTGACCTTGAATCTGCATATGACAGGGACCTGTGGGTCAGGATTAGGCCAAAGGTGAAGGAGCTCATAGAAAAGAAGGCCAGACATCAGATATGGGTCAGACACAGGAGCAACCTCACCAAGGTCAAAAATTTTATAAAAAAGGACCTGCAGGGATTTTATAAAAGGGTGAAAAGGTTCTGATTCACTGCTCCCTAGTTTTGAGGGATTTTCTTTAAAAATTTATCCATCTTGTGTACCTTTAAGCAGCCTTTAGATAAAAACTTAAGTGGAGGAGATTAATGTCAGGACATTCCAAGTGGAGCACCATCAAACACAAAAAGGCTGCCCAGGACGCCAAACGGGGCAAGATATTCACAAAGCTCATAAAGGAGATAACAGTTGCAGCAAGGCTTGGTGGCGGAGACCCTGCGGCCAATCCAAGGCTCAGGGCCGCCATAGAGTCTGCGAAGGCTGCAAACATGCCCAAAAACAACATAGAAAGGGCCATAAAGAAGGGCACAGGGGAGCTTGAAGGCGTAAGCTACGAAGAGGTCACTTACGAAGGTTACGGGCCTGGGGGCGTTGCAGTGCTTGTTGAGACCATTACGGACAACAGGCAACGCACAGTGGCAGAGGTCAGACACATATTTGCCAAAAGGGGAGGCAATCTTGGAGAGCCTGGCAGTGTTGCCTGGATTTTTGAAAAAAAGGGACTCATCGTGGTTGAAAAGGACAAGGTGGACGAGGATACCCTTATGGCAGCAGCCCTTGAGGCAGAGGCTGAGGATATTTCAGATGCAGGCAGTGAGTGGGAGATAGAGACATCACCAGAAGATCTTTCCAGGGTAAAGAAGGCCCTTGAGGACAAGGGAATAGAGATACTTTCTGCAAAGGTGACGATGGTTCCCTCCAACATAGTCAAGGTAGAGGACGAGAAAAAGGCCCAGCAGCTCATTGCCCTTATGAATGCACTAGAAGAAAACGACGACGTGCAGAACGTGTACGCCAACTTTGACATACCGGATGAGCTCCTGGAAAAGGTTGCCTGAAAATGAAAGATGGCCCTGTCCTTGGAATCGATCCTGGCTCGGTTGCAACTGGCTACGGAGTTATTGTAACAGGTAGCAATGGAGCCGTATCCGTCCTTGGAGCCGGCGTCATAAGGACAAATACAAAGAGGAGCTTCCCTGAAAGGCTTAAGCACCTATATGACAGCCTCTGTCAGGTTATTTGTGAATACGCACCTTCTTGTGCGGCCTTTGAAGAGGTCTTTGTTGCCAGAAATGCAGGTGCAGCCCTTAAGCTTGGGCACGCCCGTGCGGCCCTGATCATGGCCGCCATAAATAAGGGATTAAACATCTACGAATATTCGGCCCTTGAGGTAAAAAGGGCCGTGGTTGGTTACGGAAGGGCAGAAAAACGGCAGGTTCAGGAAATGGTATCCCTGATACTTGGCCTTGACAAGCTGCTCCCCCGCGACGCCTCAGATGCCCTGGCCGTAGCCCTTTGTCATGTCCAGTCCATGAAGATCAATGACTTGATGAAGGTGCAAATCCCTTGAAGAGACCTTTGGCTTTAAATTTTATAAAAGATTTTGCTGCTGCAGGAGCCTGGTTTTGATTGGCTATCTTAAAGGCACTGTAATAGAGGTTTCAGATGGATCAGTTCTTCTTGATGTGGGCGGAATCGGTTACCTGGTGGAAATGCCTGCATCCCTTCTTGAAATGCTGCCAGCCAAGGGAAGTATTGCCAGGCTTTACACCCAACTCATAATCAAGGATGACAGAATAAGCCTTTATGGCTTTCCTGACAAAAAGGCCCTCAAGGTTTTCAAGGTGCTGCTGGAGGTTTCGGGAGTAGGGCCAAAACTTGCCCTGAACATACTTTCTGTTTTGCCGCCAGGAGATCTCATATCTGACATAGCAAAGGGGGAGACCTCTCGCATAAGATCTGTGCACGGCGTTGGCAAGAAGACGGCCGCCAGGATATGCGTAGATCTAAAGGAAAAGGCCTCCAGGATACTTTCAGAAGAAGGCAAACCATTCTTGCCTGAGACGGAAACAAGGCAGACAGATCTGGAAAGATCTCCTGTTTTTGATGACGCGGTATCTGCCCTTGTAAATCTCGGATATCGGCCTACAGAAGCAAAAAGGGCAATTTCAGAGGTCCTTAAAGGGGAGACAGGTTTGGAGATACATGAGCTTATAAAGAAGGGCCTTGGACGACTTTCAGGGGCGAGGTAGAAACATGGATTTTAAAAAGATCCAACAGCCTCTGCATGATGATTCCTCTACCTTGTCGCCAGTTTGCCAGCAGGATGACAAGATAAATGAAAACGGTCTAAGGCCCAGGAGCCTTTCTGAATACGTGGGTCAGGAGGATCTAAAAAGGGGCCTGTCCCTTTTTATCAAGGCGGCAAAACAGAGAAATGAGCCCCTTGACCACTGCCTGCTCCACGGGCATCCAGGCCTTGGGAAAACCACCCTTGCACACATCATTGCAAGGGAGCTTGGGGTGGGGATAAGGTGCACCTCTGGCCCTGTTATAGAGCGCCCAGGGGACCTTGCGGCAATTCTTACAAACCTTCAGCCCGGTGAGGTCCTTTTCATTGACGAGATACACAGGCTCAGCCCTTCAGTGGAAGAAATACTCTACCCTGCCATGGAGGACTTTCAGCTTGACCTGATAATAGGTCAGGGGCCTAGCGCCAGGACTATTAAGATTGACCTTCCCCGTTTTACCATGGTTGGGGCAACAACAAGGGCAGGGCTCTTGTCTCCTCCCTTGAGGGACAGATTTGGAGTGCTCCTGCGGGTAGACTTTTACACCGTGGGGCAACTAAAGGAGATTGTCACTCGTTCCGCCTCTGTCCTTGGCATAAAAATCGAGGATGAAGGGGCAAAGGAAATCGCCAGAAGGTCAAGGGGCACACCGAGAATCGCCAACAGGCTGCTAAGAAGGGTGCGAGACTATGCCGAGGTGGAGGCCAGGGGTATCATCACAAGGAATGTGGCTGACAGGGCCCTCAGAATGTTGGAGGTTGATGAAAAGGGTCTTGACCGCATGGATAGGCAGATACTTTCCATTATAATAGAGAGATTTGGCGGAGGGCCCGTCGGCCTTGACACCATAGCCGTTTCTGTCGGAGAGGAAAGCAACACCATAGAGGAGGTTTATGAGCCCTTTCTCGTACAGGAAGGGTTCCTTCACCGTACACCCAGGGGAAGAATGGCAACAGATAAGGCGTACCAGCATCTCGGATTGAAAAGAGAGGGGTAAGGGAACATGGAAAAACTGACACCAGAAGATCTTAGGCTTACAGTTGATCCAGAGAAGTTGGGTTTTGAGTATCTAAGCCAGTTCGAAACAGAAGGCATCAGCATTTACGGGCAGGAAAGGGCTGAAAGGGCCCTTGACCTCGGCCTTGAGATAGAAAACCCGGGCTTTAACGTATTTGTTGCCGGCCTCCAGGAGGCTGGGGCCTTGGACCTTACCCTGTCAAAGCTCAAGGCCCTTTCCGAGAATGAGAAGTCAAGGCCAAAGGACATCTGCTACATCCACAACTTTAACGATCCTGACGTGCCCCTTGCCATACTCCTTGAGCCAGGCCAGGGGCTTGAGCTCAAAAAGGACATGGCAGAGCTTGTGGACAACCTGAGGCTCCACATGCCAAAGAGCTTTGAGGGAGAGACGTACCTTGTAAGGAAAGAGGAGGTCATCCGTGAATTCAACAAGAGACGCACAGAGGCCTTTGAGGAACTGGACAAGAAGGTAAAGGCCAAGGGATTCATACTTCAGGCAGATCCAACTGGCATGATGGTTATCCCTGCCAAGGAGGACGGCAGCCCCCTGACCCCTGAAGAAATCTCAAAGATGACAGAGGAGGAGCAGGATGATCTAAAGAGCCGAAGCGAAGAGCTTCACAGGGAAATGGGAGCCACCATGAGGCAGGTCCACCAGCTTGAGCAAGAGGTGAGACAGAAGCTCAAGGAACTTGACCGCCAGGTGGCAAGGCAGACTGCCGAGATACTTATTGCGCCTCTCAAGGAGAAGTACAAGGCCTATGGCCGTCTACAGACCTATTTTGACTCGGTTGTCGAGGATGTGGTGCTACATTTCCAGGACTTTCTGCCTTCAAAAAACGCCCCTCCGCCAGGGCTTCCCTTCCCCATGCCGGGTACAGAGGCAAGTTTTACCCGTTACGATGTAAACGTCCTTGTTGATAACTCGGAGACTAAGGGAAGACCAGTGATCTTCGAGGCAAATCCAAGTTATCCAAACCTCTTTGGGGTCATTGAACGTCAGGCCCAGTTTGGAGCACTCTTGACCGATTTCACCATGATAAAGGCAGGGGCGCTTCACAAGGCAAACGGAGGATTTCTCTTACTTAAGGTAACAGATATCCTTAAAAGGCCCTTTTCCTACGAGGCCCTCAAAAGGGCACTTCGGACTGGAAAGCTTGAGATAGAAGACCCTGGGGAACAGCTTGGTCTTTTTACCACCAAAAGCCTAAAGCCAGAGCCAATTGAGCTTAATGTAAAGATTGTCCTCATGGGGGAGCCCTATCTCTACCAGCTTCTTTTCAACTTTGACGAAGACTTCCGGGAGCTTTTCAAGATAAAATCCCACCTGGACACAAGAACAGACAACACCAATGAGCGCCAGAGTGAGTTTTTGAGGGTGCTTGTCTCCATCAGGAAGAAAAACAATCTCATTGATATTGACAAGACCGGGGCTGCACGCCTTCTGGAATATGGTGCAGAGCTTGCGGATTGCCGAGAGAAACTTACCCTCAAGATTACCGATGTTGAGGACATAGCAGTGGAGGCAGGCTTCTGGGCGCAAAGGGAAGGCAGTGACCATATCAGTGGACGTCATGTGCAAAAGGCCATTGATGAAAAGCGGTATCGTTCGAGCCTCTACCAGGAACACCTCCAGGAGCTTCTCCTAAAGGACGTAATTAAGGTGGCAACTGAGGGTCAGGCAGTGGGCCAGATAAACGGCCTTGCCGTTTATGACCTTGGAGATTACACCTTTGGCAAGCCTTCAAGGATAACCGCCAATATCTGCCTTGGTAAAGAGGGAATAGTCAACATTGAAAGGGAGGCAGAACTTAGCGGCAAGATACACACCAAGGGGGTCATGATACTTTCTGGATACCTGAGGCAGAGATTTGCCCAGGAAAGGCCTCTGAGCCTTACTGCAACCATATGTTTTGAGCAGAGCTACGGACTTGTAGATGGGGATTCGGCGTCAGGGGCAGAACTTTTTGCCCTGCTCTCTGCCCTTTCAGGTGTGCCCCTTCGTCAGGATATTGCCTGCACCGGCGCAGTAAGCCAGAAGGGTGAGATACTTCCTGTGGGAGGGGTAACCGCCAAGATTGAGGGATTTTTCGATCTTTGTAAGGAGAGGGGCCTTACAGGGAGCCAGGGGGTTATCATCCCAAAGGCAAATGTACGCGATCTTAATCTTAAGCAAGAGGTTGTTGATAGCGTAAGGGATGGCAGGTTTCATGTCTGGTCCATTGAGACTGTGGAAGAGGGAATCGAGCTCCTTACAGGAATGAAAGCAGGGAAGGCGGATGAAAAGGGTAACTATCCAGAAGGGACACTGTTTTATCTCGTTGATGATAAACTGAAACACCTTTCAGAGCTTGCCAAAAAGGAAGAAAAGGACGATGAAGGAGGGAAAGAAGGCCCGCATCACCACGGAGACGGGGGACACGGGCCTGTCTCTTCAGGCTAGTCCCAAACCCTAACACTGTATCGCAATACCTCTTTGCCCCTTGGCGGGACCTTTACCTTCCAGGACACCAGGTGGGCCGTCTCCCTCTCATGGGGGAAATTCTCCTTGGTTATGTTCCAGTCTCCGGGGATGCTTTCCTTTATTGTAATGGATACGGGGATGTCCTTGGAGTTGTGGATCACTATCTCAAACTTGCTGTCATATCTGTAGCTGTACTTGTCTCCTGTTCTTATTCTCTTAAAGGCAAGCTGTTTCTTTTTGGCCGTTATGTCAAAGGCCCTTCCGAGGTTGAGTACGATCTTCTCTCCGGAAGCGGTGGAGCTTATCCTCTGCTCACCAACAAAAACAGGTGAATTCTCGGAATCCCTTTTATATACCCTGAAAATACCAGCAGGAAAGGGGGGCCCTTTCTCGCCCTTTTCGGTCTTTATCTCAAGTATTATGTCCGGATGAAGATTCTTTAGGGACCTGTCAGCATTTCTATAGTAATAGGATGAAGTGGGCCTTAGCACAAATTTCTTGTTGCAGGGCAGGGCATCTGCCTGAAACAACAGTACGTGCTTTGTCTGCCTGGGAAAGAGGCTCAGCCTCCCAGGATATTTGTAAATGTGGTACTCAAAAAACTCCTCCCTTTCTGGCCCAATGGGCGCAGCAGGTGCAGCCATGGCCTTTGCCTCAAAGGCGCGTGCAACAGGAAAATTTCTCCTTGTATGCAGGTTTACTTCTCCTGCAACAAGCTTCACCTTGGCATTTTGTATCAGCATGTCAGAGTTGTTTTTTATGTATGAAAATGCCTGAACATCAATGTGTTTCTCATCCGTTGAAAGCATTCCGGTGTATTCACCATTCCAGTTAAGCCTGCCAGAAAGGTATAAAATACCAAGGGGTTTTTTTGCCGCCGTGAAAGACCAAAGGCCTATGCTTAACTGGGGTTTGTTGGAAAACCCCTTTGGGATGGCGGGAAATACTATGCGAGATATATCTGTCTCAAAAAGGCCGGTTTGGGTCTGCACAAGGGCCTTGTTACCGCTAAAGGAAACAAGCTTTGCCTCTCTTTTTGCCTTTTGTACACAGCACTTTTCTTTTGCCTTTAGGAAAACAGTTTTACCTTGAAAGGCCCTAAGCAGTGCCCTGGTTGAAACGGGTTTTAGCTCATAGGAATAGGAGACTATTTTTGAGGAGTTTCCCGCCTCAACGAATATGCTGCCAGGCAGGAGCTCAGGGCAAATTCCTGAAAATTTGAGCATATTTTGCCCTTTTTTGAGGCTAAAGTCTTTTTCGTGATAAAATAGCGCTCCATTTTGATAAATGGTCAGGCTGAGGGATTCAAAAAGTTCCCCTGTTGGTTGCGTGTTATTTCCCGAACCTGCCAAGGCCTGGGTAACCCAGATTGGCAGAACACAAAACAGGATCCATAGCCATTTTGCGTGGGACATGGGTCTCTCCTTTGTAGTATTGATTTTTAAAATAAAAAAAACCCCTGCTGGTTTAAGAAGGATGGAGGTGGGTATGTTGGTCGTCTTTGTTGGAGATGGTACAGAGGGACCAGCAGGGGTAAACTGTGTTCGATGTTTGATCTAACGGTCATAACTTTAATCCATGATACGGCCATATGTCAATAGCCGAGAGAAATTATGTTGTCAACAAATAGAGTTGTCCGGTTTTATAGCAAATAAACTGTCCGGTTTGGCATGTGCTAATTTTTTTAGGGAACCGCCCCGCCGGAGGCATCCTGCTGACATGAAAATGTCAGGGAGCAA
>JALWNK010000024.1 GCA_026995935.1 Deltaproteobacteria bacterium
CTCGAATCTCATAAGTTTGATCTCCTCCATTATATGTGCCCGGCTCATATGGATACCTCCTAAACTCCCATATAAATCCGGACAAGTTATGTGTTAAAATGGAGGACAATTTATTTGCTCGTAACAAAAAATTTTACTGCCTTATACCCCTGATCTTGATTTTATGGTGAAAAAAAGTGATAAATTTTAATAAAATTGTACAAAGATTAATTTTCAACTTGCAAAAAAAGGGGGAAAGCCCCACCCCTCCCCTTTTGGAGGCCGCCATCTTTATCCCTCGGGAAAAACTCCTAAATGCCCTTTGCGGAAACCTTAGCCCAGGAACAATTCTCTTCATAAGGGGCGGCCCTGGTACTGGTAAAAGCATCCTTGCGCAGCAAATTTGCGAAAGGATGGGCGAGACTGAACTTCTTTTTGACTTTGGAGCCCTCGGGTCTGATTCTAAGACCTTCAAGGCCTTGTTCAAAGAGATGTGCCAGGGCCTATCTAATAATGTCTCCCTTGACTTGGAGATCCCTCACCCTTCAAAGGGTACGATGAAACAGAATAAGGGAGGCCCCTCCCCTGCTTTACTTCAAACAGACCTTGAGTCAGGCATACTAATATTTGAAAATTGCCAAGAGATTTCAGAAAACACTAACATGCTTGACACCCTCGCCTCTTACATCCAGTGCTTTTTTCACCTTTTCGTATTCATATTCGTATCAAGGACCAACCTCAAAATTCCTTCCTTCGCAAGAGCGCGTCTTGAAGGAAGGCTATTGGATATCCAGGAAAAAGAACTGTGTTTTGACAAAAGGGAAACACTTTCTTTTTTAAAGGGAAAGCTTCCTGTAATAACGGCCAGGGAATCAGATGAACTTTTTGATTACTTTTCCGGCTGGCCGGCAGGCCTTTCCTTGTTTTGCCTGGCCGTTCACAACTCTTCCGGACCCTATGGCATTTCCTACTTTTCCAAAAAGCTTCTTTTTGAGTACGTGGAAAGCGAGTTTTGGTCAAAATTGCACCAAAATGATAAAAGGGCGCTTTCCCTCGCAGGCCTTGCAGGCTTCCTGGATATTTCTTTTCTTGAGCAAGCTCATGGAACAAAAGCAGAGGACACAGAGCCCGAAATTTTTTCATTTTTGCCTTTTTTCAAGACATCAATATCCAGGGAAGGAAAAAGGACACTTTATCCCTCAAGGCTCTTCCTTGATTTTTTAAATGGCAGGGGCAGCAAGGAGTTTAAGAAGTCAGAAGTCTGTTTTCTCCATGAAAAGGCGGCTAGGATCCTTGAGGACCAAGGGGAGCATTTGAGGGCCATAAGTCACTTTGCACGCGCAGGAAAGCCGAGAGAATGTGAAAGAGTGATTGCAGAAATTGCTCCCAAAACCGAAGGCAAGGCAAAAGATTTGCTGTCTGTCCTTGACTCTTTACCACGGGATTATTTTAGAAAAAATCCCTTACTCCTTATCCAGAAGGCGGATATTGCACTTTATTCAGGTGACTTTGACAGGGCCGAGGCCATACTGAAAGAGGCCACTAAAACCATGAAAAAAGGCTCCAAGTCCTGGTGCCTTGTAGCCTGCCGGCTTTGCGAAGTGCTTTTACTCCTTGGCAGGACGCTATCGGCAGCCGAACTTGCCAGGGAAATAGGCCATAGAACCGGTTTCATGAACAGGTACAAAGTCGAGGCAATGCTCTTTGAGGCCATAGCATGTCATCAGCTCTGCCTTTTTGACAGGTGCGAAAGGTTGTGGAAGAAAATCACCCGTCTTTGCGACACGAAAATATTGCCACTTCGCCATGAGGATAGATGCTATCTTCTGGCCCCAAAGGCGGTCTTTTTCAACCTTGAACGTGGACAGTTCAAGGAGAGCGAACGGCTGCTGGATCATGCTATCTCCATTTTCACCCATAAAGATCCCAGAAACCGACTCAGTTGGATACTTCTTTTTAAAGGAGTTGTAAAGTATGAACAGAACCAGCTTTCCCTGGCCCTTGACTGGTTTTCGAAGGCGGTCGAGGCCTCGGAGTCTGGAAACAGATCCACCCTAGCCGTAAGCCTGGCCTTTAAGGCACTGCTGCTTTCAAAACTTGGAGAAAAGAAGCGGGCTGAAACCGTTTGCAAAACGGCCCAAATGGAGGCCTTATGCGACCCTACTCTCTGGGCCCAAGTTATAGTGCTTCTTACTAAGGCAAGTCTGGAAAGAGATCCCTCAAGGATTGCCCAATACCTCGAAACCGCATGGAACCTATCAAATGAAAGGGGATTTGTCCTTCCAATTGCCATGACCGCCTACATGGCCTTCATCCTTAGAAAGAGGCTCGGCCAGGAACAACATATTGTCAATACATACCTAAAGAAGGCTATAGAAGTTTCAAGAAGATTCAAGGTAAAACACAGAGAGGCTAGGCTTCAGCTTTACCTTGCCGTAACACTAAGGGAGAGGGGCAAGGACTTTAAAAGCAACATTTCAAGGGCCATCTTCCTGATGAAGCAAGAGGACCTTAAATTCCTGCTATTATCAGACCCCAATATTGACGGGCCGACAGTTGCCAAAGATGCACTGAGGCTTGGTGTTGAGATGGAATTTTTATCCCAGCTTTTTGTGTCTTGGGGCACCGAGGGGGCAAGACGTCTTATTGGGCTCTTTTTCAGGGCCGGTGTCAACAAGAAACTGGCGATAGCAAAGATATGGCAGGAGACTCGCTTCAAGGAAGGCATAGCTTACATAAACAGCTGTATTGAGAGCCTAACCAGCAAAAGGGCAAGAATCAGACTTCAAGGGGCCGTGGAAGCCCTTTCAGCCCTTCCGCCCGAACCGCTTCACATAAGGCTCCTTGGGGCCTTCGAGTTGAAGGTTGGAAACCGGCTGGTTCCTGGAGAATCATGGAAGAGAAAACAGGCCCGTGACATCTTCAAGGTCCTGTGTCTGCAGTACCCATTTTCATGTAGCCAGGAACAACTCATGGAGACCTTCTGGCCAGGTGCGGCACCTTCAAAGGCAAGGAGCAGCCTCTGGGCAGAGATCAGCTACATGAGAACACAGCTTGAACCGTGGCTAGGCAAAGGCCCTGTTAAATCTTCAAGTTACATAATCTCATCGAACAAGACGTACCGGCTGTTTCTACCCGAAGGTTCCACCCTCGACATCATGCTCTTTAAGCGTGAAATACAACGGGCAAAGGATTTTCTTGGCAAGGGACAGGGTATCCATGCAGCCGTCTGCCTCGAAAACGCCGTTGAGCTTTACAGGGAAGACCTGCTTTTGGAAGACCTCTATGCTCCCTGGTGTTCAGGATACAGGGAAGAATTGACTAATATGTTTTCTAGAGCATTGGCACGACTGGGAGAAATCTACATGGACAAAAGGGAAATAGAAAAATGCATCCATATAAATCAGAAACGCCTGGACGTGGACCAGTTGGATGAAGATGCCTACCTAACCATAATGCGTTGCCATCTGATGCTCGGAAAGGACGCCAAGGCCATGGAGACATACAACCTGTGCGTAAAGGCCCTGAAGGAAGGCCTGGACATGGAGCCAGGGGAAAGGCTCAGGAATCTTGCAGAAAAGATTGAGAATAAGCAAAAAAGGGACGAGACATGAAGGATCGGGCCGGTTGGACCTCGTTGAAACAAGGTCGGCCTGAAAGAAGACATGGCCCGGGCTGGTACCGACTCGATCCTGAAAAGACATGTTCAAATCCTCAGCGCCCTACATCCTCTTTCTCAAACCGAAAAGTCCCACAAGGCCGGTACCCATCAAGATTAATGTGGCCGGCTCTGGAACAGGCGACATCTGGTTTGATGGGAATCTGCTGTCACCACTTCCCACTGTCATGGTGTACAATGCAGGATCAAGGGCCACTCCGTTTCTGGTTACCAGCACGTCTGCTAATGTTACTGTATGACTAAAATCTACTTCGCCGTTTTTTACATTTGCCTTTGCGATTATGGAGAAGGGAAGATAGGTTCCGCTCTCTAGCCCTGTTAAGGTCATGGTGACAAGTTGGTGACTCACCGTTTCCTCCGTGCTGAACTCTCCAAAGGTACTCATCCTCATGGGCGTGCTATCTATATCATTTACATATTTCCCTGTAAGAGAAAAGGGGCCTGAGGAAGCATCAGAATCTCCAAAATTTTCCAAATGGGCATCAACATAAAATTGAAGGCTGATGTCTGCCCCTAGTCCGTCAGCGGTTTCAAGAAAAAGTTCATCCCTGAAATATTCAAACAAGGTCCATGGCTCATCGGCCGGGTACGAAAAATCCAGGGTGTGTTCCTCCCCGTCATCTAGAACAGATCCATCAAAATAATGGGAAATGGCACCGTGAAGCTCATAATAATCCGCATCGCCCATGGCCTCCACTCTGCCAAGTTCAACTGATCCTCCATCTGCGGTAAATACCTTCTGATAAATGAGACTGCTTGATCCCGCCGTTCCGCCGGGAGACAGATGTCTCTCAAATGCCATACCTCTTGGCTCATCATCAAAGACATAAATGGCTGACCCTCCCCAGCCGATGGCGTGATCAAAGCCGATGGAATAGGCAGTGACAGGAAGGGCCATGATAATGGCTACGACCAGATAAGCGAATTTTAGTTTTCCCAGGATTTGTCCTAGTTTTTTTGTCATGACAGGCCTCCTTTTATAAGAAAGTAATAGTGCGCCTATGCCTTTTTCTTGGCTTTACAGGCAGCTGTCCATTTCTTATCACTACCTACTTGCAGAGGACTTACAAAAATATATCTTATGATTTCAGCAAGATATATTCAAAAAGGGAATGGACGTATGTATGTATTTATGGATGGATGGATGGATGGAACAAAAAACAAACAGGGGCAAACCCACAACAAAAAAAGATTTGCCCCTTCTTATTACTGCAGCCACAACCCTGCTACCACAATCTACTGCAGCAGGGCCGTGCTGATTTTTTTATTCGCCCTTTCTGAAGATCACGTGGTTGTTCTCGTCTAGATCCACTATGATCTTGTCGCCTTCCTTGAATACACCCTCAAGGATCTCAAGGGCAAGCGGATCCTCAATGTAGCGCTGTATGGCTCTTTTGAGCGGACGTGCACCGAAGTTTGGATCGTAACCAACCTCGGCGAGCCACTCCCTGGCCCTGTCCGTAATCTCGAGCTCGTACCCGTTCTCCCTGAGCCTTTCAGCAAGGTAGCCCACCTGTATCTCAACGATCTTTGCCAGGTGCTCCTTGCTCAGGGCGTGGAAGATGATGATATCATCTATCCTGTTCAGAAACTCAGGCCTGAACTGCGCCCTCAAGGCCTCCATGACCCGGGCCTCCATCTCGGCTGCATTCGTGGCCTCGATAATAAGCGAGCTTCCCACGTTGGAGGTCATTATGATTATGGTGTTCCTGAAGTCCACTGTGCGGCCCTTTCCGTCCGTAAGCCTTCCGTCATCCAGTATTTGGAGCAGGATGTTGAAGACGTCCGGATGGGCCTTTTCTATTTCGTCAAAGAGCACCACCGAGTAAGGCTTTCTGCGCACCGCTTCCGTAAGGTAGCCTCCCTCCTCGTAGCCTACGTAGCCCGGAGGTGCACCAATGAGGCGTGCAACCGAGTGCTTTTCCATGAACTCGCTCATGTCTATGCGGATCATGGCCTGCTCGGTATCAAACAGGAACTCCGCCAGGGCCTTTGCAAGCTCTGTCTTACCAACTCCAGTAGGCCCAAGGAAAATAAAGGAGCCAATGGGCCTGTTGGGCGCCTGAAGCCCTGCACGGGCACGCCGCACCGCATTGGATACAGCGATGATGGCCTTTTCCTGGCCTACCACCCTCTTTCCAAGCTCCTCTTCGAGATGGATGAGCTTTTCGCGCTCACCCTGCATGAGCTTGCTTACCGGTATTCCAGTCCACTTGGAGATAATGGCAGCAACGTCTTCTGCGTCCACCTCCTCCTTGAGCATGGACTTTCCTTCCTTCTGAAACTCCTCGAGCTTTTTCTGCTCTTCCTCAAGCTCCTTCTCAAGCTTTGGAATCTCGCCGTAGAGTATCTCTGCAACCTTGTTAAGATCGCCAAGCCTCTGCTTCTGCTCTGCCTCAACCCTGAGCTTGTCTATCTGCTCCTTGATGTCCCTGATACGCTGAATCATTGCCTTTTCTTCCTTCCAGCGGGCCTTCAGGGCATCACTCTGCTCGCGCAGATTGGCAAGCTCCTCTTCTATCTTGGCAAGCCTTTCCTGGGATGCAGGGTCGGACTCCTTCTTTAGGGCCTCCTTTTCTATCTCAAGCTGCATTATCCTGCGCTCTATCTCGTCGATCTCTGTTGGCAGGCTGTCTATCTCTATCCTGAGCTTTGCCGCCGCCTCGTCGATGAGATCTATGGCCTTGTCAGGCAGGAACCTGTCGGTGATATAACGGTGAGACAGGGTTGCTGCTGCCACCAGGGCGGAATCCTTTATCCTCACACCATGGTGGACCTCATACTTCTCCTTAAGCCCCCTGAGGATGGCAATGGTATCCTCAACGGAAGGCTCATCCACTAAAACCGGCTGAAACCGCCTTTCTAAGGCAGGGTCCTTTTCAATGTATTTCCTGTACTCGTCAATGGTGGTTGCACCGATACAGTGGAGTTCGCCACGGGCAAGGGCAGGTTTCAGCATGTTTGAGGCATCCATTGCCCCTTCGCTTGCCCCAGCGCCAACCAGGGTATGAATTTCGTCAATGAAGAGGATTATCTCCCCCTGCTTTTCTGCAACCTCCTTCAAAACGGCCTTCAACCTCTCTTCGAACTCACCCCTGTACTTGGCTCCTGCAATCAATGAGCCCATGTCAAGGGCAACGATGCGCCTGTTCTTCAAGGTCTCAGGCACGTCCCCTGCAACTATCCTCTGGGCAAGGCCTTCCACGATGGCCGTCTTACCAACGCCAGGCTCCCCAATGAGCACCGGATTGTTCTTGGTACGCCTTGAAAGGACCTGCATGATCCGCCTTATCTCCTCGTCCCTTCCGATAACAGGGTCGAGCTTTCCGGATCTAGCAAGCTCTGTCAGGTCCCTGGCATACTTTTCAAGGGCCTGGTACTTCTCCTCGGGATTCGGGTCGGTGATCCTCTGGCTTCCCCTGATGGAAACCAGTGCCTGCATAAAGGCGTCTTTGTTGACACCATGGGCAGTAAGGACCTGGTACACCGTGGTACCAGAGGTTTCTATCATGGCCAGGAGTAGATGCTCCTGGCTCACATACTCGTCCTTCATATCAGAGGCCACTGAAAAGGCCTTCTGAAGTATCTGGTTCAAGGTAGGAGAAAGGTATATCTGCGCACCTGCCCCTGTCACCTTTGGAAGCTTTTCAAGGGCCTGGTCCATCTCAGCCGCTATGGCCTGGACAGAAACACCCATCTTTTTCAAAACGGCGGGAACTATGCCGGTCTCATCAGAAAGAAGGACCTTCAGAAGGTGTTCCGGCTCAATCTGCTGGTGATTCATGGACTGGGCCAGCTTCTGGGCCTCCTGAAGGGCCTCTTGTGATTTCATGGTAAACTTGTCATATTGCATAGGAATTCTCCTTTCTCAATTTTTCAAAATCTGGAACAATTCGGGAAAACTTAGCAAAAACGCAAGAAAACAGATAACTCCCTGAATTTCTTTAAGGAAGCTAAGAACGGCAAAACCAGGTGTCAAGGCAGCGGAGACGAAAAAAGGTGAATAACAACAAAAAAATAAACTCGGTTCTCTTTGACATGGACGGGGTGATACTTAACAGCATGCCCTTTCACGTTGCAGCATGGAAAGATGCCTTCAGGGAAAGGGAGATGGAGGTGAACGAAAGGCTCTTTTACCTCTATGAAGGCGCCATGGAGCCCGAAGTTGCCTGCAGACTCTTTTCAAAAAATGGAACCAAGCTAGCCATAAGGGACTTTTTTGAAATCCATGAACGGCAAAAGCGCATCTTCCTTGAAAGATACGCCCACAAGGTAAGGCCCTTTGAAGGCGCTCTTGAACTTTTAAAATGGTTAAAAGAGACTGGGGTGCCTGTTGGCCTTGTTACCAGCTCCCATGGGGAGATCCTTGATGCAGTACTTCCGCCTCCTCTTAGAGAGCTCTTTGGCCATATCGTAACAGGAGACATGGTCAGTCGGAGAAAGCCGCATCCGGAGCCGTACCTTGCGGGACTGCGTGGCCTGGGCGCAAGAAAAGGCATGGGAAACATAGCAGTAGAAAACGCCCCTGCCGGCATCGAGTCAGCCAAAAATGCAGGCCTTTCCTGTATAGCCATAACCACCACCCTGCCCAGAAAACACCTGAAAGATGCCCACAAGGTGGTGCGAGACCACCACCACCTGCTCAAGGAGCTGAAAGGAGGAAATTGGCGGCATGATTAAGGATTTAAAAATCCTCCTTGTTTATTATCATCCCTGTGAGGATCTTTGGATAAAAAAAAGTGGACTTATGGGGCATACTGAGGCCTGCGTCTGCCACATCAAGGACCTGTTCCACCCTTGTTGGATGCATGAAAAACAGGACCTGGCGGGGTTTAAGGGCCTTTAGGGCCTCTTGAGAGTCTGCAACAAAAAATATGTCTTTGCCTGCCTCAAGCCCTTCAGTTTCAATGGCCAGGGCCCTTTTAAAGACCAGCTCTTCAAGGACTACTACGTCAAGTTCGGCAAGCTCACTGTGGCCCACAGAATCAAGAAGCTGCTGCCTTGCCTCTGCCTTGGGACATAGAACAAAGGCCTCCTTCCCGCTTCCAAACATTACACTTATCCCCTGTGAACAGGTGTTTGCCGTAACATCAGTAAAGGTGTCGGCCTGCTGGGAAACGCCACTTGACCTGGAAAGGTCTATGGGATTCATGTCAAAATAGAGAGAAAGTCTTCTCTTGACCTCGTCTTCCCCCATGTCTGCTGGCAAATTAAGGAGTCTGTGTGTAGGAAGCACTACGAGTCCAGGATCTGCTGCGTCCACAAGGTAGGCCATGGTGAAGTTGTAGGGGGCCTGAGGCCCAAGCCCTAACCTTGCCTCCATCTCTTTCCTGTAGCGTATGGCCGTGGTGTACCTGTGGTGACCGTCTGCAATGTAGAGCTGCATGGAGTCAAAGGCCTCTTGAAGACTCTCAAGAAGGTGCCTGTCTGTAAGCCTTGAGAGGCTGTGAAGTGCGCCCTTTGTATCCCTGACCTGGAAAAGTTTCTCCCTGTGGCCTTCACTAACTATTTGGGACACCTCTTCCCTGTGCCTGTATATCATGAATATCTGGCTGAATTGGGCCCTTGTGGCACTTCTTAGCAGGAACCTGTCCTGGGTAACCTTTTGAAAGGTCCTTTCGTGGGGAAGCACCGTCCTTTTTTCCCAGTCATCTGCCCTGACAAGGCATATGAAGCCCCTCCTGACCCTTGTTGTACCTGCATGTTCATATTCGATGTCGTAGGGATAGATGCCTGCCCTCTCATCCCTCAGAAGGACGTTTTCCCTTAACCACCTGTTCAGCTTCAGGCCTGCACACTGATACCTGTCAGTAACTGGCTCCTGACATTCTGATGCGGAAGGCAGCTCCAGGCTGAAGATATTATGGGGATTTTTTGCAACAAGTACGTCCCTCTCTCTTTTATCCACAACGTCATAAGGAGGGGCCATTACCTCTTCAAGCCTTGGGAAAAGCTCCTTGTTGTAATAGATACCCCTGAATGGGCTGATAGAAGCCATTTGTCCTTTCCTTTCTGAAAGCTTTGCTACTTATAGTCAAGTTCTTCAAAGTATTTTCTGAAGGCAAGCCTTGCATAGGAGGCCGACCTTCTTCCCAGTACACCCTCGTGGGCCACGAAAACGCCAACTGCAAGACATCGCCCCCCGTCCTTACTGCAGGCAAAACCTGTAAAAAGATCATACCTGTAACGGTGATCCTCACTGTCTATGGTGCCGGTCTTTCCCCCAATCACCAGAGTCCGAAGGACCTTGTCCCGCTGCCAGCCCCTGAAGGCCTTCTTTGCCGTACCCTTTGTCACAGTGGCTACCATAAGCCTCTTCAGGATATTGGCAGTCCTGGGATTGACTGCCCTTACAAGGGGATAAAACTTGTTTTGATAGACCATTTTCCCGCCCTTTTCAACAACCATGTCTATGAAACTTGGGGCCATAATGACTCCGCCGTTGGCAATGCCTGCAGAAATAAGGGCTTCATGAAGGGCCGTTATCCTGGTCTTGCGGTTAAAACCACTGGCAACCTCTGCAATGTTGAAAGAAGACGGGCCTATCTCCAGGGGGCTCACCTTGACCTTTAACTCAAAGGGTATGGGCCGTTCCCACAAGAAACGCCCGGCCATCTCCTTAAGTCCCTCCCTTTTGAGATAGCGGATGCCAATCTTGCCAAAGACTGGGTTGATGGAACGCGAAAAGGCCTCCACCAGGGTTACAGCAGTTGTATAGCGGTTTCTTTTGTCCTTTAGCTGGTACCTGTAAAGGGTATGCCTTCCTCCGTTAAAGTAAAAGGTGGTGTCAGAAGAGAAGGAATATAATTCAATAGCGCCTGCTGCAGTCACTATTTTGAACAGACTGGCCGAGGGAACCAGGCGCCTGGTCCAGACCTTGTCCCAGGGCCTGTACCGGTCAAAGCCCGACATTGCCACAACCCGGCCTGAAATTGGGTCTATACAGACAAGGGCCGCCCTTGCCCCTATGCTATCTGAGAAGAGATCGTCAAGATAGGCCTGGAGAGACTGGTTTATGCTGGTTGTCGCCACAAACTCCCGGCCTGACCTCGAGAAGGAAAAACGTTTTTTTGTAAGCTCACTGGGAGATTTTGCCTCTAGAATGTTTCTCAAGGTCTCCTGGGGCAGAATAGCCCAGGGCCCCTCCCCATTTCCAGTGTCCTGGTACGGGGACAGGGCCTGGCCACCTGCAAAAACATACCCCCTGGCCCCAGGCAGGAAGCAAAAAACAACCCAAAGGAAAAACCAAAAGGCTGCAGGGCGACAAACATCACCAAGCCTGAAAAACATCTTCTGGTAAATTGCAGACTTCATAAAAACAGAGGGGATAATATTTTTTCGTTCCCGTGTCCAGGGGTTATATAATCAAAAAATTATCATTGGACAGAAGGACATTGTGTCATTATCCTTAAAAAGGAAATCAACACTATTGGAGGTCGCAAGTGAAAACCAAAAAGATGTTCTTTCTCCTTGGCTCTGTCTTGATACTGGCGGCAGGTTGTGCAAGCCAGACCGGCTGGCAGCCAGTGGTAGATCCTTACAACGATCCAAGGGCAGCCTACATAAACCAGGACCTTGCCGAATGCAAGATGCTTGCCCAGAGGGTATCAGGCTATACGCCCGGTGAAGTGGTTAAGGGAGGACTTATTGGCGGTGCAATTGGAGCTGCCTCAGGTGCTGCCATCGGCGCAGCGGTGGGTTCCCCAGGAAAAGGCGCTGCCATCGGCGCAGCAGCAGGCGGAATAGGGGGCGGAACCTACAAAGGAATGGATGCGGAAACCGCCTACAAAAACGCTTACATACGCTGCATGAGACAGCGAGGGCACAAGGTCTTAAATTAAAAAGACACAACCGATCCAACCACCTAAATGAAGGCTGCGCAAACACCTGTGCGGCCTTCAACTTCAAGTTTTAACTGGAAATCCCTTTTACCCCCCCTTTCTCCAACCAAAAGACATATCTCCCCACACCTCTAATTTTCACTAAAAAAATCCTTCATTCGTCATCCTTTTTGCAATAGGTGTTTCATTTTTTGCTTCAAAATGTTATAATGTGCACGTTTTTTATTGAAAATCTGCAAAATTCCAGGAGGTCGAACCAAACAGGCCATGTTTAAAGTAGGCGATCTGGCAGTCTATCCGGCCCACGGCGTCGGTCTTATCGAGGCCATTGAAGAAAAGGAAATTGGCGGATCAACCCTTGTCTTTTATGTCATGCGCATCCTTGAAAACGACATGAAGATCATGATCCCCAAGAACAATACCGAGGCGGTTGGGCTCCGCTCCATTATCTCCAAAAAGGATGTGGAACGTGTCTACTCCATACTGGAGGAAAAGGACGTAAAGTTCACCCCCCAGACATGGAACAGGCGCTACAGGGAATACATGGAGCGCATAAAGACAGGCTCCATCTTCGACCTTGCTGCCGTACTCAGGGACCTCTACATACTCCAGATGGATAAACCCCTCTCCTTTGGCGAAAAAAAGATGCTCGAGACGGCCAAGACCCTGCTGGTAAAGGAGCTTTCCATTGCCAGGAAAAAGAAGGAAGAGGAGATAGAACGGGGCATAGAGGAGATCTTTGGCATCGAGGAGATAGAAACAGAGCCTGAACCAGACATGCTTTTGGAGATGAAAACGGATCTCTAACGTGCGTTGCAGGTCCTGGCCCGTTACTTGACAAAGGATCCCACGTTCCCCAGACAGATAGTCATTAAGACCGAACCCCAGGACCAGGGGATGCGGTTGGACAAGGTTCTCTCCTTAAAAATCCCCGACATTTCCAGAACAAGGCTCAAGGAGCTCATACAAAAGGGGCAGGTAAATGTTAACGGAAAGCCGTGCCTGCTGCCCAGGCATAAGTTGAAGGGAAGAGAGGTGGTGCAGGTATTGGTCCCTGAGCCCACGCCCCTTGAGATGGCTCCAATACCCATGGACCTCGAGATCATCTTTGAAGACCTGCACATTGTTGTGGTCAACAAGCCTGCCGGCCTTGTTGTGCACCCAGGGGCCGGGAACCTGGAAAATACCCTTGTCCACGGACTTCTCCACCACTGCGAAAACCTATCCGGCATTGGCGGAATAATAAGGCCAGGAATAGTGCACAGGCTGGATAAGGACACAAGCGGGGTGATGATAATAGCAAAAAGCGATGCAGCGCACCAGGCACTTGTAACGGCCTTTAAGGCAAGACAGGTCAAAAAGACCTACGTTGCCATAACCTCTGGATACATACGCGATAAGGAGGGGGTTATTAACCTTCCCATTGGAAGACACCCTGTGAGGCGCACAAAGATGGCTGTGAATTGTGCTTCTGGAAGGCATGCCGTCACCCAGTTCCGGGTTAAAAAAAATCTTTATTCGGCGCAACTTTTGAAAATAAGGCTCCATACAGGGCGAACCCATCAGATACGGGTGCACATGTCACACATGGGCCACCCCCTGCTTGGCGATAGCCTCTATGGAGGCCCATCGAAGGTCAAAACGCCTTCTGGTGAAAGGATAGAGATAAGAAGACAGATGCTTCACGCCGAAGGGCTCGAGATGATGCACCCTGTGACCAAGGGGAAGAGATTCGAGTTTCATGCACCCATTCCGGAAGACATGAATAGGGTGATAAAGGTGCTTGAGAAAGACTGAACTTCCATCCAAGTCCCTGCCCTTTTCCGGGCAGTTCATCTCTTAAAAAAAACAGGAAGAGATTTGCGTTGAAAGTCTCTTCCTGTTTTATTATCAGGAGATTTTAACCATGATAGAGTTTTTTCACTAACTGCAAACTGTTAATATGCAGGTCAGCAGCTCTTTTTAAGGATAATGGAAAGGATACAGGTGTGAAAATGGCCCACAGAATCGAAGTCTGCCTGAAAACCAATCTCAAGGATGCCCACGGGCTCAAGACCCTAAAAAGGGCCCGCGAGGATCTGGGACTGCCAGTTGAAGACATAAGGACGTACAAGGTCTACCTGGTGGAAATGGACCTTGGCCTGAATACCCTGGATGCCATAGCAAGAGGCCCCTTTTCAGACCCGGTAATCCAGAAGTACACCATAAATAAACCTGTGGCAAAGGCCATTTCCCAGACCAGCGGCACGGATTACCAGTGGGTCATAGAGGTGGGGTTCAGACCCGGAGTTACCGACAACGAGGGTAAAACCGCAAAGGAGGCCATAGAGCTTCTCCTTGAAAGAAGGCTTGGCCAGGACGAGGGTGTTTACACCTCAACGGGATACCTCATAAAGGGAGGGCTTGACAAGTCCCAGGCCGAATCCCTGGCAATGGACCTGCTTGCAAACGACCTCATACAGCGCACAACCATCTGCCCCTTTGACCGGCTTGAAGACACATATAACAAAGAGAACAGCCCCTTTTTCTTTGTGCCAAGGGTGAGGGAAGAGGCAAAGGTGGAGGTGCTGGAGTTTGACCTTTCAGCCATGAGCGATGAAGAGCTCATGCGGCTTTCCCGTGAAAGGGTGCTGGTACTAAGCCTTAAGGAGATGAAGATCCTTCAGGCGCACCTTCAGAACCAAAGAGTAGTCGAGGAGAGGAAAAAGGTGGGCCTTGGGGCAAAATACACGGATTGCGAGCTTGAGGCCCTTGCCCAGACCTGGTCTGAGCACTGCAAACACAAGATTTTCAATGCCAAAATCCTTTACAAGACCCCTGAGGGAAACGAAGAGATAAACAGTCTCTTTGACACCTACATCCGCGGCGCAACAGACACCATAAGAAAAAGGCTTGGAGACAGGGACTGGTGCCTTTCTGTCTTCAAGGACAATGCGGGGGTGGTGAGCTTTACCGACGAGCTAAACGTGGCCTTCAAGGTTGAGACCCACAACAGCCCCTCTGCCCTTGACCCCTATGGCGGTGCACTTACCGGCATAGTTGGCGTAAACAGGGACCCGTTTGGAACAGGACTTGGCGCAAAGCTTGTCTTTAACACTGACGTGTTCTGCTTTGGCCCGCCTGACTACGACAAGCCCATTCCCAAGGGCCTTCTTCATCCAAAGCGCATATTCGAAGGGGTAAGGGAAGGCGTTGAGCACGGAGGCAACCAAAGCGGCATCCCCACGGTGAACGGCTCCATTGTCTTTGACGAGCGCTACCTTGGAAAGCCCCTGGTATTTTGCGGAACAGGCGGTGTCATGCCAAAGACCATAGGCGGGCGCCCCTCCTACGAAAAGAAGGCGCAACCAGGGGATGCCATTGTCATGTGCGGAGGAAGGATTGGAAAAGACGGCATCCACGGGGCGACCTTCAGCTCTGAAGAGCTCCACGAGGGCTCCCCAGCTACTGCCGTGCAGATAGGAGACCCAATCACCCAGAAGAAGATGACAGACTTCCTTCTAAGAGCCAGGGACCTTGGCCTCTACAACTCCATTACTGACAACGGGGCTGGCGGACTTTCCTCCTCAGTAGGTGAGATGGCCCAGGAATCAGGCGGCTTTGAGCTACACCTTGATCGTGCGCCTCTTAAATACCCGGGCCTTCAGCCCTGGGAGATACTCGTCTCCGAGGCCCAGGAGCGGATGACCGTGGCAGTTCCTCCTGAAAAACTGGACGAGTTTCTGGCCCTTTCAAGGAAAATGGGCGTCGAATCGACCGTCCTTGGCACCTTTACGGACTCGGGCAAATACCACTGCCTCTATAACGGAAAGACCGTTGCCTACCTTGACATGGACTTTATTCACAACGGTGTTCCCCAGATGGAGCTTACGGCCATATGGGAGCCGCCTGAACATGAAGAGCCTGATTTTGAATGCCCTTCTGACCTTGGAGATGAGCTAAAGAAGCTGCTTTACAGGTTTGACATCTGCAGCAAGGAGTACGTTGTCCGCCAGTACGACCACGAGGTTCAGGGAGGAAGCGTCATTAAGCCCCTCTGCGGCGCCATGAACGACGGGCCAAGTGATGCGGCCATCTTGAGGCCGGATCTTGACCGCTTGGAGGGCCTGGTGGTCTCCCACGGCATATGCCCGCGCTACAGCGACATAGACACCTTCCACATGGTTTGCGCCGCAGTGGATGAGGCAGTGAGAAACGCCCTTTGCGTTGGGGCAAAGTTTGACGAGATGTCAGGGCTTGATAACTTCTGCTGGTGTGACCCGGTCCAATCTGAAAAGACGCCTGACGGCCACTACAAGCTTGCCCAGCTTGTCCGTGCCAACAAGGCCCTTTACGAAATCTGCACCACTTACATGATCCCGTGCATCTCTGGCAAGGACAGCATGAAAAACGACGCCACAATAGGTGGCGTAAAGATATCCATCCCCCCTACCCTTCTCTTTTCCCTCATAGGAAAGATTGATGACGTGAGAAAGGCCCTTACAATGGATGTAAAAAACCCGGGCGACCTTGTTTACATCCTGGGAACCACCTTTGCCGAGCTTGGCGCATCAGAATACCTTTCATCAAGGGGCCTTATTGGAAACACCATCCCCAAGGTGAACATAGAAGAGGCAGCAGCCCGCTACAGGGCCTTTTCCGAGGCAACCAAAAGGGGCCTTGTGGCATCAAGTCACGACTGCTCAGACGGTGGCCTTGGGGTGTGCCTTGCAGAAAAGGCCTTTTCAGGAGGCCTTGGCATGGATGTTGATCTTTCCGCCGTACCTGCCGAAAACATAGACAGGCTCGACTATCTCCTTTTCAGCGAAAGCCAAAGCCGCCTGGTGGTGACAGTGAGGCCAGAGAACAGGGCAGAGTTTGAAAAGGTAATGGCAGGCTCTGTTTTTTCACTTATAGGTGAGGTGACAGATTCGCCAAGGCTCACCATGAGCCACAACGGGAAAAAAATAGTGGATGAACCGGTTGAGGAGCTTAAGAAGGCATGGCAGAGTCCCCTTTGGTGGTAGAAGGCAAGATATCTGAAAAGGAAATAGCCGAAATCCTTGAGGAAGAGGCCCTGCTCATAAAGCATTCGGGTGAGACCCCGGAGATAGCCTTTCACTCAGGGCTCTACTACCTCTTTGAAGACCCTGAAGGGCCAAGTCTCAACAGGGAAGATGTAGATATCACCCTTTTGAAAAAGGCGGTGTTTGAAAGGTACAGAAAGATACTTCTTCGGGACCTTAAGCCTGAAAACAGGGACAGGCGAATCTACAGGGGAATTAAAAGATCCATTGCAAACCTTGAGCGCCTGAAAAACTTCTGCCAGAAGGAGGGCTTTGACATGAATGAGGTGAAAAGGGAGGCAGCCAGCCACCTCCTTCACTTTCTTGAAACAGAGATTTCCGATGTGACCTCTGGAAAGCGAAGCCCTTCAATAAACTGCACCTATGAGGAACTTTTGGATTTTGCAAAAGAGCTTGGTATCGACTCCCTTCCAGAAGGCCTGGAAAAGCTGTGCATGAACCAGTAACAGACAGACAGACGCAGGTCCAGGCAGATGAGGCCTGGACGGAAAAACTGTCCGGGGTTGTCGCCCTTTGCCTTGCCCTTGCAATACTCATCTGCGGTCTGTGGATATACCTGCCCTTTTTTGAGCCCATCTGTTGGGCCATAATACTTTCCCTATTCTTCCATCCCCTGTATCAGAAACTCGTAAGAGTTCTCATGGGGCAGAAGGTGCTAGCCTCATTCATAATGTGCTTTCTTATCGTTGCCTTTATCATCATCCCGGTCTTCTTCCTGATTACAAGCCTGACATCTGAAGTATTCCGGGTGTACACAGCCGGGATGTCAAGCCTTCAGACCCTTAACCTCGATATCATCCCGGACCCGCACAAATACCCCACCCTGAACAAGCTTACAATCAAGCTCTTAAAGGCATTTAAGCTTTACGGCACAGACCTTCACGGCACCCTTGCCGAGCTTGCGCGTTCTGCCGGCGAATACTTCCTCAAACAGGGAACAGTGGTCTTCAGAAACATTGCAGTGCTCATATTCAAGTCCTTCCTGATGCTGGTGATACTTTTCTACCTCTTTACCGACGGCGAGAACATGCTAAGGGCCTTCAAGGGGCTTCTTCCCCTAAAGAAGGAAAGTGTAGAAAGGTTCATGAAGCTTACCTCAGACGTTCTGGCTGCCACCCTTTACGGCAACATCTTCACCGGCATCATACAGGCAGGCCTTGGCATATTCATCTTCTGGGCCCTCGGCTTTTCGGCACCCATCCTATGGGGAACCATCCTTGGCCTTGGGACCTTTGTGCCCATGATTGGAACTGCCATCGTGTGGGCCCCGGCAAGCATCTATCTCCTCCTAACCGCCCAGTACCTCAAGGGCGCAGCCCTTCTTGCCTTCAGCCTACTTGTCATAAGCCAGATAGACTACTTCCTGCGTCCCTATCTCATAAGCGGAAAAACGGAGCTCCACAACCTGTTCCTCTTCCTGGGAATTATCGGCGGCATAAACGTCTTTGGCCTCCTTGGCCTCATCCTCGGGCCAATGGTCATTGCCCTTTGCATGTCAATACTTGAGCTTTACAGGCTGAACCTGCTGGAAAGAGAAGAGGCATGGAAAAAAGACCTTCTTATCTGAAACTCCTTGAAACAGGGGAGCTTGAAACGAGGGCAGAGCAGGCCCGTTCCATCCTGGCCTCCTGCACCCTCTGCCCCCATGAGTGCAAGGTCAACCGGCTTAATGGCGAAAAGGGCTTTTGCAAGATCGGAAAAAATTCCGTTGTTGCAAGTTTTGGGGCACATTTTGGTGAAGAGCCCCCGATAACAGGAAAAAACGGCTCGGGCACGGTCTTTTTCTCAGGCTGCAACATGAGGTGCGTCTTCTGCCAGAACTTTGAGATAAGCCAGGGCCTTGAGGGGCAGGAGGTGGAAAAGGAATACCTTGCCTTCATATTTCTTTCCCTCCAGGAGGGAGGATGCCATAATGTGAATCTAGTCACCCCAACCCACGTGGTGCCGCAGGTGCTTGACGCCCTTGTCCTTGCTGCCAGGGAAGGCCTGCGCATCCCCATAGTTTACAACTGCGGAGGCTACGAGTCTGTTGAAACCCTTAAACTCCTGGATGGCATAGTGGATATCTACATGCCGGACATGAAATACTCTGACAACCAAAAGGCACTAAAGTATTCCAGGGTCAAGGGATACTGGGATTTCTGCAAATTGGCAGTAAAGGAGATGTACAGACAGGTTGGAAACCTTGAGGTAGATGAAAAAACAGGGGCAGCTTTTCAAGGCCTCTTGATACGCCACCTTGTCCTTCCCGAGAACCTTTCTGGTACGAAAGAGGTGTGCAGATTCATAGCGTCTGAGCTTTCTCCAGACACGGTTGTCAACATAATGGATCAGTACAGGCCGTGCGGCATGGCCTCCAAATACCCTCCCCTTGACAGGCCCATTACGGCTGAAGAATTTGCAAGGGCAGTAAAGTGGGCAGAAAAGGCAGGGCTTAGGAAGCTCTTGACCTTTTGATGAAAAACGGCAAATCTGATACTTGTCCTTCCGGAGATAATCACATGCCATGAACCGCATATTTGCCATTGGTGACATACACGGCTGCCTCGACAAGGTAAGGGCGCTCATAAAGCGCATACCCATCAAATGGGGCAAGGACATGCTCGTCTTTCTTGGAGATTACGTTGACAGGGGGTCAGACACTGCAGGGGTGGTCCAGTTCATGGTGGAGCTTCAGGCCGAGTACCCGGGAAGTGTCATCTGCCTTAAAGGGAATCATGAGGTCATGTTCCTGGACTTTTTGAAAAACGGGACTGCATCCGGGGCCTTCCTGGCCTTTGGCGGGGACAAAACACTCAAAAGCTACGGCATTTCCCTGGACACCCCTGGAAGAGAGGCTGCGCGCTTGACTCCCTTCTCACATCTACAGTTCCTTAAGTCACTTCCCATATGTTTTGAAACCGACAAATACTTTCTGGTCCATGCAGGAGTAAAACCGGGAATCCCCCTTGAAAAGCAGAAAGAGGAGGACATGTTGTGGATACGCCATAAGTTCATAAAATCTGACTACGACTGGGGAAAAAGGATAATATTTGGGCACACGCCCTTTGACACCCCTCTTTTAAAACCAAACAAGATAGGCATTGATACGGGGGCGGTTTACGGAGGCCGCCTTACCTGTCTTGTGCTTCCAGAGGTGGAATTCATATTTGAATGATGGCGCTTTTACTTTGAAAAAGGAATATTAAAAAATGGCAAAGAAAAATGACCTGAGGAGCAGTCTTGAAAAGAGGCTTGAGGACCCGCGCATAAAGAGCCAGTATCTTAAAAAGGTGGAACAGCTTTTTAAGGGCGCAAAGGGAGATCCGGCCCATGAAAAGGACCTCCAGAGGCTTCACGACTCCTTTGGCACTTCAAGATTCAGGAAGGAGGCCAAAAAGTACATCAAAAAGTATGGGCTGCCAGATGACTGGGGGGCCTTAATCCTGCTACTTGACCTTGAAGAGGAATCCCAGATCGTAATAGATGCCATGGAAAGACTTTCAGAGCTTTCAAAGGACCTTTCCGGGCCAGAGAAAAAGGGCCTTAAAAGCAGGCTTCGCACCCTTGGCCTAACCTCAAGGGACACTCTTGTGGCCGAGGTGGCCATGGAAATCGCCGAGGAGATATGAAATAAGGTGTCCTGGCAAAGTGATATGGACGACTACCTCGCCTTTGTCTTGGTTGAAAAGGGCCTTTCCAGAAAGACCCTTGAGGCATACAGCTTCGATCTCATAGAGTTCAGCTCCTTTGCAGAAAGTCTCAAGTTAAAGACGCCTGAGGAGGTTCACACAAGGCACGTCCTCAAATGGCTTAAACACCTCAAAGAGACGGGGATATCTGCAACCAGCATCTCCAGGAAGCTTTCGTCCGTGCGCGGATTTTTCCGCTTCCTCCTTCTTGAAAACAGGATCTCCGCCTCCCCCACTGCCGTAATAGGAAATCCTAAGACAGGAAGGAAACTCCCCCTTGTCCTTACTACCAGGGAGGTGGAAAGGCTCCTTGACCAGCCTGACACATCCAAACCAACAGGCCTTCGCGACAGGGCCATGCTCGAGGTGCTCTATTCGTGCGGGCTAAGGGCCACAGAGGCGGTAAGTCTCCTGATGAGCCAGATAAATCTTCAGGGCGGTTTCCTTAAGATTACAGGAAAGGGCAACAAGGAAAGGGTTGTCCCCCTTGGGGATGAGGCGAAATACTGGCTTGAAAAATACATTCAAAAGGCCCGTCCCCATCTCTTAAAAAAGGCTAAGAGCCACTACTGCTTTGTTGGTACAAGGGGCAGGCCCCTGTCCCGCCAGAGGCTTTGGCAGATAATCAAACAGTACAGCCTGAGAGCAGGGCTTTCCTCAAAGGTTTACCCCCACTGCCTGCGCCACTGCTTTGCAACACACCTGCTCGAAGGCGGGGCGGATCTCAGGGCCGTCCAAATCCTTCTAGGCCACAGCGACATAGGCACTACCCAGATATACACCCACCTGGACACAGGGTATCTTAGGAAGGTGCACAGGAAGTTCCATCCAAGGCCTTGATGCGACGTGGCTTTGCCACTGCCTGAAAGGGTAATTAAAAGAACCCAAGCAGATTTTTTATACACCCTGCCCTGGCCAAGGCGGCTGTTTGGGTGATAGAGTATTAAAGGACCAAACCTGGGATCACTACTTCCAATAACAAAAGATGATTACCCTGCCAAAAATGACACATTAGGCAAAGCTACTCATATGTGTCCCTAAAAAGAAAGGAGGCCCCCTCTATGAAAAATCTAATCTTGAATACGGGAAGGATTTTTGCTCTGGTTTTCCTGGTTTTTCTTGTTCAGTCTGGGGCTGCATACTGCACGACGGCTGGACCCGAAAACCTTGAACACATTGTGCATGCAAACACGGCCTTCGCCCTGAAGCTATACAAGAATGTTTCTAAAAAGGAGGGGAATCTCTTTTTCTCGCCTTTTAGCATTTCAGACGCCCTAGCCATGACCTACGCCGGGGCCAGAGGCAATACTGAAAGACAGATGGAGGATGTACTTGGGTTCTTTAGACCCCAGGAGAGGTTTCACGCTGGCTTTTCCGCATTAATAGAAAAAGTTTTGCCCAAAGAACCCCAAAAGGGGTACACGCTGCGCCTCGCCAATGCCATGTGGGGGCAAAAGGGCTACCGTTTTTTGCCCATATTCATAAACACAATAGATCGATACTATCATGGCGGACTTTTCCGGGTGGATTTTGTAAAAAAGACCGAAGAGACGCGCCAAAAGATAAACCTTTGGGTTGAAAAACATACAGAGAACAAAATCAAAAACCTCATTCAAAAGGGTGACATCAACCTGCTGACAAGGCTTGTTCTCACAAACGCCATATATTTCAAGGGGCTTTGGGCCTCTCAGTTCAGTGCAAATAACACGAAATCGGCTGCATTTTATCTGGATGATGAGCGTTTAGTGTCGACACCAATGATGTTTCAGAGTGGGCAGTTCCCATATTTTGAAAGCAGAGACAGAAAACTGCAGGTTATAGAACTGCCCTATGCCGGAAAGGCCATTTCCATGCTCGTTTTCCTCCCGGGCAGGAAAGAGGGACTCAGCCGGCTGGAGAAATCCTTGAGCGTAAAGGGCTTACGCGCCATGATAGCGTCCCTGCAGACAAGAAAAGTGGATGTTTATCTTCCCCGTTTCAGGATCAATTCCAAGTTTTATCTGGCAAACGTACTTTCCAGCATGGGAATGTCCGACGCCTTTTCAAAAAGGGCTGACCTTTCAGGCATGACCGGCAACAAGGAACTGCAGATATCCAAGGTAATTCACCAGGCGTACGTAAATGTTGATGAAAAAGGAACAGAGGCGGCAGCTGCCACGGCTGTGGTCATCCGTTTAAAGGCCGTGATACGAAACCCTGTATTCAGAGCAGACCACCCGTTCCTTTTTATGATGGTCCATAAGGAAACAGGAAGTATACTGTTCATGGGAAGGGTAAAAAATCCCGCAGAAGAAAAGATGTAATCACGAGCGTTTTTTTGCTAAAGCCTTTGAGAGTGTGCCCTGGGGGAAATGGCCTGAAATTCAGTCATGAACCTTGACGGGGTTCAGGCCTAACGGCCTCTTTTATCTTGTCCTCGTTTACCTCGGTAATGCTGCTCAGGGCATTAATCTGTTCCTTTGCATCTTCCATTACCACGTCATAGAGATCCAGAACCTCCTTATCAAAACCTGGGGTATCTTCAGCAGTAATCTTGAAAAGGAGCATCTGGTTCAGAAAATTATTCAACACGTGGTGGGCCGATGAGACCATGGCCTTGTAAACCTTCACCTTTTCATGCTCAATTTTCCGTTTTCTCTCCTTTAACAGGAGATCGGCCGCAAAAAATACCAGCACTATGAGCCCGGCAATGAAAACTTCATCCAGCTCGTACTGTTCCACAGTCTCGAAGAAATCTGAAAGCCTGTCAAAGGGGTCCAGATCGTAAAGCTTGCTAAGCACCAGTACTACAAGGCCAATGCCAACTCCCGTCCATGTAAGCCAGTTACGTCTCATTCTTAAATGTCGATACCTCCTTAAAGAGGGCCATGGGGCTTATATAAAAGGTGTTCCAAGGCAACTGTCTACACTACGCCTTACCCACACACAGGCCCTATTCTGTTATCGGTCTTGACTGGGCAGAGATAAAAATTGGGGGATTTTCAAAGGTCCCCAACAGGTTTGCCAATGCCGTTTCCCCGCCACCTTAAACCAAACCAATAACCGCCAAAATAGCAGCTACCTGCATATATGCGGCAATAGGGGCAGAAATTATCTTTTTATTTCCCTTTGCCAGGAAGATCCAGATGTCAAATAAAGGTGTGTTACGAGCAAATAAATTGTCCTCCATTTTAACACATAACTTGTCCGGATTTATATGGGAGTTTAGGAGGTATCCATATGAGCCGGGCACATATAATGGAGGAGATCAAACTTATGAGATTC
>JALWNK010000025.1 GCA_026995935.1 Deltaproteobacteria bacterium
GAATTTGGGCAAAATGGTGAGAAAGGGGAATATGCCTTTAATATCTGTTACAGATATCTCAATGATCCTCCTCTCAGGGAGGCCGTCCTGATTCAGGTCAAAGACGTAACGGCGTTATACAAGATCAAGGAAAACATACGTCGAAAAAACAGGGACCTTTTTGAGCAGTACCGTTTTACTTTAATGGGCCATATCGTTGATGAGCTCCTGGAGGATTTGATCAGTCCCTTATCTGCCGTAGTTGGCAGGATAGATCTTTTGAAAATGAAGATGGCGAAAAGGGGTATTTCTTCTCCTGGGGCAAAGGTGGTTCAAGATTGGCTTGGTGAGCTTGAAACCATAGACGGCCTGGTGGATCAGATTACCCAGCATTGCACGGTTGCTGCAAAGAGAAGGGAAAGGGAGAAACTTGGGGCCCTGCGGACCACAGTATCTATAAACAGGCTTGTGAAAGAAACCATTCAGATATTAAGCGTTCACGAAAGGTTTAGGAAAATCGACATATCTCTGGATCTGAAAGATGGGCTTGCACCTCTAAAGGGTGAATATTTTGACTGGCTCAATGCCATGATTGCTGTTCTTCAGTGCTTGAGCCGGGAATTGCAGAATCAGCACGAAAAAGAAATAAAAATAGAGACAAGGGAAGAAAAATCCCATCTGGTTTTATCCATATCACACAATGCCAAGGCACTGAAGATACCCTTGGAACAAGAGAGCGGACTGGCCATTTTTGACCTTATTCAAAAGAAGTACAAGACAGTCATTGAGGCAGTAGGTGGAAATGGGAGGCAGAAAATCTCTTTATATATAGAGAAAGATTCCTCAGGTAGATAAAAATTCCTCGTTGGGTTCCGGAGAGTCCACTTTAACGTCCCGCCAGGTGCCTCTTGACAGAATTTTTTAGTTCATCCAGATTGAAGGACTTTACTATATAGTCATCAGAGGCCCAGGATGCCAAATCCTGTTTGTACTCAGGATAGGCAGAGCTAAGAATCACAGGAACGTCCGGACTCATCTGTTTCATCTGTCTAAGGACCTCTATCCCATCCATGCCGGGCATGTTGATATCCAGTATTACCAGGTCTGGCTTTTCTTCCTGGAACAGCTTGAGACCCTCTTCACCGGTCATGGCAGAAATGACCTCATAGCCCTCTTCTTCCAATTCTTCTCTGTAAAGGAGATGGATACTTTCTTCATCGTCCACTACCAGGATCTTTTTCCTCGTATCACTCATAGTACCCCCTTCCTGACATTATTTATATCACGATCCCTTCAGAATGACAGCCGCTTCTTCTGGTGGCACAGTATTTATATGAAAGCCAGTACCCCATTCAAACCCGGCAACGGTGCTGACCTTTGGCATTATCTCGATATGCCAGTGATAATGCTCAAGGTGCGCATCATTAAGTGGTGCCGTATGTAGCATGTAGTTATAAGGGACATTGGGAAGAACATTGTCAAGCTTTCTCATGGTGGATGAAAAAAGCAGTGCAAGCTGGTAAAGCTGGCCATCGTCCATGGAGTTGAACCGGGACTGATGCCTTTTGGGAAGAACCCACATTTCAAAGGGTGATCGGGGTGCAAAAGGACAGATGGTTATAAAGTCATCGTTTTCGTCCACAAGGCGCATCTGCTGGGAACGCTCCTGGCGAATAATATCACAAAATACGCACCGTTCCTTGTAATCGAAATAGCGCTGGCAGCCGTATAGCTCTTCCTGGATTATTTGTGGCACAATGGGAAGGGCTATGAGCTGTGAATGGGAATGTTCCAACGATGCTCCAGCCGCCTTTCCGAAGTTTTTGAAAACAATTATGTATTTAAACCGTTTATCCCGTGCAAGATCTATAAGTCTGTCTTTATAAGCCCGAAATACCAGGACCAGTTGGTCTATATCCATAGAAGAGAGGGTTTCGTGATGGTTAGGGCTTTCTATAATGACCTCATGGGCACCTATCCCGTTCATTTTGTCATAGATACCCTCACCCCTTTTATCAAGGTCACCTTCGATTATCAGGGCTGGATATTTGTTGGGAACCACTCGGAGCTGCCAGTTAGGGCCATTGGGGTCATGGGAGGGGCGGCCATAAACCAGAACTTCTGGCGGGGTGGTATTCTCATGGCCTGGACATAGAGGGCAAAATCCCCCCTTTGTTTTGTCCTTTTCAGTGATAAAATCGTAGGGTCTTTCCCCACGTTCCGAGGCGATTATTACCCATCTTCCAATAATGGGGTCTCTTCTTAATTCTGGCATCAAACAACAAGGGTTAGAGTCCCTTGACTTTTTCCTCCTTCTCTTGTCTGGATTTGCATTCTATGCACATGGTGGTCACCGGTCTGGCCTCCAGGCGCTTTATTCCAATCTCCTCGCCGCATTCCTCGCATATTCCATATGTGCCTTCATCTATGCGTTCAAGGGCAGTTTTGATCTTTTTTATTAATTTTCTTTCTCTGTCCCTTATTCTCAGCTCAAAGCTCCTGTCTGATTCAAGGGTGGCCCTGTCTGCAGGATCAGCCACCTTACTATCCGTGGCTGTCATTTCCTCCAGGGTCCTGTCTGCCTCGTTTAGTAGTTCGTTTAGTTTATCCTGGAGAAGTTTTCTGAAGTATTCAAGCTGGGTCTGATCCATTTAAATCCTCCTCAATGTAAAACAACTTCCAAAAAAGGAGTCTGGGGGAGTTCCGCGGATTCTGTGCAAAGGGTTACTCTTCCCTGATCCATTGTCCACTTTTCCCGCCTGTTTTTTTTAGAAGCTTTATCTCTCTTATTTCTATACCTTTTTCAAGCCCTTTACACATGTCGTAAATGGTAAGGGCTGCCACTGAAGCAGCTGTCATGGCTTCCATCTCCACGCCAGTCTTAGCATAGATGGATGCAGTAGCCGTAATCCTCACACCCGGAATATCATCTGCCAGTTCAAAATCAATTCCTACAAATTCCACAGGGAGGGGATGGCAAAGGGGAATGAGGTTTCCTACCTGCTTGGCAGCCAAGATGCCCGCAATTCTGGCCGCGCTAAAGACGTCACCCTTGGGGATATCCCTTTCAACAAGACGCTGAAAGGTATCCCTGCCAACCTTCACAAGGCCACAGGCCACTGCAGTTCTCTTGGTAGGCTGTTTGGCTGATACGTCAACCATGGTGGCCCTGCCTTTTTCATCCAGGTGGGTAAAGTCTTTTTTCATGGCCCTTTAATTGAATTCAACCTTTTTGAATATCTTTTTGAAAAATCCGCCCTTTTCCTTCTGCTTTTCTATTTCCAGGAACTCTTCAAGCAGTTCCCTCTGCCTGTCCGTCAGGTCTGAAGGGATTTTTATCCTTATTTTAATTAACTGATCCCCAGGTGAAAATCCACGAAGGTCCGGGAAGCCCTTGCCTTTGAGCTTGAAAATTGCACCCGGCTGGGTGCCAGCCGGTATCTTTATCTGCTCTGTACCTTCCAGTGTGGGAACATTAATAACCTGGCCGAGGCAGGCCTCAATGGCAGAGATTTCTACCTCGCAGTACAGGTCATTGCCTTTTCTCTGGAAGTATTCGTGGGGTTCAACGTGTATGACTATAAAAAGGTCACCCCTTTGTCCGCCTCTGGTTCCTGCTTCTCCTTCGTTTCTAAGTCTCAGCCTTGAACCGGTATCAACCCCGGCTGGGACCTTTATCTTTACCTTTCGATACTGTGGAGTCCTGCCCTTGCCATTACATGATGGACAGGGTTTGGTGAATATGGTTCCCTGGCCGTTACAGTTGGGACAAGTGGTTGAGACCTGAAAAAATCCTTCCGAGCGGATGACCTGACCGCGTCCGTGGCAAGTGGGACAGGTTACTATCTGGTTGTCAGACTCGGCCCCGGTACCAGAGCATCTGGAACAGGTTTCAAGGCGCTGGATTTCAATCTCTTTTTCAACGCCTTTTGCCGCTTCCATAAAAGAGATTGTCAAATCATATCTAAGATCCGAGCCCCTTTGGGGTCCATGGCTTGAGCGGCTCCTGCTTCTTCCGGTAGAAAACCCAAAAAAGTCCTCAAAGATGTCGTTGAAGGCACTGAATATGTCATCCGTATGGGTAAATCCACTAAAGCCGTTATTGGATATCCCCTGATGTCCGTAGGCATCATAAAGGCGCCTTTTTTCAGGATCTTTTAAAACCTCGTAGGCCTCGGCCGCCTCTTTGAATTTCTCTTCTGCCTCCTTGTCCCCCGGGTTTCTGTCCGGGTGATACTTGAGGGCAAGTCTCCTGTATGCCTTTTTTATCTCCTCAATTGATGCAGTCTTGGCTACCCCTAAGACTTCGTAGTAGTCCCGCTTCATGGTCATTTTTCGCTATTGTCCATCTCCATTCGAAGGGCTTCCATTATACGTTTTTCCTCTGCCTCTTTTGCAAGCTCTTCCAGATTCTCAAAGGTTACCTTGCCGGCAGCTATCTCCCTGAGAGCCGTTATAATTTCCTTGTTGGTACTTTTAACCAGGGGCTGCGCCCCTTTCCTGAGCTGTTTGACCCGTTCCACTGCCAGATGAACTATTAGAAACCGGTCGGGTATCTGTTTGAGGCAGTCTTCTACAGTGACTCTTGCCATTTTTCCCTCCGTGGTAAAAAATTATGGAAACACTAAATATATAATGCTTTTGGTGCCTCGTGCAATCTTTATGTTGTGGGACACATCCTGGCTATTTTTATTATCGGTAGATGTGCCATTTGATATCTGTAACATATCAAATTGGCTTCTTCGTCCAATTTTCCGGAGGATATGATAGCTTTTGCCATATTACGAATCCAGACATAAGTACCCTTCCAAGTCTAGGTTTGGATAGCAGGCTTAGGGATGTCAGGCGGAGAATAGGGGTAAGTGGGTGGGAATTATAATTATAAATTGCGTTTTTCCAGGTCGGCTTTTTACGAGAATCTCTCCCTCATGGGCCTCTATGAATGATTTGGCTATGGCAAGCCCAAGGCCCGTACCTCTTGGTCCTTTTTTTGTGAAAAATGGCCTGAATATCTCTTCGAGTTCTCCTTCGGGTATCCCCCCACCATCGTCTTCAATGGATATTTGAACCTTTCTATCATTTGTGTTGAGGCATACCCTAATTTGCCCTCCCGCTCCAACGGCATCTAGAGCATTTATCAGAATGTTCAAAATGGCCTGATTTATTAACTCCTTGTCTCCCATTATGAAGCAGTCGCTGTCTGGAATTTCTGTCTTGATGGAGACCCCCTTTTTATCTATAAGTTTCAATGAGCTGCAAAGGGCCTGTATTAATTCTTTGAGGTTAAGCCTTGTCAAAATGACCTCTGGCTTTTTGGAAAACAGGGAGACGTTTTGCGTGAAACGCTTGAGGCTCCCAAGGTTCTCATCAAAGGTCTCTATGGCCTTTTCACCTTCTTCTGTCAGCCTTTCTTGGGATAGCTGGTATTTTATTAGCCCGAATCTATTCAGGGTATTTCCAACTTCATGAAGGAGCATTGCCGAAAGTTCACCAAGTACTGCCAGATTCTTTAGCTGTACCTTGTCGGTTGCCTTGTCAATCTGCTCCGAGATGTATTTTTTAAGGGATTCAGCCATGTGGTTAAAGGTGTTAGCCAGTTCTTCTATTTCATCACCGGTTTTGAGCCTGATCCTGGTATCCAACTGGCCCCTGGCGAATCTTTGAACCTCGTTTTTCAGCCTCAAGATTGGGTCCACAACCATTTTGCCTACCATGAGACTGCCAAACAGTACGGACATGGCAAGCGCCCCTATACATATCCCCAGGGCATATAGTTGCAGACTCAAGATTTTTTTATCAATGCTTTGTCGAGAAAGGAATAATTGGACCTCACCAATGGTCTCTATGGCCTTTTCAGGAGATATGTTGTAGATGCCCTCTATGTCGTCCGATGTGTCGCGCAAGATGGTTACCGGACATGATATCGTTTCTATTTCCCCTGGTTTTTCAGTTGAGCAAGAGGCCAGGACGTTATTGTTTGCATCAACTATTTTTACTCCTGAGATTCCAGGCTTTTTCAGCATGTGTCTGCACTGTTCCTTGAGCTTTTCCCGGTTTCCACTAAGAATGGGAAGTTTCACCGTACTTGCGAAAAAATGGGCGATGGCATCTGCCTTGGCCACGAATTCGGATTCAAGCATGGATGTGGCCTTGATGGTATACAGGGTCCCTATGGCCATGACCATGAGAAATTCAAGAAAAACGAATATGAGAACAACTTTTAGTCTGAGACCTATCTTCATCTAATTACCAGTTGTGCTTTTTTCAGCACGTTTTCAGGGATTTTCAGACCAAGTCGCCTGGCTGTCTTCAGGTTAATGGACAAAATGAGTTTTTTGGGATGCTGTATCACGGTTTTGCCGCCCGTCTTCCCTTCCAGGGTATCTAAGGCCAGTTGACATGCCTGTCTGCCCAGGGCTACGATATCGGCTTCCAGTGAGTAAAGGGCACCATTTTTTACGTATCCAGATGAAAGGCCGCATACTGCTATCCTGTTACGCAGCCCCCAAAGAAGGGTATAGGCAACAGACTCCTGGGAATTAAATATCCTGGGATCAGGTGTTATCAAGAAGGAATTTATCTGATTTTTTAAAAGCCCTTGAAGAGCCGTTTCTATTGAGGAGAAAAAGGGCGACACCACGTAATAGGCATCTTGCCCCTTACAGGCCCCCTCTTGGATTTTTTGGGGAGCACTTTTGGGACTTTTGTACTCGAGGAGTCCAGCATGTACATGGTTTTTTATCTGGCACAGCATTTCCAGCCTCTTTTCAATTGGCACGTCCATACTCACAGCCAGAAGGCCGGGCATCATTAAGGCGTCTATGCTTTTGTCAATAAGGAATGTGGCAACCCATGGGAATCCAGGTTTCGCCTCCTTGAGGAAAAAGGCCGCACGTGTCCCTATGCATACCGCAACAGTTGGTCGGAAGGCCTCTATGTCTTTCTTGAGGCCTTCCGTTGTTTTCTGGTTCATGTATATGGATTTTATCTCACTTAAGGCTATGGACTGTTCTATTAATAGCTCTCTGACGCCCCTTTCACATTTGAGATAGGGTACTGATTTCTTGGAGACCAGGATCAGGAATCGGACGGATGACTCCTTTGCCAGGGCGTCAGAAAAGTGCGAACTACCTGCAGGCACCAGCAGAATTAGCGTGGCAATAGCCATGGATAGGAGGCTTAGAAATCCCGTGCGTTTTCTGAAATAAAACGACCTTTTTTGCATGTATCCTGGCTTAAAACCTGTAACTGATACCCATCATGAAACTGAAAGGGTCCTGAGGTACCCGGGGAAGTGAGGCGCCATTTGTTGGGTCCCCACTTTCATTGGCAGCGGTAAAGTATTTGGAATCCAGAAGGTTTTTCACGGTGAAATGGGCATCAAGCCCAGGCAAGATGTCTACCCATCTCAGATTCGCATCCAACAGGAAGATACCCGGGATGGTTGTGCCATGATAAACAGTATTGTAAGGACTTGTGTGAATCTCACTTCTCCATCTGCACCTGACATTATAGGATAGATGTCTGCCAAAATAGCCGGTGACCCCTGCCATTATTTTATGGTTGGATATCTTGGGCCCGTCAAAGCTGTGGCCCCTGAGGTGCTGCCTGGAGTTTATAAAGGAGTAGCCAAAGTTAAACGTTGCAAGCCTGTCAAATTTATAACTTGCCGCAAGGTCTATCCCAAAGTTTGTGACACGTCCACTGTTGTCCGCTATCTCCACCGTTGCCCCTTCTGTTCCGTTTTTGGTAACCAAAGAGACATTTTTGAAAAAACATCCCGCCTCCTGGATGGAATCCACTGATCTGGAAATATAGGTGGATATGTTAAAAAACATCCTCTTGGTGTGCCTGGAATAGCTGAATTCCAGTGAAGATACCTTCTCGGGGTCCAGGTTCCTGCCAAAAACAGAAGGAGGAAGGTGCGCATAGTTTTTGTCCACCCACGCCTTGAATTTGAAATAGGCCGAGGGGGAAATATAGGCGTGACCATACATTAACTTCAAGGTTTCCCCCTTTTTGATGGTATAGATTAAGCCGGTACGCGGATTAAACGATTCATGGTGAGTGAAGGTTTCCCAGTCGAAACGCGCACCTGCAAAGACAGAAAATCTGTCTGTGATGTTATGGTTTGCCTGCAGGTAGAGGCCATAGGTCCAGTAATCATACTCCTTGAACGGCCCAATGGAAAAATGCCTGCCGTCCTCTGTAATAATCTCTTTTACGGGAAAATCGTCATAGGTATCCCCTTCGTCAAAGGGGGTTCTGGAGTTCAGATAGGGCATGGTGGATATCCGTTTGAAGGCAAGGCCTCCAATGATTTTGCCTCTTTTGTAGCTGTAGCGAAGCTGTTCCTCCATACCAAACATGTCTGAACGCTCGTAGATGTAATTATTGAATTGTTTTCTGCCATACCTGCTCTTTGGGTCCATTCTGTATACCTGACCCTTGAACATTGTTATGGCATCAAGTCCCTCCATTAGGGAAAGGGTATGGGTAAGTCTGAAATTCCACGTATCAAGCTCTACCCTGTCCTTGGCAGTTTGTGTGCGTCCAGTATTATATGGAGCGGCTATGTTGGTAGGCTGTCTTGTATGGAGGTAAACAGTTTCAAAGGTAAGGTTTTTCCACCCCGCCTTTAATGACATATCCCAATCCCGTTCAGGGATATCAAAGGCCTCATCAGGATTATAGAAATGGCTTCTGCCAAGGATTGGATGGTGGTAGTGATAGTGGTCGTAAATGTCCCGAAGGTCAAATCCGTTTGAACTGAAACCATGCGCATAAAGATGAATAAAGGAGTCTTTGAAGGGTTTTGCCTGGATCAGGAGATGACCTTCCACTGTATCAGCATTCCCGCCTGAAATCTCCATCTCCAGGTGCTTGGGGTTTTTTACCTCCTTTGTTATAAGGTTGATTATTCCTGCATAGGCGTCGGCCCCGTAAATGGCCGATGAAGGGCCATACATTATCTCGATCTGCTTAAGATCCCCAAGGGACAGCTGGTTGCCGTATACAAGATTGCTTCCATTTTCCGGGTTAAGCCTGATTCCATCCTTAAGAACCAGGAGCTTGTTGTTGCCCCAAAGCCCCCTTTGGATCACGTATGTTCCACCTGCCTGGCCGCCAATGTGCTTTTGTATGTCAAAGCCGGGAAGGTCTTCCAGTACGTCCACCAAACATTTATAGCCGCGCTCCTTAATCATCTTACTGGTAACGACCATGACCGTAGAAGGGGCCTGGCTGGAGGGCTGGCTGAATCTGGAGGCGGTCACCACCGGTTCATCCATGAAATAATAGATGCGCTCTGGTTCGTAAATGGGCAGGGCTGAGACACGGCAAAAAACCAGTGACGGGGCAGGAAGAAAAAGTAAGAGTACGAGCGCAACCGTAAAAGTCGCGCGGGCCCCTCTTTCTTTGGCGTTCATTTGCAGCTCCTTTTCAGGATGTTTCCTGGGGGCAGGACGTCTGGGATAGGGGCTTTCTGAAATTTTCAAGATGGCTCCTGATAAAGTGGTAGAAAGGCGGTGGCAAACCTACCCTTATACACACAACTCCCAACCCCAGCTCGCTGTTTATCCCACTCCAATTATAAGTGGATATTTTTGCAAAATCTTTTTCTGTTGTCAAAACAATAGTGGAGCCAGTCTCTCTTGCCCTTTTCCCAATGGCAATCAGATCCGTTTTCTTGTATTCATGGTGATCCGCAAACTGCAGAACGCCTTTTATCTCTGCCCCTGCTTGTTTTAAAAGTTCTAAAAAGGATTGAGGCCTGGCGAGCCCACAAAAACAAAACACGCCCTTTAAGGAGTTCCCCTTTAAGGAGCCGGTTTCAGGAAGAGGCCCTTTAAAGACCATGTCTATCCTGTCAATTTCATAGAGGCTTTGAAAAATGGGAGCGGCCTTTGTATAAGCACGCAGCGCTTCTTCCAGGGTTACCAGCCTGTTCATGTTCACCTCGTTACACTTTGAAAGTATGACCGCATCTGCTCTAGAAAGGGCAACTGGTGGCTCCCTAAGGATGCCTCCGGGAAACACCCTTTCTGAATAAATGGGCCTTGTCGCATCAATAAGGACAATATCCAGGTCCCTTTCAAGGCCAAGGTGCTGAAAACCATCGTCAAGAACAAACAGGGAAACTGGAAGCCTTTTTAGTGCAAAAAGGCCGCATCTATACCTGTCTGAGCCGGCGATTACTGGGACTCCTTCAAGCTTTGCGGCAATCATCCAGGGCTCATCCCCTGCCTCTGAGACATCTGCCCTAATTCCCTTTCCGTCACTTACAAGAAGGGGTCCTTTACCGGCCTTTCCGCCATAGCCCCTTGTAAGGACAGCAGGGCGAAATCCTTGCCCTTTTAAAAATCTGCAGATTTCTATCACATGGGGTGTCTTACCGGTTCCTCCAAGGCTTAAATTACCCACGCTTATTACAGGGACGGAAAGGCGCCTGGCCCTTATGACCTTTTTTTTATAGAGGAAGGAGCGAAGAAGCATGATGCGGCCATAGATTCCTGAAAGTGGCCTTCCCAAAAGAAAGAGTTTTTCTGCAAGCTCAGCACTTACCATACAAGAAGTATCTTTCTATTATTTTCATGTATCTTTCTGTTACGCCTCTGTTGGCGGAAATAAAGGAGCGGGCGCTCGCACATGCCTTGCTGTATCTTTCAGGCATGCTGATCAGCTCCTCGATTGCAGTTTCAAGCCCTTTTTCGCTGGTTATTTTTTCCCCTGCCCCTGCCTCTTCGAGGGCCGTTGCGATTTCTCTTACGCTCTCAATATTGGGGCCAAAAAGAACAGGCCTTCCAAAAAAGACCGGTTCCAACAGGTTATGGCCACCAACTGGCGCAAATGTCCCGCCCACAAAGGAGACAAAGGATATGGAATAAAAGCCAACAAGCTCACCAAGGGTATCCAGAATGAAGACATCCGGCTCCAAAGGGCCTGCTCCTTTGCTCCTTAGACGGTATTTAAGGCCCATATCTGAACAGATTCTTGATACCTCCCTTGCCCTTGAGATATTGCGAGGTGCAAGGATGAGTCTCAGATCTTTGTGTTGCGCCTTAAGCCTGCAAAATACCTTTAGTAACATCTGTTCCTCAGGGGCATGTGTGCTGCCTGCGCAGATAATTATTCTCCCTTTTTTAAAGCCCGTTTGCCCTAAAAGCACTCCCTTCTTACCCTCATCAAGAGGGGGAATACTTACGTCAAACTTGAGATTACCAACCGCCTCTATTTTCCCCTTATTGACACCAAGCCCTTTCAATCGCGCCTTGTCGTCCTCTGACTGCATGCCAAGAAACGAGAAACAGCCATAGAGAAAACGTGCTGCCCCTGGAAAACGGGAGAGCCTTCGTGCAGCTACTAACGATATGCTTCCATTTACCAAAAGGCACTTGCAACCGGTAAGTTCAAGCTGCCTAAGTATGTTTGGCCAGATATCTGTTTCTACCACTATGAAGCAGTCGGGGTTGATGGTTCTGGCAAATCTTCTCGCAACGAAAAAGAGATCAAAGGGGAAAGGGAATGTAATGACGCGTCCGTTTCTTTCAGGCCAATCCTTTTTTATTGCATTAATACCAGTTATGGTCGAGGCAGAAAGAAAGATATCTGCACATTTGTATTTTTCACAAAGGGCGTGAACTAAGGGCCTTGCGGCATTGTATTCGCCAAGGGACATGGCGTGCACCCATATTCGCGCGCTCTTTTTTTCAGGAAGGTCAAGATTAATACCCAGCCTGGCCAGGAATTGCCTCCTGTATTTCGCCCTGGAAGAGAGGTAGAGACAAAGGAATGGGAAAAGGGGAAGGCAGGCGAGCTGTAAAAGGTTGTAGAGGATGTGAAGGCCCTTTTCTACTTGCATAGCCTAAAAAGTGTTATGGCTGGAGCAGGGGCGAAAAAGGTGCCTGTTCCAAGTCTCCTTGCGTGACTTGTTTCAATGCGAACCATTTCAGGCTCTAGATTCCTTTTCCTTGAAAAGGTCATGGCTTTATCAAGGCTCTCAATGAGTATTGTGGAACCGACAAGTATTCCTCCTGGCTCAAGCAAGTCCCAGCACGTTTCCAAGAGGCCGTCTGTGCTAAGGCCTCCGCCAATGAATATCCTGTCTGGCCTTGGAAGCCCCTTGAGACACCCAGGAGCAGTGCCTTCAACTATTTCCATGTTAAGGGCCAGGAACCTTTTTTTGTTTTCGTAAAGATGAAGGCACCTTTCAGGTTTCGCCTCCACGGAAAATATCGCAAGGTGTGGGGCAAGAAGGGATGCCTCGATAGATACCGAGCCTGAACCTGCCCCAATGTCCCACAGGGCATGGGCATTAGAAAGCCCAAGTCTGGACAGGATTATAGAGCGCACCTCGGCCTTAGTAATGAGCCCCTTTTCATGTGCAAAGCTGTCTTCATCAAGGCCAAAGGCCATATTTTGCCTTTGGTGGTGGCCCATGATGATAAGGAGATTCAGGGGATGAAACCTCTTGCTCGATGCCTCCTTGATGGAAAGGTCCCAAAAGGCCTCATACTTTCCTCCCATGTCCTCGGCCACCAGAAAACGTGCATCTTCAAGGCCCTTTTCCATAAGTCTTCTTGCTATCTGGTCCGGGCTGTTTTTGTTGTCTGTAAAAACTGCAATTTTAAAGCGGTTGTTTGTGAGGATTTTTTTTAAAAGCCCCCTGAGTTCACGCTTGTTTCTCCCGTGCAGACTCACACACTCCATATCGTCCCAGGGCAGCCCAAACCGTGCGCAGGCCCTCTGGACAGATGTAAAAGAGGGCAAAAAGGTTAGCTCCCTTCTTTCAAAATGCTCAAGAAAGCGTCTTCCAATGCCAAAAAAGAGGGGATCTCCAGAGGCAAGAACCAGTACGTCCCCGTGTTTTTTAAGCTCATGGATCTCTTCCAACATTTTTTTTACAGGAACAATGGAGCGGAGCCTGTGGCTGTATCCATTAAGGGATTCCTGGAATCTTTTTGATGCAAAAATGGCAGAACATCTCTTTAGAAGGGATAAAATTTCAGGATTGCAGTTATTGGGCTCAAAGCCTGCAACAAAAATCATTTCCTTTTACTTCAAGATGGTCATGGGCTAAAATATTTTTCCAAAAGGCCATGAAACTGGTCCCTATGATAGCCCAAATCAGGAAAAAATTCATAAAAAATGTGAAAAGATGGCTGCAAGTTAGGCGTCTTTTGCTTCTTGCCATCCCAACTGGCATCATAGCAGGCCTTGGTTCTGTCTTTTTCTTCGTAGCCCTTGATTTTGCCCGCCACATATTTCTCGATTACCTTGCAGGCTACCGGCCGGAAGGCCCTGGAGGGGAGCAGCCCCTTTTCCCACCCACGGACACTCCGTTCATCAGGTGGATGCTTCTTGTGGTTCCAACCATAGGGGGCATCATATCGGGCTGGCTCATATATACCTTTGCACCAGAGGCAGAGGGCCACGGAACCGATGCAGCCCTTGAAAGCTACCATTTCAAGGATGCAACCATCAGGGCGAGGGTCCCCCTGGTAAAGACCATAGCATCCGCCATAACAATAGGCTCCGGAGGCTCAGGCGGTAGGGAAGGGCCCATTGCCCAGATAGGTGCAGGTTTTGGCTCCATCATTGCCCAGAAGCTTCACTTGAGTACCCAGGAAAGGCGCATACTCATGATGGCCGGAATGAGTGCTGGAATTGGCTCCATCTTCCATGCCCCCCTTGCAGGTGCCATCTTTGCCGCAGAAATCCTCTACCGGGACATCGATATGGAGTATGAGCTCCTTGTTCCATCAGCCATAACCTCGGTGATAGCATACTGCGTCTTTTCCCTGTTCTTCGGCTTTGGAACCCTTTTTGAAACGCCTCCCTATGTTTTTCACCACTCGTCGGAAATTCTGCCCTACACCATTCTTGCAGTGGCTGTAGCCTATGCTGCACGGTTTTATGCAAGGGTCTTCTATTTCATAAGGGACCTGTTTCTCAAGCTGCCGGTAATAAACCACATTAAACCGGCCATAGGCGGGCTGCTTACAGGAATAATCGGCTACTATTTACCAGGGGCCATTTATACGGGTTATGGGGTCCTTCAGCAGGCCTTTGAGGGCAAGCTGCTCCTTACAACCCTTCTGCTGGTGGCCTTTGGAAAGATATTTACAACTGCCTTCAGCATCGCCTCTGGGGGAAGCGGCGGTGTCTTCGGGCCTTCCGTTGTAATAGGAGGTACCCTTGGAGGGGCTGTGGGGCTCCTTTTGCAAAAGGTCTGGCCCGCCCTTGTCCCAAATCCAGAGGCCTACGTCATTGTGGGTATGGCTGGCTTTTTCGCATCTGCTGCCAGCACGCCCTTTTCCACGGTCATCATGGTGAGCGAGATGACTGGAAATTACGAGCTGCTCCTTCCTGCAGTGTGGGTCTCTACCCTGGCCTTCTTGTTAAAGGGCAAGAAGGGGATATATGAAAAGCAGCTTACCACCAGGTTTGACACACCCATTCATCACGGCGATTTCCTTCTTGGCATCCTTGCACAACTTACGGTTCATGAGGTGCTAAAAAGGATAAAGGAGCAGCAGCCAGAGCCTATTCCTGAAAACTGGACCCTCAGGGAACTCGTCTCCTTCATGTCAAAGTATCCTGCCTCGGCGTTTGTGGTGGTCCATGAAGACGGAAGCTATGCAGGGGTCATTATGGCCCAGGCGGTGCGCCATGCCGTCACCTTCCAGGGCCTTGATTCAGACGTAAAGGTGCGGGACCTTGTTGAGGAAAGGCCAACCATCTATCCGTGGAATTCCCTGGCCACGGCCCTAAAGAAGATGGCGGAAGAAAAAACCGATGAGCTTGTGGTGCTGTCAGACCGTACGGACAAGCCCGTTCCCAGGGGGCTAATAACAAGGTCTGACATACTTAAGGCCTACGACAAGGCCATTTACAGCACCCTTTAAGGCCGCTCTCCTCTTTCTTTTGGACCTCTTTCAAAAAGCATGCACTCCTTGCCAGAGCTCCCTTTCACACATGAGCTCGGGATCGTTCTGGATTTAAATCCATAGGCCCTGCAGCCGTAAGGGCGGCCCCGTTCGTAGGTGATGAAGAAGAAGCGGCAACCGTAGCACATCTGCCCGGACCTATGGTTCGCAGTGGATGATTTTCTTGTCATAGGAAACGAGAAGAAGTTTGAGCTTCTGATTTTGGGGCAGAAAGCCCCTTAGTCTCTTGTAGGCGTGTTTGCAGACCGCCTCTATTATTTTTCTCCCCTCTATTTGATTGTTCATAAGAAAGAAAAAGAGCTGTCTTACCGTGTTGACCTGAATATCCCCGGGTTTTAGGCCAAATTGCTTTTTCATAAAGGAGACGGCCTTTTCTGGCTCAAGGGGTCCAAAGCGGACATGTGTCTGGTCCCAGCCCATGGCCATTTTTACAAGTTTTGACCACTGACAGGCAAGAATCACCTCCTTAAAGGGCCTGTTGGCAGCCTCCTTAAGTGAAAAGCCCACGTAGTCCCCCATGGAGACAAAGGCCTCTTCCCGCATGTCTAACGTCTTCATGGCAGCCTCTTCGCTTGATCTTCCCGTTGAAAGACAGATGGTATCAAGGCCCACGGCAAGGGCAACATCCATGGATACGGATATGGTGGCGCACCATGCCGCCTCGGAAATGGGTTTTACAATGCCAGTTGTGCCAAGTATGGAGATTCCTCCCACTATGCCAAGTCTCTTGTTAAGGGTCTTTCCGGCAAGCCTTTCACCCTGGGGCACCTTTATGGTGACCTTGACTCTTTTCCCGATTTCCCCAAGCTCTGACAAAACCGCCTGGGTGATCATCTTTCTTGGAACAGGGTTTATGGCCGCCTCCCCAGGGGCAACAGCGAGCCCAGGTTTTGTCACCTGTCCAACGCCCCTTCCTCCACAAATATCAACTCGCCCCTCACCCTCGTCTCCTTGAATTTCAACCTGTGCAATTATTTCCGCACCGTCAGTGACATCCGGATCATCCCCAGCATCCTTTATGACGCAGGCCTCAGCGCATCCATTTGAAATAGTTTTGGACCAGGAAACACCCATTTTTCGCCTTTTTCCGTCTGGGAAGAGGAGTTCAACATCTGCCACCTCCCTTTCAGGATTAAGGATGCGGATGGAAGCGGCCTTTGCGGCAGCTGCGGCACATGCGCCAGTTGAAAAGCCCTCCCTTAATTTCTTTTTTTGAACCTTCATGGAACCTTCTGTTTGGGCCTTTTCTTTTAGAGGGGAGTCGTACGAATGGGCTTTCTCCTGTCTCCTGGAAGGGTGAGGGTTACCTTTGTTCCCTTCCCAAGGGATGATTCCACATGGATTCGGCCACCTATCTCCTCCATTATCCTCTTTGTAAAGGTAAGTCCCATGCCAAGATGCCCCGTCTTGGTGGTGAAGAAGGGATGAAATATCCTCTCCATAAGAGGCGGCCTTATGCCCTGCCCGCTGTCCTCAACGCTCACCTTAAGGGACCAGGGCCTTTCACCCGCCTGTTCAAAGCAGATTCTCACAAAGGCCTGATTGGAATCTTCCAGGCAGGCCTCACAGCCGTTTATCAAAACGGCCTCCACTGCCTTTTTTAGAAGTGTAATGTCTGTTACCACTTCCACCCTTGAGTCGTAAAGGGTTGAAAGCCTGAGGCTAACTTCGTGCTCACTGCAAATTTCCTTGGCAAGTTCGGCAATCATGTCAATGATGACCTGGGCCTTGTAAAGGGCAAAACTTGGCCTTGGAAGCTGAATGAACCTGGTAAGTACCTCCAGCAGCAGTTCCAGGCGCCTTGCCTCCTCCATTATGACCTTTACGTACTCGGGTCTTTCAAGGCGCGTTGTCATGAGCCGCCTTGCAAATCCGCCTATGGCAAGGACGGGGTTTCTTATCTGGTGGCTAATGTCATCTAGCATCTGGCCCAGGTAAATCATCCTATCTGAGCTCTTAAGCAGCCTTTCAATATCCTTTAACCGGGATATGTCACTGATGGTGATAACAAAGGTTCTTTCCCTGCCGTCTTTCCAGCCTGCTATGGAAATGCGCGAGATAAGGCCCTGGCCGTCTCGGCGCATGAGCATGACGTCTCCTTCAAACTCGCCGTTTTTTTCTGCCATTTTTATGAGATTCGTGGCAAGTATTTCCCTGTCTTCCTCTGGAAAAAGTTCCTTGAAGGGAAGGCCTACAAGGGAATTTTGAGGGCTAATGAGCTTCCTGGCTTTGGAGTTTGAAAAGACGATGACCTGCTCCCTGTTGAGGATGAGGATTCCGCTGTTTACCGCTTCGAGAACAAACTTGAGGAACTTATCACCATGGCACTGGTGGGTGGTTGGCTCGTTTATGTCCATTAAAGGCTCAGACCTTTTTTGCAAGCAGGTGGCCTTTAAGCCTTGAAACCTGCCAGCCTGCTGTAATCAAGATGGTGGTAAAGTTGTCTGTAATGAGAAAGGGCCCGGTGAGTAAGACCCCTTCCGGGATGTCCTTTCTGTCAACAACCGGCACGTTTATGGCGCCATTTTTAAATATTATATCAGAAGATTCAAAAGAAAAGACTGCTGGATTCGCCTCTTTAAAACCTTTCAGGAAGTCAAGGCCCGTTTTCTCAAAAAATGTTCCCCTTTTCCCCCTGGAAATCCGAATCTTTAGCCTAATGGATGTTACCTCCAAGGTTTCATCCATAAGACAGTAACCGTACAGTCGTTCATGCTCCCTGTGAAAGAGTTTTTGCCATCCTTTCTCAAAGGGGACCATTATTTCAAAGGATTGTCCAAGATACCTGACATCAAGGAAAAGCTCCTTTTTGATTTCTGCTGCCTGGGAAATAAAACCGGAGGCCTCGTTCAGTAACGCATCTTCAAGGCTTTGCCCCGCCTTTCTGATTTTTTCTTTATTGTCCCGGTCACTTCTCCAAAAAAGGCTTAAAGAGGCCTCAAAGGTGAGGCTTGATGCTGCAAGGCCCTGGGCCGAGAATACCCCGGCCATCTCAGGTATGATAACGGAGCTTACGCCAAGCTCCTCTGCTACATCAAGGGTATGCACCCCGGCTGCGCCCCCAAAGCTCACTATGTGAAATTTTCTGGGGTCATAGCCCTTTTCTATGGATACGCGTCTCAGGGCCTGCACCATGTTGGTGTTTACGAGTTTTATTATCCCAAGGGCCGTCTCCATTGGCCCTATACCCAGCCTGTCTGCAAGAAGCGCCATCTTCTCTTTGACCCTGTCTTCAAAAAGGCGCATTCTTCCACCCAGGAACCTGTCGGCCTTGAGCCTTCCAAGAAAGAGATTTGCATCCGTGACCGTAAGTTCCTCACCCTTTCCGTAGCAGACTGGCCCGGGGTCTGCACCGGCGCTCTGGGGCCCCACCTTCAAGAGCCCGCCCCTGTCAATCCATGCAATGGAGCCGCCTCCTGCACCAACCGTGTGTACATCTATTACAGGCAGGTTTATGGGAAAGCCCTCTATCTGGTAGTCACGCGTAAATACAAGCCTGCCTGGACAGAGGGAGACGTCTGTTGAGGTTCCACCCATGTCAAAGGTGATGATGTGGGATACCCCGAGGGATCTTCCAAGCTCAAGGCCGGCAAGCACCCCGCCTGCAGGGCCTGAAAGTATGGTGGTGACTGCAACCTCCTCTATGTGTTTTGCTGGTCTGCAGCCGCCCCCTGACTGCTGAACAAGGATGGAGGAGCCGGGAAGCCTTTCCTCCAGGGATCTTATGTAACTCCCCACAACTGGGCCGAGATAGGCGTTTATGACAGTGGTGCTTGTGCGTTCAAACTCCCTGAACTCAGGAAGAAGCCTTGAGGAGAGAAATACCTTGATCTGGTGTTTTTCAAGGTATTTCCCTACCTTCTCCTCGTTTTCCGGGTTCTTGTAGGAGTGCAGAAGGCATACTGCCACGGATTCTGCCCCGGCATCCCTGATTGAGCCAAGGCACCTTTCAAGCTCTCCTTGCTCAACCTCCTTGATTATCTTTCCATCTGCGTTGCATCTTTCACCAAGTCCAAGGATCATGTCCCTTGGAATGACCTCCCGGGGCTTTTGGCAATAAAGATCGTAGAGGCATGGGCGTGCCTGGCGCCCTATGAAGAGTACGTCTTCAAAGCCCTTTGTGGTCAAAAGCACAGTCTTGGCCCCTTTTCTTTCCAAAAAGGCATTAGTGCCCACGGTGGTTCCATGGACTATCTCCATGCCTTTGGGAAGTTCTTCTCCAAGGATTTCCATGAGCCCCCTTACTATGGCCTCTGAGGGGTCAGCTGGTGAGGAAAGCACCTTCCACCGTTTGATCCTGCCATGGGCATCCAGCACTACAAAGTCCGTAAAGGTGCCCCCTGTATCTATCCCAAGTATGTGATTTGGCATCTCTTCGTAAGGCGGCTTACGCCTAGTCCCTCTTTGGCCCTATTATCACCTGTTTCACCTCCATGTTCTTACAGTCAAGGACAGCAAAACCCGGTGCCTCCTTTTTGCCAAGAATCTCGCCAGGGTTAAGCAGCAGGCAGTCACCTACCTGCTCCTTGAGCCAGAGGTGGGTGTGGCCAAAGAGAACCACGTCATAGTCGCCAGACCTGGCGATCGTTCTTGCAATAAACGGGTCGTGGATGAAACCGATTTTTATTGAATCCCTTTCAAGCTCCCCGAGCCATCCATGAAACTGGACCTTACCTGCCAGGGATGCAATCTTTTTCTGGAGAAGAATGTGGTCACCGTTGTTGTTTCCGTATATCAGGTGGAATGTGCCAGAATAACCCTCCACCTCTTCAAGCATGAAAGGAGAAATCAGGTCTCCAAGGTGGATGATCTCCTTGATGCCAAGCTCTTCTA
>JALWNK010000026.1 GCA_026995935.1 Deltaproteobacteria bacterium
GGGGAACAGACGGAAAGCCTGCCGGAATTTTTTACGAGATAATGACAGAGGCATTTCACCGCCTGGATATTCCCCTAAAAGTGGAACTCTACCCCTGGGTTCGAGCACAAAAGATCGTTGCCGAAGGCAAGGCAGACGGCATGGTCACCATCCTCACCAATGAAAGGAAACCGCTTTTTATTGGATCCGATCCCGTTCTTCTTGTTTGTGAACACATATTTGTAAACAGAAACAATCCGCGTATAAAAGAAATAATGTCCATACGCTCTCTGAAGGAAATCAAGCCATTTAAAATAGTTGAGGTAATCGGTGCCGGATGGACCGAGGAAAACCTGAAGGGATACAACATAACATGGGTCCCAAACATGGATAGTGCCTTCAATATGCTCATCAAGGGGCGCGCAGATATTTACATGGCAAACAGTTTCGTTGGGGCCTACTTCATAAAAAAGAAGATAAAGAAAGGAAATGCCTTTTCAGAAGGTTATAAAAGCATAATAACCAATCCTTACCCCCTTAAAACCATTGCTTTCCGTCTCCTCATCCGAAAAGATTCACCCTTTGCCAGGATAATCGATGACTTCAACGATACCATTCATCAGATGCAGATGGATGGCACCATTCAACACATTATCGAAGGGGCGCCACTGTCACAACACTACAATGCTCTCTATAAAAAATGAAGGCAGCCGTAAAGCCAGAGTGGTTAAAGAGCAAAATCGGAAGGCGTTTTGCACTCTACGTGACATTCATAGGGGCAATAATGGCCCTGATCCTATCCTTTATCATATCTTACCAGCAATACAAAAACAGGCTGTCTTTCCTGAAAAACGAACTGGACAACATTGTAGCAAGCAACAAGTCCTTTATAGAGGAGAGTTTATGGATATTTGACACTCGCCTGCTGAATCTCGTGATGCAGGGCTTCCTGGTAAATGGCGATATCGTGTTTGCCCAAATCACCGATGAAAACGGAAAAGTGCTCGTCAGCTACGGAAGGCAGGACATTGAGCATGACATAATAAAAACTGTTCCCCTGTATCACCAGGAGGAAGGGAAAAACATCTTTCTGGGCAGGCTGACTATTGCGGCATCAAAACTCTCGGCTCTAAGAGAAGCCAAGTCCTCCATTATGATCACCCTCTTACAGAGCCTGTTACTCATGTCTCTTGTTTCTCTCAGTATCATCTACATATTCTGGTACCTTGTTTCCAGGCATTTAATAACCATTCAGCAGTACACCAGGCGCATCACATTCAATGAACCGCAGGAGCCTCTGGTGCTGGATAGGCCTGTTAACAGGCACACAAAGGATGACGAACTCGCAAGCATGGTGGAGGCCATCAATTTCATGTACCGCAAGGCTATGGAGGCCTACCGGAAACTCAAACAGGAGACATCTGAAAAAATCAAGCTTCAGCAGCAACTCCTCCAGGTACAGAAAATGGAATCCATTGGCCGGCTTGCTGCTGGTATCGCCCATGATTTCAACAATGTCCTGAGTGTAATCATTGGTTATTCAGACCTGCTACTTGCCAATATTCCAGTCAACAATCCAATACGAGACAAGATAAAGCGCATCCATGAGTCTAGCAGCCAGGCCGCCGCCCTCACAAGGCAATTGCTGGCCTTCAGCCGCAAACAGGTCCTGGAAAAGAAGGTCGTATCCATAAATAGCATCATACGGAATTTCCTGAAAATCCTGGGGAAAATGGTCGGCGAAGACATAGTCATTACGACCTATCTATCAGAGGAAAGCTGCACTGTTGAGGCCGACCCTAGTCAAATTGAGCAGGTCATCATGAACCTGATAGTGAACGCCAGAGATGCCATGCCAAAGGGCGGCGAAATAGTAATTGAAACCGCAGAGGTTCAGCTTGACCAACACTATGTGAACAAACATCGGGAAGTCAAACCGGGGAAATACGTCTTGATGGCCATCAGTGATACGGGAGAGGGCATGGATGAAAATGTTCTATCAAGGATATTCGATCCCTTTTTTACCACCAAGGAACATGGCAAGGGAACCGGTCTTGGCTTGGCAACCGTCTATGGTATCGTCAAGCAACACGGGGGCTATATTTACGCATACAGTGAAAAAGGCAGGGGTACAACATTTAAAATATATTTACCGGCCTGCAAGAAGGCTGCAGAAGAGACAGAAAGTAAACCTTTTACCAAGGCTCTGCTACAGGGAAACGAAACCATACTGATTGTGGATGACAATGCATCTATTCGTCAGCTGATTGTAGAGACATTAAAACCTCTGGGGTATAACTGCCTGCAGGCAGAGTCCGGGAAAGATGCACTCAATGTACTTCGAAAATATAGCGGTAAGGTCCACCTGTTACTCACGGATGTTGTCATGCCGGGTATGAGCGGCAGAGAGCTTGCAGAAACAATCAGAAAAGAAAGGCCGGATATGAAGGTGATATTCATGTCCGGTTACACGGAAAACATCATTGCCCACCATGGCGTGCTCGAGGAGGGAATCAATTACATTTCAAAGCCAGTCACGCCTGTTACATTAACTCAAAAAATAAGGAGCGTGCTGGATGACAACCCAGTGAAAAAGTAAAGGTTGCACGCTAGGGGGGAGGAATGGTCGTCAACATTCAGGCAGCTTTTTAGGGCTTTTTCTTCGCCTTCCTGCACATCAAGCTGGGGCGATAGAGATTAAACGAGAAAGAGATGAAAAAAGGGTTGGTGATATCTATTTTTTCATTATCACTACTTCTTTTTTGCCATCACGCAGGTGACGCGGGTTGTTCTCTTAATGGCCTTAATGGAAAGAAGAAATCAGCAGGCACAAGACCATCTCAGAAAGAGGCAATATCCGGCTGTTATGGACAGATACTTAAAAGCGGTAAGTTTTCAGCAGACCTGAAACTCTTTCACATGGTCAGAACATACGACCATGTCAAGCCCGATGCAAAGGCCCTGGCTGGCGGTGGAATCCTAAAGTATGACAGCGGCAGTTTTCATGGCCTGAAGTTTGGCCTTGCATACTATGGAAGTCATAAAATAGGTGGCTTCTACAGCAGAAAAGAGGGTATTGGAACAAGTTTATTGCAAAGAGATGGAGATGACGTCCATTTCCTTGGTGAAGCCTACCTGCAATATGACATCAGTAAAACCACAGTCAAGGTTGGCCGTCAAAGACTGACAACACCCCTGATGGAGGATCTGTACCTCAGGATTTTGCCAACTGTTTATGAAGCTGCAATCATAAGAAACAGGGATATTCCAAAAACAACTGCTGAACTTGGGTATGTAAGAAGCTTCAGCGGTTTTGCATCCAAAAATAGTGGTTTTGATGAAAACGATGCAACCTGGGGAAAAGCTGGCCTGTTCTATATTTATGTCAAAAACAGCAGCATAAAACATCTCACTATCAGGGGAGAATATATCAAGGCTGTCTCAGACACAGACGATTCTGGAGAAACAATTCCCCTAAGGGATTACAGATATGTTGACATAAGATATAACCTGCCTGTATTTACAGGCGGCTATTTCAAGGCCCAATATGGAGGAAATTCATACAATAATGCGCCAGATTCGACACTTTTTGGAGTGAAAGTCGGAACAACAATCCTTAACATGGTTGAAGCCGCCCTGTTTTGTGACAAGATATCTGACAACAATTTCGAGGTGATAATGGCCAGCCCAATGTACACGGACTGGCAGCAAGGTTATGGTCTTTATGAACCAAGCACTGCATTTGGTGGAGAGATAATCATAAGACCTGTGTCAGATCTGAGAATCAGGGTTATTTATGTGGAGGTAAGCTCTGATACGGAGCAACTTGTTGATGATTTCTCAGAGTTCAATTTTGATCTGAAATACAGGATCAACTCCTGGTCAAGGCTCAGGATATGCTTTTCCATGAAAAATCAGACGGCTGCCTCAGAGAGATTGTTGATGGCAGGTAAGGGCGGCAGGGAAGACAGGAACGACCTAAGAATCATCTACCGTATCAACTTTTGATTTTTTCATGTCAGGGAAAACCTGAAAAATGCGGTGTGTTTAACCACAATTTTCTCCTGGCCAGGGACAATTATAAATTCCCGTTAAACTATCAAATTTCATCTAGAAAAGGGAGCGCAAAAAGGACTCCTGCACTCCCTGAAGGTTCAAACTTGTTATAGAGCTATTCTTAAAGGCCTCTTACTACCTTGGTACACCCGCCTTTACCTTCTCGTTTGGAAGGACGAAACGAGGCGGCTTTCTCGGAATGTTTTTTACCTTACCAATGGGCGGATGAATGATAGAGCCTGTTCCATTTGCGTCAAAACCGCTAAACACCACATTGATGCAGCCATAGTTGTTGTCTTCCCTTGTCTCTCGAACGTTGTCCTCTGCATCAATTTTTAGACAAAGCCTTCCATCTCCTGGGCCAAGGTAGGCCTGGGTGGCCACGTGCCGAATCTCTTTTGGCCTAAGGGAAAGGTTGCTCTGGATGCTTACCACAGAGGAATTGAAATATAGCTTGTTCTTAAAACCAGAGGCAGGGCCCCCATTGTACTCCCGGTAGCCATAGTAGATATCAAAGGCCACCTTGCCACCGCTCACTAGGAGTACATCTTCTGGAGTAAGGGTTACGGTGCGGTTCCAGTCCACCTGCTTCTTTCTCTTTCCGATCTTCATGTATCCATACAGGCCCAGATCTGGTTTCGCCTTCACCACGAAGGTCCTTGGTTCAAACCTGTTATTATCTTCACGGGTTTCATCCACTGCATTGGTAATGTCAACTATGGCCCCCAGCCTGTGGGTGCCTGGCCTTAAGATTATGGAGCTCCATATAAATGTGGCGCTTCCGCCAGGCCTCATCAGGTTTTTGTCAGGATCGATGACATGTAAGGCATAACTGCCCCTTACACTGTTTCCTTCAATCAGGCCTACAGACGCACTGTTGAACTGTGAAAGAGGGATGGGGCCGGGGCCAATATTTTTCAGGGTAATCTGTATCCAGTTATCACTAGTCAGACCGACTGAGCTAACTATGAGATCAGGCCTTGCCCGCAGTGCCTCTGCTGAATTCGAAAAGGCCGCGGATACAAATAGAAGCATCAGTGTAAAAATAAAAACAACGTATGACCTGGATAAACGAGTTCGCATCTTCATTTCCTTTCCTCCTGTTTACAATTTTGAAATTTGGAGTTTCCAGCTCCTTTTAATATCTGTGTCTTTTGGGAGGAAAAAGGTTCACTCAAGGGCGGGTATGCCTTAAATTTAAAGCCAACCCAGGTGACGGTTTAAAAAGACAGCCAGGGAAGTTACCAAACAGGGATCAAGCCCAGACTAGACGGAACTATAAATGGTAAAAATCACCAAAAAGCTAGAGATTCCCGATGAGGAAATCCGCTTCACCTTTTCGCGTTCAAGCGGCCCTGGAGGCCAAAACGTCAACAAGGTGAATACCAAGGCCACCCTGAGATTTGACATTAATTCAACGAAAGGCCTGACACCCGAACAGAAAAAGGTGCTTAAAAGGAGGCTTAATAACAGAATTAGCCAAAACGGGGTGCTCACCGTCTCGTCTGACAGATTCAGATCACAACGGGCGAACAGGGAAGAGGCCCTTAGACGCTTTGTTGAACTTCTGAACCAGGCCCTTAAACCGCGGCCCAAGAGGAAGAAGACTTCTGTTCCAAGGGCTGCAAGGGAAAGACGACTTAGAGAAAAGAAACACAGGAGCAGGATAAAGGCGGCCCGGAGAAAGGACCTTTCAGGCGAGTGGTAAAGGTCTTCTCCGGGCAGAAAATGGACCTTTTATCAGTCTGCCTTTTTTCTCATAAAGGCAGGGATTTCAAGCTCATCTGGATCAAGGGATTCAAAGCCGGTGAATTCCCCTGATTTCTGGGCCTTTTTCTTTGACGAAAAATCAAGGGCACCCTTTTTGACCTTTTGAATGGGCAGCTCCTCTTCTGGCGGCGGTTCCTCGGAGACGCGTTTATGCCTTGCCGCCTCGATACTGGTAACCACCGGATCCTCCATGGGCAGGGGTTTCTCCCTTCCAATACCGGTTGCTATAACTGTTACCCGTATCTCATCACCCATGTTGTCGTCAAAGACGGTTCCCCATATGATATTTGCATCATCATGGGCCTCTTCGTAGATGAGGGTGGATGCCTGATCCACCTCTTCCATGCTGAGGGTGGCGGCACTGGCAGTTATGTTCATGAGAATGCCGCGTGCCCCGCTTATGGATACGTCTTCAAGGAGTGGATTGGCAATGGCCATCTGCACTGCCTCAAGGGCCCTGCGCTCACCCTTTGCCACGCCTGTTCCCATAAGGGCCATGCCCATCTCCGCCATGACGGTGCGCACGTCTGCAAAGTCAACGTTTATATAGCCCTGGACTACTATAAGGTCGGAGATACCCCTTACGGCGTAGTAGAGAACCTCGTCCGCCTTCTTGAACATCTCGAGAAAGGGGGTGTTTGGCTGCGCAAGGCTCCTGAGCCTGTCATTTGGGATGGTAATGATTGTGTCAACCACGTCTCTAAGACGCTTTATTCCCTCGTCTGCCTGGCGGGCGCGCCTTTTACCCTCGAAGCTGAAGGGCCTTGTAACAACTGCAACGGTAAGGGCCCCAAGCTCCTTGCTTATCTCGGCAATTACAGGTGCCCCTCCAGTGCCGGTACCTCCACCCATGCCTGCTGTCACAAAGACCATGTCCGCCCCTTCAAGGGCCTCCTTTATCTCTTCGGCGCTCTCCTCTGCTGCCTCCCTTCCGATTTCAGGCTTTGCGCCTGCTCCAAGGCCCTTGGTAAGGCTGGTCCCTAGCTGGATTTTCTTATCAGCCCGGGACATCTCCAGGGCCTGGGCATCGGTGTTTGCTGCAATAAATTCCACTCCCTGGAGCTCAGAGGCGATCATGTTGTTTATTGCATTTCCACCTCCCCCGCCTACACCTATTACCTTTATCTTTGCCTGAAGCTCTTGTTCCACAAATTCCAAGGGCATGCCACCCTCCTCCTCTTTATCTGGTTAAAGACCAAACCAAGACTTCATCCTCCCTGTCACCTTGCTGAGGATGTTGTCTCCCCTCATCCTGAATCTCTTTGGATTTTGAGGCCTGTCCTGGAAACCATAAAGGACAAGGCCCACGGCCGTGGCATACATTGGGCTGTTAACCACATCCACCAGGCCGGAAATGTTCCTGGGATAGCCCACCCTGGCAGGAAGCTGGAATACCTGATCTGCCATTTCACAAAGGCCGGGTATCTGGGCAGAGCCCCCTGTTATGACAATGCCAGAGGCCAGAAGCTCCTTGAGCCTGGTTCTCTGTATCTCCTGGTCTATGAGGGAGAATATCTCCTCTACCCTGGGCTCAAGTATCTCGGCAAGGATGTGCCGTGAAAGCTGCCTGGGGCGCCTGTCCCCCACACTTGGGACCTCTATCATCTCATCCCTGCGCACCATGGACACAAGGCACGTCCCATAGCGTATCTTTATCTTCTCTGCATCGTTCATGGGTGTACGAAGACCCACTGAAATGTCATAGGTGAGATTGTTCCCGCCAAGGCCAAGGACCGCCGTGTGTTTTATGGAACCCTCACATAGGAGTGCAAGGTCCGTGGTGCCGCCACCAAAATCTATGAGAGCAACTCCAATTTCCCGCTCCTCGTCTGTTATTACCGCATAGGAAGATGCAAGGGGCTGAAGGACAATGTCTTCCACGTCGAGGCCTGCCCTGTTTGCGCACTTCACCAGGTTCTGGGCAGCGGTAACCGCTCCTGTGACTATATGGACCTTGGCCTCAAGACGCACACCCATCATGCCCACAGGGTCAAGGATGCCGTCCTGGTCATCCACAATGTATTCCTGGGGCAGGATGTGGATGATCTCCCTGTCCATGGGTATTGCAACGGCTCTGGCAGCGTCAATCACCCTCTCTACGTCCTCTTCGCTGACCTCTTCTCCCTTTACCGCTATGACACCGTGGCTGTTAAATCCCTTGATGTGGCTTCCGGCAATTCCCACAAAGGCGGATGTTATCTCACAGCCCGCCATGAGCTCCGCCTCTTCCACGGCCTTTTTAATGGAATTTACGGTGCTGTCGATGTTTACCACAACACCCTTTCTAAGGCCCACGGACGGATGGGTCCCCACGCCGATGACCTCTATCTTGTCATCGGAAAGCTCACCCACCACGCAGCATATCTTGGTGGTGCCTATATCAAGGCCTACTACTATGTCGCTATTGCCTTCCACCATTGCCGTCTATTTCTTCTTGAGCCTTGCCAGGGCCATGTCGTCGCCGTAACCCACCTTTACACTCAGTACCTTTGGATACTGGCCAGAATTATACAGCTGAACCAGAATCTTTTCAGCACGGTAAAACTGCCTCTTGTACCTTTCCCTGTCCAGAGAGAAGGGAATAGCCTTATCTGCCGTGTAGATTACAACGTTCCGCTCATTTGGAAAATCGATCTGGCTTATATTGTTAAAGCCAAGGGCTCTAACTCCCCTTTTTGACATCTTTATTATTGAAACAGCGATCTTCATCTTGTCCTGGTCAATCAGGACAGGTCCTTTGGACGTGGAGGGGCCACCTTTTAACTCAATACCTGTTATAACAGGGGCAGAAAAATTCTCCTTTGGCTCAAGGGGCTTAAATGGCTCTCCAAATCGGTCCACCAGATATATTCTGTCGCTTATTCGTGCAAGGGCAAAGGGCACCCTCTCGTCCACATGGATTATGATCTTGTCCGGAAGCCTGCGTTCTATGGACGCCTCCCTCACCCATGGATTTTCAAGTATCCGCTCCCTGATCTTTTCAAAGTCCAGGCTGAATATGTTGTCCCCAGGTTTTATGCCGCTAAGCCCTATAAGCTCCTTTTTGGAGATGGTGTTTGCGCCTTCCACCTCCACCTCTGAAACAAAAAAGTAGGGACAGCACTGCATCCACTTCTTGATACCGTAAACCGTACCGGCTATTCCACCAATTAAGAGACAGATAAGTCCTGACAAAAGTATTATCCTGGGCAGAAATCTGGCACTGCCTGCAGAACCCTTCTTCCTGGTTACGCGTTTGTTTCTCCTAAAGGCGCTGCTTCTCATTATCCCAGACAATCACCTCTTCCTTCAAATAAACCCCTGTTTCGTCCCATACCCTCTTTTTTATAAGGCCAATAAGGGAAAGGATGTCCTGGCTCATGGCCTTGCCAAGATTGACGATAAAATTGGCATGTTTTTCAGAAACCTGAGCATCACGGATGCGCTTACCCTGAAGCCCGCAGGAGGCTATCAGGGACCAGGCCGCAACCTCTGCAGACGGATTCCTGAATACGCAGCCTGCACTTGGGCGTCCCAAGGGTTGGGTTGAACGCCTTTTCCACATGGTATTCCTGATATTTTGAAGAACCTCCTTACTGGAGGCAGGAACCATGGCAGAGTTCTTTGCTCTCGAATCCTCCATCTTTCTGGCCTCGTCCATGATCTTGAACCTGGCTGCAGAGATAAGCCCGCCAGTGGGGATATCGCTTTTCCTGTAACGGAAAAAATCCCCGGAAATATCTATCCAATGACTACCCTCACTGGTAGTTACACAAAGCCCTTCAACAAAGTCACCTATTGAGATACCGTTTGCACCTGCATTCATAAAAAGAGCACCGCCCAGGGAACCGGGAATTCCTGCCAGAGGCTCAATGCCACTGTAGCCGTTTCTCAAACACCAGCTCAAAAGATTGGAGATGGTGCATCCTGCCTCAACGTAGAGGCCCGCCCCAGGACGTGCATAAATTCTTTTCAGCCTGGAAAGAGATATGACAACACCGATTCCCTCATCTGACACAATGAGATTGCTTCCATTACCAAGCACCTTGTAGGGAATCTGGCGGCCCCCAAGGTAATTCAAGAGCCCCTCCAGTCCATTTAAGGAGGTGGGTTTCAAAAAACAGCCCGCCGTGCCACCAACTCGCATGGTGGTAAGGGGTGCAAGCGGCCTGTTCTCCTCTACAATAAGGCCATCTATCCTTCTTAAATCCTTAAGAAGCTGCTGCAATCCTTCTACCTCTAAGCCCTTCAACAATTTTTGGCCCTATCTTGCCAATGGCCCCTGCCCCCAGGGTGAGGACAACATCCCCCTCCTTCAGGGAAGGTATCACGGCGGCAGGAAATGAGCCTACTTCCTCTACAAAATGGACGTTTCTTCCTGTCGCCTCCTTTATTTGCCTTGCAAGACGCTGACCAGAAACTCCAACTATAGGTCTTTCGCTTGCTGGATATATCTCTGTCAGCCACAGCTCGTCTGCTGTGGAAAAACAGGTGGTGAACTCATCCATCAGGGCCTGGGTCCTGGAGTAACGGTGAGGCTCAAAAAGTACCACCAGGCGTCTTTTGGGCCAAAGCTGCCGCGCAGCCTCAAGCGTTGCCTTTATTTCAGTTGGATGATGGGCATAGTCATCAACTACCGTTACTCCCCTCTCGGTGCCGAGAATCTCAAACCTTCTTCCAACTCCCCTGTATCTTTCAAGGCCTTTTTTAATAACGTCAAAGGGAAATTCAAGCTCGAGCCCAAGGGCAACGGCGGCAAGTGCGTTCCTTACATGGTGAATGCCTGGAACCGTGAGATTAATCTCACCGAGGAAGGCCCCCTCCTGCTCAACTCCAAAGGAGATACCCGTCTCATTTGTCCTTATGCAGCAGGCCTTAAGGGCCACATCCTCACTGGTTCCATAGGTTATGTGTCGTTTTTTGTTTTCTGAAAGGAGTTCCCTCACAACCGGATCATCGCCACAGCCTATGACAACACCGTAAAATGGTATCCTTTCGATAAATCGGGAAAAGGTCTCCTTTATTTCGTCAAGGCCGGAATAGAAATCCAGGTGTTCCCTGTCTATGTTGGTTATGACAATGATACTGGGGGTAAGGCGTAGAAAGCTGCCGTCACTTTCGTCTGCCTCTGCCACAAGAAAGTCCCCCTTGCCCCAATAGGCATTAGTGCCAAGGCCCTTGACCTGCCCACCTATGATGACAGTAGGGTCGCACTTTGCAGCCTGAAATACCGATGCCACCATGGAGGTGGTGCTTGTCTTGCCGTGGGCCCCGGCAACGGCAACCCCAAATTTCTTGAAACGCATGAGTTCTCCGAGCATCTCTGCCCTTGGAATGATGGGAATATCTGCAGCTCGTGCAGCTACGACCTCGGGATTATCTTGACGTATGGCAGATGAAACAACCACCACATCTGCTCCTATTATGTTCTCAGGACGATGCCCTTGATATATGGTTGCCCCGTTGGCCTTAAGGGCCTTGGTAATCATGGTGCTCCTAAGATCAGAACCAGATACCGAATAATCAAGTGTCAAAAGGACCTGGGCCAGTCCGCTCATTCCTATTCCGCCAATCCCAACAAAGTGAATATGCTGTTTCTTATACATGCCCCTTTATCTTTTCCCCTTCCATTTTTCTCACTCTTGGTACAACTCCGCAATCTCTGCTGCAAAGCCTCAGAATGGATGTTGCTATGTCTCTGGCTGCATTAGGCCTTCCAAGGTCCTTTGACCTCTTGCCCATCTCCTTGAGCCTTTCAGGCTCTGTCATAAGCTCCTCTATGTGAGATGCCAAGGCCACAGCACCAAGGTCCCTTTCCTGGAAACAAAGGGCCGCACCCGCATCAACGAGGGTCTTGGCATTCAGGTCCTGGTGGCTGTCAGCAGCATGAGGATAAGGGATACAGATAGCTGGTTTTCCTATTGCAGTTATTTCGGCCAGAGTGGTTGCACCCGCCCTGCAAATTATCAGATCAGCCCACGAGTACGCAATCCCTATTCTCTCAATAAAGGGCTCCACCTTGACATTCATTCCGCTTGCGGCATAACTTGCTGATATTTCGTCTTTTTCATCTGCCCCTGTCTGATGAATACCCTGAAATTTAAGGCCCGACTGATGCAAAATCTTAAGGGCAGAGCTTACTATTGTGTTAAGACCGCTTGCCCCCTGGCTTCCACCCAAGACAAGGATGTGGAACTGTCTGAAAGGATCAGATTTTGGCGATAAATCCACTGCATCGTCAAGTATCTGACGCCGCACAGGATTTCCCAGGCACTCCACCTGCCTTCCCCGAAAGAATCTGCCTGAACCTTCAAAGCTCGTGTATATCCTGTCGGCAAAACGGCTTGCCATCTTATTGGCAAGCCCGGGCAAAAAATTCTGTTCATGGATGGCAGTTGGTATTCCAAGCATCCTTGCCGCAAGGACAACTGGGCCGGACACGTACCCACCCACACCAAGCACCATGTGAGGCCGGAATTTTTTCAAGAGCCTTGCGGCCTTTATAATTGATACAGGCAGGGAGAGGGCAGCATTAAAGATACCGGAGACGCTTCTTCCCTTTAGCGGTCTGACATTTAAGACCTCATATGCCCAGGGCATGTCTTCAAGCACCTTTTTCTCAACTGGCCTTCCTGTCCCAATCCACAAGAGATCAAGGGGACACAGTTCTGCAATCTCCTGGGCTATGGCTATTCCTGGGAACAGGTGCCCGCCTGTTCCTCCACCTGAGATGACAAGCCTCATACCTTTCATCCTTGACCCTGTGCCATCTTTAAAAACGCCTTTTTAAATGCTTCGCCTCGTTCCTTGTAGTTTGAAAAAAGATCAAAGCTTGCACATGCCGGCGATAAGACCACGCTTTCACCTTCACCTGCCATGAAAAGGGCCTTGGCAACTGCCTCATCCATAATCTCCTGCCCTGAATCACCCCTTACAACCGCCACGTCCTTGAAAAATGGTCCAAGGCTCCTTGCCAGCTCCTCTGCCGCCTCCCCAATTAGGACAATTCCCTTCACCTTGGGGCCGTCTCCATTCTTAAGGCCATACAAGGCCCTTGCCAGCTGACCAAAATCCTCTCCCTTGGCCCTTCCTCCAGCTATCAGGACGACCTTTCCACAGGTGGCTTTTATTCCAGTAACCACGGCATGCGTGTTGGTGGCCTTGGAATCGTTTATAAAGTTCACCCCGTTAAGTTTTCCAACTCTCTCAAGCCTGTGGCCTGGAATGCAAAAAGACGAAAGTCCGCGTTCAAGCAAAGGGGCCTTTGCGCCAAGGGCCCTGGCACACACAAGGGATGCAGCCAGGTTCTTGAGATTGTGCACACCTTCTGCCTTCCACCCCGAAATGTCAAAGGTCTGCCTTTTGCTTTCAAAAGAAATGGTAAGGGTCCCTTCTGACTCATCAAGGACAATATCCCTTAAGAAAACCTTTCTGGCCTTTACCTCAAAGGATTCTGCCCCGTCTCCAAGCACTGCGAAGCAATTCTCGTCCTGAAAGGAGAAGAGTCGCTCCTTTGCCCTTGCATAATCCTCCATGGACCCATGCCTGTCCAGGTGATCCGGGGCAACGTTCAGACACACGGCCGCCCTAAAAAGGGGCCTTTTAATGTACGAAGGGGGATTTTCAAGGAAATACTCCAACTGGAAGCTGCTTATTTCAAGAACAGCGGCAGTTTCTTCCCGGTTTTCATCAAAACAATCAAAAAGGGGCGGCGAGATATTTCCGGCACATACGGCATCCATTTCTGCACTTTTTAGAAGGTGGCCTGTAAGCAAGGTGGTAGTAGTCTTTCCGTTTGTACCTGTTATGCCAATGAGCGGACCCTTCCAGAGACTTGCAGCAAGAAACAGTTCGCCCACAACTTGCACACCCTTTTTCCTTGCCAAAAGCACCAGCCCGTGACAGGGGGATACGCCAGGGCTTACAACCAGAAGATCCAGCCCCTTAACAATTTCTTCCAGGCAAGAGGCCCCTGACTCAAGGGTCTGGATTTCATTTTGTCTGCACCACGCAACAAAGGCGTGATTCCACTCCTTTGTGGGTCTATCATCAATGCAGTAGAGCCTTGCCCCCTTACGGGCCAGATACCTGGCAGCAGAGGCCCCGGCCTCTCCGGTGCCCATGATTGCGATTTTTCTGTCCTTAAAATCCACCATCTACCTAAGCTTCAGTGTACTTATTGCCACAAGTCCAAGAAGTACCGAGATTATCCAAAACCTTACTATGACCTTTGGTTCAGGCCACCCAAGCATCTCAAAGTGGTGATGAAGGGGGGCCATCTTGAATATTCGCTTTCCCTTTGTTGCCTTAAAGTAACCCACCTGCAAGGCCACGGAAATGGCCTCTGCAACAAAGACCCCACCAACAATGGCAAGGAGGATCTCCTGTTTGGAAAGAACTGCAACGATTCCAAGAATGCCACCCAGGGCAAGAGAGCCCACGTCTCCCATGAAGATCTCTGCAGGGTAGCTGTTGTACCAGAGAAAGCCCAGACCTGCCCCTACCATGGCGCCGCAGAACACGGAAAGCTCGCCAACCCCTGCCACATAGGGAATCTGCAGGTAATGGGCAAGCCCCGAATGGCCTGCCAGGTAACAAAACAGGGTGTAGACGGCAGATGAGATGACAAAAGGGCCTGTTGCAAGGCCGTCAAGTCCGTCTGTCAGGTTTACGGCATTTGAGGAGCCTGCCACAACGAGAAATGCAAAAAAGATGTAGAAAAGCCCCAGGTCTGGACGTAGATTCTTGAAAAAGGGGACACTAAGCCTCGTATCCCAGTGACCACTCTTAATGAGGATAAAGGCGCAAAGACAAACCAGGGCCCCCTGGATGATGAGTTTCCACCTTCCAGCAAGGCCGGCACTGCTCCTTTTGCGTATCTTAAGCCAGTCATCATAAAACCCTATGACAGCAAACCCCACTAGAATTAGTAGCCCCACCCAGATGTAGAGATTGGTAAGGTCTGCCCACAACAAGGTGGAAACGATAATGGAGGCGTTAATGAGAATACCTCCCATACTGGGAGTGCCTGTCTTCTTAAGGTGAGTTCTTGGCCCGTCATCACGCACAACCTGGCCAAACTGTAGCTCCTTTATCTTGTTTATGAACCACGGGCCCAGAAACAGGGTGATGGCAAGGGCGGTGATTGCCGCATAAATGGTGCGAAAGGTGATGTAACGGAATACGTTAAAGACTGGGAAATGAATGTGTAAGGGATAAAGGAGGTGATAGAGCATCTAAATCCCCTCCGTAAGCCTTTGCCTTATTGCCAGGGCCACTTCCTCGAGCCTGACACCCCTAGAGCCCTTTAGAAGAACGACTCTCTTTGTGCCGTTAAAGAAAAGACCCTCTTCATCCCTTAGAAACTGAGCAGCCTGCGAAGAGGTCTCAAAGGTGTAGAGGCGGCTTCTGGAAAGCCCTCCTTTAATGGCCCCTTGGGCCACAAATTCCGCCATCTTCCCAACTGCGACAAGCACAGAGGGACGAATAGAGGCGGCCCTCTCCCCAAGCTCTTGATGAAAACGCCTTGAATCCTGGCCGAGCTCCAGCATGTCGCCGAGGATGAGGTTTCTTCCAAGGCCCTTGTGAAAATCTTCTACAAAACCAAGGGCAGCCTCCATGGACGAAGGATTGGCATTGTAGCAATCATCCACCAGGACCCAGCCTTTTATCTCTTCTATATTCATTCGTCCCTTTGGGGCAGGACATGCCCTTATGCCAGCCAGAATCTGTTCAATGGATATGCCCATGCTCCTGCCAATGCAAAAGGCAGCAGCAATGTTTGATACGTTTGCCCCTCCAAAAAGTTGCGACCTTACCAAAACTCCTTCTCCATCAACGTCTAGCTCTACCTCCAGCCCCTGGTTCGTGGTATTCCAGCCGGTGACCAATACCGCATGAGACAGATACCCAGGCATTAGTGCCCTGCCCCTTGTGCCAAATCCCCAAACATTTTTTGCCCGGCTGCGCCTTGCGCTTTCTACCACAAGTTCGTCATCAAGGTTAACGATTGCCTTCCCATGCGCTGGCAGGGACTCATAGACAAAACCCTTTTCATGGGCGATGTTCTCTAAGCTGCCAAGACCCTCCAGGTGAACGGGGCGGACACAGGTGACAAGCCCTATCTCAGGCCTTGCGATCTGACAAAGACGCCTGATCTCGCCTGGTTCATTGGTTCCCATTTCAAGAACCGCCCACAGAGTTCCAGGTGCCATGGAAAAAATTGTCAGAGGAAGCCCTATGAGATTATTGAAATTTCCACTGGTTGCCCCTGCCTTAAAGGCCTCAGAAACAACGGAAAAAACAAGGTCCTTTGTAGTGGTCTTGCCGCAGCTTCCTGTAATGGCAATGGCTTTAAGGCCAAGGAACCTCCTGTACCAGGCGGCAAACTCGCCAAGGCCAAAAAGCCCATCCCTTACCAAGACCACAGGACGGCCTTCAAGCCCTTCCGGGACTCCCTCGCAGACAGCAGCCACTGCCCCGGCATGAAGGGCCTTGTCAGCAAAGAGGTTTCCGTTGAATCTTTCCCCTCTTAGGGCCCAGAATAAGGCCCCCTCCTGGATGTTTCTGCTGTCTGTGGAAACGGAATCAAAGGATATAAACCTGAACCCATCTGCCACCTCTCCGTCTGTTGCCCGGCACACATTATCCAAGGTGGGGTGAAAAGAGCCATCTTGACGCCTCTGACCTTCAGCCTTTGCTGCAAGCCTGAGCCCCTCAAGGAGGACCTTCCTGTCGTTAAAGGGCCGCCTTTCCCCTCCTATTATCTGGTAATCCTCGTGCCCCTTTCCTGCCACAACTATTATGTCACCGGTTTGTGCCTGGGAGCATGCCCAGTAGATGGCCTCTTCCCTGTCTTCAATGACCCTGACCCTGGAAGCCAGTTCTGCAGGCACCCCGGCCAGCATGTCGTCTATTATCCTGGAAGGATTTTCCGTCCTGGGATTATCCGATGTGAAAACTGCAAGATCTGAAAGGCTAACAGAGAAAAGGGCCATCTCTGGCCGTTTCCCCCTGTCCCTGTCACCGCCGCAGCCTATAACCGTAATGATCCGGCCCGAGGCCTTTATCTCATTGAGGCTTTTGAGGACGTTTCTTACTGCATCCGGGGTGTGGGCGTAGTCAACAAGGGCGGTAACACCCTCTTTTCCCTTAATGGATACAGGTTCCAGCCTTCCGGGAACGCGACTTGCTTTTTCTACGCCCTTCTTAATGGCCCAGGCTGGAACTGCAAGGGAGATTGCCACGGAAACTGCCGCCAGAATATTTGAAAGGTTGTGCCTGCCAATGAGGCTTGAGGTTATTTTCAACTCCTGATCCTGGATCTCTATAAGGGCATCTATCCCCCACGGACCAAGCCTGATATCCTTGGCAAAAACGTCTGCCTTCTCATTTTCAAGCCCAAAGGATATCTTTTCCAGGCCTGTATGCTGAAACAGCCTTTTCCCATGGGGATCGTCCAGGTTTATGACGCACCTTCTGGTGTAGGCGCTGGTAAAGAGCCTGGCCTTGGCGCCAAAATAATCCTCCAGGTCTTTGTGGTAATCCAGGTGGTCACGGGTCAGGTTTGTAAATAGGGCCACCTCAAACCGGCAGCCTTCCACCCTGCCCTGATGAAGGGCATGGGAGGAGACCTCGGTTATCACGTACCCTGCATCCGCATCCAGGGCCTCCTTCAAAAAGCCGTGAAAGGCTATGCAATCTGGTGTGGTGAGGCAGGAGACAGTTTCCCTGTCCCCAATCCTCTGACATATGGTCCCTGAAACCGCAGTCTTTTTGCCCCATGCCTTGAGAATCTCTTCTATGATATAGGAGCAGGTGGTCTTCCCGTTGGTGCCTGTTATCCCTATGACCTTAATCTTTGAACTGGGCCTTTCGAAAAAGACGTGGGCAATAAGACCTGCCGCCCTTTGAACATCCCTGGCTGAGAGTATTGGGAAGGAGCTTGGGAGACTTTTTTTGGCAGACTCCTTTAATTCCTCTGGCACCAGAACCGCGCTTGCACCTCTTTTGACCGCATCCTCCAGGAAATTGAACCCATGGACCCTGGTCCCGGGAAGGGCCATGAAGAGACAGCCAGAAGCCGCCTTCCTGGAGTCCATTGCCAGGGAGGAAATATCTACAGATGCGTCTCCCTGAACCAGGGTGACAACACTTTCTGTAGCCTCCAGAAGCCTGTTCAATCTCATCAAATTCCCAAAACTCTTCAGTTGCTGATTATTCAAAAAATGGCCGAAAGGCCGGAAACCCACCCCTTAAGCAGGGCCCTTACCGCAGATGAGCACGCACTCCCTTTTACCTGAGACCCTGGTTCCTGGCTTCGGGTACTGGTTCTTCACCATCCCGGTTCCAGAGATGCGTATCCTCATGCCAAGGCGGCCTGCCAGTTCAAGGGCGCTCCTTACAGAAAGTCCCCTGAGATCAGGCATGATTTTGAGGTGAGCCTCTGTCTTGGCAGCCGCCTTGAAGCGGTTGTCAACGGATGCCTTCATGCTGCCGGCGAACCGGTATTGTTCAGTAAGGGCAATGGCGCCCCTTCTGGCAAGGGAAGCCATTTTCCCCAGGGTTCCCCTTCTTTGAGCTGGAGTAAATTTTGTGTCAAACAAGACACTAATATAACTTATTTTGGGATTGTCTGCAGGCCAACTCCCAAGGCCAATGACCTGGTAGCACTTCTGTCCTCTGCAACTGCCAGGAGAATAGGAGGCAATGGAAGGGCCGCAGTCATCTCCTGCCAGGGAAAGAAAAAGCCCGTGTGCCTTTTCATGCACGAGCCTGTGAATGTCTCCACCTTCTTCTCCAGAATTGTTGCCACCATTCATGGCAAGACGCGGCCTTGGGGGATTAGCGTTTCTTAAAAGCGCTGTATATGCCGTTAAGAGCTGTATGGGAGTGGAACTTGCCCTTGACGAAATAACATCTGTAACATTGGCAGAGAGCATGGATGGAAGTCGGCCCTGTACCTCTCCAGGCAGGTCTATTCCCGTTTCCTGACCCAGGCCAACGGTGATAAGGCTTGTTAAAAGATCAGGTCCCAAAGCCAGGCCTTCCAGCTCCTCATCATCAAGACGTGTCCAAAGGCCTGCATGGTCACCAAACCTGTGCCAATGCCACCTCTTTACCTGTATTAACGGCTCTTCATGATTTGCAGTGTCTTTCCCGGCCGCTTCCTGTCCAACATGTTTGCCACTTTTTTCAAGGGCCTGTCGCTCCTTGGCCCGTTCATCAAGCTTGCGTGCTTCAGCCAGGGCAACCATTACCGGCCATGGATTCACCAGCCCCTTTATGGCAAGATTTTCCTGGCCCGAGTCGGCCTTTCCTTTTCTCGCATCCCTTTTAAGGCTCGCCATGGCCAGGATTTGACCAGTACGAACATCCATGAGCAATACCGTTCCGGCCCTGGCCTTAAGGCGCCTGATCTGCCATTTAAGGTTCTGCTTGCATAAGGCCTGTAGATTCTTATCAACAGAAAGGATAAGGGGCTCCGGAGTGCCCCTTTCCTTTCCACGGGAGAGGAGAAAACTATCGTAGACATATTCCAGCCCTTCTAGTCCGCGGCCGTAGCGATCCACATATCCAAGGACGTCATCCAGGAGTCCCCTGTAGGGCCTCAGCCTTAAAACCCCCTTTTCAGGATCTTTTTTGGAAATGCACAGAATAGTGCCTGTTCTGTCTACAATGGCACGCCTTTCAAGCAGGCGTCTTGCAGAACTGGAAGTATCTTTAAAAGAAACGCCAGGGGCAAGAGCTGGGTTGTCCGGATGTTGCTGTTCAGACACCCTCTCCCCGAAACAGCCTGAGATGAACAGGCTGAGAAAAAAAAGGACCACTGCCCCCAAAAAGACAGAAAGGCCCTTTTTCACAGACTCCCTATCCTTTTTCATGCAGATCCCGCCCCTGACAAACTGTTTCCCCATTTTACTCTGGCAGGGTTATTATCTGGTCTTCGGCAGGCGGCCTAAGCCCAAGCCTCTTGCCGATCTTTGCCAGAGTCGCCTTTGATGTCATTTTTGAAAACCTCTTCTTTAGTTGCAGGTTTTCCTCCTGAATGGTGGCATATCTCTGTTCAAGTACACTTATATCATTGGCCACGCTTTTGACCTTATAGGAAGCGAACACGGACAACCCAAGGAAGAGCAAAAGGAGGAGAAAGGTTAGTGCACCGCGCAATGAAGACTGAAATATATTTACAGATGGCCCCGGGTGTGGTTTGCGCGGTGTCCTTGTGGTGTAACTACGCCTTTGAGGCATGCGGATGGTTGCAGATTTTGTTGTCATTTTGTCACCTCCGTGGTCTGAGGGCCCTTTTCAGCAATCCTGAGTTTCGCACTCCTTGAACGAGGATTTTCCTTGACTTCCTTGTCCGAGGGTCTAATGGGTCTTTTGGTAACCACCTTTAAGTCCTGACAGTTCCTGAAAAAGTGTTTGACAATCCTGTCCTCAAGGGAATGGAAACTTATCACGCAGATGCGGCCTTCTGGATTGAGAACCCTTACCGCCGACTCAAGGGCCTGGGTCAGGTTCTCAAATTCCCTGTTTATGGCGATCCTGATTGCCTGAAAGGTCCGGGTTGCCGGATGGATCTTTCTTGGATGAAACCTTCGGGGAATGGCCTCCCTTACCACACTTGCAAGCTCGAAAGTGGAAAGTATGGGCCTGTCTGACCTTCTCGCCACTATTGCAGCCGCGATCTTCTTGGCCCAGGGCTCCTCTCCGTAAAGTTGTATAAGCTGCGCCAGCCGTTCCTCAGGCAGCTTATTAACCATATCTGAGGCAAGGATGGTGGTGTTTCTGTCCATCCTCATGTCCAGTGGCTCATCCCTCATAAAGCTGAAACCCCTGCCGCTTTCGTCCAGCTGATAGGATGAAAGGCCAAGATCCATAAGGATTCCGTCAACCCCTGGATATCCCTCTTCAGAAACCACCAGCTCTATGTTCTTGAAATTTGAATGGTAAAAGGAAATCTTTTCTTCAAAGGAAGACAGCCTCTCCCTGGCAAGCTCAAGGGCCTCTTCATCCCAGTCCATGGCAATCAGATGATTTACCTGGGGAAAGGCCTCAAGCAGGGCCTTGGCATGCCCTCCCAGACCAAGGGTGGCATCCACATATACGCCGCCTCGTTCCGGAAGAAGGCCTTCCAGCACCTCCTTTACCAGGACAGGCGTATGAATGTGCTCCAGATTAGAGTCCGATGCCGTATTCATTGATGATATCATGGCTAATCTCATCAAAATTTTCCCTTGTCTCAACCAGTTCGCTGTCCAGCAGGTCCTTGCTCCATATCTCGAAGTAGGTCAGCATTCCCATGAGGACCACTTCCCTTTTTATCTCCGCCCCCTGCCTCAAATGCACAGGTATCAGGATGCGTCCCTGTCCATCAAGACTGCATTCCACCGCTGCACCGAGCAGGTAGCGCTTGAATGCCAGGACCTTAGGAGGGCCGAAACGAAATTTGGTAAACTGCTCCTCGATCTTCTGCCATTCCTCTATGGGGTATGCGGCAAGACAGCGTGGCAGATTGGTTACTATTAACCTGTTGTCGTACCTGGTTTTGAGAACATCCTTGAATCTTGCAGGGATGCTCAGTCGACCCTTGGAATCAAGATTATGGGTCGATCTGCCACGAAACATTCACCTTACCCCTTTTCCCCCACTTTTTACCACTTTCTACCACTATATTGGCAATCCATTATCTGTGTCAAGTAACAACGTGTATTTTTTATGCAGGACGTCTTGCGCTTTTCTTTCAAAAACTCGTTTTTTCTCACTGGATGAGCCTCTTTGGGCTTTACGGGCTGATTTTTAATGCGGGCCCAAAACGGACAAGTTATGGTCTTGGCACAAGATTTTACGAACAAAGATCGCCTGAATAAGGGGGAGGATATAGAATTATGATATTTACAGGTTGTGGGGCCTTAAACCTTGATCTCATCTATGAGGTAGAAGATATCGACTCTGTCAGAAATGCCGGATTTGACCTTGAGCCGGGCAGGGAGTGCGTGATGGATCACCAAGGTGCCAAGGATCTCCTTACGCTGCTTGAAAAAGAGGCGAAGCTTCTTTCCAAAAGCGGCGGAGGCTCTGCTGCCAACACCCTTTGTGCCCTCTCCCGCATGGGCCACAGGTGTTTTTTTATTGGGACGGTGGGGGAAGATGATGAAGGTGAGTTTCTCCTTGACTCCATGAAGGAAGTGGACTGCTCCTTGGTGAACCGCAGCGGAAAGAGCAACCTCTGCATAGTGGTTATTGACAAGGAAAGTAAAGACCGGGCTCTGGCGGTTGTGCCTGGAAGCCTTGCCATTGATCCTGATGCGCCCAAGATGAGGACCATTTTGGGAAACAGTAGTCTCTTTCACCTTAGTTCCCTTGCCCAGGAGGAAGGGCCGGAGCTTCAGGGGCAACTTATTGCCCTTTGTCCGTCTTCCTGCATTGTAAGCTTTGACCCCGGAGAGGTCTATGCGGCACAGGGATATGAAACAATTCAGGAGATCCTTTTAAGCACATGGCTCCTTTTTGCCTCAGATGTGGAATTTGAGCAGATTTTTGGCAAAAAATCCATAATGGAGGTCATTTCAAAGGGGCTTTTTGGAAGCGGGATTCAGGAGATAAAGGAAATCCCCTTTGACTTTTTCAAAAAGATGCCCCCGCCAATACTTGCAAAAAAATCAGGGGCTAAGGGGGCACTTCTTGCCTCAAAAACATCCGTATATTCATGCCCTGCAAGAGAGGTGGAAAAAATCGTGGACAACACAGGGGCGGGAGATGCCTTTAACGCAGGGCTCATTCATGCAATTTTTTCAAACAAGGGGCCAAAGGAGGCCCTTGAAGATGCGGTATCTGTTGCCGCCTTCTCTCTCATGTTCCCAGGAAGAGAGTGGATAGATCACCTGGATGATGTCATCATTCATCACTAAATACATTGACGTGGTCTGGTGAAAAGCCAAATTTTATAACTTTTCCAACCTCAAGCCTTTTTAGAAGGGCCTCATCCTTTTGCCAAAGGGCTGTAAATCTAACTCCTTGAACCTCAAGGCCAACCTCCATCTGGAAATTTCTCTGTCTCGCCCTGGTGATAGTGCCCTCTAAGCAGTTTTCTATTTGTGATCCACCATGCCCTTCAAGAACAGGTACCAGGTATTCCGGCCTTATGGAAATATACCCTGAAGCCCTAGCAGAAAACCCTCCTGCCGTTTTTATTGAAAGAGGACCCACCCCTGCCCTTCGTCCTTCAAGACTTGCAGGAAAGACGTTTACGGCTCCAACAAAACGGGCCACGAAGGTTGAAGCAGGCCTTTCAAAGATATCCTCTATCCTTCCCTGCTGGACCACGCTGCCCCTGTGCATCACCGCCCCTCTTTGGGCAAGATGCATAACATCTTCCAGGTTATGGGAAACCATGACAAAGGTAAGGCCAAACTCCCTGTGAAGCATCTGTAAAAGCTCCCGGATATCGTCCTGAAAAAGCGGGTCAAGGGCGGATATGGGTTCGTCCAGGAGGATTAGCCTTGGCCTCAGCATAAGAACCCGGGCAAGGGCGACCCTTTGTCTCTCCCCGCCACTGAGCCTTGCAGGAAACCTTTCAAGAAGCGGTCCGATGCCGAGCCTTTCCACCACAAGGTTAAACCTCTCCCTGGCATGGGCAGAAGAAATCTTTAGATACCTGAGCCCGTAGCAGACATTTTCTTTCACACTGAGATGCGGAAAAAGGGCCGATTCCTGATAAACAATTCCGAAGCCCCGCCTGTATGGGGGCAATACGGTGATATCCCTGCCCTTCCAGACTATTTTCCCAGAGTATTGAGCGAGATTTTCCGGCAGTATTCCCACAATGGATTCCAGCAGAAGGGATTTTCCAGAACCGGTTGGCCCAATGACCGCAAAAAATTCCCCCTCTTTAACCTCAAAGGTTATGTCCTTTAAGACAAAGCCAGGAACCCTTACTGTAAGATTTTTTACCTCAAGCATTTACCAGTCCCTGACCGGTCTTGAAAGAAACCTCATGGCCACAAAGAGGGTTACCGAAAGGATTATGAGCCACACGGCAACGGGCTGGGAGTACTTTAGACCAAATGCGGTAAAACGCTCATAGATAAGAACCGGGGCAAGCATGGGATGGTATGCAACCACGATTACCGCCCCAAACTCGCTTAGAGCCCTTGCCATGCACATTACCATCCCAAGGACCATGCTGCGCCATGCAAGGGGAAGGGTCACCCTGAAAAAGGTGGCCCATTGACCAGCCCCAAGACTCAGGGATACGTGCTCAAGACGCTGTGGGACGGCCTCAAACCCGGCCTTTGCGGTATTGAGGAAAAACGGCAGACCCACAAAGGTGAGGACGGTCACTATGCCGGTATATGTACCCAAAAGCCTGACCCCTAACTGGGACAGAATGTCTCCCAGCACCGTGTCCCTGGCTGCAAGTCCAAGGATGGCAATGCCGATAACAGGGTGGGGTATCATGATGGGAAGATCAATGAGGCCCTCAACCAGTCTCTTGCCCGGAAAATTCCTCCTGGCAAGAAGATATGCCAGGGGAGTACCAAAGATAAGTGAGATGAAAGACGCACCAAGGCTGGTTAGAAGGCTCCTTAAGAGGGCGAGCTGAACCTCAGTGTCTTTTATTGCCAGAAGGAGGCTTCCAGGACTTGGAGCGGTTACAAGCCTTCCAAGGGGGAAAAACAGCAAAAAGAGTACGGGCAGGGAAAATACAAAGAACCAGAGGCTGAACAAGCTTCTGTTCCTCTGGGGAAACATGGGAAATCCCTAAGGCTCCTAGCGCCCGCTTTGGCGGATCACAACCAGCTTCTTAATGGAGGGGGGAAGGCTTTCAAACATCTTTCTGGAGCTAACCTGGCACGGAATAATGGGAGGCTGTCCGCTTTGCTTAAGTATCTTGAGACCGCCCTCGGGAGCCAGCAGGTATTCAAGAAAGGCCGTGGCCGCTTCCATGTTTGATGCATTGTTCAAAATGGTGACCCCATAGGTACAGGCCCTACCCCTCTTAATGATCCATGTGCCAGGCCTCTTTCCTGCCACACGTACACGTGCCTTCCTGTAGAACGGATTATAGGCCTCGTTTCCTAGATTTATCCTGTCATCAAGTTGCACATACTTGAGGCCGTGCTGCACAGCCACAGAAAGGTACTCCCACGCATAGTCAAGATTACCCGTTTCCAAAAGGGAGATGAGCTCAACAGACTTGGGCCTTATGTGCGACTTTGGCCTTAATGCCATGAGCCTTTCAAAGAGACCCGGCTTCTTATAAAACTTTTCTGCCAGCTGCATAACCATGAGGCTCCTGTAGCCGCACGGATCAATGTCCGGGTCCGCATGGCCCCATGCCACATCCTTTTTAAGGAGAATCTTATACCAGTTTTCACCGTTTATGATGGAAGCATAGCGGCTCTTATCCGTATAGCAAAGAACGAGCTGGTTGGATGCAAAACGGATATTCCAGGTGGCAAAACCGGGGATTAGAAGCTCGTCTATTACCGTGTAATCTGCAGAGGCTATTATATCGGCAGGCTTTCCTGCATCACGGATAAGCCTTGCCATCCTGGTACTTCCTCCCATTTCCCTGAGGACGTCAATCTTCGGATACCTGGCCTCAAATTCCCTTTCAATCCTTGAAAATGGGACCGAAAGACTCCCTGCATGAAATATCACCAGCCTGCCGGAAGGCTCTGAAAAACAGGCCCTGTTAAAAGGCCCGAGAAGACAGACAAGCGATATGGCAATGAGAGAAAGAAAAGTTGTTCGCATCACCCCCCCTTACAAAGGACAAGACTATATCTTAAATAGCACCTAGCATCTGCATTGGTACGTACCATGAACCATTGCCCACAAGATCAAGGTAAGTTTAGCAGATTAAGTGCATATGTAGCCATAATAATTCATCCGGTTGATCTTCATCAGGCCCCACAAAACTATCAACAACAAAAAGGCGAAAAAAAAGGGAACCAGATATCTATTCTGGCTCCCTTATAATTTCCATGGCGGTCCCAAGGGGACTCGAACCCCTGTTTTCGGCGTGAGAGGCCGACGTCCTAGACCGCTAGACGATGGGACCGTTTGTTCAAGGCCAAAGAAACATAAAAAGTGTGATCATACATGTCAAGCCCAAACCATGCCCTTATCACTAGTCTTTAAGGGCCTCCTTGACCGACGGGAAGAGGGCAAGGTCCGTATGTGGAAGGAAGAGACAGGAGACGTAATTGTCCATGAAACGTGGATTGTCTGCAAGATCAAAGTGGGTCATCATCTGGGCCACCTCTTCCATTTCCCTGAACTTAGGCCACGATATGGCCGCAACCTGCGCCCCCATGAGGGACGAGTTTCCTGCAAAAAAGAACCTGTCCCTTGGGATGTCTGGAAGAAGCCCTATGGTAATTGCCTGCTCAAGGTCAAGATAGCTTCCAAAGTTTCCTGCAAGGATCACCCTCTCAAGGTCCTCTATAGCCATTCCCACGGACTCAAGAAGCGTGAGATAACCGGCAAACATGGCACCCTTGGCCCTTATAAGGTTCTCAACGTCTGCCTCAGTAAATACAATGTCTTCACCGATGGCAGTGGCCTCCTTTTCCACCACTATGTATTCCCAACCGTCCCTTCCCTCGCGAATCCTTGAAGTAGGAAGATCCCTGCGAAATTTGCCCTGTCTGTCAAGGGCGCCTGACATGAAAAGCCCTGCAAGAAGGCTTATTATTCCAGAGCCGCATATCCCTTTGGCCTTTTTCCCGCCAATGGTGAGGACCATGGGCTCAAAGGTTTCAGGATGTATGTGCACCACCTCCACTGCACCAACAGTGGCCCTCATGCCATACTTTATGCCGCCTCCTTCAAAGGCCGGGCCTGCGGAACAGGCCGCGCAGGCCATCCAGTCCTGGTTGCCAAGCACTATCTCGCCGTTGGTTCCAATGTCTATGAAAAGGGTAAGCTCCGGGTGGTGGTTAATTCCAACCCCAACAACGCCTGCCACAATGTCCCCGCCAACGTAACTGGCAACGCAAGGCGCCATGAAGATACGCACGTGATTTGGAAGGTCGACACCTATCTCCCTTGCCCTTACAGGCGGAAACCGATTGGCAACTGGGGTATAGGGGGCTGAGCGCAGGTATCTCGTCTCAAGGCCCAGAAGAAAATGGGTCATTACGGTGTTTGCTGCTATGGTGCAGAGGCAAATGTCTTCTTTTTCTTTTCCAGCCCTTTGAAGAAGCTCAGAAACCAGCTTGTTGAGGCAAATAACTATCTTTTCCTGCAGGATATTGAGCCCGTTTCCCTTTCTCGAAAACTCCATGCGGGAGATGACATCTTCACCGTAGCTTACCTGGGGATTGTAGTCGGAGGATTCCGCAAGGACCTTCTGGTCCATGAGGGAAATGAGCCTTGCAGAAACCGTTGTGGTCCCAATATCAATGCAGACCCCGTGCTGGCCCCTGGTTCGGTCCCCTGACTCCACCCTGATAAGGCGCTTGTGCCCCGGGTACGAGGTCTCCATAAAGCTCGCGGTCACCTGCCAGTTGCCATCCCTCATTACATGAGGAAGCCTGTAAAGCACCTGGCTATCCACTTCGAGGTGAAAGTCTTGTCCAACCTCCCGTCTTATCCTCCCAAGGTCGCTCAGGTTGTCTGTAACGCTTGGCTCTGGCACGGAAAGAAGGCTCTTGGTTATGGCCGGTTCGCTCCTGACCTGCACCTTTTCGCCATGAACCTTGATCCACGCAGCGGCCTTTTTGGCAAGGGGACGGGTAAGGGCCTTCCTGTCCATCTGGGATTCCACAGGGACCCTCACAACCACGTCCGTCACGGGGAAGGTCGCACATGCCTTCCAGCCCCCTTCCGGGAGCTCCTCGCCCTTTACCTTGCCCTCTTCAATAAATATCCTGCACTTGTTGCAAACCCCCGCGCCGCCACAGCTTGCATTTATGTGGATACCTGCTCCCATTGCGGCCTTTAGCAGGTTCTCATCAGACGGGACATCAAGCACCACATTTGCTGGCAAAAAGGTGACCTTTGGCATAAGCTTTCCTTTGATGCTATGATTTTATTGATGGTATGAGGCCAGATATTATACACTTGGTCTCTTTACGTCCAGCCTTTAGTAGCCGTTTAAAAAAAGAGCAACATATTAATGATAAAATGGAGGTATCATGAAGATTCTTGTAACAGGAGGGGCAGGCTTCATAGGCTCAAACGTGGTTGATGCCTATGTGGAAGAAGGGCACGAAGTGGTGGTGGTCGACAACCTTTACTCTGGGAAACTTGAAAACCTCAATCCAAAGGCAAAATTTTACCTGCTCGACATAAGAAGTCCGGAATTTGAAAAGGTCCTTGAGATCGAAAGGCCAGAGGTCATAAACCACCATGCGGCCCAGATCTCGGTGCCATTTTCTGTGGAAGACCCACGCTTTGATGCGGACGTGAACATCCAGGGGTTCGTTAACATGCTGGAAGCTGCCAAGGACAAGGGGGTAAAGAAGGTAATATTCATCTCCTCAGGAGGCGCCATATACGGCGAGGCAAAGGAGTATCCCACAACTGAAAACTACCCACCAAAGCCCCTTTCCCCCTATGCCATTGCAAAGGCGGTCTCAGAGGACTTTCTTTTCTTCTACAACCACCAATACGGCATTGACTACACGGTATTGAGGTATGCCAACATCTATGGCCCACGCCAGATTCCCCACGGCGAGGCCGGGGTGGTTGCCATATTCATGGACAGGCTCCTTTCAGGAAAAAGATGCACACTGTTCCACTTCCCTGAAGACCCCCAGGGAATGATTAGGGACTACTGCTTTGTTGGAGACGTGGTGGACGCCAATGTCAAGGCCCTTACCAAAGGAAGCTGCCAGGCCTTTAACATAGGAACGGGCATTGAGACAAAGACCCAGGAGCTTTTTGAAAAGATATTTGATGTGATGAAGGAAAAGATGGACATTTCAGATGAGCTGCGGGAGATGAAACGCACTGAGGCCCGGGCAGGCGACCTCAAAAGGAGCTGCCTCAACTGTGAAAAGGCAAGAAAGGAACTTGGCTGGCAGGCCTCCCACAGCCTTGAAGAGGGGCTTAAGAAGACCCTTAAGTGGAGGCTTAAGACATCGTGAAACTCACCGTCTCTGCATTTCAGCTCTGTCCGCAAAAGGATATTGCCAAAACCCTGGACAAGGTAGTAGAGGCCGCCAGTGAGGCTGCAAAAAATGGAGCAGGGCTTATCCTTTTGCCAGAACTCTTCCCATTTGGGATACTAAAGAACAGGGAAGAGGCCAATGAGGCAGCCAGTAAGACCCCGAAGATACTTTCGCATCTAAAGGAATGGGCAGGCAGGCTTAAAATCGCCATCTGCGGAGGCCTTCCCTTTGAATACGCAGGTGGAAGCATCCTTAACTCCATGTTCCTTATTCCGCCTGAAGGCCCTTTTCTTCGTTACGATAAACTCCACCTCTTTCCTCCCTTTAACGAGCCAATTGTCTTTAAACCAGGCAAGGCCCCCAAGACCTTTTGCTTAAACACATCTTCGGGCCAGGTGCTTGCAGGCCCAATGATATGCTACGATATCCGCTTTCCAGAACTTGCCCGCAGGCTTTCCCAGGAGGGTGCAAGTCTCCTTATGGTTTCAAGTCTTTGGCCCCTTTCGCGAAAGGAAAACCTCATAACCCTTCTAAGGGCGCGTGCCATGGAAAATCAGTGCTTCCTCGTTGCGGCAAACGTATGCGGAAGATGTGGAAACATAGAGTTTGCAGGTGCCTCCCTTGTTGCAGCACCTGACGGCTCTTTGCTTTCACAGGCAGGAGACGGTGAGGAGCTCATACTTGCCCGGTTAGATATTGATAAAATCCAGTCCCTGAGGGCCTTTTTCAACTCGTCAATTCCCAAGGGAATCTGGAACTTTCCCCTTGAGACCAAGATTATTGATATTAAAGAGGCAAAAAAAAGGATTTCCTTCAGGAAAAAGGCAGGCCAGAGGGTTGTCTTTACAAACGGATGCTTTGACATCCTCCATGCAGGCCACGTCTCCTATCTGAGAAAGGCCAGGGCCTTTGGCGACGTGCTTGTGGTAGGCCTTAACAGTGATGAATCCATAAGGAGGATAAAGGGGCCTTCAAGGCCTGTAAATCGGGAAAACGAGCGGGCAAAGGTGCTTTCTGCCCTTTCATTTGTAGACATGGTGGTGATCTTTTCAGAGGACACCCCTGAAAGACTCATCCATGAAATCGAACCAGACGTGCTTGTTAAGGGTGCCGACTGGGAGGAAGAAAATATCGTTGGAGCTGATTTCGTAAAGGCAAGAGGAGGAAATGTTAAAAGGATTGCCTTTGAGGAAGAGGTCTCAACCACAGGCATCATTGAACGGATAAAAAGCAAAACGTAGTTCTCCTCAAGATTTCAGCCGGACACATGGAAAATCTCTTTATTAATGTACCTTTTGAGACCAAGGAAATCAGGCTTTCTTACAAGATGGCGGGAACTGCTAAAAAACCCGCCCTTATCTTCATACACGGACTTGCCTGCAGCAGCGACTATTGGGTCCATGTCATGGAAGACAGAAATCTTAAAAAGGAGTTTTCGCTTTTAGCCCTTGACCTTCCTGGCCATGGCCTTTCTTCAAAACCCAGGTGGTTTGATTATTCCATGGAGGCATTTTCCGCAGTCGTAACCAGCTTTATAAAAAGCCTGGGGCTGTTGAACACACGTGCAATCGTTGGGTTTTCCATGGGCGGGCCAATTGCAATAAATTTATGGAAGTCTGTCAGGTCAAAAAAACTGATCCTTGTTGAACCAGTTCTTACTGAAAAGGATGTTCCCATATCAAAAAGACTTGCCAGGGTTCCCTGGCCCGTTTTTTCTGCTCTAAGGCCATTTCCCCTGCTCTTTCCGAAAGGTTTTGCAAAAATACACCTCAAAAATCCAGACAGTCACAATTCAAAAATCGTGGCAAGGGCCATGTATCAAACATCTGGCCTTGCCTTTAAAAGGTGCTGCCAGGGCCTTGTTAGATGCGCCCTTGACCCGCAGACCTACAGGTCATTCATAAACATCAAGGCCGAAAAGGCCATTATAATTAGAGGCGATCTAACAAAGCCTGGGTTTTCTCCACCTCCGGACTTGCGCTCTACGGCTACGGTAGAAAAGGTGCCTGATTCAGGCCATGCGGTGATGCTGGATAACTATGGGGCTTTTGTACGAACGTTGAGGGATTTACTATTTCAGAGAAAGGGAGAACCATCAAGCATTGAAAGGACGTGAAATTAAGCGTTCAACTGTACTTAAAAATATTCTGGTATTTTTAGCTGGCCTATTGCCCCCTCTCCTGGTGGTTCCTGGAAAGGTTATGCACGAATATGCGTTTACCCTGTACAGGGAGCCCAAACTTTATCTAATTGGTGCGCTGGCCTGGCTGCTTTTTACCGTGGGCGAGGCAAAAAATTCTGCTGTTGCTAAAGGGCTCATGGTACTGTTCTTCATTTCCCTGCTCTCTCTATCATGGGCTCCTGTTAAGGAGGCAGTCTTTTACGAGGCCTTTCAATACATTAATCTTGCAGTCCTGGCAAGTGGGCTGGCCTATTATTTTCGTCAAGAGCGAGCTCGACTCCTCTTTTTGAGTGGGCTTCTAGTTTCCATGGCTATAGCCGTGTTTATAGGCCTTTGTCAGTGGAAAGGAATTCGATTCCCTCAGCTCTTTCCTGTTGGAATTCCATATCCGTCCACCTTTGGTGCAAGACACAGTGCCGGTTTAGCCGTGTGTGGCACTATATTCTTAACGCTTGCTCCGCTCTCTTATTTTCTAAAAAAGAAAAGATATATAGCCCTCCTTTTCTTGATCGTTCTTTTTTCATTACAGCTTTTTTATATTCTGATCCTTGGCAGCCGAACTTCCTATTTTGGAATCCTAATGGGAGGCATGGCGACAGGCGTGATCGGGGCACGATATTTCCGTTTTATTCCCAAAAAATTTATCATATGTGGCGTCCTGTTGTTGCTTTTAATATCAGGCTTTGCCATCCCTTGCATTTATAAAAATGACTATATAAAAGACAGACTTGAAAAAACCGTTGTTTTTACCAAAAAACCTTCTCTCTTTCTTCAAACAGAGCGCTGGTTTTGGTGGAGTAATTCCTTTCAAATGCTCAAGGAAAATCCACTTGGCGTTGGTGCCGGCAACTGGGGTTTTTTCTACCCTGTTTACCGAAAATACGGGAAACATGTTTATTTCACAGAACACACCCAGGTAAGAAGAACGCATAATGACTATCTGCAGTTACTCTGTGAACTTGGTCCGCTGGGTGTTTTTATCCTTTTGTTTTTACTGTTTAAATCTCTTAAATGGAGCTGGCAACTCTATGAAAAAAATGGTTCTCTTGAAGCTGCGGTTTTATTTGTCCAACTCGTAGCCTGGACAGGTCTCATGTGCTTTGATTACCCCTTTGAAATGCCTTTTCAGCGTTTTTTGCTGATAATGGCAATGTTACTCACAGAGGGCATTTACAATGAAAGCCTGGCATAGAGTGGCTTCCTTTTTGATTTTTATTGCAATTTGTATTGCAGGGATTTCAAGCTTAGACAGACTTGCTAATTATACAAGGCTTTCTCTTATTTTAGAAAAATCCGGCCAACTGCCTACTTGCGAGGAAGCAGAGAAAAAATTCATAAACGGCTTTGGATACTGGAAAGACATTTACAAGGCCTATCATCTGCTGGCATACTTGGAGTACAAGAAAGGTAATTTTGCGGTCGCCAGGAGGTTTTTACTGAAGGCCCTTCATTACCACCCTTACTACCCCAATGGCTATAAAATGCTGGGTTTTCTATTAGGCAGGGACACCCCTCAGGGGAAAGCCTGTTATAAGGCGTACCAAACAATAATGGAAGAAGGCTCCAGGCCGGAGAAACATCTTGTTGAATTGTGCTTTTCAGGCGAAAAATTCGATTCTCGGTAATAAAAAGGCGTACCGCGGCGGAACAAAGTAGCCTTCGGCACGCCTTCCTTAAATTGCGTTTCTTAGTTCGAACAAACACACCTTGGGCATGTACACATGGTGATCACCTTACGAGCATCAAGTACTGTTATCTTTCCGTCTCCATCTAAATCACATTCGGGACACTCTTCAGCAGACTTATTCCTATGACTCATAACGATATTCACGTCACTACGATCAACATCACCATCGTGATCTAAGTCTCCGGGAACTATAAAATCAGGGTCTTCGCCTTCAGCGCAATCTGGGTCTACTTTGCCATCTTTTACCTTGTCGCAATATCCATCTATTCCCCCAGAAGGACAGTCCCGAGGGCATGTGCTGTAATTTTCCGGCATGCCACATGTCCCATCACCGCATTCACCCGCAACGACTTTCAATCCCATATATGTAGTTACTTCTTCTTCCTTGCCATCTTCTGATATGCAGACTAAGCAGTCTTTGCAAGGAGCGGAATCGTCTGATTCGTCATAGTGGCGGTAGGACAAACCCTGCTTGGCGCAGTAACTCCATTCAGGGGCTACCTTGCCTTGGAGGAAATCCCAAGCATCTACTGTACTACCATCAGGTAACCCACAGTACCCCTTTTCACCGAGTTCGGTCATAACAGTCGAATATGTATACCCCAGGGCATTACAGTAAACCGCAGCCGGATTCATCATCGAAAAAGAACTTTTAGAAAAAATTCCAGATATCAAACAAAATAACAACGTAAGGAAAAAGACGTTTATCTTATTATTGATATATTTGTATTGATTCATGGCTACTCCTTTCTTAATGAATAACATCTCCTATTTCAAATACTTTTATAATGGCAGCGCATTTTTCCCTAGTTTTGCATACAGGGGTGTTAGTGCAATATGGTATATAACCATAGCCATTTTCATGGTAAATGTCATATTTAAATCCATCAAACCCCCCCCAACTATTTTTAATTTTCCAGCACCCCCAGGTTCCATATATATCATGACAAACCTGACTACAGTCATCAAAACCTACTAATTCTACAGCGTGAACCGGGAAAGGGTTATTGGGAGATGCTGCCGCTGGCAAACTTAAGTAGGCAACAAGTGGACCATTATTAATAAGCTCGCTTTTTATTTGTCCGGGATTAAGGGAAAATTCATTATAATCTGTAATTTTGAACACATCCATTCCACTCAAATCCGGACATAAGTCTGAACAGGTAGCTGTACAAGGATGTGGGTCAAAAATGCTTGTAGGACAACCGCTGCAACTTTGGGTGCAACTTCCATTATTCAAACAGTAACCCGACGAATAAGATAAATTTTGCGCCGATGTTGTTCCATTTTTTACCAGAAAATATAATGCAGTTTCTACTAATCCTCCTTGACAATCACCAGAGCAACCACATTGTCCAATTAGTAATTCTTTAGATAATTCTATATTTCCGGGATAACCGCCTAATTTTAATTTGTCTTCCATGGCACCTACAGTGCTAAACGCCCAAGAACTTCCGCATGTTCCTTGATCTTTAATAGGGGTTAAGTCCTTCCACGAAAACCGATATCGCTCAATGTCCTCGGGACTTGCATCCTGTGGAATGCCAAAACATTCATCAGGACTTGCATCCTGAGGCAATACACAAGACTCAGGACTTGCATCTTGTGGAACAGTGAAAGTCTCTGCCTGTGCTGGTAGACCTAAAAACAAACAGGCAATAAAAATTAACAACGCTGATAATTTCTTCCTTGAAATCGATAAATCCATTTTCCTCCTCCCAAATTGGATTTACATATTAGCATTAATGTTGACTTATTAAGGTATTAGGCTGCCTTTGAGACCTTAACCTCCCATATTTAGACTACCGTCTTGAGCCACTTTTTTTCCTCACCCCAAAAAAACCAGCAAGTCCAACCCCCATTAAGAGACAGGTAGCTGGTTCAGGTACTGGAGCTACGTTTACAGAACCCTTTTTAATATCTACTTTTAAAGGATCACCTGCCGCATCTCCCAAGATTGCAGCACCTATTGAAAGTATACTTCCCCCGACACCAACCGTTTCAAAGGTGATTGTAGCCAATTTGAAACTGTCAGCCTGATTATTATTAAGATCAGATTCAGAATCAAAAGAGAGATCATAAACATTTAATTTGCCTGGACTGGTTATGCTGGCAGAAAGCCAATTGGATCCAAGCCCCCAAATATCTAACTGACCAGTTGGATCAATACTTACACTATCTATTACACCATCTGAATCGGTGTCGGTGTCATCTACACCCAGAACAGTTGGGTCATAAAGTATGTCTATGTAAAAGGTACTTAACGATGGAGCGGTCCCATCTCCGAGATCTTCAATGATAAGATCCACCAAAAAGGAGTCTCCCATTATGACGTTCACAGTTTCAGGTTGAAATGAAATTGTAATCGCCTTAGATGAAGCAGGAAAAACAATTAATACTACAATTAATAACGACAAGCTCAATGACTGTTTCATGATACTTCCTCCTAATATGTTAATTTAGGAAAGCTAAAGCAATTAAAGTGCCAAACTAAACAGATAAAATATATCACTTAGCCTCGAATTTTCACTACGTTTTTAATCATTAACTAATGATATGGAAACTTTTTTCCAAAGACAAAGGAAAAATGGAAACCTTTTTCACTAATTCAAACGCACAACTATAGACAATAATTAGACAAACCTCTTCCCTTATGAGACTAAGAGACGGTTAGCCTCATCGTTGAATAAAAAGAAGCTAGTCGGTGGGCTTCTTAATAAATAAAAATACTAAAGGGATAATCTAAAATACATACTTCCTACACCTATTACCATGTGCATTTACATAGCAAACAAAAGGTGCTTGAGAATTAAAAGAATTTTTCCTGCTGCTGGCCCCTCTTCCCCAACAGTTTTGAGACTACAAGAAAAGCAAAAAATTAGAAATCACCCGGTATGGGTAAAAACGGGGTATGAATTTCGTTTTTAGAAATGGAAAATCCGATACTTAGCAGCTTAATAGATACAAATTCAGATAATTCCTTTTCTCCTGGCCTTTAGGATGGCCTCTTTCCTGCTTTTTGCATGGAGCTTTTGGTAAATCTTCTTGACATAGGTATGGACGGTGTTGGGGCTTATGTTGCACCTTTGGGCAATCTCCTTGTAGGTGTAACCCTCCTCGATCTGCCTAAGGATGGTGGTTTCCCGTTTTGTCAATATGAATTCCTCTTCTGCCTGGTAGTCGTGGAACTCTCGGATTACTGCCCTTGCTATACGCGGCGACATGGGGGCGCCCCCTTGGTATTGCTCGTAAAGGGCCTCAATCAACTCACGTGGCGTAGCCCCCTTTAATATGTAGCCGCTTGCGCCAGCCTTAATGGCGGAAAAGACGTTTTTCTTATCCCCATATATGGTGTGAACAAGGATTTCCACATCAGGCATCTTTGTCTTTGCCCTTCGTATGAACTCTATGCCGTGCATGCCCGGAAGCTCGAGATCGAGAAGTATAATGTCAGGTTTTGCCTTTTCGAGGCACGATAAGGCATCCTCGGCAGTGGTATAGCCACCAAGAAGTTCTATGTCCTTTTCTGCCCCAAGAAGGAACTTCAGATTTTGCAAAAGCAGCTCATCATCTTCCACTATCAAAAGGCGCATCTCGTTTAAATTCCTTTCGTCTCCCCTTTAAAAAGCGGAACGTGTAGCCTTACCTCGCCTCCCTTGCCTTCCTCCTTTATCTCAAGGCGGCCTGCCATGCTTTCCGCTCGCTTTTTCATGTTGTTAAGCCCCCTGCCCCGGTTGTTGCTTGAATTAAGGAAACCGCAGCCATTGTCCGTTATGACAAGCTCAAGATCATGGTCGGTTACCTTGATTCTTGCCTCAACCCTTGAAGCCCCAGAGTGTTTCTGCACGTTGGTAAGGGCCTCCTGGAACACCTTCATGACGTTTAGCCTAACAAAGGGGCTTAGTTTCGCATCCCGTGAACTTCCGCTGTCATCAAGGGCAAAGGAGATACCATTTCCTGACAGGAGCTGGCTTCCAAGGTAGCGCAAGTCAGATATGAATTCACCTGCTCTCTGGTCTCCTTCATCCAGGCATTCCATGAAGGACCTGATTTCCGTACGCCCCCTCTTTGCAAGCTGGGATATGGTCTCAAGGTCCTTTTCCACCTCTCCAGAAGGCCTGGCAAGCCTTGCCTTTTCAGCAAGTAGCCCAATATTTGTTGCAATGGCGCCTATGCCATCGTGAAGCTCCCGCACCATCTCTTCGCGCTGCTCCTGGGCCCTTGTTCGTTCTGCCATTACCGCCCTAAGGGCCTGCTCCCTGGCGGTTCGAAGCTCGTTTATACGGTCTGCCAGGGCAAGGGAAAGAAGCACCACATCCAGCACCGAGCCAAACTGTATGCTATAGATGCTCCAAAACCGGGAAGGCAGCCACCCTACATTCCAGAGAATGAGTATCATCACCCCGGTCAAAAGGGCAGTCCAGGCAAGTATGTAATAGCGGGCAGAGCGCTGGCCACGCCTCATACAGACAAAACCAGAAAGAAGCAGGAACGTAACGAAAAAGGCAACTATAATGAGGGTGACCTTCAGCATGATGCCATAGCTAATAACAAGGGATAGGGCGGCAAGGGCCACTGCTGCAAGGGTTATCCAATTTAGCACCCTGTCAAGGAAAGGCACAGCGCTACGTGTTGACAGAAAAAACTTTGTAAAGAAAATGGCCCAGATCATGGTTACACCTGCAAGGAAAAGGGTGGAATTCCTGTTCCACCAGGTGGCACCTGGCCAGAGGTACTCGTAGGCAAGGCCGTTTGCCGTCATCTGGTAGAGGGCAAAGGATACTATGTAAAGGACATAAAAAAGATAGGCCCTGTCCCTTAAGGAGAAAAAGATGAAAAGGTTGTAAAGGGCCATGACCAGCATGATTCCGTAGTAAAGCCCAAGCACAAACTGGGCCTCGTGGTCAGCCTTCCAAAAAACATGCTCATTCCACAATGTCATGGGGAAATACATGGCGCTTTCAGTGTGTATTCGGACATAAAAGGTGGTCAAGCCTTTAGGGATTTTGACATGGAACAGAAAATTCCTGTGTTTTATTTCCCTCAAATGGAAAGGAAGGGCACGGCCAGCTTTGTGGAGCTTGAAGGAGCCCTTTTCGGTTGGCTCATAAAGCTCTATGTGGTCCAAGAAGGGAAAAGCTATCTCAAGTAGACAGGCGACTGGTTTGTCCAAGGTGTTATTTACTTTAAACCTGACCCAGCAAGGATGCTTGTTGTCAAAGCCGAAATTTATGACCTTGGTGGGCCTGAAGGCTTTATCTAAAGGAGGAGCTGAAACCTGGCGGATAGAAAGCCTTTTGCCTCTTTCTTCCAAAAATTCAAGATAAGGAGACAGATCGACCTTGGAAAGGCCTGCATCAACCCTTAAAACGGGGGCTGCAAAAAGGGCATGGGCCTTTAAAAAGAGGCCTAAGCCCAGAATTACGAAACAGAAAAAAACTAATCTGACGCTTGTAACGATGATGAAACGCCTTTCAAAGAAACTCCCTATTCCCAAATAAAGCCAAAACTAAAACCCCCCAAAAAAAGCTAGCAAGAAGTTACTGGCAGTAAACGTACCTGTGGCGTTTCTATCAGATGAAATTTTTCCAGTCAAGAAGGGCCGGCAAAGGCCAGCCCTTCTTAGGATTTCCAGGCAGGGGGAAAACTATTTTTGCTTCAGTATGTCTCTGATCTCTGTTAGCAATACCTCTTCATTGGAGGGCTTTGGGGGCTCTTCCGGTTTCTCTTCCTTCTTCTTTTGCAGGGTATTCATGGCCTTGACCACCATGAAAATGGCAAATGCAATAATGGTAAAATCCACAATACTCTGGATAAACCTTCCATAGTTGAGGGTGACCGCCGGGGTCTTTCCAGCCGCCTCTTTCAGAGTTATGGCAAGGCCGGTAAAATCAACGCCTCCAAGAAGAAGCCCGATGGGCGGCATTAAAACGTCCTTTACAAAGGAAGAAACTATCTTTCCAAAGGCTGCCCCTATAACAATTCCAACGGCCATGTCCACCACGTTTCCACGCATTGCAAACTCTTTGAATTCCTTCAACATACCCATGTTTTTTCCTCCTTCTCTTAAAGAAATATTCAAACAATCCGAAGCTTTTAATTTGCTCCATTTTCTATCAGCAAGTATCAGAAAAGGCCGGCGTTGGTCTTCATCTCATTTCAAGATATCAAAGGTGGGGATATTGGAAAAGGCCCGTTCCTTTACCAGCCTTTCATGATAGGCATTCAGGAAATCACTCTCCTTGAGTATCCCAACGACCTCACGGGGATTTGATGCAGAGACCACAGGCAGAAAAGAAAAACCCTTTTCTGCAAATATGTTAAAGGCTGTTTCAAGGTTGTCGTCTTCCCTTATGGTTACAGGATTAGGGGTCATGACATCCGCGGTCTTGAGATCGGGAGGGCAGGCCTCACGGTGAACCAGATACCTTCTAATATCTCTCACCGTTACCACGCCTGCAAGCTTTCCATCTTCATCAAGAACCACAAAATGTGGAAAGCTGCTCTCCTCAAGAAGGTCCACGAGCTGACAAAACGGGGTATCAACTCGTACGAACTCCGTAAGCGGGCTCATAAATTCAGAGACCCTCATGTCCCTTAGCCTGTTCACCTCGTGCCCTCTCACCAGTCTTACCCCCTCCATGAGAAGCTTGGTTTCATAAACCGAGTAGCCGTGAAGGAGCCTTACAACCAGAAGACTTGGGATGCAGGCGACCATGAGGGGAAGGATGACCTGGTAGGTGTATGTCAGTTCAAATATGGTGAGCACCGCGGTCATGGGGGCAAGGGTGGTACCGCTGACCACGGCTCCCATTCCTACCAAGGCGTAGTAGGCAGGATTTACCCCAGGTATTGGCAGAAACTTGACTGCTAGACTGCCAACTACTGTGCCAAGCATTGCACCTATAAAGAGGGATGGGGCAAATATCCCGCCGCTCATGCCTGAGCTTATACAGATACTTGTGGCGGCTATCTTGGCCAGGAAAAGGACCAGGGCCACTGAAACCAGGACATGACCATTAAGGGCCTTGAGGATTTCACCGTAGCCCACTCCAAGGACTTGGGGAGTCAAAAGCCCCATGAGGCCCACCAAAAGCCCTCCAAGACACGGTTTTAACCACTCAGGGCCTGGAACCTTCCGCCACAATCGCGGCAGCTTAAAGAGACTCCATATGAGCATTAGGCTTGCAACACCGGCCGCCAAGCCAAGAACCAGGTAGATCAAAAGCTCCCAGTGGCTTACCAGGGCAAAACTTGCAGGATGTATAGTGGCCCTTGCTCCCAAGATCTGCCTTGCCACCACTGTCCCAATGACTGCAGAAATGACAATGTTGCTCATGGAGGCCACTTCCAGGTCAAAAAGAAGTATCTCAACGGCGAACATTGTCCCTGCAATGGGTGCCTGAAAGGTTGCTGCCATGCCAGCTGCGGCCCCGCATGCCACGGCAAGACGCCTTTTTTCAAGATTCAGGGACAAAAGGTGCGATATGGTTGAGCCAATGGATGCGCCTATCTGAACTATTGGGCCCTCCCTGCCCACCGATGCCCCTGCAGAGATGAGGGTGGATGTGACAATTGCCTTGAGTGTGGTAACCCTGTGTCTGATCCTCCCTCCCCCAATGGCCAGGGCCTTCATGACGTGGGGAACCCCTGGTCCCTTGAGTTCCGGTGCCCATTTTGAGATTACTATTCCTGCAAAAAGGCCTGCACTGGCAGGTATGAGGAGCCTTGCCCATGCTGGGAGCAAGGATAGCTCCTCAGGAGTGGTCCATAGCACTATACTTCCAAGCCTTAAGAGAAAGTGAAAAAGAACGGCACCAAGTCCGGCAACAACCCCAATAACAATGGAGGTGAGTATGGGAAGCCCAACCTCCCTCATGACCGTTGCAGCCCTGTCTCTGTCTGGCCTGGGAATCTTTTTCACCCTCTTCCTCTTGATGCTTTTTATATCTACTTATCACAGAAATCGGGGAAGTTTTAGGCTAATAATGGGCAGAAACCCATCAGGAGGAAGTAAATTTTAGTGAGTATGGATGGGTCAAAGCTCCCTGTTTTTTATGAGGAAATCCTTAAAACGCAGAGATGCAAGTGAAAGGCTCCTCTTGCCGTGCCAGACAAGGTAAAATAGGCGTTTTGTTGATAGGCCCCTGACAGGAATACTTTTTATGGATCCGGATTTCAGGTCGTCCTCAACGGCCCTTAGGGACAATATGGCGCATCCAACACCTGCCTTTACGGCCTGCCTGATGGCCTCTGTACTTCCCATTTCGGCCACCACCTTGAGGCCTCTTATGCCAAGACCTGCATTCTGAAGGGCTATTTCAGCGGCAAGCCTTGTGCCTGAACCCTTTTCCCGCAAAATGAGTTTCTGCCTGGAAAGGGTGGTTACATCAATGGACTCAAGGCCCCTGAGACCTGGGTCGTTGGAAGGAAACACAAAGGCCAGCCGGTCACTAAAAACTGGCTCAAAGATTAACCCCTTTTTCTCTATCAGGGCCCCAACGATTCCCAGCTCAATGGTTCCAGCATGAACGAGTGAAACTATATTTGCCGTATCCCCTATCTTTAACGACACCTGCACATCCGGGTAAAGGCCCTTGAACTCGCCTATGAGCCTTGGAAGTATGTATTGCCCTGGTATGTTTGACCCGCCTATTTCAATGGTTCCGGAATTTGGATCAAGAAGCTGGCTGATGTCTCTTTCAAGCTCGCTCCTCAATCTAAGTATCTGCTTACAGTAGCCGTAAAAACGCCTGCCTGCTGCGGTTGGAGTCACTGCCCTGCCTGCCCTGTCAAAGAGCCTCACTCCCACCCTTTCCTCAAGGGCCTTCAGGTGAGCGCTCACTGTAGGCTGGGTGAGATTAATGGCCTTGGCCGCCTGGGTGATGCTTCCTGTCTGCCAGACGGCCATGAATACCTCAAGGTGCCTGAATTCCATTATCTCTTCTGCCCCTTATGGTTTCGGGGGTTGTCAGGGGCGAATGTTATCCTGTAGGAAAATCCCTTGGGATTCTTAAAATCGAGGAGGCGCCCTCCCACCTCAGCGTAGGGATACATAAGATAGTTAACCGGCCCTGAAGAAGATGGAGGGTTCAGCACAATGTCCCTTCCGATACCAAAACGTAACCTGTAGGCGTCTACTCCACCCATGTAATAACGGAAATAGGAGCGGGCCTTGTCAGAATCCGGCTCAAGTCCCTCAACAAGCGTCATCTTCAGGACATCCGCTGGGTCCATGACCACCCAGCCGTATCCAGGCAGGTAGTACTCCGCCCAGCAGTGCTGGGACTTGGTTATGTCCCCTGTGCCACGTCCTTTTGAAAGCCTGATTCCAAATACCTCCCTTGCAGGCACTCCTACCGCCCTTAAAAGGGAAACGAATACCGAGTGGATGTCCACACAGTTTCCCCTGAGCTTAGAAAGAAGGGCAGAGACATCCCCATCACCGCAGTAACAGGTCTCTGGCTTTCTTTGCATGTTCCTTATCACCCAGTCATAAGTGGCCATGGCCTTTTCCTGAATGCCTGTCCTTCCTGAAACAATCTTTTCCGCAAGCTTCTTAAGGCGTTTTTCAGCCTTTAAAGAAGCAGGGTTTAGTCTTAAATAATCTTGAAACAGGCTCCTGTCCCAGCAGGGCTCCTTTTCAGGAAGGTCCTTATCGAGTCTCTCAAGTCTTTTTACGTGGAACGAAACGGTAAGCCTGCGCTCCTTAACACCCTTTGCCCATTTGGCAAATATTATGAGCCTTTGATATTTGCTGTCCGTGTGGATGCCCAAATAACTCTGGGTGCCGGAAAACCTGAGATTTTCTATTTTCTGATACCTGTCCGATGCGGGATAAGGCATCCAGAGCCTTGCCTCTTTGCTAGAGCCGTGCCCGGATAGATCCAAGGAAAATGTAACCGTTCCCGACACCTCCTGCCCTGCCTGGCACGGCAAGACGCAGAAAACGGCCAAAAGCGTTAGTACAATAAGATTTAAACGATATTTCGTTAACACCTGGGCCTCCTGGAAATTTTTCCCACGATGTTAACAAAATGCCCCTGCGCATTCAAAGAAAAAATATCGACAAAAACACTTATATTCATTGCTATAACCTATAATAACCTTGCCTTAAGCATTTAATGACTGCGTCTTAACCTACATTTCTAAAACTTATGGAAACGAATTAATAATAGAAAATATCTATTAGACATAATCAAAATTTAAATCTACTATTCTCAATTCGTTCATTTTTTTATCAAAAGGCATCCGGGAGGCGACCTTGAAAGTATCAAGAAGACGACTCTTAAAGCTTGCCCTTATGGCAGGGGCCTCTGGCGCGATCCTGCCATGCCTTTCCTACAAGGAGGCGAGGGCCCTTGTATCTTCAGCCCTCTTAAAGGGCTGTGAAAAACACGTAACAGGCTGCATGTGGTGTCAGTGCGGCTGCAGCATGATCGTATATGTAAAGGACAACAAGGCGGTCCACGTAACAGGAAACCCTGACGATCCCTTGACAAGGGGCATGATATGCATGAAACCCCTTGGGAGCCTTGAGCTTTTAAGGAGCAGCTACAGGCTCAAAAGACCCTTAAAGAGGGTCGCTGGGAGGGGAGATGAGGCGAAACTTGTGGAGATAGACTGGGATGAGGCCCTTGACGAGATTGGTCACAGGCTCCTTGAAATAAAAAAGAGGTACGGGGGAGAGGCCCTCGGGGTCTGGGCATCTGGCAGGAGCGCCCTTGATGCAAGGTACATAAGCAAGGCCCTTTGCAGGCTATTTGGCACGAGAAACTGGGAAAAGACTGGGCCCTTTTGCAACTATTCCGGAAAGATAGGCACCGAAACCGTGGTTGGCACCAGAAACACGCCATGGGTGTACACGGAGGATGACTTTTTTTCTGCCAAAGACTACGTCCTTTTGGGCTCGAACATGGCAGCAACAAAGCCCGTGGTGTTCAGACGCCTCAGGATGCTTCAAAAGTCAGGCGGGTGCAACATAACTGTCATTGACCCTCGAAGGTCTGAGACGGCAGAGGCTGCCAACTGGCACCTTGCCATAAGGCCTGGAACCGATCTTGCCCTTGGGCTTGCCCTTGGAAGGTTCCTGGTGGAAGGAAATCTTACGGACAGGGACTTTCTAAAAAATCACTCTGTTGGCTTTGAAAAGTATAAGAAATTTCTCTTGGAAGGCCCCTTCACCCTTAAATGGGCAGAAAGGATCACAGGCATACCTGAAAGTGAGATAGAACGTCTTGGGCTTCTCCTTGCCCGCTCAGAAAGGCTCATAATGGTAGCAAATGCAGGTATAAGCCATCATGTAAATGCAGTCCATACTCACAGGACATTTTCCCTTCTTGCGGCAATGACGGGAAGATACGGAAGGAAGGGAAACGGCTATGCCTGCCTCAACAACGGGGCCTTTAAGATTGGCTCTCTTCCACTTCCCAAGGAAAAAATCCCAAAGGCAAGAAGGGAGCTCGGGAAAAATCCCGTAATGTGGCTTGAGTCCCTTGAGAACCCTTCCTACCCATATAAGTTAAGGGCCCTTATCTCAACGGGCACACCGGCAGTCCAGTGGCCAGAGCAGCGCAGGCTTAGGAGGCTCATTGGAAAGCTTGATCTAAGTGTGACCAACGAGATCGTCCCAAACATAGGCACCCGCTATTTCGATTTCATGCTGCCTGCTGCCTTTTGGATAGAGGCAGGAGGGCTTTCCCCGGTTTCTGACGAAAGCAGGTTCGTATGGTGCCCGAAGCTTGTGGATGCGCCTGGTGAAGCCAGGCCCGACAGGTGGTGGTGGATCGAGCTTGGAAAAAGGCTTGGCTTTGGAGATATCTTTACAGACAGCCTCAAGGACCCTGTCTTTTTGCAGGACCTTTGCGGCAAAAAAAGAGGCTACACCGTGGCTAACTTCACCTCAAAAAAGGATAATGCACTTTGCGCCCCAATTAGCGTCAAAAACGGAAAAATCAAGGAGCGGGGCAGCCTTTTTCTTGACAAGAAATTCCCTACCCCTTCCGGGAAGGTGGAGTTCTGGACTAAATCAGTAGAGGATATGTTTTCCTCCCTCGGCCTTTCTGTCTTTCCAGACTTCTACTCGGACAAGGCCCTAACAACACTTGGCACAAAAACCGTTAAGTTTTCCAAGAGGCCTGTGCCCTGCCCCTTTCAAAAGGGGAAGACCTTTATGTTCAAGGCCGAGCTCAAAAAAGAAAGGGGAAAGGAGGCCTCCTTCCCCTTGATCCTTACCACAGGAAGGCCGTCTGAGTCCATAATGGGCCATACCTGCCACTGGGTACAGATGCTTCACAAACACGCCCCGTGCCAGGAATGCTGGATTCATCCGGACACGGCAAAAAAGGCAGGCATCCGCCACAGACAAAAGATAAAGGTTGAAAGCCCCAAGGGCTCATGCCTTGCAGTAGCAAATGTCACGGAATCCATTAGGCCGGACACCATCTTTATTCCCAACACATTTGGGAGGGGCATTCCCTTTGTCGAAAAGAGTTGTGATTTCAAGACAGTGAACTTCCTGACAGACATTGACAGCCGCTGCCCGGTCTCCGGACAGATCGCCTACAAGGCAATAAAGGCACGGATAGGGCCGGCATCATGAAAAAGAGATAAAAGCATAGTCACCGCCTGGCCTTTTCTGGCTGTTTCTGCAAGTAGCAAAGGACCGGGGAAAGGCCTCCAAGTTCCCTGTCAAGGAGCCTCCAGCCAGGGATCAGGCCATCCATTAAGGCCTTGAACCCCGAACCGTGATTTGCTCTAACCAAGTGGGCCATCTCATGCACAGTGACATACTCGATAAGTTCCTTGCGCAGCCTTGCAAGGTCAAGGTTCAAGGTGATTGCAGCCCGGGAGGCGCTACAGCTTCCCCACCTGCTTTTCATGACCCGTATTCGAAGCCTTCTCACCCTTTTCCCGATCCTGCTTTCATAGCGCTCAATAACAGCTGAGGCCACCTTCCTTAGCCCAAGAGCGTACCACTCAAGCAGCATGGAAACCAAAAGGCCCTCCTCACACTCCTCCGGCACCAAGAAGATGAGCCTTGAACCCTCACTTGAAATGGAAGCCTGCCTGCTAAGCCTTATCATAAGGGTGTAGGACCTACCAAGATATTCAAGTGTTCTGCCGTTTTCCAAGCGAGGGATAAGGGGCACGACGGAACGCTCCACGTGCCTTTTCTGCCTCCTTATCCAGGAAAGCCTTTTTTTAACAAAGGCCTCTATGTGACCAAATGTAACGGCTTCAGGGGCGGTTACAACAACATGTCCATTTGGGGGCAAAATGCGGATATAAAGGTTCTTTATAGGTTTTCTCCTTATTTGAACGCTAACGCCACCTATTTGGCAGAGCCTTTCCTTTTTCCCGTCCATTTACCTTAACCCCTTTACTCTTTACTAAGCGCAAAACCCAAAATAAAAAAACAGTTTAATACCTTGCCTTTCCTGGAGCCTGGTTTAATATTCCATGCCGCAAGGCGTAAACATCTCCCCAGGCTCCATTCTCAGCTTAAAATCCCTTTAAAAAAGCAGTTGAGAATCATCTGTCCGAAGTTAAAAGCTGGCTTATGGTCTGTGCAAGGGGAAAGCGGCCTTTAAAACGGCCCTTAAAGGGTTCTTTTCACAAAGGAGTATAGATGACAGAACAGAAATATTTAAGAAATGTGGCAATAATCGCACACGTTGACCACGGAAAGACCACCCTTGTGGACCAGCTTTTCCGCTCAAGCGGCATGTTCCGCAAGAATCAGCAGGTAAAGGAGCGGCTCATGGACTCCATGGACCTTGAACGTGAAAGGGGCATCACCATTGCCTCCAAGAACGGATCCTATACCCACGGAAAATACAGGATCAACATAATCGACACGCCAGGACATGCAGATTTTGGCGGGCAGGTGGAGCGAGTACTGCGCATGGCCGACGGTGCGCTACTTCTTGTGGATGCCCAGGAAGGCCCCATGCCTCAGACCTTCTTCGTGGTGAAAAAGGCCCTTAAGGCAAACCTTCCCATCCTCCTTGTGGTAAACAAGATAGACAAGGAGGCAGCCCGCTGCCACTGGTGCGTGGATCAGGTCTTTGACCTGCTGGCGAGGCTTGACGCCCCAGACCACATCCTTGATTTCCCGGTGATTTACGGCTCTGCCAAGGAGGGTTACATGCTCAGGGAACCAGAGGAGAGGCCTGAAGCAGGTAAGGGCATGGAGCTTGTTTCCGAGATGATAATCCGCCACGTCCCACCCCCTTCGGGTAGCCCAGAGCACCCCCTTCAGCTTCAGATAAACACGGTTGACTACTCGCCCTATTTAGGCAGGCTCGGGATTGGGAAGCTCTCAAACGGGACCCTTTCAATAAAAGACTCTGTGGTTGTTGCCAGAAGGGACGGCTCCATAAGCCCTGTCAGGATAACCAAGATATTTGGTTTTGAGGGGAACAGGCAGGTTCCCCTGGAAAAGGCCTCTACTGGCGACATTGTGGCCGTTGCGGGCATGGAGGATGTAACCGTGGGTGTAACCTTTACGGACCCTGAAAACCCTTCGCCCCTTCCCCTTATTGAGATAGACCCACCAACCATCTCCATGAACTTTATCCCAAACGATGCCCCCTTTGCAGGAAAGGAGGGCAAATTTGTCACCTCCCGGCACCTGGAGGAGAGGCTTAAAAGAGAGACCCTGGCAGATGTGGCCCTGAGGGTGGAACCCCTTTCTGACTCTGCCGGCTTCAAGGTCTCAGGGAGGGGTGAACTTCATCTTTCCATTCTGATAGAGAAGATGAGGCGTGAGGGCTACGAGTTCCAGGTTACGCGCCCAAGGGTCATCATGAGGGAGGAGGAAGGCAGGCTTCTTGAGCCCTTTGAAGAGCTTACAGTTGATGTGGATGAGCATTACCAGGGCGTGGTCATAGAAAAGCTTGGAAGACTTAAGGGCGTAATGAAGGACATGGAGGTGAAAAACGGCATGGTGAGGATGAAATTCATCGTCCCCACAAGAGGCCTCCTTGGCTACCGTTCCCAGTTTCTATCAGACACCAGGGGCATGGGTGTCATGAACTACGTCTTCTCCCACTGGGGAGACTACGCTGGTGAGATACAAAACCGGGTAAACGGCGTGCTGGTGGTCAAGGAAAACTGCACAAGTGTGGCCTACGCCCTCTTCAACCTGCAGGAACGCGGGAAGCTCTTTATCCGCCCTGGCCAGGAACTCTACAAGGGGCAGATAATTGGAGAGCACTGCCGCCCCCAGGACCTGGTGGTGAACCCTGCAAAGGGAAAAAAGCTCACCAACATGCGGGCCGCAGGCTCTGACGAGGCTGTCATTCTCACCCCTCCGGTGGAGATGAGCCTTGAGGATTGCATCTCCTACGTAAACGACGACGAACTCGTTGAGATCACCCCTGCCTCCATAAGGCTCAGGAAACAATCCATTTCTCCCGTGAGCTAGCCAGAAGGTATTGTTTCTTCATTACAAATAACCCCCTGCTTGGCTCTGAACCATAGTCTGGCTTTGCGCTGACCATGAAACCAGCAGATGCTTTTTCACCCCTTTTGCCGCGCCGAGCATGGGAGTGACAGGCCAGGTCAGGCCCCGAAGGGGTGGCGGCATGGACGCCGCCAGGGCCTGTTGCTTCCACGCGCAGGAAAAAGCGGCAACGGGGCGCCCTTTTCTTTGGTTCTTTCTTTTGGACGAGCAAAAGAAAAGAACAAAAAACTCCTATTGAAGCAGCCCCATAGAACCAGCGTTTAATCTGTTCTCCACATCTTTCTCATCAAGCACCGCACGTATCCTCTCTCTGAGGTCTTTTACCGAAAAGGGCTTTTGGAGAAAATTCTCTTCCTCCTCAAGATGAACAGTTTCCGGGGCATTTCCAGACATGTAGAGTACCTTGAGTGATGGATAATCCTTTTTGAGGCGTCTGTACATTTCAATGCCATTAACACCAGGCATTATAACATCTGTAAGGAGTAAATCTGGAGACTCACCCATGGACTCCAATATCTCCACCACATCCTTGTAAGCGCCTGCCTTGATTACTTTATATCCGTCTTTTCCGAGGGCATGAGCCACAAAATCCCTTACAGCAGGTTCATCCTCGACAATCAGTATGGTTCCACCACCCTTAGTAGACCCACTAGAGGAAGAATGGTAGCCTCCAGACTCTATTTTTCCTGAAAAAAGCGGCAGGAAAATCTGAAAAGTTGATCCCTCACCTGGCCGGCTCTCAACCCTTATGTTTCCACCGTGCTGCTGGACAATGCCATAGGCCATTGCCAGCCCAAGCCCAGTACCTTTCTCCATGGATTTTGTAGTAAAAAAAGGCTCAAATATCTGCTCCTGGGTTTTGCTATCCATTCCCACACCTGTATCCCTTATGGTCACATCCGCATAGGCTCCTGGGTGAAGAAAGGAGCCAAACCCTTCCACTGTTTTGTCCAACTTTTTCACACCTGTTGTTATCTCCAGCCTTCCACCGTCTGGCATAGCATCCTGGGCATTTATTGCAAGATTAAGAAGGACCTGGTCAAGCTGACGCACGTCGCATTCCACTACAATGGGATTGCTGTAATTTTTTACCACCACCTCTATGTCATCCCTGAGGGTATGGACCAGAAACTTCCTGAATTTTGAAACGTGCTCATTTAGCTCCACAGGGGTCTTTTCGAGCTCCTGCTTCCTTCCAAAGGCAAGAAGCTGGCGGACAATGTCCCTGGCCTTCTCTCCAGCCTCCTTTATGGGCGAGACATAGCGTCTGAGCCTTTCATCATCACCAGCCATCTCAAGAAGAAGCTCGCTGTAGCCAAGTATCGGAACTAGAAGGTTGTTGAAATCGTGGGCCACACCACCTGCAAGACGCCCAATGGATTCAAGCCTCTGGGCCTGCTGAAGCTGGCCTCTAAGCCTCTCCTTCTCTTCCTCCTCCTTCTTCCTGTCGCTTATGTCTTGAACAAGCCCTTCAATGTAGACGGGATTTCCAGCCTCATCTACGTATTCCTTGGCAGAAATGGCCGCCCAGAAAATTTTCCCGTCCCTTCTTGAAAAACGCACCTCCTTTTCCTTTATCTCGCCTGTCAATGCAAGCTCGGCTGCACACTGTTTCATGCGCTCCATGTCTACACAGAACCTGGCAATCTTTACACCAATAAGTTCCTCCTTGCTCTCAAAACCCAATATACGGGCAAGGGCCTTGTTGACCATTATAAATTCTCCCCCTGGGCCGGGCTTTCTCCTGTAAAGACCAACGGGGATGCCCTCTACCAGCTCCTCATATTGCCTTTGGGTGGCTACCAGCCTCTTTTCCATGTTCCGTCTTTTTATGACATTGCGGTATATCTCCGCAATCATCTTGGCTAGACAGACATGGTCTTCATTCCAGTCTATCTCCCTTCTCACTGCATCAAAGCCCACAAAACCCAGACATTTCCCGTGGTCTATGAGCGGAACAGTGATGAGGGATTTTATCCCCTGCATTTCAAGGGTCTTCTTAAGATTTCCATGGGAAAGATCCTTCACGGACGGAATCCTGATGATCTCTCCGGCAAAGTGTTGAGCAATCCATTTTGGATAGGAACTCAACGGAATGTTCTGAAGCTGGTCCTTAAATGGCTTGATACCCTCACCGCACCATTCGTAGGTATTGGTCATGGTGCCCTTTTCGAGGTCGTATTCGAATAGATATGCCCGGTCCATTCCCAGGTATGTTCCCGCCATGCCAAGGGTCTCATGAATGTGTTCATCAATGCTATCAGCAGGTATGTTTATGAACTGGGTGGCCAGTTTTATAATCAGGTCTTTAATTTGGGACATTTTTCAATTGCTCTGCTTCCTCTTTCAAGTTTTGGCTCAAATTTATCCAAAGGCCCCTATGATGTGGGTATTTCCTCCACTAATGCGCTGAGTAAGCCTGTAAAGGGCCCTTAAGGGATTAAAGATATTTTGGTGTTCCTGAAAGTAACCCAGATACTGCTCTGTCTGGTATGTTGCCCTTTCACCAAAATCCTGTGTCTCCTCGGTTGATTCCAGTAGTGGAAAAATCTTTTTCAGCACAGCCACAGCGCTTTCAACATCCAGATGAAGAATCCTTTCGATGACCTCTTCCCTGGTTATTCCTGCCTGGGGACTGAACTCAGGAACCTGCACCGCAAGCATGAATATCTGATGGATCAGGCTGAGGCGTACGGCGTGAAGGATTTCCAGGTGATCCCGCATTTCCGTATCCATCCACAATCCTTCCCTGGAATAGGGGAAGGCCTCCCTGTGGCCTTCGTTACAATGAAGCTCATCCATAACCTCTGTAAGATCCAAAAGATCCCTGTAAAAGACCCTACCCACCCTGGCAAAGTCTGCATGTCTTACGGAATGCTCAAGAAAATCTGCCACCTGTATAAGCTCATTTGCATGCTGGTGGTTTGACGCCTTGGCAGCAGCCATGAGCCAAAAACCCGGATCAATGATGTGTAAATATCCTGAAAATGCGTAGAAATCAGAAAATGACAGGCCATATTCCGCAATGGATAGAAGCAGGTTGAACCTGTCCGATTTCTGCTGGAGGCATGAAAACTGCTCGGGGTTTTTCTTAATTGCCTGACCTACCCCACCGATGGTGTTCGCAAGAAGGCCCAGCTGATGAAGTATTGCATTTTGGGGGATGGCCCTTATCTGTGCTGCAGATACAGTCACCACCTTCTTTATCTCAAACTCCCTCTTCACGGCCCTTGAGCCGGTTGGGTAAAGAAGGTACTTTCCGTATTCGTTTAACAGAACCCCATAGTCCGGGTCTGCCATAATGCGTTCATTGAACTGGCGAATGGTTGCAAAAAACTCGAACACGTAGTCGAGCTCCTTGTAAAAGGGGTCATCATCTGTTGAGTCTTCTGAGGCAAACTCTAGCAACCTGGCAATGACGGCAAGGGCAAGGCTGGGGTTCATAAAGTAGACATAGCCGTCTCCACCCTGGAAGGAAAGCTCTTCCTTTAGCCGCGCCCCGCCCCTTTTGAGCTCCGCCCTGCTTTTTGGCGACATTACGTAGGCAAGACGGGAATGAAAATCAGCCGGGTGCGCACCACGGCCAATGGACTCTCCGTGGGTATTGAAGATGACAAGCTCTATGTCGGAAAGTCCGTGTTTCTCAATGATAGTGGCCAGACGACGCCTCAGGCTTTCTATTGCAAAGGATGCCGCTGCCTGTCCAAGATGTCTTCCTGCATCTGAAAAACCCGTCTGGATGCAAAGCCTTTCCCTTTTTTTGACATAGTCCTTGTAGAAGGGGTTTGATAGCAGCTCGTCCACTATGGTAGCCCCCTTTGCCAATGCCCTTGGAGTCTCAAAAAGGGGGGAGATGTCTATGCGGTCATCTACGCCAAAGAGCCTTGCAAAGTAAAGGGCTGCAAGGCATGTAAAGGGGCTTTCCGTCTCGGCTATGAGAAAGTGTATGGGGGTTTCAGAATCTGCATACTTTAACATCTGGGTGACAAGCATGAAGAGGCGCTTTGCCGTTGTTCTCTCTGCCATGATGGAGCCAAAGTTTATGCTCACAGGCCTCACTCCAGAAAGAAGCCCGTCCAAGGCCTTTAAATAGGTCTTTTTGCTACTGGGATCTTCAGGGTCTGTCTCCATGCCTATGAGGCTTCTTATGGCGTTGTGTATCTGCTTTGCATTTAAACGTACGTGTATATGGGAAACTCCCAGTCCGAAGTTGGCAATCTCGGCCCTTAGTATGCAAAGGCGGTGGCGTATCTCAGGGTAATTTGACGATAGGGCCACGGCCTCGTCCACAAACTTCACCAGCTGGCCCGGTCGTGTGAGCCTCTGGGAGAGCCTTCTGTACATCTTTTTTGAGATATTTTTAAGCCTCTCAAGGTCCTTTGCCCTTTTCAGGGAAATTTCCTTGAATACGTCTATTTCCTCCTGGAGATATGAAAAATTCTCAGTAAGGAGACGTAATATCCTTGCGAGAACGCCCCTTAGGGCCTCACTTTCCTCCTCAATTGGGCAAAGATCTATTACTGTCTGGATACTTCTTGAATATTTTTCCAGGGCGAGTTTTCGTTCCTCAAGCCTGAATCCAAAGGTGTGCGGCCAGGCAATGTCACGCCTTCCATCCAGGTCATAGCCCACCCAGGAGGCCAGGGTCAAGATTTTGGGATTCAGATTCCACCACTCATCTGGAAAAAGATCGGCAGCCAGGCGAAAAAGCAGGTCATAAAACCTTCCCAGGGCCCTTTGCACATTCTCTATGGCCTCAAGGGCCAAGCGGTGCTCCTTTTCAAGATCTATATCTGGGTCTGAAAGGTGTTCACTTCTTAGGGCCTTTAAAAGAAGCTCCCGGACCTGCCCCTCAGTAAGCTGGGCCCCTGCCATGTTTCGACCGCTTGCTAGCTCAGCCAGGGTCCTGAGGAGCTCTTCCCTGAGAGAGAAGGTTGGATGCGCAGTAACTACGATTCCGAATATCTCTTCTGACACCTTTTGGGCAAAGGCGCAAAAATCCCGGGCCTTTTTGCCATCCACGCCACACAGGCCCCTTAAGAACCTCTCCATGCTTTTGAGATTTTCCACAGGGTCAACCTGCCCCACATACCTGTTAAGCCGCTCGGCCCTGGCTACAAAGGCCCTGCTGTCAAGAAACTGAATGAGCTGTTCAAGGGCTGAAAAGGTCAAGTCTCCCTTTTCAACCCAGCGGGCAATGTAGACTGCCAGGAGTAAAATCGGGTTTGCAAACGGATTCTCCTCTGTAACCTGGCGAAAGTGGCCCAGATGGAGCCTCAGATCGTTGAAAAGGCCCATTACATCTGCTTTGGTATCAACTGGGTCAAAGCAGGCACCATCAAAGGGAAGAAACGGGCCTGTCTCCTCCTTGACTATTTCGTTAAATATCCTTTTTAACATGCCAAACCTGATTAAATTCCCTCTTTTTGCAAACTTCTTTACCTATTGTCCCCGTCAAGCAGATTGCCAAGGGCGCCAAGGACAGAGCCTTCCCCTGTGCTCTTGCCCCCTGCGCTTGGGGAATTTCTAAGAATACGATCTGCAAGCCTTGAAAAGGGCAGGCTTTGGAGAAAAACCCTGCCATAACCTTTCAAGGTGGCCAGAAAAAGGCCTTCGCCACCAAAAAACATGGATTTAAGGCTCCCTGCCCTCTCAATTGAATAGTCGATCCCGCCTGTAAAGGCCACCAGGCATCCGGTATCCACCCTGAGTGTCTCGCCACTGAGCTCCTTTTGAACCACTGCACCCCCTGCGTGGATAAAGGCCATGCCGTCTCCTTCAAGGCGCTCTAAAATAAACCCTTCACCTCCGAAAAGCCCTGTTCCAAACCTCTTTGTAAAGGCAATGTCAATTCTTGTGCCAAGGGCTGCACACAAAAAGGCGTCCTTCTGGCAAAAAAGCACATTGTCTACAGTTGAAAGATCCACAGGGACTATGTGCCCAGGATATGGCCCTGCAAAGGCAACGTGTCTCTTTCCCTTGGATACGTTGGTGAAGTGGGTCATGAAAATGGATTCCCCAGCAAGTCCCCTTTTGGCCGCATTAAAGACCTTTCCGAGAAATCCCTCCGCTGCCTCTGAACCGTCTCCCATCCTTGTCTCAAAGGAGATGCCTTCCTCCATCCAGTTCATGGCCCCTGCCTCCGCAACCACTGTCTCTCCAGGGTCAAGCTCCACTTCCACCACCTGTAGATCGTTCCCCATTATCTTGTAGTCCACCTCATGGCATTTCATAACCTGCTCCTTACCAATTTTCGCTCTAGCTTTGCTCGGATAAGTTTCCCTTTTACTTTTTATCGTTTTTAAGCGCGCATGATAAAAAAACTGTTCAGACAAAGTAAACCTGATGTTGAACAGATATTGTACCATCCAATGATGGTGCCGGCTTTTTTCATGAAACGCCAGGATTACATAACCCTCAAAAAAATCATAGAAATCCACAGGCCTTGCAGGCAGTCTGCTTCTGTGTGTCTCGATAGTTTATACTTCAAACTATTGATTCAAAGGCGGAACGTCCATATCCTGTGTAGCCTTTTTATAATATGCTGTTTCCTTTTTACTACAGGTAAATCTTCACAGGCCGCAACCGATTTTTGAACTGATAATGTCTTGGTTTTGTTTTCAGCTTATAAAGACACCTTTTTGCGCGTAGATTAAAGAAATTTTTATGTGGCACACCCTATGCATTGTCTTTTTCGATCGGCCGGTCAAAACTGAACACAGAAGAAGGAGGTTTTAAAATGACCAAGAAGATCGTACCAACAATTTTTCTTGCACTTTCCCTTATCATGTTCTCATCGCAGGCGCAGGCATGGAGGGGAACCAATGGTGCAAATGCGACCATGACCCACCACAATATGCATCACGGTGAAATGTCAACCAATGCAACCATGACGCACCATATCAAAAGGGCAAACTTCAGATTCGGATTGGGCCCTCAGCATTACCCACCCTTCAAGGTGGATATTTCTGACGATCTATTCGTAAGTCCCGGTAAGTATGCACAATTTACTGGTGGTATGCCGTTTGTAGACGAAAACGGCGACGGCATTTGCGATATAGTCCAGGACACTGACATGTTCCGCAATCTTGGAGTAGGCCCCTGTATTGACAAAAATGAGGACAGCATCTGCGACTGTTTTGAGACAAGGGAGGCCTACATGAGAATGGGCATGAAAAACTTCGTGGATGTTGATGGAGATGGCATTTGTGACAACTACGAGATGAACCCCTTGCCCAATGGGACAAACAACTGATAACGCCAACCCAACCAAGTTTCACACCACTCCATTATAACAGCTGCTCAACAGGCATCTCCGCCACCCTTGCGGAGATGCCTACTTCCTCTCTTTCCTCTTTTCTCGCACTTTCAAATAGTTAGCGCCTGGCTTACCAGGTAAATGCCCTTGCAAAGCGCAGGGTGAACATGGCCCTGTTGTCAAGGTACTCATAATCAGTTTCACTGGCGTCCCTGTCCCAGTGCGACAGGGATATTCCTGCGTCAAGCCATCTGTTCAGGTGCCAATAAACTTCCATGGATACGTCCCAGGTCCTTTCCTTTATCTTTTCATCCAGACCTCCTGCAAAGGGAAAGGTGTCATCCCGGTATGATGACTCTATGGCCAACTCTAGACTGCTGGTGATGGCATAATCCAGATCAAGCCCAATGACATAACAGCTTGAAAAGCCGAGATCCTCGCCATCAAAATAGACCTCATCGTATCCCTTGCTGGCCTCTATTTTAAGGGAATACCTGCCTGTTTCCTGATAAAATCGAGCCTGATAGCTTATGCCATCATAGTTATCCAGGCCACTGCCATGAAGGCGAGTTTGAAAGTAATACCCCACTCCAACCTTCAGGCCAGCTGTTTCGCTGAAGGCATGGGTAACCCCGGCATTAAAATCATAAATATCATAGTCAGGGGTAGTGCCTGAAAAGTTCATGGAAGATACAGCGCTTCGTACGTTTAGAGTGGTATCAAGGCCTAGACGGTAAAACAGTGTCAGAGCCCCTCTTGGTTCGCTAAAGTCGTCTGAGTAATCAAAGAGTCCGACATTCACTCCTCCTTCTATTCCAATGCCATACTGGGGCCTTAGCCAGTAACGAAAATCCAGATACGGGAAATGATTTACCGTATCTGCAACAAGGGAAGATCGATTCTTGAAAAACATATTTCTGTATCCCACTTCCATGGTGCCCTTGTTTGGAAAAGACCTGTGAAACCGAACAACGCCCTCGTTATAATCATATTTCAGGTTCTCATAGCTGATGGCGCCTATGGACCTGCTAATCTGCACTGGGTCCTTGGAATGTATGAAACTGTCCTCAACGGCTAGCTTCCACCCGTCAGGCAAATCAATTGATCCGTCCAGATCCAGAAAGTGATTCAGGGAGTTGCGTGCTGACTCATGATAGTAAAACACCTGTTGAATCTCATAATCAACGTCGAGGTCCCACGTTTGTGCTGAAATGGAAGTATCTAACCCTGGCGCCACCCGCGTTACAAAATCTGATATGGCGTCCTTGCTTGCAAAATAGATATTGTCGTCATAGTACCCATCCGCAGTAATCCGTGGGGTCGCCGTAATGGATAGCTCAGCAAGTAGCCGTCCTGTTGAAAGAAAGGTCGTAATGGAAATCAAAAGAATAATAAGACCTGTTTTCCTCATCATCTCACTTTCCTCCCCCCTTTTCGATAAGATAGTGCCAAAAAAGAGAAAATTCCTTTTTCACACTCTATAGCCTTATGAGACAGGTTATTACAGTTCTAGTTTTCTTGCACATAAGATGCCTTGTTTAAAATCAAATGTGATTAAGCCCGAGACCCATAGACAAAGGCTTGTCCCAAATAATGGCATGCAACTGCCCTGCAGCAGATGCCTAAGAGGGTAGTAAAAGGGATACGTTGTGTATAAAAAAAACTACACTTATCTACTTCTCCCTGA
>JALWNK010000027.1 GCA_026995935.1 Deltaproteobacteria bacterium
TTGCTCCCTGACATTTTCATGTCAGCAGGATGCCTCCGGCGGGGCGGTTCCCTAAAAAAATTAGCACATGCCAAACCGGACAGTTTATTTGCTATAAAACCGGACAACTCTATTTGTTGACAACATAGCTAGTTTTTTGGCCCACTGGTGGATAAGGGTGATGAATAACAAGATAAAAAGGGAAATGAAAGACTGCGTAGTGGTTGTAATGGCTGGAGGGGAAAGCAGCAGATTTGGCACTAACAAGGCACTTGTTAAATGGAAGGGTAAGACCCTTATTGAAGATATAATTCAGAAGGCGTTAACTGTTACAAATAATGTGGTTCTTTCTGTAAAAAATCCGTCAGACTACAAGTGGCTGGACTTACCCAGGATTCCTGATGAAAAAAGGGGCATTGGGCCAATGGGAGGCCTCTATTCGGCATTAAAGACGCTTTCATCACAAAAGGTGCTTATTGTGGCCTGTGATATGCCTCTTTTGGACCCAAGGCTCATAAAATTTATGATCGATTTCAAGGCATCTGAACCTGTTGTAATACCAAAGGCGAGTGGAAGACTGCATCCACTTCATGCCAGATACCACAAGAGCCTTTTGCCTGTCATAGAGGAGCTTATTGAGAAAAGTGCCTACAGGATGAGCGCGCTTTTAAAAAAAGTGCCCGTTAGGAAAATAGGCCAGAAGGATGTAGGGAAGGAAATTGACCTTGAGGCCTGTCTGAGCAATGTAAACACTGTTGAAGATTTTGAGAAAATTAAAGGTCGCGTGGATGTTTGAAAGGCGCTACACAGCTTGAGTTTGATAACTGTTGCCTGGGGCACCCATCTGGTTTAGACTGGCAAGGTTTCAAATTTAAACCAAAAAAAGAGCAGGCAATGTCACTTAAACACCTGGAAAAGAGAATAGATAAAGCCCTTAAAAAGGGGCAAAAAGACAGCGTAGTTGATCCGGTAAGGCTTGACCGGGACAGCAAGTTCAAGTTTCGCTGCTATCCTGGCGTAAGCTGTTTTACCAAGTGCTGTCGAAACATGAACATAATTCTTACCCCCTATGACATAATAAGGTTGAAACACCGGTTGGGTCTGTCTTCGGATCTTTTTTTAAGGCTTTACACCGAACCTGAGCTTTTGGGCATAACCAGGATACCCGTTGCACGTCTCAAGATGCTTGAGGATGAAGGGGGAAGATGTCCATTTGTGACAAAAGACGGATGCCAAGTCTATACAGACAGGCCTGTTTGTTGCCGCTATTATCCTGTGGGCCTTGCCAGTCTCCGTCAGCAGGAAAAGCATGCAGGTGAGGAAGAGGAATTTTTCTTCCTTGTAAAGGAGCCTCATTGCAAGGGCTTTAATGAAGAGACAGAGTGGACCATTGAATCATGGAGGGAGGATCAAGGTTCAGACTTCTACGACCGCATGAATCGGGATTGGATGGAACTTCTTCTTAGAAAACGCTCCTTTGGAGAAGAAACCGAAATGCCCCCAAAAGCAAGGGAGCTATTCTTCATGGTTTCAACCAACATGGAGAGGTTCAGGAGCTTTGTTTTTGAAAGCAGATTCCTCGACACCTACAAGGTAGAAGGCAAGGTCCTCAGAAAGATTCTTGATGACGATGTGGAGCTCATGCAGTTTGGCTTTGAATATCTTAAAGTTGCGGTCTTTGGGGCCGATTCAGATGTAATCAAGCTACGTGAAGATATTCTTAATGCTACTGTAAAAAAGATAATAAAACGCAGGAAAAAAAGGCGCAGACGGCTGGAACGCCTGGCCAAGGGGCGTAGATAATACACATAGATAAGATATTGTTAAGTGGAAATTTCTGCCCAAAACATCAGCTTTGGTTACAGAGAGGCAGAATATCCCCTTTTTGAAAAGATAAGTTTTCGCATATCTGGCCCTGGTTTTTATTCACTTTTCGGGTTTTCTGGCTGCGGAAAATCCACTCTTGCCAGAATTATAGCAGGATTTCTGGAGCCTGCGGCTGGTTCTCTTTCCATTACTGGTATCAAAAATATCCTCCTTAGCTACAATACCGAGCGGCTCCCAGGCTGGTTCAGTGTTGGTGAACACCTTGCCCAGGTGGTCTCTCCCAGGTCTTCAAGGGGGGAGTTGGACTATTTCATTAGTGAATTCGGCCTTTCAAATTACGTTCACAAGAAGTTTTTCAGGCTTTCCATGGGGCAAAAAAACAGGGCGAATCTTATCAGGTACCTGGTTCAGGACTTTGACATGCTTATTTGTGACGAGGTACTTGCAAATGTTGACGAGCCATCAAGAAATCACATTCTTGCCGTAATAAAAGAGAATTTTGGGAAAGACAGGGTTTTATTTTACATATCACATAATGTAGAGGAGGTGTGTCTCTTTTCCAAAAAAATTTTTGTTGTTCCGGCTTCTGATGTAACAAGGGGAAGGCTTGTGGAAATTGAGGGCCTTGATGCAACAAAAAAACACAAAGAAGATCACGGAAACGAAAAAACCCTTCAAACAACGATTTTGAAAGTGCTCAAGGCTGCCTCCTCAGCTCATAAACAGGAGGGAGAGTCGTGAGGCTTTTTCAGTTCCTTATGATATTTTTAATTGGTCTTTTGATCCTTGAGGGAGTCAAATATGGAGCTGGCTTTTCAGACTACCTCATTCCCCCTTTAAATGAAATAACAACAATGATTTTCAAAAAATGGCGTAACTTTCTCATGCCTTCCCTCAATACCCTGCTGGTCGCCATAGGAGGCCACTTTCTTGCCATAGTGCTTGCCGCAATTGTGGCATTTACTGCAAGAAGCGGTTCTGTCCTTTCAAATATAGTAAAAACTGCAGCCTATAACCTCCAGGCCTACCCGGTAGTGGCAATAGCGCCCCTTGTCTTCATATTCCTGGGAGATGGCCTGACATCGAGACTCCTGATAGCCACCATCATATGCTACTTTCCCCTGCTTCTTAATTTTTTAGGCGTCTTCTCTGAACCTGTTCTGGACGTTGAGCATTTTTTTAAACAGACTGGCCGTTTGGACAGCATCATGGAGATAAAGATCAGGGTGTTTGAAAACCTGGAAAAGATAGTAACGGTGATAACAGGAAGCGCCACCCTGGCCATGGTTGGGACAATTGTTGCAGAGTTTCTGGCAGCCACCATGGGTATAGGTTATGTGATAAGAAAGGCCCTTTATCAGAACAACCTGGCAGCAATACTTTCTTGTCTTTTATATATTGGGCTTTGTTCCTCTCTTTTCCTGTTAGGTCTTGAATGGTTAGGGAAGATTATTAAGAAACGTCTTATGGCCTGAATCACCCGGATATTGATCATTTTATCAGGTGGCCTACACGATTCCATCTTATCCTTTTTGTTTCTGTATTCCAGCTGAAATATATGATAAAGGCCTTCCCTTTTACGTCTCTTACAGGCACAAATCCCCAGAACCTGCTGTCAAAGCTTTGGTCCCTGTTGTCTCCCATTACAAAGAGTTTCCCTTCGGGGACCTTTATGGGGCCCATATTGTCCCTGGGACTTACCCCTGCTGGAAGTATATTAGGATCAGTATGCTGTACTCCAGGAGGGTCCTTAACGGGCTTACCATTTACGTACACCTTTTTGTTGACGATTTTTATGGTGTCTCCTCCAACACCAATGACCCTTTTTATGAAGTCCTTGTCTCTTTCAAGGGGAAAAATGAAAACAATTACGTCGCCCCTTTTTGGGTCGCCCATTTTTATCCATGTATCTCTAGTAATGGGGTTTTTAACACCGTATGTGAACTTATTTACAAGTATGTGGTCTCCAATGAGCAGGGTCTGAATCATGGAGCCTGAAGGGATCTTAAAGGCCTGGACTATAAAGGTCCGCACGAAAAGCGCAATGATAAGGGCGAAAAATACTGCCTGGGTGTACTCCTTTATGGTGTTCATGTCAGGCGGAAAGCGGAAGGACAAGGGGGATAAGAAAGGCTCTTTTGGTCTGCTCAGTTTCATGACCGTGCTATGTTAGTTCCTGGACATTGGATTGGCAAGGATGAAAGAGAGAACTATACCTTGAGCACGCTCAGGAATGCCTCTTGTGGAATCTCAATCTGCCCCACCTGCTTCATGCGTTTTTTGCCCTCCTTTTGTTTTTCAAGGAGCTTTCGCTTTCTGGTAATATCTCCGCCGTAGCATTTTGCAGTGACATCCTTTCTGAGGGGAGGAATTCTTTCTCTGGCTATTACTTTGCTACCTATTGCAGCCTGAATTACCACCTCAAAAAGCTGCCTTGGTATAATTTTTCTCAGCTTTGAGACCAGGTCTCTTCCCCTGTAATAGGCCTTGTCCTTGTGAACTATTACGGAAAGGGCATCCACTGGTTGCTTGTTAATAAGGATATCCAGCTTCACCAGCTTTGCAGGCCTGTATTCCAGAAAGTCGTAATCAATTGATGCGTATCCGCGGCTTACCGACTTGAGCCTATCGTAAAAATCAAGGACTATCTCATTAAAAGGTAGCTCATATTTTAGAAGCACCCTTTCTGCGGTGAGATATGTCATGTCCTTTTGTTTTCCTCTCTTGTCGTCGCAAAGACTCATTACAGGCCCAACAAACTCCTTAGGCACATATATCTCCATCTCCACGTATGGTTCAGAGATTGTCTTAATCTTGCCGGGATCAGGCATTTGGGCAGGGTTGTGTATGGTGATTTCCTCACCTGATGTAAGCTCTACTTTGTAGGCTACTGCAGGAGCGGTAGTTATTAAGGTGAGCTCAAACTCCCTTTCAAGCCTTTCCTGTACGATATCCATGTGAAGAAGCCCAAGAAATCCGCAGCGAAACCCAAACCCAAGGGCTGTGGAGCTTTCTGGCTCATAGGTAAAGGCAGGGTCATTAAGCCAAAGCTTTTCAACCGCCTCCTTTAGCTGGTCATATTGCCCAGTATCTACTGGATAAAGTCCGCAAAAGACCATGGGCTTAACCGGTTTAAAACCTGGAAGTGGCTCCTTTGCAGGCCGCTTAACCTCTGTGAGTGTATCTCCAATCTGGGTGTCTCTTACATTTTTTATTCCTGCAACTACAAATCCCACCTCGCCTGGACCAAGAGCATCAACGTCTATACTTTGGGGTGCAAACACACCGATTCTAAGCGCCTCGTATTTTTTCCCATTTGACATCATCATTAGCTGAGTGCCCTTTTTGATGGTGCCCTCTACAACACGCACCAGGACTATGGCGCCCTGATATGGATCAAACCATGAATCAAAAATCAGGGCCTTAAGGGGGGCCTCGGGGTGCCCTTTGGGTGGGGGTATTTTGTTGACAATGGCCTCCAAAACCTCTTTAGTCCCGATACCTTCTTTGGCGCTTACCAAAATGGCGTCCGAGGCATCGAGCCCGATAATGTCTTCTATTTGTTGAATTACCGAATCCGGATCAGCGCTGGGCAGATCTATCTTGTTCAAGACAGGTATGATCTCCAGATCATTTTCCAGGGCCAGATAGACATTTGCCAGGGTCTGGGCTTCCACACCCTGGGTTGCGTCAATAACCAGCAAGGCTCCTTCACAGGCTGCCAGGCTTCTTGACACCTCGTAAGAAAAATCGACATGGCCTGGTGTATCTATCAGGTTTAAAAGATATCGGTTTCCATCCTTAGCATCATAGAAAAGACGGGCTGTTTGGGCCTTTATTGTGATGCCCCTTTCCCTCTCTATGTCCATTTGGTCCAGGAATTGCTTTTTCATTTCCCTGGCAGTCACACTGCCGGTGAATTCCAGGATTCTATCGGCCAGGGTGGATTTTCCGTGGTCAATGTGGGCAATGATAGAAAAATTTCTTATGCGATGGATATCAATTTTCATAATTTTTTTAGTTCTTTTTAGGCAATTGAATGTTTTAAAACCCAGCAGAAATTACGGCTGTAATGATAACTATCAAATTTTTTTAAACAAGTCTCTCAAAGTACTTTAGAAAAAAAATATTGATGCCGAACACGATAATAACATGAAAAAAATGGGGAGATTTTTTGAAGGATCATGAAAAAATTAAATTTACCAGGTCTATTCAAGAAAAAACCGCAGCCAACTCTTGGTGTGGATTTGGGTTCCCATACTATAAAGATAGTAGAATTTTCTCAGAACGGTGACAGCAGGCAGGTAAAGAAGGTGGGGAGGGCACTTCTTCCCCAGGGTGCCATAGTTGACGGTTCAATTAAGGAGCATGATACCGTTCTAGAGGCGCTTCAAGGCTTGGTATCGGACCTCCAGCCTTCTTTAAAAAGGGCCTCCACCTCCATTTCCGGTTACTCGGTAATTGTCAAGAGAATCCATGTACCGTACATGACAGAGAGGGAAATAGAGGAAAACCTTATAATAGAGTCAGAAAAGTACGTTCCCTTCGAGATTTCAGACGTATACATAGATTTCAGCATCCTCAAAACCTATGAAGAAGACAATGGTGGCAGTGATATTTTTCTCGTTGCTGCCAAAAAAGAGATCGTTGACCAATATGCAAACCTCTTAGAAGGAGTTGGGCTCACTCCATCAGTAATCGATGTTGATGCATTCACCCTTGTAAATGCCTTTGAACTTGCCTTTGGAAAGGTCGAAGAACCGGCAGTTTTGATAGACATAGGGGCCAGCAAGACCAACTTGAACGTTGTCAAGAAAGGGATGCCTATTTTTATCAGGGACATGACCATGGGAGGCGAGCAGCTTACAGAGGCCATCCAGGAGGCCACAGGATTAAACAGGGAGGATGCAGAGGCAGTAAAAATAGGAGGTACAAAGGATAAAGTCCTTGCAAGGGAGATCGCCAATGCTGTGCAAGAGATGACCGGTCTCTGGAGTAATGAGATAAAAAAGGCAATCAGCTTCTTCAAGTCGACCGCTGCACCTGATGAGTTTCCAACCTGTGTGTTTTTAAGCGGAGGAACATCGCTGATGTCCGGCATGGAAGAATTTTTCAGCAATACATTGGGTCTCGAGACCAGAAGGCTTAATGCCTTTACGGGTAAAAAGGTAGATAAAAATATTGATGAAAAATACCTGGCTAGCGTTTCTCCCCAGATGGCTATTGCCAGTGGATTGGCCATAAGGAGTGCAGAGTAGTGATTTCTATAAATCTTTTACCTGTCAGGGAATGGAAGAAAAGGGAAGCGGTAAGACAACAGGTCTCTGTATTTTTTCTCTCTTTTGTCTTGCTAATTGTCGGCCTGTTGGCACTGGGCTTTGGAATTCAAGGGAAGGTATCTGCCCAAAGAAAGGAGCTTAAAAGGCTAGAGGCAAGAAAGGCCCAGCTTGCATACGTTAACAAGAAAATAACTCTTGCCAAAAGGAAAAGCAAAGAGATCGAAGCAAAATTCAATGCCATTGAAAAGCTTCAAAAAGGCAGGACAAGGACTGTAAAGATATTGGATGAGATCGTTACTTGTTTACCCATAGACCGGTTATGGCTGAAAAATCTTGAGCTCGAGGGAGGGCATTTGAAGCTTTCAGGGATAGCCCTGGACAACCATACGGTTGCCCTGTTCATGAGAAGGCTTGATGCTTCACCGTCCACCAGGAAGGTGAAGCTTGTTAACACCAGAAGGCAGAAGATTAAAGGTCACGACCTGATGCAGTTTGACCTCGAGGCGGATCTAGTCCTTTAAAAAAGTATCTAATCGCAGGTAGATGCCATGTCGTTAAAAAATACATTTCAGATAAAGATTCCATCCACCCTCTTTGACACGGTTTACACCATGCCCATGTGGCAAAAGGTCATGATATTCATCCTTTCCTGGCTTTTGCCAATAGCCCTGTTTTGGTACCTGTTTTTATCGGCCAGGATAGGAGAAATGGATTCCATTTCCACAAAGATTCCGCGCCTCAGACAGGAAATCGCAATCCTTGAACAGAAAAGCAAGCAGATACCAAAGCTTGAAAAAGAACTCAAGGAGATGGAAGGGATACTTAAACAGGCCTTGAGGCTGCTTCCTGAGAAAGAGGATATTCCCTCTGTGCTCACGGAGATTTCGTCACTGGGGAATGAGGCACGTCTTGAGTTTCAGGCCTTTAAACCAGGACCCGAAAAGATAAACAAATTTTACGCAGCCATTCCGGTATCCTTGGAGCTTGAGGGGCCATTTCACAATACGGTGGTTTTTTTCGATAGGATAAGCAGAATGGCACGAATCGTCCACATAGAAGATGTAAGCATGGGAGAGGCAAAGGAAAGCTCTCAGATATGGAGCCAGGCTGTTAACAAAGAGTCCAAGGGCGGAGGTCATTCGTCTGATAGTAGCAGCGCCAAATCCGCCAATCATGGAGGTAAGGGTGTCATTCAAAGGGGAAGTAACTGGGTTATACACACTAAGTGTAATGCAGTTACCTATAGATTCCTGACACCTGAAGAACAAAAGAAGGTAAATGAAAAAGGCAAAAAGAAAAAAAGAAAATGATGATCATGAAAATCCTTAAAAATTTCCATGCAAGGTTTCTAAGTCTCTTTGCTTCAAAGGTACTTTTATCCTTCTTCATTGGGATGGCAATGGTTGGAGGCCCCTTGTCCAACGTGACTTTGGCCAAAAAGAAGATTGGTCTGAAACAAGGTGTTGAAGCCTCTAACAAGAAGATTGCAAACAAGATTGAGGAATACAAAAAAAGGCTGGAAAGTCTCCTGTCACCAATAGATTACCATTATGTTGCCGCTGGTAAGCCGGATCCATTCAAGCCATTTTTGAGAACTGAGATGGGTAAGGGTCCCTCCACGAAGTCAAACAAAGTGGCAAAAAAACCTGACAGGTGCGAAACAGCCCTTGAGTGCATGGATGTCGGGCAGCTTACCCTTGTAGGTATTGTGCTTGAACCAAATGGTAAGGCTCTGGCCATGGCCCAAGACGCCTCGGGTATCGGCTACACGTTAGGTCTGGGGACGCGGATAGGGTACAACCAGGGTCAGGTGGTAGCCATTACACGGGACAGGGTCGTTGTAAAGGAAAAGGTAGAGGACCTTAGGGGAAAGCCAACTTACAGGGAGAGAATTCTATATCTCCATCCGGAGGAAGGTGATGAATCCAGTTAATAAAAGAACATTTTGTTGGACCATTTTCTTCATAGCCATTGTATTTGTATTGGCCTGTGGAGGTGTGCCAGGTTTTAAGGCAGTATCATGGGCAGAAAAGCCCAAGGCCGATGTAGATTACTGGCTAAAGGAGCTTAAAGACCGTCAGCACCACACCATGAAGGTGGCCTCTGTCAAAAACGGAACACAAATTATTGCTACTGATGATGGTTTACCAAAAACCAAGATGGTGGCAAAGGCCAAGAATAAGGCTCACAAGGGACCCAAAAAGATCAGCGTAGATTTTTATAAGGTTGATCTTCATAACGTCTTCAGGTTGCTCGGACAGGTCAGTGGGAAAAATGTGGTGGTCGATGAAGGCGTGAAGGGAACCCTTACTCTGGCACTTGACAACGTTCCATGGACCTTTGTTCTGGAGGTAATAAAGAATCTCAAGGGACTTGAAAGCATAGAGAAAAATAACACCATAATGATCTATCCGAAGAAAAAGTCTGTAGAGTGGGCAGGTGAACCTTCTGCTTCCGGAACCCTTGAGACCATGCCGGGAAGCGTAGAGGTTTCTGATATTAAGTCCCGCCAGAGAAGACTTACGGTAGAAAATAAGAAAAAGTCTAAAACACCCCTTAAGCAAATCATGAAGGCTGAAAAGCTCATCAAAAAGGCAGCCTCACAGGAGAAACATGGCAATATCATAGGGGCTTACCAGTCACTGAAGAAGGCCGCAGAGCTTTGGCCAGACAACTTAAGGCTTCTGGACAAACTGGCAGCCCTGGCGCTTCAACGAAATGACAATCTTGCTGCCTTCAATTATGCAAAAAGGGCCCTTAAGCTTGAAAAGAAAGATGCCGAGGCAGCTGCGATTGCTGCTATTGCTCTGGACAGAATGGATAGGCCGGAGGATGCCCGTGAATATTTCGAACTTGCAATGAATATCAAGCCCACTAAGGACATTTTGTGGAACTATGCAGTCTTTTCTTTCTCTCAGGGAAACTACAGACAGGCCTTGAGGCTCATTAACCGCATTGAGGCAAACTACAGTATCACTCCAGATATGCTCATGCTGAAGGCCCAGTGCTATGAATATCTGTCAAAGATTCCACAGGCAGTTGCAGAGTACAGATCGCTTCTTTCTTCTGGGGAAAATGTTCCAACAGAAATGATTCGTTTTGCCAAACTCAGGCTCAGTGCCCTTACCAGTACACCTGTATCCAACAAGTAAAGGAGGCTTAAACATGTCAACTCCTATCAAAAATAAAAGGACCAAAGTAATTTTGATACCCTTGGCGTTTTTCTGGCTCATGCTTTTTAGCGGTTGTGCTCAGCACGATCTCAAATCCACTGTGAAGCAGCCGGAGCCCTGGAAGCATGTGACTCAGTCCAAAGAAGACTCTGAACCGACCGTCATGGAAAAGGCGGTGAACTCACAGCAGGCACGAACCAGCCTGATTCCGTCAAGAACCAAACCAGCCATAAAATGGAAGCCTGACTACAGTCTTTCAGAGGTCCACATAACAGACAAGGATTCGAAGCTTCCAGATATGCTGGTTGGTGCCAACATTAATACAAAAAACGGACGTGTTCCCCTTTACAAGGTGGTGAAGTCTTTGGCTGATTTGAAGGGCATGAATGTAAGCTGGTCCAGTGATGTAAACCAGGAAGCCCTGGTGAACGTAAATATAAAGGCAGATGCCAATTTCTGGGACGCCTTGAATGACGTATTGAGGCAGGTGGACTATTTCTATGAATTTAAGAATCATACCATCATAGTTAAATATAAGGATACAAAACGGTTTCACGTAACCTGCCCATTTCTAACAGGAAGTTACAAGACGGCAGTTGGAGGAGATTTCCTCGGGACTGCTGGGGAGGTCGAGACCGGTCTTCAGGGAGAACTAGCGGTTGAACACCGTGATGAAGAAATAGATATATGGAAGACCATTGAGGAAAATCTTGGACGCATACTCAACCTTGCCACCCTGAATGTTCCTGAAACCGCAGGTGATACCATGGATCAGTCCAGGATAGAGTCCCTTTGCAGGACCAGGTATCCAAGCAGTCCTGCCCAGCAGGCCCTTTGCGTAAGGCAAGAGCAGGCGAGGATCCAGCTTGAAAGAAACAACAGAAACACGCAGCAGACAGAAAATTCCCAGGTAGTACAGGGGACTGGCGAAGGAAGCAGAAAGGGTTTTTACTTCACCATTGACAAGCCTCTTGGAATAGTGACCGTCACTGCTCCAAGGACCATTCTTGAAAAGGTGGAGAATTACCTGGATCATCTCCATGAAATGCTTTCAAAACAAGTGGTAATTGAAGCAAAAATAATTGAGGTAGATCTCGATGATTCAAACAGCAAGGGTGTGGACTGGAGCGGTCTCCTCAAAAACTCGGCCTTTAATTTTCACATGACCTTTGGTAAGAACGGTCAGATATATCCTACAGACGGGATAAAGCTCCTTGAAAGTGTTACCATGACCAGGGAGCCCTTTGACCTTATAATCAATTTCCTTGACGAGTTTGGAAACGTCAAGGTTCTCTCCAATCCCAAGTTATCTCTTCTTAATGGGCAGCCAGCTATGATTACCGGAGGGAAAACCACAAGGTACATCGACAAGGTGACCACGGTAGTCAATGACACTGGAAACGGTGCCACCACTTCCTACACCATTGAAACAAAGGACATACTGTCGGGCATAGGCCTTGGAGTCATTGCAAATATAGAGTCAGACGACGAGATAGTTCTGCAACTTACTCCAGTGAACAGCCGCCTTTCAAAGATCACTTCGAGGCAGTTTGGTTCTTTTCTAACAGGATATGCCGAAGTTGATCTGCCAGAGGTAAATCTTAGAGAAATGACAACAATGGCCAGGGTCAAAAGTGGTCATCTTCTTGTAATCGGAGGGATAATAGACAGTACAGAAGGGGTTGAAGGGAACAAGGTACCGTTTCTTGGCGATCTGCCTCTTATAGGTTACGCATTTAAAAGCGAAAGAAGGTTTATAAAAAAGAGAGAACTCGTAATCCTTTTAAGGCCGCAGATAGTGGAGATTTAGATCCAAGAAAGTTAAATACATTGTTTTGGCAAGGTAAAAAGGGCCGCCTGGGTGCGGCCCTTTCCTTTTCTATCCCTCTTTTTTCTGGTAAAAATGTTATGAATGTTATGAATCATTCTCCGGGTGTCCTTGATAGATATTGGAGCCTGGAGCAAGGGCCAGGAAAATGTCTCAGTTTTTTATAATTACTTGTAATTCCCGAGGGAAAAGTCGTCATGCCTCTTACACTTTTTAAATACTGGACATACCAATTCTTTGCTCCTGGAGTGCTTGCCAAGAAAAAATACGAGGCCTTTAAAAGGATACTTATTGCTGACAAAGAAGCCCATGTCTTTTTGGCTCGCCTGGAAGAGATTTTTTATAAAAAAGAGGAGGTTGACTGCTTTCTTGTTTATACTGTCTTTGAGAGCCTTTCAAAGGCAGTGAGCGAAATGGTAGAGGCTCTCATAGAGCTTTCTCCCCTAAAATATGGAAACCTGAAGGATTATTTCAGGAAAATTGACTTCTACTGCCGATTCCTGTTAGAACCCAAATATTACAATATATCCCCGCCTTTTACCGCCGCTCCAGGTCTAAGTGACAATGTGAATGATAGCCTCCTTGGCGGAAAGGGGTATAATCTATACAGGCTGGTTAGGGAACTCGGCCTTCCTGTCCCTGATTTTTTTGTAATCACTACCAATTCCTTTTTTTATCTGATCGAATGCCTGGACATGCTTCCCGTAATAAAGGAGGAACTTGCCAGGGTTGACATTAAGGATCCGGAAAGTCTGAAGTGGTGTTCTAATAAGATTCTCGATCACTTCAGGTCTTCTGATATTCCCCTTGCTCTTTGCTCAGAAATAAAGACTGCTTTGGAAAAAACTTTTGCTTCAACAAGCAAGCTTAAATTTTCGGTAAGATCAAGTGCCGTGGCAGAAGATAGCACCAGCTCCTTTGCTGGTCAGTATCTTTCTGTCATAGGGGCTCATGCCAAAGACATCAAAATTTCGTATAAGAAGGTAATAGAAAGCAAATACACCCCCAACGCAATCTATTACAGGATTAAAAAGGGATACTGTGATCTTGAGACCCCCATGGCTGCCATTGTTCAGAAGATGATTGATCCCCTTTGCGCAGGTGTAGCCTACTCCAGGGATCCGGAAAAGGAACAAGACGATTTCATCTGTATCTATGCTACCCAAGGGCAGGGTGAACAGGTGGTGTCAGGAAAGGTTAGGCCAGCTCAAATTATGGTAAACCGGCATTCTATGAATGTGGCATCTATGGAAAGGGGGCCCTTATGCAGCAAACTTAACGAAGGGCTTGCCAGAGAGCTTGCAAAATGGATTCTGAAAATCGAAAAGCTCCTTGAAGCTCCTGTAGACATGGAATGGTGTATTGATCAAAAAGGGGAACTCAAGGTTTTGCAGGCACGTCCTCTTTCCCTGGAATCTGGCGACAAGAAAACTAAAGAACGCCAAAGGTTGCCCAAAGGGCTAACTCCAATTCTGACTGGTGGCCAGAATGCATCTGGAGGCTGCGCCTTTGGACGGGTCCACAAGGTGTTTTCAAAGGGCGATCTTTACAGGATTCAGGAAGGCGGTGTACTGGTATCAAGAACAGCTCCTCCAGACTATGTGGTTGTCTTTGACAAAATTAAGGCCATGATCACCGAAGAGGGCAGTCCTGCAAGCCACTGTGCTTCAGTGGCGAGAGAAATGGGTATTCCCTATATTTGTGGTATGAATGACGCGTTAAGTATGCTTAAAAACGACGAACCTGTAACTGTGGATGCAGATAACTGCCGTGTTTATCATGGAAGGGCAGGGGAATGTGAGGAGAAATCGTCCTTGAAAGGCAGGGAACAGGAGGAAAAAAGACCCATCTTTTCCATGCTCAAACAGCTTATAAAACTTGCCTGCCACCTTGACCTTGTGGATCCGGATTCCCCTGATTTCAGGCCGGAAGGCTGTCGCTCCCTTCATGATATAATAAGGTTTTGTCACGAGACTTCCATGCGCGAGATGTTTTCCCTTGGAAGCAAAGGCAGCATAACAGGAAAGGGCACAAAACGGCTCAGAGATGGGCTCCCCCTGGTCTTTTTTGTGTTGGACGTGGGAGGGGGAATAAAGGATGAAGCAGAGGGCCTCGAGGAGATCTCCATTGAATACATCTCATCTGTACCTATGCAGGCTTTTTGGAAGGGGCTAACGGACCCCTCTATAAGGTGGTCTGAGGCAGAACACTTTGCCTGGGGAGATTACGATAACATTATGCTTGCAGGAGGTGTTGTGAGCAAGGATTCTGCCCAGCTTTCAAGCTACGCCGTGGTTGCCCGGGATTACATGAACCTCAACGTGCGCTTTGGCTACCATTTTGTGCAGATAGATGCCCTTTGTACGGAAAACAGCCAGGCAAACTATATTACATTCAGATTTTCTGGCGGAGGCGGCGCTCCTGAAGGCAGGCTCTTGCGGACTCAGTTTCTCATTCATATCCTTAGAAGTCTTGGGTTTGAAGCAGAAAGTACAGGTGAGCTAGTGGATGGCAAAATTACACAGCTTTCAAAAGAGGATGCCAAGAAAATATTAAAGGAAATTGGACGACTCGTTGGCGCAACAAGGTTAATGGACATGTATCTAAGGCCTGAGATTGACGTAAAAGCTCTTGCAGAAGAATTTTTAAGGGGAAGGTCAGACTTTTCGTCCAGCTTTGAGGAAGACCAAAATGGCTTATGAGATTACCTGGATAACGCCAAACCTGGCAGTTGGGTATGCACCCATGTCCTATGAGGACCTGGAAACCATAAAAAAGGCTGGCATAAGTGCCATAGTCAATCTCTGCGGTGAATATTGCGATCTTCATGAGATAGAGGAGAAGGCTGGCTTTGACGTCTATTACCTGCCTATTCCAGATGAACATGCCCCTGACATGGAAGAAATGGAAAGGGCCCTGGACTGGCTTGACGAGGCCATTTTTTTGGGGAAAAAGGTGCTTGTTCATTGCAAGCACGGGATAGGGCGGACCGGTACCTTTGTTACCGCCTACCTCATCCGAAAGGGTCTTGGTTACAAGAAGGCAAGCGAGATGCTTAAGGGTACGAGGGCAGGTTCAAGCTCTTGGAGCCAATGGCGGCTCCTTAAACAATATGACAAGCGGGAAAGGCGCCTAAGCATCAGGGAGCCAAACCTTGAAAACAGGGAAAGCGTTGACCTTTCAGTCTATTTTTCCAAGTACGAAAAGATTCTGGAGGCGGCGGACTCCATGGTGCCAGAATCAGTGCCCGCATGTGGAAAAGACCATACAGACTGCTGTCACGAGTACCTTGAGCTTTCCTTCCTTGAAAGTCTTTACATACATTACTATTTGAACAAACAGCTGCGCATTGAAGAACGACACAGGCTTGTGGAAAGGGCCAATGAGCAGCTTCAAAAGGAAAGGGAGATAAGGCGTAGGTTGTCTTCAGAAAAGGGTGATTTTTCAATAAAGGATTTTGAACTGGCTTACAAAAATGAAGGTCTCGAGTGTACCCTTCTTTTAGATGGAAAATGTGTCATCTTCGACACCCGACCTGTAAGGTGCCGGGCCTATGGGGCAAAACTGGACAAAGAGAAACTCGATTCCATTCACAATTTGATATTTGAGGTCTCGAGGATGTTGTTTTTCGCCCTGTCTGGAAAATTTCTGGAGAGGGGAAAACTCAGGTTTTCAGTGGCGGAAGTTGTTTCTGGCCGCTTTATGGAACAATATTTCAAGTATGCGGCAAGTGTCACATCTGGAGAACTCCCCATATAATGAACCCCCATTAAGAACTTCTAATTATTTACTGTTCTTTAAAGAATCAAGTCAAGACTCCTTCTTGACAAGGTCCCTTTAGGAAATAAATTTTCTAGGTCCAAAAAATTTTGGGCCATTGGCCCTGGTTAAGAACTCGTTGGAGGTTCAGGATGATAGAGGTCCAGAACTTGTCTATGAGTTACGGTAGTGTTAGGGCTGTTGAAAACTGTAGCTTTAATGTCCGAAAGGGCGAGATTGTGGGCCTGGTAGGTCCAAACGGTGCTGGCAAATCAACCATAATGAAGATACTTGCCACACAGATATATCCAACTTCAGGTACCGCCACCGTAAACGGTCACGACATAACAAGAGAACCCCTGCTAGTAAAAAAAGACCTGGGATTTTTACCAGAACAGGCACCTTTGTACGACAACATGGAGGTCAGGGAATATCTTGACTTTACGGCAAGATCCCGCGGCATAAAAGGCAGAAGGCAAAGGCTAAAGTGGGTATGCGAAAACTGCGCACTCTCATCTGTATGGTGCAGACCAATTAGAGAGCTTTCAAAGGGCTACAGGCAGAGGGTAGGTCTTGCTCAGGCTCTGATTCATGATCCTCCCGTGCTTATTCTGGATGAGCCAACCTCCGGGCTTGACCCCCTTCAGATAATGGAGATTCGGCAACTCGTCAAGGAACTTTCAAAAGACAAGGCCATACTTTTTAGCAGCCATATACTTCAGGAGATAAAGGCTGTTACCGACAGGGCAGTGGTAATAAACGGCGGTCGCATCATGGCAGATGGACGACTGGATGAGCTTTCAAAGAGGGCCTTTCCTGAAACTAGGCTCAGGGTAGTGCTTTCACCAAAAGACGGTGTTGCCTTAAAAGAACTTGAGGAACTGCTTGCGCCGCATAAGGCAAGGGTAATCCGTGATGGAGATACATTCCTTATTTCCACTAGAGAGCCTGGACCAGTGAAGGAGAAGATTGCTGGCCTTGCACTTGAAAGGTCCATGAAGATCCTGGAGCTTAGCGAGGAGAAGAGGGACCTGGAAGAGGTCTTTTCCGCCCTTTTGCATAAGGATGCAAGGATTAAAAAGGAAAATGAGGGGATATCATGAGCCTTTCCTTAACCCTTTTCAGAAAGGAAATTCATTCCTATTTCAACTCTCCAGTAGCCTACGTATTTATTGTTGTTTTCTTGACAGTAGCCTCAGGCCTTTTCATGACCCCATTCTTTCTGGCAGGCCTTTGTGATATGAGGGCCTTTTTTTCCAACCTGCCACTTATCCTCATAATATTTGTTCCTGCGATAACCATGAGGCTTTGGGCAGAAGAAAGCGGAAAGGGCACCTTGGGCCTGCTTTTCAGCCTTCCGGTCTCAAGTACAGGCCTCGTTCTTGGTAAGTTTCTGGCCTCCCTTTTCTTCTGCTCCCTTGCCCTTCTTAGCACTGTCACCATTCCCATAATGCTACGTTTTCTTGGCACCCCAGACATGGGGCCAATAGTTGGAGGCTATGTTGGAAGCATTTTGTTATTGGCCTTCCTGCTTTCTCTTGGTATGGCCATATCTGCCTTTTTCAAGGACCAGATTGTTGCATTTATCCTTGGCCTTGTGGCAGGGTTCTTCTGCTTTCTGGCCGGTACTGAGTTTTTTTCAACCTTTATTGACGGATGGGTCCCTGGTCTTGGCACCTTTTTGCGCCACAGCCTGGGGATACGGAGCCATTTTACCTCCTTTGCAAAGGGAGTGATCGACACAAGGGACGTGATCTTTTTTCTTTCCTACACCCTGGTTTTTCTCACAATTAACGTCCTGACACTTGAGGGCCTTCTTAAACTTCGCATTCAAAGGGAATTTATCCTTGGAGTTCTGATGCTTCTTGGAAGTGCAGTTTTTCTAAATGCCCTTCTTTTTGACGTTAGGCTTCCCCGTTTTGATCTTACAGAAAACAAGATATACACGGTTTCAGAATCCACCCAAAAGGTTCTATCAAGGCTCAAGGTCCCAATATCAGTGATATATTACTGCTCTTCAAAGGACAAAATGCCAACGGCAATGAAGGAGATGTCAAGGGATGTCGGGGATATCCTTTATGAATTCTCAAGGCTTTCTCCCAAATTTACCTACAGAATAGTTGATCCGGATAACCTGTCCCAGAAGGAGCAGGATGAGCTTCGCAAAAAGGGGATAGTTCCATTTAATGCCCAGACCATTGAAAAGGATGCCTTGAACATAAAGAGGATCTATTCTGCCCTTCAGCTTTCCTACCTTGACAAGAAGGATGAAATCATACCTCAAGAGTTGCCAGACTCCCTGGGAAGCCTTGAATATGACATTGTTTCAAAGATTTTCCGGCTCACCTTGAAGGAAAACCCCAAGGTAGTGATGGTTGCTCAAAAGGAGCAGATACCACCCCAGATGTATCTG
>JALWNK010000028.1 GCA_026995935.1 Deltaproteobacteria bacterium
CTTTAAATGGTTCAGCTAAGTATCCAACCAATCAACTTTTTTTCAGGTAAAATTCAGCTTGATGAAAAGGGTGGAGCGCAACTTCTTTTCCAGGTGACACTGAGCTGCGGATGTCCCACATGTGCAGGGGGCCGTTTTGATCCAAAAAGGTTCAGGGTGCGTGTTACGCTTTTAAAGAAAGGGAAAGACATGGGAAGTTTTCCTGCTAGATACAGCGGTAAGATAAGCCAGTTCGCTTGCCATATCAGCGGGCTTGAACCTGGTGAGTATCAAATTGAGATAGGTGCCCTTGATCCTGAAACAGGCTCGGCAGGAAGACTTAACATGAAAGTCAGGGCCGAATAGGTTTTCTTTATGGGCCTTGTGCTGTTGCAGCAAGGTGGTCCTGGGGTTATAAGAAGTGGAGCAGGGGCGTACCAAGGGTGAAAGCAAAGAAATCAAAGGGAGGAAGCAAAATGTCAAAGATCAAGCGGGCAATTATCAGTGTTACTGACAAAAGTGGTGTTCAGGAGTTTGCAAAGGCCCTTCAGGAAATGGGGGTTGAGATTGTATCCACAGGCGGAACTGCCCGGGTAATTAGGGAGGCAGGCGTTACGGTAAAGGACGTTTCGGAGCTTACCGGCTTTCCGGAGATGATGGACGGGCGGGTCAAGACCCTTCATCCGAAAGTCCACGGAGGAATCCTTTCCCTCAGGGACAATCCTGAGCATGTGGCACAGATGAAGGAAAACGGTATCCCAGAGATCGATCTGGTGGTGGTTAATCTCTATGCCTTTGAAAAGACAGTCGCCAGGGAAGGTGTTACCCTTTCTGAGGCCATTGAAAACATAGACATTGGTGGCCCAACACTCTTAAGGTCTTCTGCAAAGAACTTCAAGTTTGTCACAGTGGTTGTTGACCCTGCTGATTATGACAAAATCCTTAAGGAAATGAAGGAGAACAATGGTGCAACCACCATAAAGACCCGCTTTGAGCTTGCCAAGAAGGTATTTGCCACAACAAGCTCCTATGACGCAGCCATTAGTAAATACCTTGAATCCATTGACGTGGATTCAGAGCCATATCTGAACCAGTAGATTTTTGACTTTAAAGGGGCGGCCTTGGCGGCTGCCCTTTTGTCCTTTCTTTTGAATTTCCCATGATATGTGTGCCTGTTTTTGGAAAGAGTTTTGATGAGATATGTTCTAGGGCCAGGAATGCCGCAGACTTTTGTGACATTCTGGAGCTCAGGCTCGATCTCATAGAGGGGCTGAACAAGGGCCTTTTGAAAGAGATTATTAAGGCCATGCCTTTGTCCGTAATTGCCACCAACCGGGCCTTGTGGGAAGGCGGAAGTTTCGAGGGCAGCGAAGAAGAACGAATCGGTCTTCTTGAAGAGGCAGTGGCCTCTGGCGCAAGATTCGTGGATGTTGAGTTTGCGACCAAGGACAATCTTAAAAGGCGCATTAAAAAAGTGGCACAGGATTATGGCGCAAGGCTTATTTACTCCCACCACGACTTTGAAAAGACTCCACCCTTTAGCCAGTTAAGGGGCCTTTTTGAAGAGATGGTCTTTCAGGGGGCAGATGTGGTAAAGATAGTCACCTTTGCCACGGATCGGCATGACTTTCTTGAGCTATCCCCCCTTTATCCCCTGGCAAGGCGCCTTGGCGTGGACCTTGTCGCCTTTTGCATGGGGGAGAAGGGGTGCTACAGTAGGCTTTTTTGCCTGGACCTTGGCGCCTTTTTGACCTTTTCTGCCATTGAGGAAGGGGCTTCCTCTGCTCCAGGTCAGATACCTGTCAGGGAAATGAAAGACATACTTTCCCGACTTGGTTCTGCCTGCTCAAGTCCTGCGAACAAATGAAAATCCTTCTTACAAACGATGACGGCATACATGCCATGGGCCTTTGCGCCCTGTATGAGGCCTTTCGCTCGTTAGGGCATGAGGTGACGGTTGTGGCTCCAGACAGTGAAAGGAGTGCTGTTGGCCATGCCATAACCCTTTCTGACCCCATAAAGATAAAGCGCATACTCAAGGCAGGAGACGAGTTTGGTTGGGCAATAAACGGCACGCCTGCAGACTGCGTGAAGCTTGCCGTCAATGCCCTCCTTAAAGAAAAGCCAGACCTTGTGGTCTCGGGCATTAACAGAGGGGCAAATACAGGTATAAACCTTCTCTATTCAGGAACTGTATCTGCTGCAACAGAAGCAGCAATCCTGGGAATACCTTCTATTGCAGTGTCCATAGACAGTTTTGCAGATTTTGATTACTGTTTTGCCGCCTTTTTGACAACCAAGATTGCAAAGACATTTATGGAATCAGAAACAGAATGCCATTCCCTGAACGTCAATGTTCCATCAAGGCCGGCAAACCTCATAAAAGGAATTAAGGTTACAAAACAATGCCTCCAGCCCTTTAAGGAAAGGTTTGAAAAACGTAAAGACCCAAGGGGCAATACATACTTTTGGCAGTGCTCATCTGATATTGACTGGCAAAAAACCAAGGAAACGGATATCTTTTGGCTTAAAGAAGGATATGTCACAATCACTCCCATCAAATTCGATTTAACACATACTAAATGTATGGAGAAAATCGAGTCGATTTTCAGTGAAATATCACTCTAACTGAAAGTGATAAACAGTATTGACCTTGACACGGTGTTTGATCTAATATAGCCTAAAAAATAAACATTTTAAGCGGGAGGCAGAAATGGCCAGAAAAAGAAGTAGACCTTATACCAAAGAGGATGTGGAATTTGTCCACAAAAACTATGCTGAGATGACTGCAAGTGAGATTGCAGAAAAACTTGGGATAAGCAAATTCCAGGTGTCAAAAATTGTCAGTGAACTTAGGAAACACATAGATCTTCCCAAAAAGACTGCAAAGCGTCCAAACCCTATTATTGAGTACCTGAAATCCAAGGGTCTTCCAATAAAAGAGGAAATTGAGACAATAAAGAAGACGGTGAGACGGGGAAGAAAAAAGAAATAGAAGAACGGTAAACAATCCAAAAATAAAAAGACAAACAGCAAAAGGTTGTTTGTCTTTTTTTGTTTAAAGAATTACTAACTAGGTGATATTGAAATTAAAATACTTTCAAACAGCTGCTTGGAGATCTTATAATGAAGATAACTGATTATGGGTTTGGAAGAATCACCATCGATGGAAAGGACTTCACCGGAGACCTTAAGGTCATAAAGGGGAAAATAATTCCAAACTGGTGGAGAAGCCAGGGACACCTTCTGCAACTTGACGACATTAAGGACATAATAGACGCAAAGCCCGAGGTGCTTGTGGTTGGAACAGGTGCGGCAGGAGTTATGCGTATTCATCCAGAGGTGAAAGGACATTTGCAAAAGAAGGGAATCGCGCTTCGTGCTGCAAAGTCGTCCGAGGCAGTGGAGATATTTAACAACCTTATGGAAGAGCTTGGACCAGACAGGGTAAGTCTGGCAATACACCTTACATGCTAAAGAACCCTCCAGCCTTTCTTATTGCAGGCACACATAGCGGCTGCGGCAAGACCACCATTACCCTGGCCTTGATGGCAGCCCTTACTGAAAGGGGACTTCGTGTTGCACCCTTTAAGACGGGGCCTGATTTCATAGATCCGGGCTTTCACAGACTTATTTGTGGCAGGCCAAGCCACAACCTGGATACATGGATGATGACAGAGGAGGCAGTCAGGCGCATCTTTTGGGAAAACATCTCAGGATGTGATGTTGCCGTTATAGAGGGGGCAATGGGCCTTTTTGATGGGGCATCGGGTGTATCTGAAAAAGGCTCTGCCGCCCATGTTGCCAAGGTGCTTGGAGTCCCTGTGATCCTTGTTGTTGACGCAACCAGCATGGGAAGAAGCATCTGTGCCCTGATTAAGGGTTTTCTGGAATATGACGGAGATCTCAAAATAGCAGGTGTTATAGTCAACAAGGCAGGAAGCAGCAAGCACAAAAGGATAATCAGGCAGGCACTTTCAGGGCTAAACATTCCTTTTCTGGCAATAGTTGGAAGAGACAAGGGGGTTTCCATCCCTTCAAGGCACCTTGGGCTTGTTACAGCGCTAGAAGGCACAGGGAACAAGGAGTTTTTTGAAGGGCTCACTCGCCATATTTTTGAAAATGATCTTGATATTGACCTGCTTCTTAGAAACGCATCCAGGCTCTTTGGAGAAAACGCAGAAGGGGAAGACGAACAAGAAATCCAAGGGGTTTTCGGGGAAGATTCTGCAGAAGCTGTAAAAATAGCCGTCGCCTTTGACAAGGCCTTTTGTTTCTACTACCAGAGAAACCTTGACATCCTGAAGGGGCTTGGCGCAAGGCTCCTCTTTTTTTCTCCACTATCCGGAGAGACCTTGCCGGAAGACAGCTGCGGGCTCTATCTTGGTGGAGGTTACCCGGAGCTCTACAAAAAAGAGCTTTCAGAAAATAAGGGGCTTATTGAGGACATAAGAAAGGGGGCCGAAAAAGGTCTTCCAATCCTTGCTGAATGCGGCGGATTTATGTTTCTTGGCAGGGGCCTTAAGGAGGAGGGCAGACGCTTTTACTGGTGTGGCCTCTTTGACTCCTGGTTTGAGATGGCAAAAAGATTTCAGGCCCTTGGCTACAGACAGGCACTAATTGAACGTCCATGTATTTTAGGGGGAAAAGGTACAACATTTAAGGGGCATGAGTTCAGGTATTCTTTCCCCACATCCCTCAAGGGGGTTTC
>JALWNK010000029.1 GCA_026995935.1 Deltaproteobacteria bacterium
TAATTTGCGCAGGTGGAAGCCAGGTCGATGCCCAGGAATTCCTCACGCGTATCTACCAGCAGATTCATATATCTGGCGCAGCAGGTAACGCAACTGGCAGAAACATCCACCAAAGGCCGTTTGACCAGGCCGTCCGGCTTTGTAATGCCATATTCGCAATTACCGTAAAGGGTGCAGATGTTTCAGAGGCACTAAAAATCCTTAAGCAGTAAAGGCCGAACAGCCCTTGTTCTTGCGTTACGGCCTTGGCCTTTTGAAAAAAGGAGAAGGGACATGAGTGATATTCAGAGCAAAGACACTGCAAAAACCAAACTTACAGGATTGAGTACAGAGGAGGCACAAAAACGACTGGAACAGTATGGCCTTAACGCCCTGGAAGAAAAAAAGGTTTCACCAATACTAAAATTCCTGGGCTACTTCTGGGGACCTATCCCGTGGATGATCGAGGTTGCGGCCTTGCTCTCGGCCCTGGTCCACCACTGGGTTGATTTTTATATCATTGTTGCTCTCCTGCTTTTCAATGCTGTAGTGGGATTTTGGCAGGAATACACGGCAGGTAACGCGGTTGAGGCCCTAAAGAAACAGCTTGCCCTCAGGGCCAGGGTACTCAGGGATGGAAAATGGCAGGAAATAGACGCCAAGTTCCTGGTTCCCGGGGACATAGTGCGCATTCGATTAGGGGACGTAATACCTGCCGATGTAAAAATAATAGAGGGTGACTATCTCAGTGTCGACCAGTCTGCCCTTACCGGAGAATCGCTTCCAGTTACAAAGCGCCTGGGAGATACGGCCTTTTCGGGAACAGTTGTAAAACAGGGTGAGGTGGTGGCAGAGGTAGTCGCCACAGGAAAGAATACCAAGTTTGGACAGACGGCAGGTCTTGTGCAAAAGGCAAAGACCGTCTCCCATTTCCAGAAGGCCGTTCTTGCCATTGGTGACTATCTCATTTACGTAAGCCTGGCACTGGTGGCGGTATTGGTACTGGTACAACTGCATCGGAATGCGCCTTGGCTCGATCTGGTACAGTTTGCCCTGATACTCACAGTGGCATCCATTCCAGTTGCCATGCCCGCAGTTTTGTCCATGACAATGGCCGTTGGGGCTATGGCGCTATCCAGAATGAAGGCCATAGTGACTCGTCTTGAGTCCATTGAGGAGATGGCCAGCATGGACGTACTCTGTTCAGACAAGACGGGAACACTTACCCAAAACAAGCTTACTCTGGGAGAGGTGGAGGTTTTTGAGGTTACAGACCCCCAGGAGGTCTTGCTTGCAGCGGCCCTTGCCTCCAAGGAGGAAAACAGGGACGCAATAGACGAGGCCATACTACAGGCCCTTAAAGATCGGGAAGTGCTCAAAAAATACAAACAGCTTGACTTTATGCCCTTTGACCCGGTGAACAAGCGCACAGAAGCCACGGTTCAAGATCCATCAGGCAAGATTTTCAAGGTCACAAAGGGGGCACCCCAGGTAATAATTTCCTTGGCGGAACTTGAGGGTGAAGAGAAACAAAAGGCAGAGCAGGTGGTCGATTCCTTTGCCGAACAGGGTTACCGTGCCCTTGGTGTGGCCCGTAAGGAGCAGGGGGCCCAAAAATGGACTTTTTTGGGAATCCTTTCCCTCTTTGATCCTCCCAGGGAGGACTCTGCAGAAACAATTGCCCGGGCCAGGGAATACGGTGTCAACGTGAAGATGATAACCGGAGATAACTTGGCTATTGCAAAGCAGATAGCCGAAAAGCTTGGGCTTGGAAGGTACATACTTCCTGCTGAGGCCCTGCCAACCATTGGTAGCGATGATGAAGTGCCCTCAGACATAGGTGAACGGGTTGAACAGGCAGACGGGTTTGCAGAGGTCTTTCCAGAACACAAATTCACCATTGTTAAGATACTCCAGGCCAGAAACCACATTACAGGTATGACTGGTGACGGAGTCAACGATGCACCAGCACTCAAGCAGGCAGATGTTGGTATTGCTGTCAGCGGGGCAACGGATGCGGCCCGTGCTGCAGCAGATTTGGTGCTAACGGCACCGGGGCTCTCTGTCATTATCCGGGCCATAGAAGAGGCACGGCGTATATTTGAGCGAATGAACTCCTATGCCATCTATCGTATCTCTGAGACAATAAGGATTATGTTCTTCGTGGTTCTGGCCATGATCTTCTTCAACTTCTATCCAATTACTGCAATTATGATAATTCTCCTTGCCTTCCTAAACGATGTACCGATCATGACCATCGCATACGATCACACTGGCTTGGAAAAACGCCCAGTTCGCTGGAATATGACTCAGGTCATCACGGTCGCCACTTCCATGGGCATTGTGGGCGTGCTTGGAAGCTTTGGAATGCTGCTTCTGGCAATGGACTGGCTCCACCTGGATGTGGCCCAGATCCAGACCTACGTGTTCCTCAAAATGGCCGTTGCCGGTCACCTAGTGCTTTTCGTTGCAAGGACAAAGGGCCACTTTTGGAAACGTCCCTGGCCCGCCCCCATCATGGTATGGTCGGCAATCATTACCAAGGCGGCAGCCACCATAATAGCAGTCTATGGCTTCGGTCTCATTGCTCCCATTACATGGTACGATGTGGGACTTATATGGGCATACTCCATAACATCTGCCCTGGTTACGGATATTGTAAAGGTGCAGGTGTACAGGCACCTGGAAAACCGGGTTGCACGACATCGCAACTTCCTCAACAGGGTGAAGGGACGCCTTGTTCATCACCACCAGGTACGGGGTTAAAGGAATGACACGGGGCACTGCAGTCCATTTAGAGGATTGCAGTGCCCACCCCCTTTACATGGGCTATTAGTCAACCGTCAAAGGTGTTTAAGTGTACTGTATCCTAGCCAGGTGCAGATATCACGCTGTTTGGCAGGAATATACTGAATATTGCCAGGTTCCCATCCCTCCGAAAGGCAAGACTTCCGCCCATGTTTTCAACGATCTTGTATGAAAAAGGCAGTCCTATACTTGTTCCCCCCTTTGCCAAGGGGCGAAACAGATCTTCCTGGCGACTTACCCTCTTTTTTACCATCTCGTTTTTAAACTCCAGATGAAGCCCCTCGGCTCCTACCTTTGATTTTATCCAGAGTTTTCCCTTTGGAGGCAGGGCTGATATAGCGTTTCTAATAAGGTTTATAAAGGCAACCATGAGCATATCGCTACCCACCGTGAGTCCCTGCGTATGCTCAGACAGTTCAAGGCTGATTTTTACGTTTCTTTTCCTTATTTCAGGGGAGAGCAGGCACAGGCTCTTTTGAAGAAGAGACAGGATATTGTGGGTGACATTACTGCTGCCTGCCGGTCTCGCCAAGGTATTTACAGACCTGGCAAGACGCTCAAGACGCTCTATCTCATTTTCCACAAATTCAAGTCTTTGTCTTTGTTCTTTTTCAGATCTCTTTTTTAACAAGTGGACCAAGGCACCTATGGAAACCAGGGAATTTTTGATTTCATGGGCTATTTCAGAAGCCATGGTGCCAAGGGTGACAAGCCTCTCTTCATTTTCCGTGGTCCTTTTCATCAACACCTTGTCCGTCTTGTCTGCTGCCATGAAAAAGAGTATGGAAGCACGCCCCTCCTGTTCCAGGAGCAAGAAGGCCTCAAGGTTTACGTAAACCCTGGATTGATCCTTGTGGATCAGTTCTGTATCAAAGGCAAAGAATCTGTTCTTATTTTTACTTGTGAAAGAGGCAGAAATCTTTTTCCTAAGGACACGGTTTGCATCTGGCCCAAGTAAACCCAGAAGCCCGTTTTCCTTTGACTGGAGTTCAATGGGGTTAAATCCTGTCAACCTTTCACTGAAACTGTTACTCCAGACCACCTTGCACTCTTCATCAACACCAAACACCCAGGCTGGCAGGCTGGCGAGCAGGTTTTCATAAACACCCAGGGGACAACCTCCCTTGGACTCAGAATTGGACGGCTCTTCAAAACGTTCCACTTTACCCTCTTCTTAAATGGCATTAAGAAAACACAAAAAAGTCAAATTAAACTTTTAACATAACAATCTTTGATATATCAAAAAAATTTCAATCTACAGTTGCCTTCCCAATCCAAATTCCTGTAAACTTCCTCTGGGTTTCGATTTTGACTCCGCCTGAAAAACAATTAGCAGCATAATTTCAACTTTTCTTAATTTCAGTAACCTAGGTAGCAGAAAGATGGACAGCGTTTCAGGCAAATATGTACACATCTCTAAACTGTGATAGGACACAGGATGTTGCGGTTTCTCGTTTAACCACGTTGAAAAAGAAGCGAAGGTGAAAAAATTGCTTAGTGATAAAACTCCACTCTCAAAGAAATATGAGGAAATCGTCCGTAGTTCCCCCTTTTTCTCGGGTCTTGATGATAAGACTATCAGGGAAATGCTCACAGCCTTCAGGCCAGAGAGATGGAAAAAGGGTACATGCAACCTGGTTGATGAAACAAACCAAAAATTCCATGTGCTGATTTCAGGCCGGCTTGAGATCACGCGCTCACACCCTGAAACGGGTAGAACGGTGACCCTTTGGTTACTTGAGCCAGGTGATGTCTTTGATATTGTGTCGCTTCTGGATGGTAAACCGCATCACATAGTTCCCATGGCCATTGATGACGTTGAGGTACTTTC
>JALWNK010000030.1 GCA_026995935.1 Deltaproteobacteria bacterium
CCTTCGGCAACGATCTTTTGTGCTCGAACCCAGGGGTAGAGTTCCACTTTTAGGGGAATATCCAGGCGGTGAAATGCCTCTGTCATTATCTCGTAAAAAATTCCGGCAGGCTTTCCGTCTGTTCCCCGGTAGATTAGGGGCGGGTAATCCTCGTCGTCCACCCAGTGAAAGGCCGTTGCGTTGCCTGCACAGACAGGGTCAGGCATAAGCACAAGCGCCATCAATATAGAGATAACTGCCCGGATTATAAACCCTTTTTGCAATCTGTATGTTGTGAACAATTTTGACCTCCCACCTTTTTCTGAAATGGCCCCAAACTGCCCGTCACCTCTTAACCGGCCCGAACAGGCCTTAACCCACAGTCACATACCTCCTCTTTTTTTCAGGTATGTCCTGCTCTATCTCTTTCTGGGGAGGATCATCCGGGATGGGGTCTTTACACGGCTTGTTGCTGGTGAACGCAGAAGCCTTGGTCTTTTTTGAGGGTTCTTCCTCGAACTCTGGTTTGTCGAAAAGAAACTTGTCTATGCAAAAACCAAGTGGTCGATATTCCTCGGTCTTTATGCCATAGGGCCTTACCGTTAAAAGGCCAGGCTCGACCCTTAAAAGCCTCCCCTTTTGCTCACAGGCAGAAATCTTTGTACCATAAGATTCCTTGAAATCAGCTATTATCGTCTTTAGCTGAAAGAAATTATCTGGAAATGACCAAGAATCCGAAATCATGCCCCAAAAATAGCATAGGCTTTCAAATGTACAAATATTTTTTATCCATGTTTTTTATTCTTTCTCTAGAAGATGGCTATATCTCAACCTCCTGTATCCTTCTTCTTGCTCAAAATCCAAATTGTCAATCAAATCAACCACTTGAATTTCAATATCGGGCTCCTGCCCATAATGTGCGGACGAAACAGTGGTGCTTTAAGGGCTAAGGCGTGGATGACCATTCATTGTCGTTCGATGGGATTGCAAAGGCAAGGGTAGTCCCTTTTCTCAGTGAAGAAACAGCACCGAAAGCAGGTGAAGAAGGGCTACAGATATGGTTGCAAAGGCTGCCCGTTTGTGCCAGACAAAAAGCCTGGCCCTGTCCTTGGACATAAACTTTCCAATTAAGAAGGTTGTGAGGAGCAAGGAAAAGGTTAGCGTTCCAAGGCCTGCTATAATGTATAAAGGACTGATGAAAAAAGTATCCTTAAGCCTGTCCCCCTCATGGGCCAGGGTTGGTGCGGGTAGCCAAATCAGAGCCATGAGAGAATACAGGAGTAGATTTAGCCGCCCTTTTATCTTCTGGCCTTTTTGCCGCCAACGGAAAGGTTTTGGGTTACGTTCCTTACGCATCTAAAGCCGACCTCCTCAAATGCCTCCCAGGGGTTTCTCTTTACTGGAAGGGGTATCCTGCTTTGTTCCGAAAGCCCTGTTTCAAAACCTGCAAGTATGGTTAGTGGCAATTCCCTTTGACTTTTTGGGGCGAAAAGAACATCCAGAACCCATGTCCCCAGGTGGATGTTCATTGCCCGAATGCCAAAAAAATTTGGTTTAAATAACATCACAGGATATGGAAGCTTGATTGTTTCAAAAAATGAGGGTGGAAGCACAACTTGCCTTTTGTCCTGCTGATTTTTGTTTCCTTTAACGTTTCCCTCCGCAGCCACATAAAGCCATTCAAGTTTGGTGGGAAGCCTCTTTCCGTAAAAAAAAGCATAGGCCTGCGCCCCGTAACCAGTGACCCTGATTACCGGGCAGGAAGAGTGGGCTGAGTTTTTTACCTTGAACCTGCCGTTAAAGAAGACAATTGGCTCGTATCCTTGCAAGGCCTCGCCAAGATAGAGGTATATTTTCCCATCTCTCTTTACAGCACCATCTTCCACTTTAAGGTCTGCCCGTATCTGGTTAAGAAAGTCCACAAATTGCTGATTTGTTACAGGGGTTTCATCCATATAAAAGGGGGCTACTTTCACCGTTCCAGACGAGGTGCTGTCAAAGTCATCTGGCAGCCAAAAGGTTCCTCCAGGTATGAGACGTAAGATGGTGCCGTCAACGCTTTCTATTTTGGCAGGATACTGACTTGGGAGGATTAGCGTTCTGACCCTGGCAGGCTGGCCTGATAAAAAGTGCTCCTGCACGTAGTGAAACCCCCAAAAGGAAAGGCCAATGAAGAGAAGGGCAGCCAGCACCGATAAAATTGCAAGGGTTTTCCTGGACATGTAAACGCCGCTCAGCCCTGTACGGGAACGGTTCTCTGAACGAGCGGAATGCTGCCATGAATCAATAGCCTCCTCCAATGCCTTTTTCATTTCGGAAACGGACTGAAATCTCCTTTCGGGCTCCTTGTCCGTGGCCTTTCTTATGATCCAATCCAGTTTTTGGAAAAGATCTCCCTCAGGGTCTTTAAGACCCACTTGGGTAAACGGGACCGCATTTTCCGGGATTTTCCCTGCTATTGCCTCATAGAGTATTTTCCCCAGGGCATAGATATCGGTTCTCGCATCTGCCCTCTTAAAGTCCATGAACTGTTCAGGGGCCATGTAGCCAGGGGTGCCCTTTATCTCCAGGGAACAGGTCATGGATTCCATGTGGCAGGAACGTGCAAGGCCGAAATCCGCTATCTTGGGCGTGTCATTATCAAGCAGAACGTTTTCGGGCTTAATGTCTCTGTGGAAAATGCCTGCCCTATGGATTGCAGAAACCCCGTTCAAGACAGGAATGAAATACTTGCGAATCCAGGCAACAGTGGCAGCCTCGTCAGGGTAGAAGCCCTCATCCTTCATGGTATCCCTGAGTGTAAGGCCGGGCACGTATTCCAAGGCAATGTAGTTTATCTCATACTCGTCCTTGTCTGTCTTAACGGCGGCCTTGTCGAAGTCGTAGATCTGGATGACATTTGGATGGCGGATCTGGGCCATGGTAAGAACTTCTTGCCTGAAGCGCTTAAGTGCGTTTTCTTTTTCTTCCGGGTCCTCCTGGATGTCTTCCAGCCACTGCCTGGATACCGTCTTTATGGCAACATCGCGCTTGAGGTTTAGCTGGTGGGCCCTGTATATCTCTCCCATGCCGCCTTTTGCGATAAATTCCAGTATCACCCACTTGTCGTTCAGTATGGTACCTATTGGCAGGCTATGTTGAGTTTTTTCATCCATGTTTGTCTTTGTTTTTTTGATTATATTTTATCACTATTGTTGTAACGTTGTCCCTGCCGCCTTCATCCAGTGCCTTCTGCACAAGGCCTTCACATATCTTACCTATTGGCATGTCCTTTTGGATGATTGCGGCAATTTCTGTTTCTGAGACCATGTCGTGCAAACCATCAGAACAAAGCAGGAATATGTCTCCTGGCTCCAGCCTTTCGCATCGTGTAAATATTTCATCCATGCCAGTACCAAGGGCCTGCATGAGCACGTGACGCATGGGATTTTCCCTGGCCTCTTCCCTGGTAATCTCCCCCATTTCCACCAGATCTTGAACAAATGTATGGTCCTGGGTCAGTAGTTCAAGGACTCCTTTTCTCATTCGGTAGATGCGGCTGTCTCCCACGTGCCCTATGATGGCATGATTATTTTTCAGGACAAGCACCGAGAGCGTCGTCCCAAGGCCTTGGCACTTTTCGTGGCTGCAGGCATACTTGCATATCTCCCTGTTTGTCTTCTTTATGGTCTGGACAATTCTTGTTACTAGGGGACGGCAGTCAAAAAGCGTTAACCCCCTGTAAAAAAGCCTCTTGGGGATTGGCATTTGGTAGTATGTTCGGGCAAAGGCAGTGCACGCAATACGGCTTGCCACATCCCCTGCCGGGTGTCCGCCCATTCCGTCAGCCACAGCAAAAACAAGGCCCAGGGAACTGGTGTCAAAGGTTTCCTGATAATCGTCAGGAGTAAGGGAAAAATCCTCGTTCCTTTTTCTCTTAAGGCCTATATCTGTCTTTTTACAATATTCCAAACTCATCAGGAGATGGGCACCATTTGGTGGTTCTTAATGACCTTGAGCTTTCAGGTAGGCTTTGCGGAAGACTCACTGCCACGGAATTTAAGCATGTACAAAGATTTTCTGTAATTGACGTCCCTACTTTTACATAATAAACTGAAATTGTCATTGAAAAAATTTATATGCTAAAAAAGAATATCAAGCTCATTTTCACACTTATTGGTTTTGTCTTTGGGGTTATAGTTGCCCATCCCTACGTGATGCTGGTCTATTTGCTCACCCATCCTCAAGGCTGGAAACATCCTGATCATGGCAGCGGTTTATGGCAATCGGTTGGAAGGGTGTTTTCTGCTGACATGTTTCCAATGGCCGCCTCCTTTGCAATTTTTTGCGGCATCCTAGGACTTCTCCTGGGAATCCTCTATGAACGAAATCTCAGGCTGAACCAGATGAAACTTGAGATGGAAAAGAAGAAACAGATCATGGAATCCATGCACAGGCTGTTATCCGTGCTTTCCCATTTCATTATAAATTCCAACCTAGTAATAGGGGCAAAGGTCAGAAAGTTGCAGAAAATGGATATGGAGGGGAGTCTGGGCCAGATCCTTAAGAGTATACTTCATGAGGCCAAGAGAAACGAAGAGGTCATGAGGCTTGTGAACCAGTGTGAATTTCTTGAAAACCTGGAAGATTCAGAGACCTCTATGGATGAGATTCTTAAGCTGACAAAACAAATCGAGGTCCACCTTTCAAAATGATCCTTCGACATCTTCTGATAATTGTTTGCCTTTGCATTCTCCTCTTTCCTGTTAAAAAGGCAATGGCAGGAGGGGCTGAGGCCATTTCTTCAGAGGCCTGTGACAGGATTAGCCTGGATGACGCATTGTTTATGGCCCTTAGGAACAATCCGGACCTTAAGGCCCTTTATTCACGTTACGCAGCCATTACCAACGTGCCTGCCCAGAGGGGAAGCCTTCCAGACCCTGTGCTTAGCTTCAATGCCCTCAATCTTCCTGTGGACACCTTCGATCTTGACCAGGAGGCCATGACGCAGATGCAGGTCAGGCTTACGCAGAAGCTCCCATTTCCGGGAAAGCTTTCTTTAGGCAGAGAGGCTGCAGAAAAGGACGTGGAGGCCCTTAAACTTAGGATACGCGAATTCAGCCTTGGCCTTTCAAAGGATGTTGAGGAGACGTGGTGGGATCTCTTTTACATCAAAAAGGCCCTTTGGATAATAGGGAGGAACAAGAAAAACATCCAGCAGATGGTGGATGTGGCAAGGGCCAAGTACGAAGTTGGAAGGGGCCTCCAGCAGGACGTGCTTCTTGCCCAGGTGGAGCTTACAACCCTTTTTAATGAGGAGGCAGAGTTTAGGGGCCGCTACGAAGCAAAAAAGGCAAGGCTTTTCCGTCTCCTTGGTAAAAAAGAGGCGTCCTGTTCAGCCTTGGTCTTTGATAAGTCCCCTCCGAGACTTTCACCTCCCCCTGAAAGGAAAGGGCTACTTAAACTCGCCCTAAGATCACGGCCCCTTCTTGGAGTGAGAAAAAAGGAGATAGAGGCAAGCAGAAAAAGGCTTGCCCTTTCAAAAAAGGGGTACATGCCGGACTTCACCCTTGGGGCAGCCTACGGATTCAGACAGGATGGACCAAATGGTGTGAAACGTCCAGATTTTGCATCTTTCACCCTTTCCATGAACATTCCCATCTGGGCAGGTAGCAAGCAGTCAAGGCTTGTTGCACAAAGGTCCAGGGAGGTTGCCGAAAAGATGCAGCTTTTAAGAAGCGCTGCTGACGAGGTTAGAAGACAGGTGGAAAGCAGCCTCGCCCTATATGAGGCAAGCTACCAGCAGGCCATGCTTTATAAAAACTCGGTTATACCTCAGGCCCAGCATACCCTGGCGTCCATGATGAGCGGTTATGAGGTAAACAGTGTGGATTTTCTAAACGTCATAAGGGCAAGGCTTGCGCTCATTAGGTATGAAAAAGGTTACTGGAAATCCGTTTCAGAGGCCATGAAGGCCCGTGCCAGGATAGCTGCAGCAACAGGTACAGGATTTCCCCTTAAAGGTTCAAAAACGAAAGGTAAAAGTAGTGAAGGGCGTTAAAACAGCTATCGTAGCACTTATCTTTCTGGTTATCGGTCTTTCCATTGGCCTTTACGGGTCGGCAATGTTTTCAAAACCCGGTACCGGTGGAAAGCCCACGGCGGTATCCCCTTCGCCCAAGAAGAAGATACTTTTTTACAGAAATCCCATGAACCCCTCGATTACTTCCCCTGTTCCCAAAAAGGACGAGATGGGCATGGATTACGTGCCTGTTTACGAAGGTGGGGAATCCGGAGGGCCGGCAGGCACCGTCACCATCGACCCTGTGGTGGAGCAAAATATAGGGGTAAGGATCAGCAAGGCCCGGGTCATGAGGCTTTCAAAGATGGTGCGCACCTACGGCCGGGTTGCCCTTGATGAGGACAGGATATATTCCGTTTATCCCAGGTTCAAGGGATGGATTGAAAGGGTAATTGTTTCAAGGGAGGGAGAAAGGGTAAAAAAAGGCCAGCTTCTTTGCACGGTCTACTCGCCTGAACTCCTTTCCACCGAGCAGGAGTACCTGGTTGCACTTAAGGGGAAAGAGATACTCAAAGGCTCTGACATAGGCCTTTTAAGGAAAAACAGCTCAAGGCTTGTTTCTGCGGCAAAAAGACGCCTTGAGCTTTTTGGAATAACAGAAAGTGAAATAAGACGTCTTGAAAGGACGTCAAGGCCCCTTACGGCCCTTGGGCTTACAAGCATTGTGACAGGAACTGTTATGAAGACAGAGGCGAGAAAGGGCCTTTTTGTGACGCCAAGAACTCCCCTTTACCAGATTGCAGACCTTTCAATGGTTTGGGTGTTTGCAGAGGTTTATGAAAAGGATCTTCCCTGGATAGAAAAGGGAAACGAGGCTGAGATACGCTTTGAGGCACTGAAAGGTGCACCCCTTAAGGGAAAGGTGGATTTTATCTACCCTTATGAGAATCTTGAAAAGAGAACCATAAAGGTTCGCATGATCTTCCCTAACGGGGACGGGAGACTAAGGCCAGAGATGTTCGGTGACGTATCCATCATGGCAAGCCCCAGAATGACTCTTGCAGTTCCGAGCCAGGCCGTTATCAACACAGGCACCAGGGAGCTGGTCTTCGTTCAGACCGCACCAGGCAGGTTTGAGCCAAGGGAGATTGAGACAGGAATTTCCGCCAGTGGCTACACTGAGATATTAAAGGGGCTTTCCCCGGGCGAGGATGTCGTAACCTCCTCCCAGTTCCTCATTGATTCTGAGTCAAGGCTCAGGGAGGCAACCGCAAAGATGCTTTCGCCAGACAAGGAAAAGGCCGCTGGTAATATGGGCAAGATGGATATGGGTGCGGGCATGGGCAAAGGCCAAAAGGCCCATAACAAAAGATGATCCAGTCAATAATAAGGGCCTCTGTAAGAAACCGTTTCCTGGTAATCATGGCGGCAGCCATCATCGTTGCCGCAGGGCTTTGGACACTAAAAAGCATTCCCCTTGACGCCATTCCCGACCTTTCTGACGTTCAGGTAATCGTCTTTACCGAGTATCCTGGCCAGGCCCCCCAGGTGGTTGAGGATCAGGTAACATACCCACTTACCACGGCCATGCTCTCTGTGCCAAGGTCGAAGGTGGTAAGAGGCTACTCCTTCTTTGGACTTTCCTTTGTATACATAATCTTTGAAGACGGAACAGATCTATACTGGGCACGCTCCAGGGTACTCGAGGCGTTAAACTATGTTTCTTCAAGGCTTCCAGCAGGGGTGAGCCCGGCTCTTGGTCCCGATGCCACAGGGGTTGGCTGGATTTACGAGTATGCCCTTGTGGACAAAAGTGGACGGCATGACCTTTCCGAGCTTCGCTCCATACAGGACTGGTACCTGCGCTATCCCCTGCAAACCGTTCCAGGCGTTGCAGAGGTCGCCTCCATCGGCGGGTACGTGAAACAGTACCAGGTGGAGGTGGATCCGGCCCTACTTGCTGCCTACAACATCCCCATACAGAGGGTGAGGACCGCCATAAAAAGGTCAAACGGGGACGTTGGAGGAAGGCTCCTTGAAATGTCAGAGACCGAGTATATGGTTCGGGGAAGGGGCTACATCAAGTCCCTGGATGACCTCAAGAACATTCCGCTTACTAGCAACAGGGAGGGGGTACCAGTGCGCCTTGGGGATGTGGCCAACATCCATCTTGGCCCGGAACTTAGGCGCGGCCTTGCTGAGCTTAACGGCCAGGGGGAGGTGGCAGGAGGAATAGTTGTCATGCGCTTTGGAGAAAACGCCCTTGCCACCATAAAGGCCGTGAGGAAAAAGCTGCGGGAGCTTTCTGCGGGCCTGCCAGAGGGCGTTGAGATAGTTCCAGTCTATGACAGGGGAAGCCTCATAGAAAGGGCCATAGAGAATCTCAAGGGAAAGCTCATAGAGGAATGCGTCGTGGTTTCCGTGGTGTGCGTCATATTCCTCCTCCATCTCCGCTCAGCCCTCGTGGCCATTGCCACCCTCCCAATGGGCATACTTATTGCCTTTATCATAATGCGTCTTCAGGGGATAAACGCCAACATAATGTCCCTGGGAGGCATTGCCATAGCAATCGGGGCGATGGTGGACGGGGCCATAGTCATGATAGAAAATGGTCACAAGCACCTTGAGAAGGCGGAAAAGGAAGGCATAAGCCTGACAGGCGCAAAAAGGTGGCGAATAATGACAGAGGCGGCATCCGAGGTCGGGCCTGCACTTTTCTTCTCCCTTCTTATTATCACCTTCTCTTTCCTTCCCATCTTTTCGCTCCAGGCCCAGGAGGGAAGGCTCTTCAGCCCGCTTGCCTTTACAAAGACGTACTCAATGGCCGCAGCTGCGCTCCTTTCCGTGACCATTGTTCCCATCCTCATGGGTTTTTTCATAAGGGGCAGGGTTATGCCAGAGGCCAAAAACCCCATAAACAGGTTTCTGCAGTTCGTCCATGGCCCGGTCCTCGACCTTTTCATCAGGTGGAAGTGGCTTGTGGTGATAGGTGCGTTACTCATGCTCGCCCTGACCTACATTCCTGTTACCAGGATAGGAAGCGAGTTCATGCCGCCCCTTGACGAGGGCGACATCCTTTACATGCCAAGTACCTTTCCTGGGATATCCATTACAAAGGCCAAGGAGCTTCTTCAGCAGACAGACAAGATACTAATGAAGTTTCCCGAGGTGGAGTCGGTTTTTGGAAAGGTGGGTAGGGCCGAAACAGCAACCGACCCTGCGCCTCTTTCCATGATAGAGACTACCGTTCGGCTAAAACCAAGGGACAAGTGGCCGAACCCGTCAAAGACCACCCAGGAGCTCATGAAGGAGATGGACCGGGAGCTTCACTTCCCCGGCCTTGCAAATACCTGGACCATGCCCATAAAGACAAGGATAGACATGCTTTCAACGGGTATTAAAACCCCGGTGGGCATAAAGGTTTCAGGGCCGGACCTGAATGTTCTGCAGAGGGTGTCAAAGGAGCTTGAAAACATAATGAAGGGGCTTCCAGAGACGGTCTCTGCTTATGGTGACAGGGCCGTTGGCGGCTACTTTCTCGATATTGACATAGACCGGCACAAGGTCGCAAGGTATGGGCTGACAGTTGGGGCAGTTGAGGACGTCATAATGTCTGCCCTCGGGGGCATGAAGGTTTCGGAGACGGTGGAGGGCCTTGAGCGCTACCCCATAAACGTTCGCTACCCAAGGGAGCTGAGGGACAACCCTGAAAAGATAGGAAGTGTGCTCATCCCTGCCCCGGGCGGAAGGCAAATACCCCTTTCCTCAGTGGCAAGGATAACCCTGAGGAGGGGCGCCCCTGTAATAAAGAGTGAAAACGCCCGGCCAAACGCGTGGGTTTACGTTGACATAAACACCTCAGACATTGGAGGCTTTGTGAAAAAGGCCAAGGCCGCGGTTCGGGAAAAACTCGCTTTGCCTGCCGGCTATACCCTTAGCTGGTCGGGTCAGTTTGAGTACATGGAAAGGGCAAAGGAGAGGCTTAAGCTTGTTGTCCCTATCACCCTTCTTCTCATCTTTTTCCTGCTCTATTTTAACTTCAAGAACATACACGAGCCGGTCATAGTCATGCTTACCATACCCTTTGCCCTTGTAGGGGGCATCTGGCTCGTTTATCTGCTTGGCTACAACCTTTCGGTTGCCACTGTGGTGGGTTTTATTGCCCTTGCCGGGGTTGCTGCAGAAATAGGGGTCCTGGTCCTCACCTTCATTGACCAGGAACTTGAAAAGGAGGAGGCAAAAACAGGAAGTCTTAATCCTTCACAGATACTTGAGGCCGTTCACAGGGGAAGTGCCGAAAGGGTGCGCCCCATTGTAATGACGGCAGCAGCTATTGTAATCGGGCTCCTACCCATAATGTGGGGAGGGGGGACAGGCTCCCAGGTGATGCAGCGCATCGCAGCCCCAATGGTGGGAGGCATGATAACTACTACGCTCCTGTGCCTTTTGGTTTTGCCGGTAATCTATGCCATCTATCTGAGTTTTGCAAAAAAGGATGTTAACAGGGCCAGGGACCGCGTATGACTATTTATTTAGATCGTCCAAGGGGATAACAAAACCAAAGGTGCTCCCCTTGCCTGGTCTGCTTTTTACCCATATTACTCCGCCGTGCAATTCTACAAGGTTCTTGCAAAGGGAAAGGCCAAGTCCCGTGCCTTTGTACCTTTTTGACCTTGAGGAGTCCACCTGCTCAAAGGCATCAAATATCTTTTCTTGGTGTTCTTCGGCTATACCTATCCCGGTATCTTCCACGGAAATCAAAAGGAACCTGTCATGGGGCCGTCCCTGTTTCTCCAGCTCTTTTTTTCTGAACCGTTCGGGAATCACCTCGGAAAGGTTTACCCTGTCAACGACACTTGCCGAAAGCCTTATGGTGCCACCGTCCGGGGTGAACTTGACCGCGTTTGAGACCAGATTGTAGATGATCTGCTTGAGCTTTTGTTCGTCCGCCCTTATGGTTTCAGGGACATCTTTGGCAATGTCAAGCTCCAGGGTAATATCGTGTTTAAAGGCCTTGTGACGTATCATGGTAAAGCCAGAGTCCAGCACGTCCTTCACAACCACGTCATCCAGGATGACCTCGGCCTTACCGGCCTCTATTTTTGAAAGATCGAGGATGTCGTTTATAAGGTCAAGCAGGTGGCGACCACTAGTGAGTACGTCAGTGAGGTAGTCTTTCTGTACATCGTTCAGCTCGCCAAAATGCTGGTCCAGCAAGAGCTCTGAAAAGCCTATTATGGCATTTAGCGGTGTGCGCAGCTCATGGCTCATGTTTGCGAGAAAGTCGCTTTTCATTCTCGATGTCCTTTGAAGCTCCAGGTTGCTCTCCTCAAGCTCTGCTGATTTTTTCATAAGGTCCTCAAAAGTCATGGCGTTATGGAGGGCCACGCCAAGCTGTCTGGTGGAGTTTTGGAGGAATGAAAGCGTATAGTCATTGGGCCTGGATTTGGTTGCAAGGACAAGAGAGCCTATTGCCTTTTTCTGAAATTCAAGGGGGAAGACCAGCAATGTAAAGGGTTCTGAAATCCCTCGTTTCTTGTCCCTGTCGATCTCTTCCATGATAAAGCCGCCATTTTCCTGGATGAGCCTCGACCGGTTTTGGGAAATATCGTGAAGTCTATCTATGCAGGAGGGTTTATTGAACTTACACTGTTCCAGTTCTGGGCCGATATACTTTTTTTGGGGGATTAAAATATGGTTTTTTGTCTTATCATCCCACAGGTAAACGGCTCCCCATGCTGCACCGGAAACCTCGGCAATCCGGTTCAGGCAAGTCTCCATAATGTCATCTATGTCTATGGAGTTCATACGGCTTACCAGGTCGCTGTAGGCCGACTGTATCTTTTTCTGAAGCCAAAGCTCCCTTTTCTGGGCCTCGCTGAGCTTCAGGGCCTCTGTGCGCAAAGCCACCTGTCTTTCAAGCTGTTCTTTGTTTTCCTGAAGCCGCCTGTCCTGCTCTTGTATCTGCTCAAGCATCTCGTTAAATCCCCGCATGAGCATTCCCAGTTCGTCCCTGGAGTCATAGCCGCTGACCCTTATGGAATAGTCCTGTTTGTTTCTCACCCTCTCCATGGAAGAGGCAAGGTTTTCAATGGGCTCTGACACTATACGTTGAAGCTTTGAAGAGATAAAGTAGGAGATGCCGATGAGTCCAATCACCACGCAGAACACAGTAAGGGCGAACACCCACAATTGATGGTAGATCCAGCTTTGGTCTACCCTGATAAAAACCGCTCCAATAATTTTTCCTTCAAGACGTACTGGTGTTACTATATCCAGGGAGTCAGTCATTAATGAATCGTTATTTATTGTATAGACATAGAGACCAGGTGCAACTGGATTTCCTTGAAACAGGGAATCCATGTTCAAATGGTGGGGTAGCACCTGCTTTTTATTTTTATCAGGAGCAAATTTAGCAAAAATCTTACCGTCTTTTTGATACAGGGCGGCAGCCAATATCTGAGGCTCTGCCTTGAGGGCTTCCAAAAGTTCCTGTGCCGTTTCATCATCATCAAAACTGAGTGCAGCAGTGCTGTTTCTTGCAGTAATGCCTGCTATTGCAGATAGGTTGTGAAACATTGCCCGCTTTATGGATATGGCCTCGTTTGTTAAAAAAAAGGCAGCAATAAATAGGATCATAAGGCCAGAAGTGGCCAGGATGATTATCGTAAGTTTATGTTTTAGAGACAGATCCTTGAAAAAGGTCATAAGTTTTTTCTCAATATTTATGTGCTACCTTTAATAATTTAGAGCTAAAGGATATTCCAACCCTTTCGGCAAGCCTTGTGTTAATTGCAATGATTATGCGTTTGCCTGTCAGGACAAGCCCTACCATGGCACCTTTTTGAAGAAATCCCCGGCTGTTTCCTACAATGAGGGTATGTTTTTGGGCAAGTTTCTCCAGCAGTCTGGCAGATACTTCCTGCTCCCTGGAACTGTCCACAAAAAGTATCTGGCAGTCATGGATTTCTTCAACTGAATTAATGGATCTGACTATTATGTTCCTTCCTTCCAGCTTTTCTCCCTTGGTCAACAGGGCCAGGTTCCTGGCCAATTCGGGGTTCCCCAACACCTCCATTACAAAGTCCCCGTCTTGCATGGTTGTCTCAGGCCAATGCACAAAATTGGCAAGGTTATAGAGATAGGCAGCTTTTATCTCAACAGGCTTAAATGAAGCTAGAGCCAGAAGCGGTGAAAGACCCAGAATAATAACCAGGGGAATTAATACCCCCTCTTTCAGTTCGCTAATGCCTTTTTGGCGTAGGAATCCGTGAAGCTTGCCTAAAATTGCCACGTCAACTTTCCGTAAAAACTTCTGGGCACTTCAGATGCCCTGAGTGCTCCTATGCTCCCAAATTCCGGGTGCCGATTGTCCAGCAGATTCTGTAGCTTAAGGCTTAAGGAAAGGTTTTTTATAGGGTTCCAGCCCAGACGCATGTCAAGCCTTGTATAACCTGGAACGTCAAGGCCATTTAAGGTATCCACGTGAAATAACATGGCATCAAATTGGATATTTGCAGGCAGATCCATGTAGCTTCTTATGGAAAACTGGTTCCTGGGAATGTTGTCCTCCTTTAATTCTATGTCATTTACCTGCTTTGAGGTGTGAAGGAGAAGCTTCAGCCAGGAATAGGATAGACTGAGTTTCCACCACTTTGTCATGCCTATTTGGCTTGAAATTTCAAGACCGTAGCCGTCTTCATGGTACTGGTTTACTATGTTAAGGGGGATGATATTGATATTTGGAGAAGCAAAAAGGGATGGAATTTGCGTTGGTTCACCAATATGGTTGGTACGCAGGTCTCTATAGACGTTATAAAAAAGCGAAATGTCAAAGGAGTAACGTCTTCCAGGAGCGAACCGGTAACCTGCCTCGTAGGCCAGGAGTTTTTCAGAGCCAAAATCATCATTTCCCCTTAGCAGCATAATATTCTGAACAGGGCCGACATTAAGGGTCTGCAGTGTAAAATTCATGTCGTGGTCGGCCCTGGAAGGGGTCCTGACGGCCCTTGAAATGGCTGCCCAGAACAGTTGGTGGATGGTGGGCTTGTAGCGTATCCTGAAACTAGGTTGGACCTCGAATCCACTGTAATCGTTGTGCTCAAGCTTTGTGCCCAAGGTAATATCCAGTGTTTTGTCAATTATAGAAATTTGATCCTGTAAAAAGCCGGAAAAGAGGTTATCCGTTCGACTCTTAGGGTCGAAGATAAAGACCGGTGTCCTTGGCAGATTGTCATGGGTTAACCGGTACTCAAGCCCCCATATCAGATGATGCCGTTTAAAGGCAACGAAGGAGTGCTGAATGTCCAGGTCAAAATTGTTTCTGGTCTCCTTGATATAGGGGTTGTACCTGTGGGTCCTGTCAAAGTAAAATTGGATTTTCAGGTCCGAGGTTTCAGAAAAGTGGTGTCTGAAGCTTCCAATTATGTCACCGCCATTTTGGTCTTCCGATATTTCATCAAAGGGAACACTTCTGCCAGGGGGCGTAAATGCAAGGAACGAGGAGGACTGCCCTGCAAAAAGGTCCCCTTCCAGGGTGAATTCGTTGTTGAGGCTCGGATAAAAGTCCATTCTGAAACCGCAACGGCCCATCTCCCAGTCATCGTTGGCGTCATGTCCCGACCTGGTCTTGAATGAGGCCCTGTTGAAGTACTTGGCGTACACCCTGTACCAGCCCTTTTCTCCAATTGTTCCGCCGTATCTTGCCCCTCCAAAACCTTGCTCCAGGTTACCGCCGCCTGCCTTTACCAGGCCTCCCTGGGTATCCTGGGCCTTCTTGGTGATGATGTTTATGACCCCGTTTACCGCGTTTGCCCCCCAAAGGGTGGCACCAGGCCCTCTAATGACCTCGATCCGGTCAATGTCATCCAGGAAGGTGTCCTGCATATTCCAGTTCACGCCAGAAAAAAGAGGCGTGTATATGCTCCGGCCATCCATAAGAACCAGCAGTTTGTCTGAATACCACGCGTTGAATCCCCTTGCGGATATGGCCCACTTGTTCCCGTCTATGTGGGCCACCTGGAGGCCGGGCACCATCCTGAGGAGTTCCGGTATGGACGTGAGCCCGCTTCTTCTGATGTCTTCCTGGGTGATCACATAGATGGCAGCATCGGCATCTGACATCTTTTCCTCTGTCTTGGACACCGAGGTGACTTCAAGGGAAGATAGCTGGGCTATTGACAGGTTTTTGAGATAAAGGAGATGGTTATCCTGGTTAGAGGCATGGGTTGTAGAGTGAACTGCCAGCCATGCAAGCACAAGAAAGAATGTCCAACCAACTCGCCAAAGAATTTTCCCGTTCATATTTAGGGCACCAAATCACGATTTTTGAAGAAAGTCTTTTATTTCATCAAGAAAGGTCCTGGTGTTTATTGGTTTACTGATGTACCAGTCACAACCAACCTCCCTGGCCTTTTTCTTGTCTCCATCCATTGCGTAGGATGTGATTGCAATTATGGGTATATGGCCCGTAAGGGGATCATTCTTGAGTATTGAGGTGGCCTCAAGGCCGTCCATCCCTGGAAGCTGTATGTCCATGAGGATGAGATCAGGCTGTTTCTTGCGGGCAATTTCTATTCCTGTTTCCGCATCAACAGCCTCGATAACCTGAAAGTTACCTATGTGTAACAGGCTGCGTACAAGCTTAAGATTAATTTCGTTGTCTTCTATAACGAGAATGGTTTTCTGATCCATGTCAGCCTCTTGTTTGATGCCTTTCCTCGGTATCTTGGTGGTTTTGTTGGGAGTTCAGTGGCAGGGAGAAGGAAAAAATGCATCCTGTATCATTGGTTTTGTTGGACACCCAGATTTTTCCACCGTGCAGTTCCACAGCCATCTTGCAAAAATTCAGGCCAAGGCCGACACTTCCCGTGGTGACGCCTTCCTTTTTCAGGTTTATCTGTTCAAAGCGGTCAAAAATACGTTGATGATATTTCTCATGGAGCCCCCTTCCACTGTCAGCCACCGAGAAGACTATTGACTTTAGTTCATTGTCAATGGAGAGTCCTATTTTGATATTTCCTCCCTCAGGGGTATGCCTTATCGCATTATCGAGGAGATTGCCAATCACCCGGCTTATCAGCTCCAGGTCCATATGGATGGCCGGGCAGTCAGATGGTAACTCAAGATCAAGATGTATCTTTTTTGATTCAAGCTGGGGGCTGAATCGATCCGCCACATCCCTTACAAGCTGCTCTGGCCCGATTCTCTGCTTGTTGAGGGTGAGTTTGCCCTTTTCCATCTTGTAAATATCTAGAAGACCCTGGATCATGGAGTCGAGACATGTGCACTGGTAACTTGCGTTTTCCAGGTAGCGTTTTATTCCCAGGTCCTGTTCCAGTTTCATGAGGCACAGGTCTATGTTCATGGATAAGCTGGTCAGGGGGCTTCTAAGGTCATGGACTATCATGTGGGTCAGGGCCTCTTTTGCCTTTTCCAGTTTTTTAAGCTGCTTTTTCTGCTCTTCCAGAATACGATTGCTCTCCACAAGCTCGTCCGAGTACTGTTTTATCCGTACCAGAGACTTGACCCGGATTATCAGCTCGGTCCTGTCAATGGGTTTACTCAGAAAGTCGTCAGCACCGGCCTCAAGGGCCTGTTGCCTGTGAATCTTGTCCTGCAGGGCCGTTACCATGAGCACAGGTATAAGACGCATGTCCTTTCTGGCCTTGATCCTCCTGCATACCTCGAATCCGTCCATTTCTGGCATCATGACGTCAAGGAGAATGATGTCTGGGTTGTGTTTTTCCAGGAGTTCCAGGGCATTGGGTCCGCTGTCGGCCTTAAGGATGTTGTAGCCCTCTGCGGAAAGCATACCGTTAAGTATCTTGATATTAACTGGTTCATCATCAACTATGAGGATATGAGTATCTTTCTTCTCCATGGCCCACCTGTCCATCTCATAGATTTTATCGGTGAAATGATAGAATATGTTGAAATTTATCCTGGTTTTGGAGGAATAAAAAACCTACTTAAAACAATTGCAAGGATATATTATAAAAAAGTTTTAAGAAAAAGACCTCATTCTCCATTTAAGGAGCACATATGTTTTTCAATCCCTTTGGTCTGTTTTTTCTTTTTATCTTTTTTATCCTCTTTTTCATTCTCTTTACCTTTATCCAATTGGGGCTTATCACCGTTGCCTTTGAAAGGATAGGCCTTAGCGAATCCCAAACCCTTGGTTTCCTCTTGCTTTCACTTCTTGGAAGCAGCATCAACATTCCTGTAAAAAGGGTGGAGTTGGCACCACCTGAACTGCCTGATGAGAAGGTCCGTTTTTATGGGATGATCTACAATGTGCCCCAAAAACCCAGGGGGCATATGGTTGTGGCAGTAAACCTTGGTGGTGCCATGGTTCCCTTTATCCTCTCCTGTTATTTGATGGTTAAAAACGGGATCTTTATCGAACCGGTCATGGCAACTCTTCTTGTGGCAAGTATCACATACTTTCTTGCAAAACCGGTCCCGGGAGTGGGCATCGCAATGCCCGTTTTCATACCGCCTCTTATTGCCGCAGTTGTCTCTTTTTTGCTGGGATCAGGCCCCCATGCCCCTGCCATAGCCTACATTGCCGCCACCATGGGAACACTTCTTGGTGCGGATATCTTTCATCTAAAGGACATAGAAAAGATTAAGGCGCCTATGGTCTCCATTGGTGGTGCCGGAACCTTTGACGGGATATTTCTGGCTGGGATAATTGCGGTCATACTCGCATAGTGTTTGGTGTTCATTTCTTTTGTTCGCCCAAAAGAAACGAACCAAAGAAAAGGGCGCCCCGTTGCCGCTTGATTCTTGCGCGCGAAAGTCTTGGAGTCCAGGCCGCCCAAAGGGGCCATCCATGGCCCAATGGGCGGTGGCGGAATCGTCCCGCCACCCCTTCGGGGCCTTTTGGGACTCCAAGCCTCTCGTGCTCGGCGCGGCAAAAGGGGGTTAAAAACATCCTGTTTCCACAAATCCGAAAAATTCGCCCTATTTCCCAAAAGTTTCCCCACGAGAGTATCTTTTAAATGGGGGTATCCTTATTTTAAAAATTTCCTATGCGGCCTTCGGCCTTGCTCCGTGTCGGCAAGGTGACGCTGGACAATTTCTCATAATTTTACGTGCGCCGTAAAGGATTTTTGAAAAACATGGCAAATCCCGTCCAAGGTGGCATGCCTGCCTGAATCATTTTTACTCCGTGGTGGCCCGTTTGCACGACGCACTTCACCCCTTATGCCGCGCCGAGCATGGAAGTGACAGGCCCGATCAGGCCCCGAAGGGGTGGCGGCATGGACGCCGCCACGGGCTGACGGCCAGGATGGCCCTTTCAGCCCGCCAGGGCCTGGTGCTTCCACGCGCAGGGATTAAGCGGCATCGGGGCGTCGTTTTCTTTGGTTCTTTCTTTTGGACGAGCAAAAGAAAGAACAATGAAGGGTTGTTTGGACACTGCAAGGCCTTAAGCATTAAGAGCAGGAAAAAAGACAACCTTTTAGGAATCAATTTCTTTTAGAAAAGGACAAATCACCTGTTCCAAAAACCTGGAAACCCCCTTCTTGGTCTTTGCAGAAACCACAAAAGGCGGAACGGGAAGTTCCGGAAGAAGAAGTGTTGCCCTTTCGAGGTTCGCCCTGATCTTGTTGTTTGAAAGCTTATCGGCCTTGTTAAATACCACCCAGGGCGTGACCTTTATGGACTGAAGATAATTTATCAGCCCCATATCAAGCTCATCCACACCCCTTCTTATATCAAAGATGCACACCACACCCTTTAAGGTGGACCTTTCCTGAAGGTAGCCTTCTATGAGCCTCTGCCACTTCTGTATCACCTTTCTTGGAGCCTTGGCATAGCCATAACCGGGAAGGTCAACGAAATAGGCCTGCCTGTTGATGAGGAAAAAGTTGAGGGACTGTGTAAACCCTGGTCTGCTGCTAACCTTTACATACTTTCTTGTTCCAAAGATGGCATTCAGGAGCGAGGATTTACCAACATTTGAACGCCCAGCAAATGCAATTTCAACGGGAAGTTCAGCAGGAAGGTCTTTTAGTGAGTAAACACTGGTTACAAACTCCACATTCTTTATGCACGAAGAGCCTGTTTGCAAGGATCCTACAATACCTTATTGAGAGAGTATTCTATTATCCCCTGGGCCCCTGCCTCCTGGAGCCTTGGCACAAGTTCCCTGACACTTCCCTCATCAATCACCGTTTCAATGGAACACCAGTCCTGGTCGTAAAGGGAGGAAACCGTTGGAGCATTGAGGCTCGGAAGGATGGAGACCACCCTTTGGACCCTGTCCTTTGGACAGTTCATCTTTAGCCCCACAAGGCGGTCTGCCCTTAGTGCACCCTTCATCAATAGGGCTATTTGCTGAATCTTCTTTCGCTTCCACTCATCCTGCCATGCTTCCTTATTGGCAATAAGCTTGGGGTTTGACTCCATGAGCTCTTCAATAATGACGAGGCCGTGGGCGCGGATGGTTGTGCCCGTTTCTGTCACCTCCACAATGGCGTCAGCAAGCCCGGAGACGACTTTTGCTTCAGTTGCCCCCCAGGAAAATTCCACCTCCACATTTACTCCCCTTTGGGAAAAGTATTTCTTGGTGAAATTTACCAGTTCCGTTGCGATCTTTTTCCCCTCAAGGTCCTGGACCCGCCTGTATGGAGAGTCAGAGGGGACTGCCAGTACCCACTTTGCAGGCCGTCTGCTAACCTTTGAGTAGATGAGGTCTGTCACGATGTGGACATCGGACTCATTTTCCAGTATCCAGTCGTAGCCTGTAATTCCCACATCAAGGGTGCCGTTTTCCACATATCGGGACATCTCCTGGGCCCTGCATATACTGCATGAAATTTCAGGGTCGTCTATGTCCGGGAAGTAGCTTCGGTGGTGCACGTTTATTCTCCAGCCTGACTTGGCCAGAAGTTCAATGGTTGCCTTCTCAAGACTTCCCTTGGGTATTCCTAATTTGAGCCTTTTCACTTTTTGTAGACCTCCTTGGGGTCAAATACCAGCTCTCCGGTCTCCTTCAATTCCTCTCCCTCGACCTTGTTAAAAAAACAGCTCCTGTGGCCAGTGTGGCAGGCTGCCCCACCAATCTGTTCAACCTTTAAAAGTATGGTGTCAAGGTCGCAGTCCAGATAGGCATCCTTAACCACCTGTACATGTCCCGAGGTCTCGCCTTTAAGCCACAGTTTCTGTCTTGAGCGCGACCAGTAATGGGCCTTGCCCGTCTCAAGGGTCTTTTCCCATGCCTCCTGGTTCATGTAAGCAAGCATGAGCACCTCCCCGGTTGAGGCGTCCTGGGCAATCACCGGAAGGAGGCCTCCGCACTTTTTAAAGGCCAGTTCTTTTGCCTTTTTCATTCGTTTATCGACTCTCCAAAGGTAAATTTAAGGGGCAAAATTACTCCCCTGCAGGTAAGTTGGCAAGTTTTCACGGAAAAGGTGCTGGAATTTTGCCTCGCTGGCACTCTTCACCCTTTTGTTTCAGCACTCACCCAGTCTGCATACTCTTTAAGCACCTCATCTGCCTTAAGCGCAACTATCTCGGGAAGTTCATAGGAGTGTTTCTCTCTAATGACGGATACAGCCCTTTCAAAGTTGGAAGCAACCATCTTGAATTTCACCTGCCACTCCTCATCCTCCTCAAGCCTGTCATTCCACCAGTAAAAGCTGGTTATCGGCCCAGAGACCTGGGCGCATGCGGCTATCCTTTGGCTCACAAGGTGCCTAGCAAGGTCTTGTGCCTCCTTTCTGGTTCCGCACGTGGTAATCACCATTATAATGGACTTTTGTTCCATGTTTGCCTCCCCAGGTTCTGTTTTTTTTCAATCTTACCCGTTAACTGCCCTCTGTCTCAAGTATATCAAGACTACACAATGTTTTGTCCATGACATGGATGTTGCAAGAGCCATTTATGAAAGAGTTGCCCAGCTTCATGCTTTGCATTACAGTTTTTGAAATTTCGCAATTTTACAGATGAGCGGGGTAGGAAATGGCATCCCAGGTAAAGGCAATAGTGACAACGGGTTACGGTACAAACTGTGAAAGGGAGATGGCGCACGCCTGCAAGGTGGCAGGGGCTGAACAGGTGGACATAGTTCACCTAAGCGATATCCTGGATGGAACCTACAAGATTACCGATTACCATTTTCTCAACCTGCCAGGGGGATTTCTCGACGGTGACAATCTAGGTGCCGCCCAGGCGGGTGCACACCGGCTGCGCCATGCCAGGATCGCAGGAACAGGTGAGCGCCTAATGGATCAGATCCTGGAGTTCGTGGATCAGGGTGGGCTCATCCTGGGAGTGTGTAACGGTTTCCAGCTCATGGTAAAGACCGGTCTGCTCCCTGGCCTTGAAGAAAACTATGAAAACCGTGTTGTAAGCCTTACCTGGAACGACTCGGGACGTTTTGAGGACAGGTGGGTAACATGCAGGGCAAACCCCTCTTCTCCATGTGTTTACACAAAAGGAATAGAGAAAATCGAGATGCCTGTGCGGCACGGGGAAGGAAAGTTCGTGGGGCTGGATGAAGAAGTGGTTTCAACCATAAAAGAAAATGACCTTATAGCCCTTCAGTATGTTGACCCCGAAAGCGGAGAACCTACCCAGGAATATCCTCTCAATCCAAACGGTTCCATTCTTTCAATTGCAGGCATATGCGATCCGACAGGCAGGCTCATGGGCCTTATGCCGCATCCTGAGGCCTTTCACCACTTCACCAACCACCCCCAGTGGACAAGGAGATTCTTTGACAAAGAGGAAGGCGCAGGCATAGCCTTTTTCAGAAACGCCGTTGATTACATACGGAAAAACATTTTGTGACAGGTTGGCACTGCATCTGCCTTTAAGAGGGTAAATGGGCCATAATCAGGCTTACCATGGCAATTTTCCGGACATTTTAGGTGATGAGGATTCTGCTGCAAGAAAACTAGCCCTGTTCCTCTATGGATTCAGGCGTTTTGTCCTTGAAATAGCCGTATCCTTTCTGCTTCTAAGCTTCATCTTCTACTGGATAGCCCCGGACATACTTTACTTTTTGCAGTTGCACCTGGACCAGAAGCTTGCCTTCTTCGGTGTGATGGAGCCCATTGTCTCGCTGATGAAGATCGCATGCGTAATGGCCCTTATGGTGCTCATGCCCTGGATACTTTTTCGGATTACCCAGGTCCTTGTATCTCATTTTGGCCTTTCAAAGGGCTTTGGATTTGGCCTGGTAATAACCGCCTTGATGCTGTTTTACTTAGGGGCCGCCTTTTGCTTTTTCATAACCCTCCCCTTTGGGATAAATTTTCTCCTGGGCTATCAATCTGAGCACGTAAGGCCTGTGATCAGCGTGGGAAGGTTTGTTAACTTCGTGGGCCTTTTTCTTTTGGGCTTTGGGCTAATTTTTGAGCTTCCACTAATAATGACCGTTTCTTGCAGGCTTGGTCTTTGTTCCTACTCCATTTTCAAGAAGGGAAGGCGTTACGCCATACTCATCATAGCCATCCTTGCGGCAATCCTTACCCCGACCCCGGACGTTATAAACATGGCACTAATGGGCCTCCCTCTCTATCTCCTGTACGAACTTGGAATAGTTGTGGCCCGCCTTTCATCGCCAAAATAGTTTTTGCCTCCAGGCCTTACTTGACAATCAGTGCCCAGTCCATATATTGTGGTTTTTCTAAAAAATCTAAATAACTGTTTTTTGCCAAGGGGCAAAAAATCAAAGACATGCAAACAGAAACACGTATTCAGGTAGCTGATATCCCTGAAGAGGGATTATTTTTAAATTTCACCGAGTTGTCTCACCTCATACCAGAGGTGGATGAATTCGTTGAGATAGAAAAGACCCAGGGACGCCTGGAGATTCACAAATCCGGCAGGGACATAGAGATAAGCGGCCATGTAAAGAGCAGGGTGTTCCTTTGCTGCGACAGGTGTCTTAAGAGCTTTTCCATACAGGTGGAGACCCCTTTCTTCTATCTTCTTCAGCCCAAGGCGGATTTTGGTGCGGATCTTGAGCCAGACCACCAGCTTTCAAACGACGAAATTGATGTTTACTGGTACGAAGACGGGGAGATAAAGGGGGAAGAGCTTTTCAGGGAGCAGATACTCCTTCAGCTTCCAATGAGGGCCCTTTGCTCTGAAACCTGCAAGGGATTGTGTCCAGGCTGCGGAGTGGATCTAAACGAAACGGCATGCCAGTGTGCAAAAGAGGAGCCCCAGGGGCCCTTTGCAGTGCTGGCCCAGTTAAAGGTATCCTGAAGATACATTTTATAAATGGAGGAATAACAGAAAATGGCTGTACCTAAGAGAAAAGTATCAAGGGCAAGAAGGGGAAACAGACGCTCCCATGACGCCATAAAGAAGCCGGCAGTTTCCATGTGCCCACAGTGTGCAGAGCCAAAGGCACCCCACAGGATCTGCCCACACTGCGGAACCTACAAGGGAAAGGTCTTTACAGGAGAGGACGTGGAATAACAGGCCATGAAAATCGCTCTTGATGCCATGGGAGGGGACAAGGGGCCCTCCACTCTCGTCCAGGGAGCCGTCAGGGCTGCCAGAGAGCTTGGCACAGAGGTCATTCTTGTGGGACAGGAGGACATCCTAAGCCGGGAGCTTTCAAGGTGCGGGGCCAAGGGCCTGCCCATCTCCATCAAACATGCCTCCCAGGTGGTGGATATGGCAGAATCCCCCTCTGACGCCTTGAGGCGTAAGAAGGATTCTTCCGTGCGGGTGGCCTTTGACCTGGTGAAGGCAGGCGAGGCCAAGGGTGCAGTAAGCGCCGGAAACTCAGGGGCGACCCTTGCAACTGCCATGTTCACCCTGGGGCGTATCAAGGGCATTAGACCCGCCATTGCCACACTTGTTCCCACCCTCAAGGAACCCTCCCTTATCATAGATGTTGGGGCAAACGTGGATTGCAAGCCCCATCACCTTCTCCAGTTCGGCATCATGGGCGCCCTATTTGTAAGGGAGTTTCTAAAGAACGAAAACCCCAGGGTGGGGCTTTTGAGTATTGGAGAGGAGGGAAGCAAGGGGAACATCCAGGTGAAGAAGGCCTACGACCTCCTTGAAGCAAGCAATCTCAACTTCTGCGGCAACGTGGAGGGAAGGGACGTTTTCAAGGGAGAGGTGGACGTGATCGTTTGCGACGGCTTTGTGGGAAACATCTGTCTCAAGCTTAGCGAGGGGCTGGCAGAATCCGTTATAGCCATGCTCAGGAACGAGATAGAGGGAAATTTTCTGGCTATCATGGGTTACGGGCTTGCCAAGAAGGCCTTCAAGAGGTTCAAAAAGAGGGTGGATTACGCAGAATATGGGGGAGCCCCACTTCTTGGCGTAAAGGGCACTGCCATAATCTGTCACGGAAGCTCTGAGCCCAAGGCCGTTATGAACGCCATAGGTGTTGCCCACAACCTTGCAGCCTTGAACCTTGCGGAAAAGCTTCAGGCCTCCATGTCAAACCGCAGGGACATCCTCAGGATAATTTGATTTCACGTCATGACAATCAGGGCAAAAATCGTAGGAACCGGCTCTTGTGTGCCTGAAAAGGTGCTCACCAACAAGGACCTTGAGCAGATGATTGATACCAGTGACGAGTGGATAACCACCAGGACGGGTATCAAGGAAAGGCACATTGCCCAGGAGGGAGAAAACAACTCTGATCTCGCCGTTGGGGCTGCAAGAAGGGCCCTTGAGATGGCTGGGATTGCCCCTGCTGACCTTGACCTCATAATTGTAGGGACCCTGACTCCTGACATGCCCATGCCTTCGGTGGCCTGCCTTGTGCAGAAGGAACTTGGAGCAAAACGGGCAGGGGCCATGGATATCTCAGCCACCTGTTCCGGTTTCCTTTACAGCCTTTCCGTGGCAGACAAGTTTGTAAGGTGTTCACCTGATAGCAAGGTGTTGGTTATAGGAAGCGAGGTGCTTTCTCGAAGGACAAACTGGCAGGACAGGACAACCTGTGTGCTCTTTGCAGATGGCGCAGGCGCAGCCGTGGTCACTGGAGCCAGGGGGGAAAACGGCATTGTTTCCACCCATCTTCATGCAGACGGCAGCGTCTGGGAGCTCTTGACCATAAAGGGCCTTGGTACGGCGCACCCGGTTGACGAGTCCATTCTTGAAAAGGGCTGGCAGTACATAGAGATGCAGGGAAGGGACGTATTCAAGCATGCGGTAAAGGCCCTTGAATCAGTGGCCTTTGAGGCCCTGGATGCCTCGGGATGGACTTTGGAAGACATTGATCTTCTTATTGCACACCAGGCAAACATAAGAATACTTGAACATTTACGAGAGAGGCTTTCACTGCCAAAGGACAAGGTCTTTATCAATATACACAAGTATGGTAATACCTCTGCGGCAAGCATACCCATTGCCCTTGACGAGGCAAACCGCAAGGGCAGGCTTAAGGCGGGAGACAAGGTGCTTATGATCTCCTTTGGAGGGGGATTTACATGGGCTGGTGTCACCATGAAGTGGTAGGCAGCGCTAGTTTTTAAGAAGGGAAGGAGAGGGCTTATTAATGGCAAATGTCAATTATTTTCTAAGTGAAGAGCAGCAGATGATAGTGGATCTTGCCAGGCAGATCGCCGTGGAAAAGATCGTTCCCGTAAGAGCAAGGCTTGACGAGACGGAGGAATTTCCATGGGACATCATGAAGGACCTTGCCCAGGCAGATCTTTTTGGCCTTTACATTCCTGAGGAATATGGCGGCCTTGGTGGGGGCTGTTTTGAAAACTGCCTTGCAGTAGAGCAGCTAGCCTACGGATGCATTGCCGTAACCACCACCTTTGCAGCAAGCGCCCTTGGCGGCTACCCCATAGTGATGTTTGGAAGTGATGAGCAGAAGAAGAAGTACCTGCCAGATATTGCCTCTGGCGCAAGGCTTGCCGCCTTTGGCCTTACGGAGGCGGGGGCAGGCAGTGACGCAGCTGGCATAAAGACCACGGCCGTTGAGGATGGCGACTACTGGGTGCTAAACGGAACAAAACAGTGGATAACAAACGGGGGAGAGGCGGAAATTTATACCATCATAGCCCTTACGGACAAGAACAAGGGCGCAAGGGGGGCTTCAGCCTTCATAGTTGAAAAGGGAGACGAGGGTTTCAGCTTTGGCAAGAAGGAAAGGAAGATGGGCCTTCGGGCATCTGCCACCAGGGAGCTCATCTTCAACAACTGCCGCATTCCAAAGGACAGGCTTCTTGGCAGAAGGGGCCTTGGTTTCATCATCGCCATGAGGACCTTGGATCTTGCAAGGCCGGGAATCGGCGCAATTGGTGTTGGCCTTTCCCAGGCGGCCCTTGACGAATCCGTCACATATGCCCGCCAGAGGGTGCAGTTCGGCCAGCCGATAATCTCATTCCAGGCCGTTCAGCACATGCTGGCAGACATGGCCACCCAGACAGAGGCTGCAAGGGCCCTTGTCTATGCCGTTGCCCGCACCATAGACTCTGGTGAAAAGGACATATCAAAGATTTCGGCCATGGCAAAGCTCTTTCCAACGGATGTGGCCATGAAGGTGACAACGGATGCCGTTCAGATCCTTGGCGGCTACGGATACATGAAGGATTACCCTGTGGAAAAGATGATGCGGGATGCAAAGATTCTTCAGATTTACGAGGGCACAAACCAGATACAGAGAAACGTGATCGGCCAGGCCCTTAACAAGGAATACGCAAGAAGATAGGAAAATGAACATAGTAGTCTGTATAAAGCAGGTCCCGGATGCTGAAAGCGTCAAGTGGGACAGAAAGACAGGAACACTCATAAGAGACGGCGTAAAGAGCGTCATAAATCCTTTTGACTATCATGCCATTGAGGCGGCCCTTACCCTCAAGGATAAACTTGGTGGAAAGGTCACGGCAGTTACCATGGGGCCACCCCAGGCACAGGATGCCATTCGCGAGGCCATGTCCATGGGAGTGGACGAAGGGGTCGTGGTGTCGGACAGGGCCTTTGCAGGTGCAGACACCCTGGCCACCACCTACACCCTTTCCAGGGCCATCAGGAAACTGGGAGAAGTGGATGCGGTTTTTTGCGGCAAGCAGGCAATTGACGGCGATACCGCCCAGGTGGGGCCTGGGCTTGCTGTGCGTTTGGGCCTGCCCTGTGTGACATATGCCTCTCATATGGAAATTCTTGACGGTGGCAAGGGCCTACGCATAAGACGCATGTCAGAGAGTGGTTTTGACGTTGTGGAGGTGGAATTTCCCGTGGTTGTTACTGTCCTTTCCTCCTTGAATGTTCCAAGAGTCCCATCGCTTAAGGGCAAGATGCGGGCCAAAAAGGCTGAGATTCCCCTTTGGAGTGCCGCTGACATAGGAGCCAGCCCTGAAAAGATAGGCCTTGCGGGCTCTCCAACAAAGGTTTACTCAACCTTCATTCCAACCTTTGAGGCAAAGCGGGAGTTTATAGAGGGTGATCCAGAGGAGCAGGCAGGCGCTCTGGTTGAAAGACTTAAAGAGGCAGGAATCATCTGATGCTTACTGTTGATATAGAAAAGTGCATTGGTTGCGGTGAATGCGAAGAGGTCTGCAGCTTCGGGGCCATTTCCGTTGTTGATGAAAAGGCCAAGGTTGACCCGGACCTTTGTTCCCTTTGCGGCACCTGTGTGGATACGTGCCCTGAAGGGGCCCTTGAGATGGAATCTGGGGGTCCAGACAAGGAAAAGCAGGATCTTAGCGCATGGAGGGGTGTCTGGGTGGTGGCAGAGGTCCGCGGGGACGATTTTGCCCCTGTGACCCTTGAGCTTCTTGGAAAGGCCCGTGAGCTGGCAGACACCCTGTCTGTGCCGGTCACTGCCGTAGTAATAGGAAGCGGCGTGAAGGAACGGGCCAGGAATCTCATTACAAGGGGGGCAGACAGGGTGATAGTGGCAGACCATCCTGAGCTTTCAAGTTTCGTTGACGAGGCCTACTCTAAGATAGTGGCCCATCTTGCAAGAAAGGAGCGTCCTGAAATCATTCTCTCCGGGGCAACGGCCATGGGCAGGGCCTTTATTCCCCAGGTTGCAACCATGCTTGAGACAGGTCTTACTGCCGACTGTACTGGCCTTGAAATCGAGGAAGGTGGAAGGAACCTGTTGCAGACAAGGCCTGCCTTTGGGGGCAATCTCATGGCCACCATAATCTGTGATGACCACAGGCCCCAGATGGCCACAGTCCGCCCACATGTACTGAAGGCCCTTGAGCCAGACGAGTCGAGAGATGGGGAAATCGTTGATTTTCTGCCTACTCCTGAGCTTCTTGAGCACAGGGTCAAGGTGGTGGAGTCAGCTGCAGAGGAGTCTGAAGGGCCAGGGCTTACCGATGCGGAAATCGTGGTTACTGCAGGACGTGGTCTTGAGAAGAAGGAGAATCTTCACCTTGTGGAAAGGCTTGCCCAATGTCTGGATGCCGGTATCGGGGCCACAAGGGCCATAACGGATGCAGGCTGGATATCAGGAAACCACCAGATCGGCCAGACAGGAGTCACGGTTTCTCCCAAGCTCTACATTGCCTGTGGCGTAAGCGGTGCCATACAGCACCTTGTGGGAATGCAGGGCTCAGACATCATAGTTGCCATAAACAAGGACAAGGATGCCCCCATATTTGATGTGGCCACATACGCAGTAGTTGGCGATGTTAAAGAGGTGCTGCCTGAACTAATAAAAAAGGTTTGCAAGGAGCGCGGAATAGAAGATGTGTGAAAAACGCCTAAAGGGTAAAAACGCCCTTGTCACAGGGGGCTCAAGGGGCATAGGAAGGGCCATTTGTCTTAGACTTGCAGAAGAGGGTGCCCACATTGTCATAAACTATGCATCAAATGAGGATGCGGCAAAGGATGTCCTCACCCTCATAGAGGCCCAGGGAGGAAGTGGTTCACTTCTTCCCTTTGACGTATCGGATACATCATCTGTGAAGGAAAAGATATCAGGATTTATCAAGGAAAACGGCCCCATCCAGATATTGGTAAACAATGCAGGAATAACAAGGGACGCCCTTGTTGCAAGGATGAAGGAGGCAGATTGGGACAAGGTCATCTCAGTCAATCTCAAGGGGGCATTTAACTGCGTGCAGGCCTGCGCCATGGCCATGATGAAGGCAAGGTGGGGCAGGATCATTAACATAGGTTCGGTTGTTGGCACCTCTGGAAATCCCGGGCAGGCCAACTACGCTGCTGCAAAGGCTGGCCTTCAAGGGTTTACAAAGACCGTTGCCAAGGAGATGGCAACCCGCGGCATAACGGTGAATCTTGTGGCGCCTGGCTTCATAGAAACCGACATGACTGCGGTGCTTCCCGAAAAGATAAAGGAGCGCCTTTTGGGTGAAATACCCTTGGGAAGAATGGGGCAGCCTCAGGAGGTGGCCGCGGCGGTGGCTTTTCTTGCATCAGAGGATGCATCATATATTACAGGGCATACCCTGCATGTTAATGGCGGGCTTGTCTGCCAATAAAGATATTCAGGAGGAAAGAGAAAATGGATGTTCAGGAAAAAATCATTGAGATAATCTCAAGCCAGTTGAGTGTTCCAAAGGAAAAGGTGGTCCCCCAGGCCTCCTTTACCGACGATCTTGGTGCCGACAGTCTTGACCTTGTGGAGCTTGTCATGGCAATGGAAGAGGAGTTTGGCATGGAGATAGCCGACGAGGATGCGGAAAAGCTTCAGACCGTGCAGGATACCATCGATTACGTGAAGCAGCACCTGGAAAAATAGAACAGACCAAAAAGGGGCTTTCATGGGCGCTAAGGATTGCAACCGAAGGGTGGTGGTTACGGGCCTTGGACTGGTGTCCCCTGTTGGCATCGGTGTCAAGGAGGGATGGGGTAGCATCGTTTCCGGCAGGTCTGGTGTTGGCCTTGTCACCAAATTTGATACCGAAGGTTATGCCTGCCGCATAGCCGGTGAGGTCAAGGGCTTTGAGCCAGAAAGGTTTATGCCTGCCAAGCTGGTAAAGAGACTTGACCCCTTTGTCCAGTACGCAATTGCCGCCTCCAAAGAGGCCTGGGAAGATTCAGGTCTTGATTCCGACAAGGTGGACCCAGACAGGGTTGGAGTCATTACTGGTTGCGGCCTTGGAGGCCTTGGCTCCATAGAGTTTTACAGAGACGTTCTTGTAAAAAGGGGGCCCAGGAGGGTCAGTCCCTTTTTCATACCCATGGCCATTCCGAACATGGCCTCCGGGCAGATATCCATACTTTTCGGCGCCAAGGGCCCAAACACGGTGGTTTGCACCGCATGCGCAGCCGGTACCCATGCAGTAGGCCAGGCATTCAAGGAGATCCAAAGGGGAGCTGCTGATGTCATGTTTTGCGGCGGAACAGAGGCGGTAATCACCGAGCTTGCCCTGGCGGGATTCGGTTCCCTCAAGGCCCTTTCAACAAGAAATGACGAGCCCCAAAGGGCCTCCCGCCCCTTTGATAGGGACAGGGATGGTTTTGTCATAGGTGAGGGTTCTGGCATGCTCATTATCGAGAGCCTTGATCATGCCAAGGGGCGGGGTGCCAGAATAAAGGCAGAGCTTTGCGGTTTTGGCCTGACTGGTGATGCCTACCACATGACCGCTCCTCCAGATGACGGCGAGGGAGGGGCAAGGGCAATGAAGGAGGCCTTGAAAGATGCATCCATGGCCCCTGAAGACATTGATTACATAAACGCCCACGGAACCAGCACACCCCTTAATGACAGCTGCGAAACCAAGGCCATAAAGACTGTCTTCGGGGACCATGCCTACAGGATACCGGTAAGTTCTACCAAGTCCATGACAGGCCACCTCCTTGGCGGCGCAGGCGGAGTCGAGGCAGTATTTACGGTGAAGGCCCTTGAGGATGGCATTGTGCCTCCCACCATCAACTACGAGAATCCGGACCCTGAGTGCGATCTGGATTATGTGCCCAACGAGGCCAGGGAGATGGATATCCGTACTGCCATGAGCAACTCCTTCGGCTTTGGTGGAACCAACGGGGTTCTCATATTCAAGAGGTTTGACCAGTAATGAAGATTGCAATAGGTTCTGATCACGGCGGCTTTGAGTTGAAGGAGACGGTTAAGCCTCTCCTTAAAGAGCTGGGCCATGAGGTGGAGGACGTTGGATGCTATTCTCAGGATTCAGTTGACTACCCGCAAGAGGCAAAAAAGGTGGTAGCCCTTATAAAAGAAGGCAAGGTCCAGCGCGGAATACTTATCTGCGGAACGGGAATAGGCATGTCCATTGCGGCCAACAGGACTCCAGGGATCAGGGCCACTTTGTGTCACGAGCTTTTTACTGCCGAGATGAGCAGGAGACACAACGACTCCAACGTTCTTTGCATGGGGGGCAGGGTCATTGGCCCTGGGCTTGCCCTTGAGATGGTGAAGGTCTGGCTTTCTACACCCTTTGAGGGGGGAAGGCACACCAGGCGTCTTTGTCAGATTGACAGTAAAGAAGATGAATGTTCCTGATCCAGATTCGTAAGGTGTTGAGATGAAAGAGCTGTGTGAGACTGATTACGAGGTGTTTCAGGCCCTAAGGGCAGAGATAGGGCGGCAGACCGGTCAGCTTGAGATGATTGCCTCAGAAAACTTTGCCAGCGAGGCGGTAATGCAGGCTGAAGGAAGCGTTTTCATGAACAAGTATGCCGAGGGCTATCCTGGCAGGCGCTACTACGGAGGCTGTGAGAACGTTGATGTGGTTGAGCAGCTCGCAATTGATCGTCTCAACATGCTCTTTGGTTCTGAATATGCAAACGTACAACCGCATTCCGGCAGCCAGGCCAATATGGCGGTATATTTCGCTGTTTTAAACCCTGGGGATACCATCCTTTCCATGAACCTTGCCCATGGAGGCCATCTGTCCCACGGCGCCTCTGTGAGTTTTTCAGGCCGGCTGTTCAATGTGGTGCATTACGGCGTTGAAAAGGAATGTGAGACCATAGACTTTGACCAGGTGGCGCAACTTGCCAGGGAACACAGGCCCAAGCTCATTGTGGCAGGAGCAAGCGCCTATCCAAGGACCATTGACTTTGCCACCTTCCGCATGATCGCCGATGAGGTGGGCGCATACCTTATGGTTGACATGGCTCACATTTCCGGTCTCGTTGCAGCAGGCATACACCCATCCCCGGTTCCCTTTGCCGAATTTGTGACCTCTACTACCCACAAGACCTTAAGGGGGCCAAGGGGTGGTTTCATACTCTCCACTGAGAAGTACTCAAGGCTTTTAAACAGCCAGATATTCCCGGGAATACAGGGAGGGCCGCTGATGCACGTAATTGCTGCAAAGGCCGTGGCCTTCAAGGAGGCCCTTGGAGACGAGTTCAAGTTCTACTGCCAGCGGATAGTGGCCAATGCAAAGGTCCTGGCCCAGGTGCTCAGTGAGCGGGGTTTCAGGCTGGTATCCGGAGGCACCGACAATCATCTTATCCTCCTTGATCTTTCTGACAAGTCCATCACGGGAGCAGAGGCGGAAAAACTACTGGAAAGGGCGGGAATTACAGTGAACAAAAATGCCATCCCCTTCGACTCTCAGCCGCCTACCGTGACAAGTGGAATCCGCATCGGCACCCCTGCAGTAACCACCAGGGGGCTCAAGGAGGAGGAGATAAAAGAGGTTGCAGGCTTCATCGCAGATCTTCTCCTTAATCCCAATGATGAGGCTGTGGCACAAAGGGTTAGGGCTGGCGTGCAGGAGATCTGCAAGAATTTCCCCCTATACGAAGCAAGGCTCAAAAGATACGAAGAAAGTCTAAAAGAGTGTTCTGGGAAAGACTGATAAAGTGACTCCTCAGAAGAGCTCCGGTAGTGACAAACGGCCTAGCTGGGACGAGTATTTCATGTCCATAGCAAGGCTTGTGGCCGGACGTTCAACCTGCCTCAGAAGAAAAGTGGGCGCAGTGCTTGTAAAGGGCAAACGAGTCCTTTGTACTGGCTACAACGGTGCACCTGCAGGGCTTAAGCACTGCCTGGAAATCGGCTGTTTACGGGAGAAACTGGGTATCAAGTCAGGTGAGAGGCACGAGCTTTGCCGTGCACTCCATGCCGAGCAGAACGTTTTAATCCAGGCGGCCTATCACGGTATTGCCGTGGTGGATTCGGTTCTGTATTGCACCAATCTTCCCTGTTCCATCTGTACAAAGATGTTAATAAATGCGGGCATAAGGCGTATCTACTACGAGGAGGGCTATCCTGACGAGATGTCAAAGGAGATGCTCAAGGAGGCAGGAATAGAGCTTATAAGGCTTACTCCCGAAGCCGGCCAAAAGGAAGATAGCGGAGATACCAGTGTCAAAAAAATCCCCAACTAATTCAAACAACGAGGAAAACGAAAAGATACTTCCCTGGCAAAGGCCAAAGCGCAAAGAGGAAGAGCCCAGGGTCCTTGAACTAGTAAGGAGAATAATGGAGGATCCAAGCTACAGGCTTGCAGAGGAGGATCCTGATTTCATTAAGTCTCCAAGGGCCCGGGGGATAAGGCTTCAGCTGGACTATCTCAAGGTGGAGCTGAAGCTTCAGGAACTTGGCGTAGAGCACACCATAGTGGTCTTTGGAAGCGCAAGGATATTGGAAAAGAAGACGGCCCTAAAGAAACTGGAGGCCGTTCAAAAAAGGCTCAAGCGCGACGGGGAAACGGCTCGGCTTCTTGTTAAGCTGGCTACAGCCGAGAAGATGGTTGAAAAGAGCGTATTCTACGATGATGCCAGGGAGTTTGGCCGCCTTGTGGGAAAGAGCGGAAGGGGCCCGGAGGACTGCCGGGTCATTCTTATGACAGGAGGGGGACCAGGGATAATGGAAGCGGCAAACCGCGGGGCCTACGACGTTGGGGCAAAGTCCATTGGTCTTAACATCCAGCTTCCCCACGAACAGTATCCAAATCCATACATAACGCCTGGGCTCTGCTTTCAGTTTCACTACTTTGCCATGAGAAAACTGCACTTTCTCAACAGGGCTAGGGCCCTTGTGGTATATCCTGGCGGCTTTGGCACCCTGGATGAACTTTTTGAGACCTTGACCCTGGTCCAGACCCACAAGCAGGAGCCCATGCCCATAGTCATGGTTGGAAGGAGATACTGGAACAGGCTTATTGATTTTGAGTTCCTGGTGGAGGAGGGAAGCATTGCACCCAGGGACCTTGATATCTTCGCTTTTGCAGACAGCGCCCAGGAGGCATGGGACATCATACTAAACTGGCACAGAAACAGGAAAAGACCCCTGTTTTAAGGCCTTATTCATAAGTAAGTGCCATATACATCTCTTTTTGAGGCTCTGTTGGGGCCGTTTTCGGAAACCTTCTTTGAACAGAGTCGGCCATTAAGTAATCCAGGTGGCCAATGGAAGAGGGACACCACCCAAACACGTTTTCCCACACGTTCCATCTTTCCATACAAAGGTACGTGAAGCACTTTTCGGCCCCTGCGTCTTTCAGACACTTAAGCAGAAAGGAGTACATCTCCTCCCTGACAGGACGTAGGTATCTGAACTTGTTATCGTTCCCAAGTACCATCTCCTGCGCAGTTATCCTGGAGGAGGGATAGTTGTTTTCTATTTTCTTTTTCATCTCAGGGTTAAACCTGAGGCTGCCAATGGATATCCATATGCAGTTTTCAGGATCTATTGCAGAAAAGACGGAACGGACAAGTTCTTCATAGGCCCTTTGCCAGCCTGGAAAGAGAATCATTGGGTCAAAATGGAGCCCCACTGGATAGCCTGACTTGGAGACAAGCTCCATGGCTCTAAGCCTATTATCAAGGCTTGCGGTGCCAATCTCCTCCTTCGCTATAACCTGGGGAGGGTTTAGTGTCCAGGAGACCACGGTCCTGCCCCCGTGGTCAATATCCAGAAGCGGTTCCACAAAGCCCCCCTTTGTCCTGAGTTTGAGAATGCAGTTTCTGAGGTCTTTAAATTCCTCAACAAGCTCCACGGCCACGTGGTTAAGGGGTGGAACAGCAAGGCTGTCTCCAAGCTCCCACGTCCCTATCCTGAACAGCCTCCAGGGCTGAACGGAGGTCTTTTCCCTTATTTCCCTTATTATTGCCTTGGTGTCTGCAACCACGGTCAAGGTGGTATCCGTGAGATAATTCTGAAGAAAACAGTAGGTACATTCAAAGGGACAGTTGCTTATCTGGGAAATGACATGGGTGCTGCAGCAGATATAGCGGGGGTCAAGTGATGCACAGATGTGAAAGAGCTCTCCACGCTTTGGCGCCACAAAGAGGTGGCGTTTTCCCTGTCTGTAATCGGAGAGCCTTGGGCCTTGGCTGCTGATGTCGCTCTGGCCAAGACGTCTGGCAATCTTTGTGTTTTTCACCTCCGGGTGAATGGTTACACTTCGAAATCGCATCTTTTTTAGCCCAATCAGAAGTAGGAAAGGATCTTTTTTATGCCCTCTTTTGTTTTAGCGCTGGAGATGGCATCCACAATATCAGAGAGCTCGGAAAGGTCAGAGACAGAGGCCGAAATGGTGACCTTCTTGTTCTCCAGGGTCTCATCCCATTTGACCAGGAGAGGGGAGTTTTTAAAGTAATCTTTTTGTATGTCATGAAGCTCCCCTTGGAGCCTGGTGAGTACAGGATATCTCATCTCTTTTACCATTTGCCTGAAAAGCCTTGTCCTTTGGTTCATGTCCATTTCGCGAGAAAAAATGTGTTTTATCTCCTCTTTTTCAAAAAATTCGTCTGCTGTTATTTTATCCCTTTTAAGTATGTCACTGATGTTGTCTGTTAGCTCGAGGAGAAGGCTTGCAGAAATGGAAATCTTGTTTTTTAACCGGATGATTTTTTCAAGGAGCAGTTTCGGTTGATGGGTAAGGTTAAGGCACCTTTTAAGAGAAAGGTCCTTTTCATGGCAAAAACGCAACACCTCTTTTGGAAGGGTAGAGACGCGCAGATATTTTTCAAGCAGGCCCCCGAATGGCTGAAGCCCAAGCCCCCTCATTGCCAGATCCATTAAAAGGTTCTTTGGAAAGCCTGCTTCAGAAAGATGGTTCAGGAACAACGCCTTTGTGGCGCAGGTTTTTAGGTGGCCTGAGTATCTTGAAAGCAAGAGGAGCAAGACCTGTCTTCTTGTCATGTCCCCGGCCTTGAGCACTGGCACTTCGGTCAGACCTTTTTTCAAGGCCCATTTTAGACGCTTAAACCCGTCTATTACCATCAGTGCTCCCTCAATATGGTTTATTTTTGCTACAAGGATGGGGGTCAGAATGGAATTTTCCTCAAGGCTCTGAAATAAAAGGGAGGTATCCCACACGGAAAGCTCCTCTAGGACCCTTGAAAAGTCAAGGGTTTGGTCAAGGCGCTTTGGGGCTATTACAGACGTTTTTTCAAAAGGAGGGGATGGTCTTTCCACGATACCTCTTTTCCATTTTGAAGGTTTTCAAGTAGCTCCTTGAAGGTTTTTACACCTTCAAGGTTTTTCCTCTTCCTGGCGCCATTATAGAGAATTGAGAGCCTTTTTATTATGGCCGTCCTTAAGATATCCCTCTTTTCAGGTTCTTCCTCGGCCTCAAGGGCAATGAGCAGGGCTGCCACCCTGAATCTGTCCATGGCCTCAAAGCGAGTTGAAAGCTGGTCCGGGTGGCCTCCATATTTTATGAGATCCGGTTCAGGGTTAAGGCCCACAGGTTTCCTTCCGCTTATTCTAAGCCACATCTCAAAGTCTTCACAGGCCGGAAACTCTTCCCTGAAGCAGCCAAAGCGTTCAAGGAGCCCTTTTCTTAAAAGTACACCAGAAGGGCTGATTGCGCACATCTCTATACTCTTTTGCCATATCCAGCCAGCCTCCTTCTCGTGGTGCTTGCACCTGTTTACCCTTTTCCCCCTTCTTATCCATATCTCTTCGCACTGTTCTATCTCAAAAAAAGGCCTCTTTTTCAAGAAGCGGAATTGGTTTTCAAGTTTTTTCCTTTTCCACTCATCATCCGAGTCAAGAAGGGCAATCCATGTGGATGAAGCAGTCCTTATGCCTGCATTCCTGGCAGCACCAACACCTCTGTTTTTTGAAAAGCGTATGATATTTACGCGTTTCTTTATATCTGTTTCTCTTCCAAGGACTTCCTCCACTGGTTGATCAGATCCGTCATCCACAACTATTATCTCCCTGGGCCTGTGACTTTGGTTGATGACGGATGAGACGGCACGTTTAATGAGTCCTGGGCGGTTGTGCACAGGAATTACAACAGAGACGTCATCTGGAAATGAGCTGGGATCAAGAAAGGACAATAACTTTTTTATTGACCTTCGAATATGGATGAGCGCCTTTTTAAACTGCTGCCTGCTTGAGGCAGAGCATCTATCAGCTGGTATCTTTATTACGGAAAAAGGTATAGTGTGTTTCCGAAATATCCTGTGCTGAAATCCTGCCTCCATGTCGACAAGCGGCAAGATATTCGGATCGTGTCTGAGTAAGGGTTTCTCAAGGCTTTCTACGGCGGCCTTTTTTAAATTGATTTCAGGAGAAAGCGGAAAGGGCGGCTCTGTAAGACACCTTAACAGCGTCCCTTTGGTTTTGGTGTGTGAGGCCACAAGGACATGATTAAAGTAGGAGGTGTCTTTTTCCGTGTTTATGCCGCAGCCTCCCACATTTACGACAGCAAGGGGGTTTAGATACTTAAGAATCAGGCGGGCAGATTTTTCGCTCCATTCCCTGCCAACCCCAGTTACCACAAAGACAACCGAGTCTCTTTGATAGCTTTTCGCAAGGCAGGAGCTAATGCCGCTTTCAAGGCCCCTTGGGCTGATTACAGGGAAACCACATTCCTTTATGAAGTCTATGGGCAGCTCTTCCTTGAGGGCCGCGGTAAAGACAAGCCTTTCTTCCTGAGGGTTGTTTGAAACCACCTTTTGTTTTTTACAAAGATTCAGGAATTTTCCTCTATGGGAAGACGTATGAAAAAGGTCGTCCCCATTCCTTCCTTGCTCTTTGCCCAGATACGGCCTCCGCTTGCCTCCACAATGGCCCTGGCAGAGCCCTGTCCCTTCCGCCTTCTGCCTGGCAAACGATCCATGGATTCTTACCTGAGAACCGGGAAAAGCCCTCTAAGCCCTGCTGCCATGAATTCCACAGAGATTGCCGCCAGGATAAGTCCCAATATCCGCACGGCGATGTTTATCCCCGTGGCTCCAAGCCTTGTGCCAATGGGAACGGCCATTTTGAGGGTGAGCCATACAATCAGGCCCACCACCACTATTATTGCGGCAATGGCCAGCTTTTCGTGAAGATTATGTGAATAGTGGGCATAAAGTATGACTGTACTTATTGAGCCGGGGCCTGCAAGTATTGGCATGGCCAGGGGTACCACGCCAATGGATTCCATGTCTTCTGCCTCCTGGGCCTCCTGTGGCGTGTGCCTGGCATGGCTGAGTCTGGCATGGAGCATGGATATTGCGATGAGAAGAAGGAGCACACCTCCTCCAACCTGGAAGGAAGAGAGGCTTATGCCAAAAAATTTAAGTACATAGGTGCCTGAAAAGGCGGAAATCAGGAGAATGATCGTGGTGGCAAGGGCTGTGACCTTGGCAGTGTGGTTTCGCTGTTTCTGGGTCCATTCCGAAGTAAGGCCGATAAAAATGGGAATGGCTCCAATGGGGTTTACTATGGAGATGATTCCGGAGAAGGTTTTTAGTATTTCCGCGCTGTTCATTGTGGCCCTGTTTTATTCTTGTTGATCATACGGTTATTTCTAGAAGATTCCTTGCATGATATTATTAAAACATAACTACTTCAATAAGTTAAAAATTTAACAAGATAATTCGGCTAAATGAAAAGTTGTCCGTAGCCATGTTAGGGCTCGTGTAGTTTGTGGCCTTTCAGAAGGCAAAGGGGATGTGTTCGATATGGGGTTTTTTATCTGCTGAAAATGTTATTGCCATAACGTCAAATCTTACGGGCACATCCTGGAGGCTATTCTCCTGAAGAAAGGCGCTTGCCACCTTGCGAATGACCCTTTGCTTGACTTGGGTTACGGCCTCTTGTGGAAGCCCATATTTTTGGGATTTTCTTGCCTTCACCTCCACAAAGACAATATATCCATCTCCTTGGGCCACAATATCTATTTCTCCAACCCTTGTCCGGTAGTTTGTCTTTATGATCTTGTAGCCGTTTTTTTTAAGATGAGCTACGGCAAGTTCCTCACTCAAATTTCCAAGGGACTTTGGCTCCAGGCCAAAAGCCTTAACCATCTCCACAAACTCCCCTGAAGCTCTTTCTGTGGATGGGGCAGGGGCCAAAACGCCTGATCATTTCCCTGTGGCTTTTGGTGCCATAACCCTTGTGTTTTTCAAAGAGATACTGTGGGAACTCCTGGCTGTACTCTTCCATAAGCCTGTCCCTGTAGACCTTGGCGACAATGGATGCAGCGGCAATGGAGCAGGATCGGCTGTCACCCTTGATGACTGTTTTTTGGGGTATGTCTATAGGGACTTGCTGGTTGCCGTCAACAAGAATGGCCCTTGGCTGGACACTTAGGGATTTTACGGCAAGTTTCATTGCAAGCAGACTTGCCTGGAGAATGTTGATCCTGTCTATCTCCTTAGGCTCAATCCTCGCCACCGAAACGGAAACGGCAACCTCCTTGATAAGTTCTGCAAGCTGCTGGCGCTGCGTGGCTGAAAGCCGTTTTGAGTCTGTTATGCCGTGTTTTGTAAGGTCCTTTGGGAGAATTACTGCTGCTGCAACGACAGGGCCGGCCAGGCAGCCTCTTCCCACCTCGTCCACGCCGGCTACTGGCCAAAGGCCCTGATCCTGAAGAATCTGTTCAAAGTGCCAGGCCCCCTGCACCGGATCAAGTTTGTCCTGATCAAACAGGGACCTGGGCAAGCTACATGGTCCTCTTGTTTCTGATCTTCTGCCTCATGGCCTTTCCGCGCAGGTTGCGCAGGTAGAAGAGCTTTGATCTGTTGTGGCGTCCGCTCTGGACTATCTCTATCTTTTCTATCCTGGGGGAATTGACTGGAAATATCCTTTCCACTCCAACCCCGTAGGATATCTTCCTGACCGTGAAGGTCTCCGAGATTCCGCTGCCCTTGCGGCTTATCACAACACCCTCAAAGACCTGGATCCTCTCCTTTTCTGCGGTCTCCCTGATCTTTACGTGGACCTTTACCGTATCTCCTGGCCTGAAGGGCGGGATGTCCGTTCTCATTTCCTCAAAGGCCAGACGACGTATCACATCCATTTTATTGCCTCCTGATTCCTAAAATTCTGTCAAGCGTAATGGCAACGGCGCTCCGCACGGAAAGGTGGTTGTAGTCAGTGGGCCCGTAGATAGGGCAAATAACACCATTACACTCCTCGAAGCATTCTTCGTGGAGTCCAGAGGCCGTTCCAAAGAGCAATAATATACATTCAAACTCAGAATTGTACACTATTTTTTGAAGGTTTTTCCAGCAAGTGCATCCTTGTGCCTTTCTGGCCGAGGTGGCAAAGACGGCCATCTTTACTCTTGGATATCCCGTGGCCTTAATGGCCTCAGCAATGGAATCAACTACCCTTATCTGTTGAAAGGCCCTTTTCCTGTCAGGGTTAAACTGGCCCCCCGCCCCTGTAACCCAGTGTTTCACCACCCTTTGGGCAAGGGCCTTCTGCTCTGAGGACGGGGTGACCACAAAAAATCCCGATGTACCGTAAGTGGTGCACGTGCGGGCGATGTCGTGGATGTCAAGGTTGGTTATTGCAGAACATATCTTTTCGCCCTGGCGGTTTATTACAGGGTAATGCACAAGGGCCAGGAAGATCTTTGGGTCCTTCATCCTTTATCCTGCTCTTTTTTAAGTTGATTAAGGAGCCTTATGTCAGAAGGTGAAAGGTTGGCCTTCTCAAGAAGCTCCGGCCTCCTCTTTAGTGTGATTTCCAGGGACTTTTTCCTTCTCCACTCTTCAATCTTTTTATGATCCCCGCTGAGGAGCACCTCTGGCACATCCATGTCAATAAAGCGCCTGGGCCTGGTGTAATGGGGATGCTCAAGGAGACCGGTTGCAAAGGAATCGTTGACAGCGGACTCGTCAGAGCCAAGGACTCCAGGAATAAGCCTTCCAACGGCATCAATGACCACAAGGGCAGCAGGTTCACCTCCCGAAAGCACATAGTCGCCAATGGATAGCTCAAGGTCAACAAAACGATCGATAATCCTCTGGTCAACACCCTCGTAGCGGCCGCACACCAAAATGAGCTCCTTGTGGCAGGAAAGCTCCCTTGCCAGCTGGTGGTCAAAAAGTTGTCCCGAAGGGGAAAAGAGTATAACCGGGGCGTCCTTTCCTTCCCTTTTCACAGACGAGATGGCCTTGGCCAGGGGCTGGGGTATCATTACCATGCCGGCTCCACCTCCATAGGGCCTGTCGTCTGTGGTTCTGTGGCGATCCGTTGTAAAGGAGCGAAGGTCAATGGGGTTTACCTCTATGATGCCCTCTTTTATGGCCCTTCCAATGACCCCTTGCTTTAGAGGCGAGTCAAAATAGTCTGGGAATATGGTGATGACATGAAAAATCACTTTCTTTTCCCCTTGATGGACGTGGCCGTGGTTTCTTCAAGCCCTGGGGGAAGGTCCACCAGGCAAATGCCCCTGGTCGTGTCTATCTCCTTGATGAATTCATCCACCATTGGTATGAGTATTTCACGCTTGCCGTCCCTTACAACGAGTACGTCCTGGGCCCCGGCCTCTATGATGGAGTATACGGTGCCAAGCTCCTTCCCATCCTGGTCCATCACCCTAAGGCCCTCTAATTCGTACCAGAAGTACTCGTCCGTATCTTCCCGGGGCAGCAGGGACTTTTCCTGGAAAACCTGCCTTCGTTCAAGGCCCTCTGCCAGGGTCCTGTTGTTTACACCTTCAAGGAGACACACAAGTTCCTTGGGTCCCTTTTCCCGAAACCTTGCTATCTGGAACCTTCTGAACCCATCTTTCTCTTTTAGGAAAAGGCAGCCGGGGACAATAATGCTTTTCGTGGATGAGAAGGCCTTTATCAGGACCTCTCCCTTTAGCCCCACGGCCCTTTTTATCCGGCCTACGGCAACGTAATCTTTTTCCATGTGCGCCAGGATAAGGAAAAGAGAGACAAAACAGGCCGACTGTACCTTAACAGCCGGCCTTCACATAATAATTACCCGGGTTTGAAGGGCTTCTTACTGGATTATTCCAGGATCTCCAGCACAGCCCTTTTTTTGAGTTTTGCGGAGGCTGCACTCAAGATGGTTCTCATGGCACGGGCGGTCCTGCCCTGTTTGCCAATTATCTTGCCAAGGTCCTCCTTGGCCACCTTCAGTTCGATTACTGAGGTCTGCTGACCTTCAACCTCATTAACCTCGACCTGATCTGGATAGTCAACAAGAGCCTTGGCAATGTGTTCTATCAAGTCCTTCATGTTTTCACCTCCACATAACCACCATCGGTTGGCACGTTCAGTTCTACGAGGGAAGGACGGATACTATGCCGTGCCTCCAGCCTTGGCAATGAGTGAACGCACGGTCTGTGAAGGCTTGGCACCCCTTTCCAGCCACTTTTTGACCTTTTCCTGGTCGAGTTTTATCTCAGCAGGGTCCTTTAAGGGGTCATAGGTGCCAAGCACCTCGAGAAAGCGCCCATCCCTTGGGGATTCCGAGTACGCTGCTACAATACGGTAAAACGGCCTTTTCTTGCGGCCGCCCCTTGCTAAACGAATTCTAACTGCCATTTATTCCTCCAATTTAAATTTTATGCATTTTGTTTGCTGTTGGGAAGTCCTTAATTACTAATTTTGGAACAAGGATGCAAGCCCGTTCAAAAGGGGAACAGTCCCCTTGGCATCTTTTTGAAACCGCCTTTCCTGAATTTCTTGAGCATCTTGTTCATCTCGGCATAGTTTTTAAGCAGCTGGTTTACGTCCTGGACGGTGGTGCCACTGCCCCTGGCGATACGCCGTCTCCTGCTGGCATTGATAATGGTGTACTTGCGTCTCTCCTCCGGGGTCATGGAGTTAATGATGGCCTCTATCTTTACCAGCTCCTTCTCATCAGGCATCATGCCCTTTAGCTGCTTCATCTTGTTGAGCCCTGGTATCATGGAAAGTATCTGCTCAAGGCTTCCAAGCCTTCGTACCTGACGAAGCTGATCCCGGAAGTCCTCCAGGGTAAATGCGTTTTTCTTGAGTTTTTCCTGGAGCTCCAGGGCCTTGTCCTTGTCTATGGTATCCTGGGCCTTTTCAATAAGGGTGAGTACATCCCCCATCCCAAGGATTCGGTCTGCAATGCGTTTTGGGTGAAAGACCTCAAGGGCATTTATCTTTTCGCCAACACCGACGAATTTTATGGGTGTGGATGTCACCGCCCTTATGGAAAGGGCTGCCCCGCCCCTGGCATCCCCCTCCATCTTGGTAAGTATAACCCCGGTAATGGAAAGGGCCTTGTTGAAGCTTTCCGCAATGTTTACTGCATCCTGGCCTGTCATGGCGTCTGCGACAAGCAGTATCTCCTGTGGTTCCACCTGCTCCTTTATGGCCTTGAGTTCTGCCATTAGGGCCTCATCCACGTGAAGACGCCCTGCCGTGTCGATTATCACCGTGTCAAGTCCCTGCATCTCCGCCTGGGCCACTGCCTGCCTGGCAATGTCGGCAGGGGGTGTGCCCTCCTTGGTAGGAAAGTATGGACAGTCGATCTGGCGGGCCAGGGTCTCAAGCTGTTTTATGGCTGCCGGGCGGTATATGTCTGCAGGCACAAGGAAGGGTTTTCTGCCCTTTTTGCGAAGCCATCTTGCAAGTTTTGCCGCAGTTGTGGTCTTACCAGAGCCCTGGAGCCCTACAAGTACGATGACTGCAGGCTGACGTCCAGCCAGATTAAGTCCTTCTCCCTCTGTGCCAAGAAGCCTTATGAGCTCCTCGTGGACAATCTTTACAACCTGCTGGCCAGGGGTGAGGCTTTCCATTACCTCGTGCCCCAGGGCCCGCTCCTTCACCCTCTTTATAAAGTCCTTTACTACCTTGTAGTTGACATCGGCCTCAAGAAGGGCAAGACGCACCTCCCTGAGCCCCTGGTCGATGTCTTCCTGGGAAAGGGTTCCCTGGCCCTTTAGCTTTTTAAAGACCTTGGCGAGTCTGTCACTGAGATTTTCAAACATATTCGCGGCCTGATAAACACCCAGATTGATTTAGTCGAAACCAAACCAAGTTACTGGAAGGGTTAGGACGTGTCAATAAGGGGCCGGGGCTGTTGTGTACACTTTCCGGACTATTTTAGAGGCCTTAGCAATCGTCTTATCTGGACAACACAGTGAAATGTATCCATGTTCGTTCTTGCAGGTTTTCATGTTCTATGGCAATCACCACCAGCTGTCCTTTCTTCCAAATGCAGGTTTATCAACTGTAGGGTTAGTCAAGCAGCGCTATATTTTTCGAGGCGAGTATCTCCAGATACTTTCTCACCCGAGTCTTTTCCCAACGAGAAAGTGCCTTTGCCACGTCTGAGTAGTCCATGAATTTCAAATCACCTGAGATTTCTGTCAATATCTCTATGAGCCTTACGAAGTCCGTCACCAGCTGGGAATAGAGGCGGAAAAGCTCCTGCTTGGACCTGTAGGGGCTGTACGTGTCCGATAAAAGGTGATAGGAGCGCCTCCCAAGGTTTATGAAGTAGTCTATGTCAAGGAGCCTTCTCGTGAGAAATTCGGGGTAGAGTCCTGCAAAGATAAGTGCCAGGTCCCCAACTGCCTTGAGTTCTCTTGTCTTCTCAAAGATGTTCTTGTGAAGGGCCTCGAGAAGCACCACCCCCAGAGGCTTGTCCTGGACGATTTCCGAATAGAAAAAGTCCTCGCTCTCCGAAAGGTGTTTCAACAGGTGAAGCAGGTATAGTTTTGAATGGGGGCCAAGCTTCAGGCTGAGTTTTTCTTCTGCTGCCTCTATTTCATCAACGAAAAAGTCATCAAATCCCTGGACAAGCTCCATGAGTCATGCACCTCCTGTCTCTTACTGCTTATCGACATAAAAAGGCGCAATAATCCAAAGAAGAGTCAGGAATTGGCGGCCAGCCAGAAGCGGCAGCCTGTTGGTTCTTCCGGTCATGGAACTGATCAGAAAATAATTTTAAACAGTGAAGCAGAAAATTCCAGTGGTCGGCAGAGTTTTAAAGGGCAAAATGGCCTAATACTTGACGCAATATAATGAAATTAATTATGTTGCCCAAATCAGGCTCACGATGCTGGATGCCAAACAGACCAACTTGTAGGGAAAGGGAGAAGAAGACATGGAAACAGCCAAGGTAAGGAATTTTGCAATAGTTTCCCAAAGCGGCAGCGGCAAGACCTCTCTGGCCGAGGCCCTTCTTTATTCGGCAAAGGCCATAAAGAAGCTAGGCAGGGTGGATGATGGAACGTCCCACCTGGATTTTGAGCCTGAAGAGGTAAAACGTAACATCACCATCAGCACGGCCTGCTTTGCCTTCAAATGGAACAAGCACGCCCTTTTTCTCATGGATACACCAGGGGAGGACAATTTTCTTCACGAGACCATTTCCGCCCTCAGGGTGGCGGACAGCTGTCTCTTTGTTGCAGACGCAGTTGATCCGGTCAAGCCCCAGACCCAGAAGATATGGTCGTTGATATCGGATTCTGGCGCTCCTTCCATTATGTTTCTCAACAAGATGGACAGGGAAAGGGCGGATTTTACCGCGGCCCTTGACGCCATAAAGGAGGCCCTGGAGCTGAGGCTTGTGCCAGTAACCCTGCCAATAGGCAAGGAGGAGAGTTTCAAGGGCGTTGTGGACCTTGTGCAGATGAAGGCATATGAATTCGGCGAAGACGGCAAGAAAAAGCCTGTTGACATTCCATCAGACATGGCCGACGAGGTGGAAGAGGCAAGGAACAACCTGATAGAATACGCTGCAGAGTCCGAGGAGGAGCTGCTTGAAAAGTTTCTTGAAGGAGAGGAACTTTCATCCGAGGAGATAATTTCAGGCCTCCGGCAGGGAATACTTGACGGCGGTTTCGTTCCTGTGGTCTGTGGTTCTGCCTTAAAAAATATTGGAGTTTCCATACTCCTCGACCTCGTAGTGAGTTTTATGCCCTCTCCTGAAGACAGGGGAGAGGTAACCGGAGAGGACCCTGAAAAGGGTGAAGAAATCACCAGAAAGCCCAGCCCGGATGAGCCCTTTTCTGCCCTGGTCTTTAAGACCCTTACCGACCCATATGCAGGGCGCCTTTCCCTAATGCGCATATATTCAGGTACCCTTAAGCCTGACAGCACCGTCTTTAATGGCAACAAGAAGGAGAAGGAGAAGTTTGGACCCCTTTTCGTGCTAAAGGGCAAGGAGCAGGAAAGCGTGGACGAGGCAGGCCCAGGCTGCATAGTTGCCCTTGCAAAGCTAAAGCACACCGAGACTGGGGATACCCTGTCTGATCCGTCAGCCCCCATTGTGTACCCCTTTGTTGAATTTCCTTCTCCTGTTATCACTTATGCCCTCAAGCCTAAGAGCAGGGGGGATGAGGAAAAGATTACCCAGGCCCTTTCTCGCCTCAGGGAGGAAGACCCGACCCTACAGGTCACCAGGGACCCAGAGACCAACGAGCTTCTCATATCCGGACTTGGCCAGATACATATTGATGCAACAATAGAGAAAATGGAGAGAAAGTTCGGGGTGAGCGTGGATCTCTCCACCCCGAAGATCGCCTACCGTGAGACCATAAAGGCGCCCAAGAAGGGCGTTATCTACCGCCACAAGAAACAGACAGGTGGTGCCGGACAGTTCGCCGAGGTCCATTTCGATATCACGCCCCTTCCAAGAGGAGAGGGATATGAGTTCGAAGAGGCCCTTGTGGGAATGAATGTTCCCAGAAATTTCGTGCCTGCCGTTGAAAAGGGGATTCAGGAGGCAATGCAGTCCGGGCCTCTTGCAGGCTACCCTGTTACCGACGTAAAAGTGCGCTTTTATGATGGAAAGTCCCACGAAGTGGATTCCAGTGAAATGGCCTTTAAGATTGCGGCCATCCAGTGTTTCAAAAAGGGTGTTCTCGAGGCAAAGCCTACCCTGCTTGAGCCTATTGTAAAGCTTGTGGTGACAGTGCCAGAAGATAGCGTTGGCGATATAATCGGGGATCTTAACGCAAGGCGTGGAAAGGTGATGGGTATGGAGCCAGGAAAGGGTGTTCAGACCGTAACCGCCCTTGTGCCCCTTTCAGAGGTCCAAAAGTATGTCCTTGATCTAAACGCAATGACTGCCGGCCAGGGAACCTTCACCATCGAGTTTTCCCACTACGAGGAGGTGCCACCAAACCTCATTGAAAAGATAGTTGCCCAAAGAAAGCAGGAGGAAGAAAAATAGTTGTTTAAGGCCGGAGTTTTGACAATAAGCGACAGCGCCTCAAGGGGCCTTCGGGAAGATTCCGGAGGCCCTTTGATATGTGAGTTTCTTGAAAAAAGTGGAGATTTTGAGATAGCCGCTCGTGACCTGTGCCCGGACGAGGAGGACAGAATCGGCTCTGCACTTGTTATCTGGGCAGATGATCTGGGCCTTGACCTCATTATTACCACAGGGGGGACAGGCCTTTCTCCAAGGGATGTTACGCCAGAGGCCACTGAAGCCGTGGTAGACAGGGTTGTTCCTGGCATTTCAGAGGCTATTCGTGCCTTTGGCCTTAGGAAGACAAGCAGGGCCATGCTCTCACGGGGTATTGCCGGGGTAAGGGGTAGGTGTCTCATCATAAACCTTCCCGGAAGCCCAAAGGCGGTAAGGGACGGTCTTGAGGCTGTGGGAGACGTTCTTGTCCACGCCATCTCGAAGATCCAGGGAGATACCACGCCCTGTGGTGAATCCTGAAATAATATTGAAGAAAAGGTAGAGATATCGTGGAAATAGGAATTGTAGGGCTTTCAGGCTCCGGAAAGACAACCATATTCAATGCCCTGACTGGCAGTGAGGCCGAGGTTTCAGGCTTTTCAGGCGCAAAGAAGGACCCTAACATTGCTCAGGTGAAGGTGCCTGATGAGCGCCTTGACGTTCTAAGCAGTATGTACAAACCCAAAAAGACCACCCCTGCCATCATCCAGTATGTTGACCTGGGAGGTGGACTTTCCGCCAAGGAGGAAAAGGACTCCCTTGAGTCCATCCTGCGCCTTCTAAGGCCATGTGACGCCCTTGTCCACGTTGTTCGATGTTTTGAGTTTGCAGGCCAGGCCCCTGACCCCCAGGCGGACTTTGAAAACTTTGAAGCAGAGCTTATTCTTACAGACCAGGTTATTGTTGAAAGGCGTCTTGAGCGCATGGAAAAGGAGCTTAAGAAGGGGAAAAAGGGAAACCCACGGGAATTTGAGCTCCTAAAGCGCGCCTATGCCTTGCTTGACCAGGGACGCGCACTACGGGAGGATGAGGAGATAAGAAAGGCTCCAGAGCTCAAGGGCTACACGTTTCTTTCCGCAAAGCCCTGCATAGTGGTCCTTAACCTGGGAGAGGATGTGGAACCGGGCTCTGTGGATCTCTCCCTGCCTGAAGGCATGCCCCTTGTAAAGATAAAGGGAAGCCTTGAGATGGAGCTTTCCCAGCTGGACAGCGAAGAGGCAGAGCTTTTCAGAAAGGATATGGGCATAGAGGAGCCTGCCACACACATGCTCATAAGGGAATCCTACAGGCTCCTTGGGCTCATCTCCTTTTTTACTGTTGGGGACGATGAGGTGAAGGCCTGGACCATTGTCAAGGGCACGCCTGCCCAGAAGGCAGCAGGGCGGATTCACTCGGACATAGAAAGGGGATTTATCAGGGCAGAGGTGGTCGCCTTTGACGATCTCATTGCGGCTGGTAGCTACCAGGCCGCCCAAAAGGCGGGAAAGGTGCGACTTGAGGGAAAGGATTACATTGTAAAGGACGGGGATGTGATTAACTTCAGGTTCAACGTGTAAAGGGGCCTTTTGAAGCAAAAGAAAATCAGGGGCCTTGCCAGTCACTTGAAATTTTGACCAGAACGACAGAGATTTTCTTCCTGATCACTTTGTAATTCAGGGCCAATCTAGTATAATTCTTTCGATTTACCCGGCGTGGAATCTCCTTTTGAAAAGCCTTGAAGGGTTGACATGAAAAAAGAGAAAAAGGAATCCCTTTGCAGATTTGGTGTGTCCATTCCCAAGTCCCTGATTGAGGCCTTTGACAACTACATAAAGGTTCGCGCCTACAGGAACAGGTCCGAGGCGATAAGGGATCTCATCCGGGAAAAGCTTGTGGAGCAAGAGTGGGAGGCAGACGCAAAGGACAGAGAGGTGGTTGGCACCATCACCTATGTCTTTGATCATCACAAGAGGGAGCTGGTAGATTCCATAATCAGGATTCAGCACCAGTTTTCAGACCACGTTATTGCCTCCCAGCACGTGCACCTTGACCATGACAACTGTCTTGAAGTGGCCATAGTCAAGGGCAGACCCAGTACGCTCAGGGGGGTTGCCTACAAGTTGAAGGCACTTAAAGGGGTAAAACACTGCCGTTTCACAATGACCACCACAGGGTCGACCTTGAAGTAGCGCAGAATAAAAGATTTGGACTGTCAAAAGTGACTTAGTCAGGAGTGATAGATGGCTGAACAGCAGGAATTGTTCAAAGAAAAGGTGGATGTCTGCGACATATCCACGGAGCTAAAGAGATCGTACCTTGATTATGCCATGAGTGTCATCATCGGCAGGGCCCTGCCGGACGTGCGAGACGGACTCAAACCAGTTCACAGGCGTATTCTATATGCCATGCACGAGCTTGGAAACGCCTACAACAGGCCCTACAAAAAGTCTGCGCGCATAGTTGGAGACGTCATAGGTAAGTACCATCCCCACGGAGACGCTGCCGTTTACGACGCCATAGTAAGGATGGCACAGGATTTCTCAATGGGTTACCCCCTGATAGACGGCCAGGGAAACTTTGGCTCCATTGACGGGGATTCCCCTGCTGCCATGCGTTATACCGAGGTGAGGCTCACAAAGCTTGCCCACGAGCTTCTCCAGGACCTTGACAAGGAGACCGTGGATTTTGTCCCCAATTACGACAACTCCCTGCTTGAGCCCACAGTTCTTCCTTCAAAGATTCCAAACCTTCTCATAAACGGGTCTTCCGGCATTGCAGTGGGAATGGCCACCAACATCCCGCCCCACAATCTGGGAGAGGTGGTTGACGCCTTGATCGCCCTCATAAAGAATCCGAATCTCACAGTGGCAGATCTCATGCAGTACGTGGAAGGGCCGGATTTTCCAACAGGTGCTTACATCACAGGCAGAAAGGGGATAAAGGATGCCTATGAGACTGGGCGCGGCATTGTAAGGATGAGGGCCAGGGCCACCATTGAACAGGTGGCCAAGGGAAAGAAGGAGCAGATAATAGTCACCGAGATACCCTACCAGGTCAACAAGGCCAAGCTCGTTGAAAGGATTGCCGCCCTTGTCCGTGACAAGAAGATAGACGGTGTCCATTCGGTGAGGGACGAATCCGACAGGAGGGGCATGAGGATAGTGGTTGAGCTCAAGAAGGACGGCGTTGCCCAGGTGGTTCTAAATCACCTCTACAAGCACACGGCCATGGAGTCGAGTTTCGGCATCATCCTTCTCGCCATTGTTAATGGAAAGCCTGAGCTCCTAAACCTCAAGGGGCTTCTGGTACACTTCATAGACCACAGAAAGACCATAATCATAAGGCGTACCACCTATCTCCTCAGAAAGGCACGGGAACGGGCCCACATCCTTGAAGGGCTCAAGATTGCCATAGACAACCTGGACGAGGTGGTGGCCCTCATAAGGGCCTCAAAGACCCCGGCAGAGGCGAGAGAGGGCCTAATGGAGCGTTTTGGCCTTACGAAAATACAGGCCCAGGCCATCCTTGACATGAAGCTCCAAAGGCTCACCGGCCTCGAGCTTGAAAAGATAATAGAGGAGTACAAAAAGGTCTTTGAGGAGATAAAGGACTATGAAGACATCCTGGCCAACGAGCAAAGGGTTCTTGATATCATCCATGATGAGCTTACCTCCATAAAGGAGGAGTATGCCCTGCCCAGAAGGTCCGAGATCATTGGGGAGCCAAAGGAGATAAACATAGAGGATCTCATCGCAGAAGAGGACATGGTGGTGACCCTGTCCCACAGGGGCTACATAAAGCGTAACCCCTTGAGCCTTTACCGCAGCCAGAGGCGCGGGGGAAAGGGCGTTATCGGCCTTTCCTCAAAGCAGGAGGACTTTGTTGAGCGCCTTTTCGTGGCCTCCACCCACGACTACTTCCTCTGTTTCAGCAACCTTGGCAGGATATACTGGCTCAAGGTTCATCAGATTCCAGAGGCGGCCCGCACATCCAGGGGCAAGGCACTGATCAACCTTCTTCCCATTGACAAAGCCGCAAACGAATACATTGCAGCCGTTGTTCCCGTCAGGGAGTTTGAGGAGGACAAGTTCGTGGTCATGGCCACAAAGACCGGGATTGTAAAGAAGACACCGCTTAAGGACTTCTCCCATCCGCGTCCCTCAGGCATTATTGCCGCCACCATCAAGGAAGGAGACGAGCTGGTGACGGCATCTGTGACAGACGGAGAGGCAGACATCTTTCTTGCCACCAGAAACGGGTTGAGTATTCGCTTTTCAGAAAAGGACATAAGGCCAATGGGAAGAAAGGCCGCCGGCGTTATCGGTATCCGGCTCAAGGGGGATGACCAGGTGGTGGCCATGGTCACCATAACTGAGGAGGAGGGCCATATACTTACGGCCACGGAAAACGGTTTTGGGAAAAGGACGCCCATTTCCGAATACAGGGTGCAATCCCGGGGCGGAAAGGGCGTTATCAACATCAAGGTATCTGAAAAGATAGGCAGGGTTATTGGTGCGGTCCTTGTTTATGAAAATGATGAGATAATGCTTGTTGGCGCAAGCGGAAATATTATTCGCATGAAGGTGAAGGACATTCGAATTACAGGGCGTTCAGCCCAGGGTGTTAAGCTCATTCGCCTTGCAGAAGGAGATAAGCTTGCCGCCATAGCAAAGCTTGGGATAAACGAACAGCAATGAAAAGCGTAGCAATCCTTGGTGCAGGCAGTTGGGGTACTGCCCTTGCAATTCTCCTTGCAGAAAAGGGCGTTCCAGCCACCTTGTGGGCCAGAGATCAGGAGCA
>JALWNK010000031.1 GCA_026995935.1 Deltaproteobacteria bacterium
TTTCTGATTTAATGGCGATATGGTAACCACCATTATAATCGAAAAGAAAGGACTCCTTAAGTATAATATAATAATTTCAATATATTATCCCGAACATTTTCTGAAAAATTTACTCCGAAAGTTGAGTAAATAAAAAAATATCGAATCAAGGGGCTTTAAAATAGACAAAAGGGTGCTGCTGGCCGGGGGTGAAGAGATTGGCGTAAGCAAGCTGTTCAATACAACTGTGGAAGAGATCCGGGAGCAGGAAGAAAAATATGAACGGCTTAAGAAGACAAATCAGCAACTTAAAAGCAAGGTGGATGAGTTTAATACAAGGATAATGCTTCTTAAAAAAGAGGTGCAGGAAAAGAGCCAGGACTTGGCAAGGGCAGAAACCAGATTAGAGCAAATGCTTGAACGTCTCAAGGGCCTGGAAAAGCAGCTCGATAACTACAAGAGAGAAATAGCTCTAAAGGAAAAAGCGCTTTCAAGGCTTAGAACCGAATACGAGCAGGAAAAAGAAAGACTTTCCAGCAGACTCGAAGAGCAAAAAAGGCTCTTATCCAGGGGATTTCAAACCCTTTCCAAACAAAAGGAAACCATCAAGGCCCTCGACTCAAAAATAGCGCTCCAGAAGAACAAGTTAAAAGAGCAGTCTGCCCTGCTCAAAAAGCAGACAAGACTTATCAGGAGGCAAAGCACCACCTTGTACCTTCTGATCCTTATCGTGGCCCTTCTGGTGGGCATTGCAGTACTTGCCTGGTACAGCAAACGCAGGTACCAGAAACTCACCCTTGAGCTTCAGGCAGCCAAGGATCAGGCAGAATATGCAAACCGTTCAAAGACCGTATTCCTTGCCAACATGAGCCACGAACTCAGAACGCCCCTGAACTCCATCCTGGGATTTTCGGAAATCCTTTTAAAGGACGCCACCCTGTCCCAGGCCCACAGGGAAACCGTGGACATTATTCACAGGAGCGCATACTTCCTGCTCATGCTCATAAACGATGTGCTTGACCTGGCCAAGATGGAGGCCGGTCATGTGAGCATTTCAAAAAGGGAGGTGGATATTTACAGTCTTGCCAGGGATGCAGTGAACATGGTCCGGGAACATGCCGGTGAATCCGGCATAACCATAGAGGTCGATAAGAGTCCCTCGGTTCCCTCCTGCATAATTGGAGACCCTGGAAAACTGCGGCAGGTGATACTCAACTACCTCACAAATGCCATCAAATATTCCATGGGTTCAAAGATAACTATAAAAATAGGCTACAAAAACGGCATCCTTGATATCCAGGTGGCGGATAATGGCCCGGGCATATGCCCTGATGACATCAAGAAACTCTTTCAGCCTTTTGTCCAGATCGGGAGCGCTTCGGAACAGACAGGTTCCGGCCTAGGGCTAGCGATAACAAGGCAGATTGTAGAGGCAATGAAAGGGCAAACAGGGGTGGAAAGCCATGAAGGAAGGGGCAGCGTATTCTGGGCGAAAATCCCAGCCAGTCCTTGCCCCATAGACGCGGATCTTCAGGAAAGAGTAAAAAAAGAGATTATCGTGGGGCTGAAGCCTGGCCACAGGGGTCTGAAGGTCCTCATAGCCGAGGATAATCCGGAAAACCGACGTCTTATCAGGAATCTCATGGCTGTACTCAAAGTCAACATAAGGGAGGCAACAAACGGAAGGGAGGCGGTTGAAATCTTCAGGGAATGGAAGCCCGATTTCATCTGGATGGACTTAAGAATGCCCGTAATGGATGGCAAGGAGGCTGCAAGAATTATCCGCTCCCTGCCAGGAGGAGATAAGACCATCATCGTGGCACTTACTGCCGACTCCTTTGGCGATGGAAGGGCCAAGATTTTTGAATCCGGGATGGATGATTTGGTGCTCAAACCATGTCGGGCAGACGATGTTTACAAATGCATGAAAAGGCATCTGAAGTTGGAGTTCGTTACCGAGCAGTCGCCGGATAATGGAGTAATTGCCCCTGGAGGCACGGTTTCCGGGCCTGTCATCAAAAAGGGGCAGCTGGTAAAGTTACTCAGAGATCTGGATGAAACACTTATCAAGGAACTCCATGAGGCCGTCCTGCTTCTAAACAGCCACGACATGTCCAGGGTCCTTGAAAAAATAGAGAAGGTAAATCCTGACCTGTCCGACATCCTGGCCCAGCTTGATAAGGAAATAAAATACGACATCATCCTTCATGCCATAAAAGAGGTGACAAATAAAAAGGAAAACTAAGGGAGTCAGACAAAACCGTTTTCCCTCCAGGACATCTCCATGATAATGTGGAGTAACAAGGCCATCATGAGCGCCCTGCCCCATTTACTGCCATAAAATGAATCTAACTTGCAGCTTTGGGCTGCATTCATAAATCCCGTTTTCAATCGGGCCGGATTTGGTTATAAAGGCATAGCCAAAAGACAGGCGTTTAGAATTGAAAAATCAAAAGGAGGATAACATGGAAAGGACCCTTTCTATCATCAAGCCAGACGGAGTGCGAAGAGGCCTCATAGGAGAGGTTATAAAGAGGCTCGAGGCGGCAGAGATAAAAATCGTTGCCATGAAGATGATCCACATGACAAAGGAACAGGCCCAGGGCTTTTATGCGGTTCACAAGGAAAAGCCCTTTTTTGACAGCCTCACTGACTTCATGACCTCTGGCCCCATTGTTGTAATGGTACTTCAGGGGGAAGAGGTGATCTCCCGCTACAGAAAGCTCATGGGTGCAACCAACTACAAGGAGGCAGAGCCAGGCACCATAAGGGCGGACTTTGCAACAGACATTGAAAAAAACGTGGTGCACGGCTCAGATGCGCCAGAAACCGCCGCCACAGAGATAAAGTACTTTTTCAGCGAGCTCGAGATAGTTGGCTGATACCCGTTGGAACTGGAACTCATTGAAAAAATAAGACAAACAGCCGAGGCCATTGAACCCCCAAAGAAATGGGTGGGCCTCAATAAGGGGATAGGGGATGACTGTGCAGAGCTTTCCCCATCCCCTGGCCACAAGATCCTTCTCACCACAGACACTATGGTGGAAGGTGTCCACTTCTCCCTCTCCTACTTTGACCCGTACCATCTTGGGCGCAGGCTTGCCGCTGTGAACCTCAGCGACATCGCAGCCATGGGGAGCGTTCCAAGGGCTGCACTATTGAATATTGAAGTGCCGAGGTATCTGAAAGACCCGGCATCCACCTTCTGGAAGAGGTTTGCCCTGGGCCTTGTGGGGCGCCTTAAAGAATTTGGGGCGGTCCTTGTAGGTGGCGACACGGTAGCAAGCCCATGTAACCGGCTTGGCCTTACCCTCACCTTGACAGGAGAGGTGGAAAAAGGCGGTGCACTTTACAGAAATGGCGCAAGTGTAGGGGATATGATCTACTGCTCAGGTTATCTGGGTGAAAGCGCATGCGGCCTTCTGCTTTTAAAAAAAAGAAGGAGCACACTGCCCTTTGCCATCAAAAAGCGTCTTATCCAGAGGCATCTTGACCCAGAACCCCGCATCCCACTTGGAAGGCTACTTAAAGAAATGGGTGCAACCTCTGCCATAGACGTTTCCGACGGCATTGCAACAGATATTGCCCACATTGCAAGGGGAAGCGGAGTGAAGGCGGTAATCGAAGAGAAAAGGCTCCCCATTTCCCGGGCACTAAAAAGAGCGTGCAGGGAAACAGGCGTATCCCCAACCAAATTGGCCATCTCCGGTGGGGAGGACTTTGAGCTTGTCTGGACCATTTCTCCTAAAAAGGCCCTTGAGGCTGAAAGAAGGCTTTCAGCCATTCTTGGACATGCCCCTTTTCTTATTGGCAGGATAAAAAGGGGGAAAGGACTGTGGCTTAAGGGCGAAGGGCGCACCAGGGAAATCACCTTTACAGGTTATGAACACTGAAAAGGGGCCCTTTCTTGAACAAAAACTCGATCTTTCCCCTGTGGGTTTTCTTATTGCACGATTATATTTTGAAGAAAGCGTCCTTATTAGAATTGAGCTCATTGAAGGCAAGGTGGGGGCCTATTCAACTTGTTCAAATGGCAAATCAGCCTCCAGGGAGGCGGCCCCTCTTACACGGCTTCTTTCAGGCATGACCCTTGAGAAATTCCCCCTTGCCTATAAACTAAAGGGTACGCCCTTTCAAAGACATATATGGCGCACTACCCAGGAAATCCCACCAGGCACCACCTTGACCTATGGGGAGCTTGCCAGAAAGGCAGGATGCAAAAGCGCAAGGGCGGTTGGCCAGGCACTTGGGAGAAACCCGCTTCCCATAATCGTGCCCTGCCACAGGGTGATTGGAAGAAACGGACGCCTTACTGGATTTTCTGCAGGTCTCCGCGTCAAGGAGATGCTACTTGAATTTGAGAGGATAAAGAAAGATGAAAATAGCCATAATGAGTGACAGCCATGACAACCTTTGGAATCTTAGAGATGCAGTCAAAAAGATAGAAGAGCTTGGCATCAAGGAGATCATCCACCTTGGAGACCTGATTTCTCCTTTCATGCTTGAAGAGGTGGAGGGTTATTCTGGCACATTCCACCTGATATACGGAAACAACAACGGTGACCACAT
>JALWNK010000032.1 GCA_026995935.1 Deltaproteobacteria bacterium
ATCCCCATACTCAAGGATATCCCCATACTTGGCTATGTATTTGGATCAAAGGGAACAAAGAAAGAGAAAAAGGAGCTCATATTTATTCTTACTCCCCATGTAATAAAGACCAGGGCAGAGGCAGACAGGATAACCAGGGAGTTTGCCACAAAGGTCCACTCTCTTAAGCAGATGCTTGAGGAGCGGGACATAATTAAAAGACAGAAAGACCAGGATGAAGGCACAAAAGATGAGGGTTTTGAGGATTATTAATGACCGTTAAGCCGGCCACATCCCTAAAGTGCATTGGTTTTATGCTGGTGTTTATTTGCTCTCTTTTGCTGGCTTGCGCTGTATCTGTTTCTTTTGCTGTAAGCCCCAGGTACCAGGTCATCATCCAGAAGAACCCCTTTGACCCAGAAAGGGGTGCAGGCAAGGAAGAGAAAGATGGTCAGGGCGCAGCCAGTGAGGCCAACGAGTTTACAAAAAAATTTGCAGTCTATGGCGTGGTTATAGCTGGAAAGAGCCGTTATGCCTTTTTGAAACCTGTGACCAGGGCCAGAACCAGGGACAAGGATGGAGACGGGCTCAGGAAGATCACCATTGGGGACCTTGTTGATGGATGGGAGGTCAGTGATATAAAAAACGAGGGGGTCTTCTTTACAGGTGCGGGCAAAAGGGTGTTTCTCAAGGTCTTTGGCACCACCAAAAGCGAGCGCACCTCCAATAAACCCGTAGCCATTGCCACGCCTAAGCCAAAGATTTTCAGACCGCTTCCAGCCACTGGCTCCACGGGCCGTGGAGATGAAAGAAGGTCAAAACCGGAGGTCTTTGTTTTTCCAAACGGAAAAGACGCAAAGAAAATCAACAACCCCTTTCTAAAGGCCCTAATGGATGCAAGAAAAAAGAGCCAGAGGCAGAAAGACAAGAACAATAATTCCCGCTGATAAATGATCTTTGCTCCTTACTTGTGATGTCTGTTGCCCCGTCTCTTTCCTGCTGCTATCATTGCCCGCATGGATCATGTTTATGAAAATTCTCATTATGTCCCCATATTCTGCAACCTCATGGGTAAAAAGGTGGTGGTGGTTGGAGGAGGCAGGGTGGCTGAAAGAAAGGTCCTGTCTCTTTTGCCCTCAGGGGCCAAGGTGACTGTTATTAGTCCAGAGCTTACTGAATGCCTTGAAGGACTTGCCGGTAAGGCAGAAATAGAACACCTGAAAAGGCCCTTTTCTCAGGGTGACCTAAAGGGGGCGTGGCTTGTAATAGCGGCAACGGATGATTCCAAGGTTCAGGAGCAGGTATTCTTAGAGGCGGAAAGGCGCGGATGTTTCTGCAACGTGGTGGACAGGCCGGAAAGGTGCAGCTTTATAGTCCCTTCTGTTGTTAAACGCGGGGCACTAACCATAGCCATCTCAACGGGTGGACAGAGCCCTGGTCTTGCACGTGCCCTGAGGATTGAGCTTGAAAAGGAATTTCCAAGACAGTGGGCCCTATATGTTGAACTTGTGGGTATGCTTAGAAGACTCATACTCGAAAGTGGGTCAGATGACGCCGGGCAGCGGCTGGAAAGGTTGATACGTCTTGAGTGCATAGATTGGATAAGAGAAAAAGAGTGGGAAAAATTGAAGGAATGGGCTATAGAGCTTGGTGGAAAGAGGGCTGAAAATTTGGTGAAGCAGGCAATTTCTTCATGGACAGATTCATCTTCCAACTGACCTTTTTCACTTACATCGCGGCAACGGCGGGGTATCTGGTAAATCTTTTAACCCTTAGAAAGGGGGTTGAAAGGATTGCCACATGGATACTTGCAGTTGGCCTCTGCCTGCATACCACATCAATAGTGCTCAGGTGGGTTTACAGCCACCATGCACCCCTTGTCAGTTTCTACGATGTCTTTTCCTTTCTTGCCTGGTCCCTTTGTGCGGCATTTCTCCTTTTCCAGGCAGGTCACAGGCTCAAGGCCCTGGGGGCGTTTGTTAGCCCTGTGATCACCCTTTTCATGATCCTGTCTCTTATCCATCCGTCTGAAATCCTGCCTCTTCCCCCTGCGCTTCAAAGCTACTGGCTGCCTATTCATGCGTCCATAAGTATCATCTCCTATGCCCTTTTGACCCTTTCCTTCTGTATCTCCATTATGTACCTGATACAGGAACATCATATAAAGAAGAAACAGCTTGGGGGGCTCTTCAAGAGACTTCCATCCCTTCAGGTCCTTGATACCATGGCGGAGAAGTGTTTGAAAATAGGCTTTCCCCTTCTCACCCTTGGTATCATCACAGGCTCTATCTGGGCTGAGCAGGCCTGGGGGGCATACTGGAGCTGGGACCCAAAGGAGACATGGTCCCTGATAACGTGGCTTCTTTACGCGGCCCTTCTCCATCAGAGGCTTACAGTTGGGTGGAGGGGCCGTAAAAGCGCCTACATGACCATCATTGGCTACCTGACCCTGCTCTTTACCTTCATCGGGGTAACCTATCTGCTTCCAGGGGCACACTCCTATGCAACCTAAAGAGACGAGACGGGACATACTCCTTTTCGGGGTCAATCACAAGACCGCCCCTGTGGAGGTCAGGGAAAGGCTTGCTCTCACCAACAGGGAACGGCCTGTAAGGTACGTCTACGACAACCTTCCTTCCTGCCAGGAGGTTGTCTTTCTGTCCACGTGCAACAGGGTAGAGATAATTGCCGCATCTTCCCAGCCACAGAGGGCAAGGCAGGAGATTCTGGATTTCTGGCTGAAGATATCCGCCCTTGAGCCTTCTGTAATTGAAAAAAGTTCTTACGACTTTAGTGGGGTTTCTGCCATACGCCACGTGTTCCGGGTTGCCTCAAGCCTTGATTCAATGGTGGTGGGAGAGCCCCAGATCCTTGGACAGTTGAAGGATGCATACCGTCTGGCCCTGGAGGAGGGGTGTTCAGGCCAGCTCCTTAACAAGCTCATGCACAAGGCCTTTTCCGTTGCCAAGAAGATCAGGACGGAGACAAGGATTGCAAGCCAGGCCGTGTCCATAAGCTATGCGGCAGTTGAGCTTGCAAAGAAGATCTTCGGGGAACTTTCAGGCAAGAAGGCCATGCTCATAGGGGCGGGAGAGATGGCAGAGCTTGCGGCTCAGCACCTTAAGACCAACGGCATCGAAGAGCTTGTTGTGGCAAACAGGACCCTTGAGAGGGCCGTTGATCTTGCAAGGTCCCTGGACGGAAAGGCCATATCCCTTGAGGAACTCGATGATGCCCTTATTGAAACAGACATAGTGATAAGCTCCACCGGGGCCCCTGGCGTCATAATAGAAAAGGATCGCGTAAAGAAAATCATGCGTCCAAGGCGTCACAGGCTCCTCTTCTTTATTGACATAGCCGTTCCAAGGGATATTGACCCGGGCGTAAACGACATAGACAATGTCTACCTCTTTGATATAGATGAACTCAAGGAGGTGGTTGAGGAGAATAAGGCGGAAAGGCAGAAGGAGGCCATAAAGGCCGAGCGCATTATTGAGGCAGAGGTCATAAAGTTTCAGTCATGGCTCAGGTCCCTGGATGTGGTTCCAATAATCAAGGGTCTTCAGGAAAAGGCGGAATCCATCAGGAAAAGGGAGCTAGCAAGGACCATGAAGAGCCTCAAGCACCTTGATGAAAAGGACAAAAAGGCCATAGAAAAACTCACAAGCTCCCTTGTTGGAAAGATACTTCACGACCCCATCATCTTTTTGAAAAAGGGTGCAGAGACAGAAAACAGGGAAGAGATACTTTTCATGATAAGCAAGCTCTTTTCCCTCAACGGCCTCGGCCAGACCGTCTCCCTTGAAGACTACATGGAAACAAAGGGCAAGGCAGGCAGGAAATCTGTCAATTCCAAGGACGCGCAGGCCTGAAATGCACCTGTTCCCTTATTCCTGATCGGGAGGTGACTGATTCTGTAAATGCACATCCCTTTGAGGAAAGGGTATCTCAATTCCCCTTTCCTTAAAGGTGCCATCAATGGCCTTTATGAGCTGATGGATTACCCTGCCCTTAAGGCTTGGCTCGCTTACCCAGCAAAGAAGCTCAAAATCTATGGAAGAATCCCCAAAACGCCTGAGCCTGGCCCTGGGCTTTGGGCTTCTGACGACATCTGGATCATTCAGTGCAATTTCCACAAGGAGTCTGGAGACCTCTTCAAGGTCGGATCCGTAGGCCACGCCAACAGGAACCCTTATCCTGAAGCGCGGAACAGGTGCGCTTTCGTTTATTATCTTGGCGTTTGCCATTATGGAGTTTGGAATGGTAATCAGCACGTCGTCCCTTGTCTTTATTCTTGTAGAGCGTATGCCAATATCCACCACCTCTCCGCGTTCCCCGGAGTCCAGTATTATGTAGTCGCCCACCTTGTAGGATTTGTCCATAAATATGGAGATTCCGCCGAAGAAGTTGGCAAGGCTGTCCTTAGCTGCCATGGCAATGGCAATCCCTGCAATGCCTGCCGATGCGAAAATAGGGGTAAGGCTTACATTCCAGATCATAAGGATGGCAACAATGCCAAAGATCACCACGGCAATTCGCAGTACGTTTCTGAAAAGCAGGAATACCTCCCTGCCAATCTTGGCCTTTTCAGAAAGGAGATAGGGCTCCCTGAATCTGAATGTGGCTATAAAATGGGCAGCAGGGAGCCACCATACCATTATGATAAGGGTCTTTATGACATTGGTGGTTATGAAATTCCAGGGAGGTGGCAGTTTGTAGCTTATTGCCACATGAAGGGGCCCTAGGAGAAAGATGGTCAGGCAGATGGGTTTATGGATAAAGGCGATTATCTGATCGTCAAAGGAGACCTGGGTCAGTGCGGTAAGCCTCTTTAGCGCCTTGTCCAGGAAGATATCAGCAAGTTTCGCAAGGATGGCGTAGCCCAGGATGGTTATAAGGGCATCAACATGGCCCGTATCCAGAAAGTACAATAGTTTGTGCAGGTATATGCGTATCTGCTGGTTGACATGTTCCATGGTAGCTATTATAAAGGGTCGCCAGTTTAAAAGGAATTAATTAATTTGGAGGATTGATGGCTAATCACAAATCAGCGTTCAAGAGGGTTCGCCAGAACAAAAAGCGCAGGCTTCGGAACAAGATGCGCAAGACCAGGATAAAAAACCTTACCAAGGCCGTTGAGGCAGCCATAGCCGAAAAGGCCCCGGAGCTTGCCATGGAGAGGCTGCGCAAGGCCCAAAGCTATATCGACAAGATAGGACACAAAAGGGGTACCTTGCACAGGCGTACGGCCTCCAGGAAGATCTCACGCCTTTATAAAAAGGTCAGTAACCTCTTAAAGGCCGCTTCACAGTAGTAAATTACTCACCGATTTGAGCCCGACCATTGGGTTCGCAATAAGGATATGAAATGAAAACGAAACCGGTTCATATTCGCTGGATTTTAACCGGTTTTCTGTTTTTGTTTCTTTTTTCGGCATGTGCCCAGCATGCAAAGTTCATCTCCCCCAAGGTTGAGCTCTTAAATCTAAACGTCAAGGACGTTACCTTTTCCCACATAAACTACCAGGCGCGCATAAGGCTTTACAATCCCAACCTGGAAAGCCTGCATGTAAACTTCATGGAGTATAGCCTTCTGATTAACGGAATTCGGCTTGTAGATGGCGCCGAGCAGGTGGATAAAAAGATTGGTCCGCACCAGGAGGCGGTCATTCCTGTAAGGCTTTCAGGTTCTGTTTTAAGCGTTTTACGTCTCATATCCATCATGCAGAACGCAAAGGACGTGGATTTTGAGATGAAGGGAACCGTCTCTGGAATCGATACCAACGGAAACAGCTTTTCTCTGCCGTTTTCTGAAAAGGGCAAGCTTGACCTATCCTCTCTGAATCCAGGTCTTCCCCTCAGATAACAGATAATTGCGGACAGGCCATGAAGACACTGTCCATTAAACACCTCATATCAGGCGGGATAATTACCAACTACTTCTGCACCTCCTCCTGCAAGCACTGCCTGTACAACTCCAGCCCCTACTGGCCCAAGGACTACATGGATGCGGCAACTGCTGAAAGGGCCCTTGAGACCTGCAGGCGTCTTGGCTGCAAGTCCGTGCACATAGGAGGTGGCGAGCCTTTTCTGAACTTTGACAGGTTAAAGGAGGTCTTGGCAGTTGCAAGAAGGATGAGCTTTTCCATAGAGTATGTAGAGACCAACTCCTCCTGGTACACAAGTCAAGCCAGGGCCGTATCCATGCTTAAAGAGCTGAAGGGCTTTGGTCTTAAGACCCTTCTTGTCTCAGCAAGCCCCTTTCATCTTGAGTATATCCCCTTTAAGAAGGTGACTGGCGTGGTAGGTGCGTGCCAAGAGGTGGGTATTTACCCGTTTATTTGGACAGAGGCCTTTTTCCGGCTGTTTCTTAAGCTTGATCCAGAAAAAAGATATTCCATTTCCGAGGCCCAGGAGCTCATAGGAAAGGCCGCCTTTCAAAGCGCTCTGAACAGTTACTGGATACATCCTGGAGGGCGGGCTGCTATTAATCTCAAGGGGCCTGGCTTTTCATGGGAGGAAATTGTACGCGTGCATCCAGAGGGGTGCTCGGAGCTAATGGACACCTCCCATTTTCACATGGACCTTTACGGAAACTTTGTTCCTGGCCTATGCTCTGGGCTGGCAATCAGGATAGAGGACCTCGGGAGGCCCATTGATGCGTCCCGCTATCCCCTTTTGACCATGCTTTATAATGAGGGCATAGGTGGATTCTTGGAATTTGCCCGAAAAAGGGATTTTGACCCAAAAGAGGGCAGATACTCCTCCAAGTGCGGCCTGTGCCTAGAGATAAGGCGGTTTCTTTCCGTCATGGGGCACTGGGGCAGGGAGCTTGCACCAGGGTATTTTTATCGACAATTTCACAATGATCCAGAAATATAAAAATTTCACTCTATCCTATTGACACAGCAATAATCAAATCTTATTTATTTAATAATAGAAAATTTTGATTAAGAATCTTTCCCTCGCTCATTGTTCTGGTCGTCAAAACGTCAGCTCTGTGGCTGTTTTTCAAGATGCGGATCTTCTCATCATCGGATTACGGAAGGAAGCAGGACTCTTTTAAGTGTTCTCACTTTCAAGTCCTGACGTGGTCTTTAATAAATTAATCTGTGGAAGGAGGTCCAAATGGCTCGTCCAAAAGGTTCCGGCGTAAGAATCAGGGCAGGCATAAAGGGCATGGAGAACGCAGAAGGCCCTTTAAAGGCCGTACTCATCTCTGCGCGAAGGGATGGGATGGAGGTAATTGCTGAAAAAAGGATCAAAAAGGACTCCCTCGAAATGAGGCTCGATATGCAGCCCGAACAGTTCCCGGAAGGTGCAGTCCTTGCTGTGGTCCCAGAAAATGTAAAGGGTGCCATACAGGTAAACCGCCTGGTAAAATCAGACCTTTTTCCATCCTTGAAAATTTCAAAGGAGCTTGTTCTTTCAAGGGAGGGGATTCTTGAAGAGGCAGACCTTTCCTTTCGTCCACTGGGGGAAATTCCAGACCTCTGGAAACGCACCCACAAGGTGTGCGGAAGGGTGGTGAAGCGCGATCCCCACACTGGCAGCGAGTGTCCTGTCCCTGGTGCCAAGGTTACGGTTCTGGACGTGGATCTCAATTTTTTCTGGTGGCATCCGATTCCAAGCCATCCATTCTGCTGGATTTTCCCGTTTTGGCCTAGAAGAGAGAAGCTTGGCAGTACCATAACCGATGAATGTGGCCGTTTCTGTCTGGAAATTCCTGCCCTTGATATTGACGCAATGCTGAAATGGAGGTTGCACCTAAGGTGCCTTCCTGAGCTCCTGAAACCCGTTACTATTCTGGATGCCATTGCTGCAGGAGTAAGGCCGGACCCATCTGTTTCAAAAGAGCTTGAAAGGCTTCCGGATCTTAAGCCAAGGTTAAAGCCGTGGCCCATCCCCGGACCCGACCCGCGACCAGAGGGTGGCATGGAGCAGGGCTTAGATCACCCTTGCCCTCATAAAGAAGGGGGTTTTTCGAAACACACAGCCAGGCTGGAAAGGGAGAAGGCCCCATTTGATGCAGGCCATCTGTTGCAGAATCCTGCCTTTGAGAGGTTGTTCCATGAACTTCAGGCAGGCAGTGCCGCTTTTCAACCAGCAGACCTAAAGATTCAGGATCTCCTTGAAAGAAGTGCCTTCCCAAGACCAATTCCTCCTCCCGAGATGCCCTGCCACGAGGAGCTCGTGGAGATGCTTCACGATGAAAAGGTGGTAGAGGCCGTGCTGAAATCAAACCCGATTGTCAGGTTATTTCGCTGTTTTGTTGAGATGGTTCCTGAGTGGCACCTCTTTTTTGATATCCCTGACATAGTCTTCAAGGTGGAGCAGGATATTGACGGAGACGGCCAGCTTGAGACCATCTATGACCAGGGTTATTTCAACGTCAACTGGAATCTTTCTGCCCCTACAACCAATGTGGTAATAGATGCGTGGGAAAACGCCATCTGCGTGCCGTGTGGGCCGCCTTATCAGCCCTGCACCACCACGGGGATTGTAGGCATAAATGAGATGGCCGTGGATCCGCTCTATCTCTCAAACACAGGTTATGCGATCAGGGTAAACAGGCCCAAGCCCAATGGTACAAGACCCGACGCCGAGACGCCCTTCTGTTACACCCTTCGTCTAGTGGGATGCCCTGCCTACGGGAAGGCAGCTTACTACAAGGTATTTTACAGCTATGAAAATAGACCAGAAACCCACTTTACAGAGTCGTGGTATGAATACCAGATAAGCACCCACACACCTTTTCAGGTTGCACCGGATAGTAAGGGTTTCTACAAGATACTGAAACCCGAATACGACTACTTCCCTTATCACACACTCTTGAACTGGCGTACCAACAGGTATCCAGACGGAAGGTACAGCGTGAAACTGTCCCTTTACGACAAGAATCATAATCCCCTAGGGCTTTCTCTGCCGCCTGTCCCTGTGGTGGTTGACAATTCCAGACCCCACCCCATCGATTTCACCAGTCTGAGATGGCGCAAGTCTGTAGGTTCGTGGAATACTCTAGAGCTAGACTGTCCCATTATCTACAGACAGGGCCATGATATTGAAATAGAAATTGGCTATATGGTTGGTGCCCGCCATTTACGGGATTTCACCATTTTTTTCAGGGGATGTGGAGGATTTATAGACAGCTATAACTACTGGCATCACTCGGTGGGAGATAATCTCAGGGCGGGTACGTGGAATGTTCCCATGCCAAATTCCTTTCACCAAGGAGGCTACTATTTCCACATCCAGGCAAGAAGCAGGGCATTTAACGCAGTGGGTGGGCTGGCTACCAACTGGAAATTCGACCCTGTGTACATAAAAAGCGACAGGATCCTGACCGTGGTGGTTCTGGATTAGGAATCCAGATGAATGCCCCGGAGAAGAAAGTCTGCAGGCAAAAACGCCTGATTAAAAAGGGTTCATGCCCATATAAAGGGTATGGAGAAAGGAGGAAACATGGGAAATGTAATTGATGGAAAATACGGGCTTGGATGGTTGAGGGATTATCCGGACTTCAGGGACTACACCCTGGAACATGAGAAAATCAGGCCCATGATGGAAAAGGCGGGTGTTTCTCTGACTGCCAAAAAGGGAAGGCCTTCATCCGTAGACCTCAGGCAGTACTGCTCCAAAATAGAGGACCAGGGTGCTCTAGGCTCCTGCACCGCCAATGCCGCCGTAGGGATAATTGAGTACTATGAGAGACGGGCCTTTGGAAAGCATATAGACGCTTCAAGGCTGTTCCTCTACAAGGCCACCAGGAATCTGCTTCACTGGACCGGAGATACGGGTGCCTTCCTCAGGACGACCATGGGGGCCATGGTGCTTTTTGGATGCCCGCCCGAGGAGTTCTGGCCCTACAATATTTCCGACTTTGACAAGGAGCCATCTTCCTTTTGCTACGCCTTTGCACAAAACTACCAGGCAATCCGCTATTTCAGGCTTGACCCTCCGGGAACTGCCAAGAAGACCCTCCTTGACAGGATAAGGATACTCCTTCAGTACGGTTTTCCTTCCATGTTCGGTTTTACCGTGTTCAGCTCCATAAGGCAGGCCGGTTCAAACGGCATGATCCCCTATCCCGCCCCTGGAGAGAGGGTGCTTGGGGGCCACGCCATCGTTGCGGTAGGTTATGACAACAACAAGAAGATCAAGAACGCAACCAGTGGAAAGGAGACCAAGGGCGCATTCCTGATTCGAAATTCCTGGGGAACCGGATGGGGAGACTCAGGCTACGGCTGGCTTCCTTACGAATACGTGCTCCATGGAATGGCCGTTGACTGGTGGAGCCTCCTGAAGGCCGAATGGGTGGACACTGGCGTGTTTGGACGGTAACGGTGAAGAAAGAACTCGGCTGGCTACTCTCTACGCCTTTTCTCTTTGTATGCCTTGTGACAGTGGCGTGGAGTCAGCCGTCGGGTTTTACCCGTGATTTTGAGACGGGAAACCTTTGGGGGTGGCAAAAAACAGGAAATGCCTTTAACAACCAGCCCACCTTTAAGGACAACCCAACTGCAAGACACAGGGGTGAGCCTTCTAACCACCAGGGGGAATATTGGATAGGCACCTTTGAGGATTATCAGGGCCGGCCTGGCCAGGTTCCGGGCCGGATCCAGGGAGACTTGCCTACAGGAACCCTTACTTCTTCCCCTTTTAAGGTCTCATTCGACTACGTAGATTTTCTTGTGGGAGGAGGAAAAGGGTCTGCCACCCGCGTGGAACTGCTGGTCCTTGACCCCATAGAGCAGACCTTTGTTCCACGCAGAACTGCCTCGGGCGCAAACAGCGAGACCATGCACAGGGTCAGATGGGACGTCTCCGAATTCAGAGGCAGAATGGCAAGGATACGAATAGTTGACGCATCATCCAGCCCCTGGGGCCATATAAACGCAGACGATTTCAGATTCTATTCTAAGTTAAAGCCCCTGGTGCCGCATCTTCCTGTCTTGCCCGGCATTCAGCCTCCATCTATCAGTGTATTCAAGGGAGAGAAGGCAACCTTCAAGACTAAGGGGCCAGTTTCCCATGGTGCCCTTTACTGGGTCGATCCCTGGGGTCACAGGGTAAAGGGGCCAGTTTTGGAAGTAGATACCTCCCTGTTGAATCCTGGCACCTACAAGATAGAGCTTTGGAGGGAGAATGTTTATTCCAGCCTTGCGCATGTCTCTAAGCCTGCTGTTGCAACACTCATAGTTCTTCCGCCCAAGGTCCACTACAGGTTGAGGCTCACTGCGTATCCGCAAAATGTGGAAGAAAACGGCCAGGTGCGTTTCAAGGCGCATCTTCTTCCTGAAAGCCCGACTGCCAGATACCGTTTCGACACTGGTGATGGAACGGTTACAGGCTGGACGCCACAGGGCTTCTTTGTTCATAAGTACACCAAACCCGGCACCTATACGGCCACAGCCCAGGCAAGGGTCGGTGAAAACACGGAAGTGCCAGGCAACCCAGTTCACATAACCGTCTCTCCCATCCACTATACTCTTGAGATAAGGGCCAGCAAGAAAAGGGCAGAACCTGGGGAGATGGTTGGACTAAGGGCGTTTCTCAGCCCTAAGAGGCCTCAAGCCCGCTATGAATGGGTCATAAACCCTGGCCAGATCAGGCTGGCCGGTAACGGGGATGCCTTAAGGTACCGTTTTCGACGAGAAGGCGATTTTTCTGTTTTATGCAGGGCCTACCTGTACGGCAAACAGATCGCAGTCAGCAATGTAGTAAACGTGAAAGTGGCAATCAGCCAGCCGCCTCCCAGGATCGAGATACTTCCTAAAAGCCGCACAGCGGTCAAGGGAGAAAGGGTGCGTTTTACCGCGCGCATTTTTCCAGGTGGTGATCAGACCCAAAGGCTGTCCTGGTTGAGCACTTTTTGCGAGGTCAGTGGCAGTTACTGTGAGGTGAATACGGGAAACCTTGAACCGGGCAGTCACAAAATCCGGGCCGAGGTAACCGACCGGTACGGCAGAAGGGCTGAGGCAGAGGCCCTTCTAAGGGTGGTTCCCGTTCCGAGGAGGGTGGTCCTTGCCGCTAAGCCCCAAATGGCGACCGCTGGCGAGGATGTCCAGTTTTTTGCTACCGTAAAGCCTGCAGTTCATGGGGCAAGGTACAGATTCGTCTTTGGGGATAATACTCCAAGCCAGTGGGAGGATGCCAGTTTTACAAGACACAGTTACTGGCGCCCAGGCCGTTACTGTTCATTTGTTGAAGTTTCCCTGAAAGACGGAAAAACTATCAGGAGCAGCAAGGTGTGCCTGGAAATTAGCCGTGCCCCTTCCTGCTGGGTTCGAGTCGTCGCCAATAAAAGGAATGTAGCGCCTGGGGATGAGATATCGTTCAGGGCAGTCTTTGAACCCCCCACTCCAGATATTTTATACAGGTTTGACTTTGGGGATGGCCATGTTCGAGAGTGGAGTAAGGATTCAAAGACCGTGCACAGATATGATGCTCCAGGAACCTACTACGTTTGGGTCGTTGCAAGGGGGGCTGAGACTGGAAGAATCGAGAGTGCGAAACTGGAAATAAAGGTCAGAGAATCTGGCCGCTACTGGTGGCTTTTGGTCCTTTTGATACCGGCCCTTTATTTGCCCTACAGGGTGTGGAAAGGCAGGTCATCGGGCTCAAAGAAGGACCAGACGGCCCCAGGGGCTTCTGTGTTCAGGATCAATGCGGAAAAGGACCTCGGTTCCCAGGAAATTTCGTGCAGGGAGGCGCAATTTCTTTCAGGAACCGAAATATCAATCACAACCGTAAAGGACCTTGGAACCCAGGAGATTTCGGGAGAAACACAGCAATGAGAGATAAAAACAACGGTTCGGTCAGGGACTTTTTTCTTTCCACCCCAAAAAAGGAAGAAATATTCTCAGCCCTCAAAGCCTCTGAATCCATCAACCTTCTTAAAAGGGATTTTCTTAAAAGGGCCGAGGGCATCAAGAGGGAAACTGCATTTGCGGAATTGGAAGAGAGGGTGAAGGAACTTCTTGATTTTAGTTTTGTTGATGTCCTGGCTCAGGCGTTAAAAAAATATGCAGCCTTACAAAAGTATACGGACAAAGAGAAATATCCCCCCAACAAGGTAGTGCTGGCACCCCTTGGTGTGCACGAAATAAAGTCTGTCCATCATCCCTATCTGGAAGTCTTGGTGGATGACCATGTTCTTGGAAAGATTGTCTTTGACCTGGTGATAACCCTCAGGCTTGAAGGCCTTATCCTAAAGATTCAAGATGGCAAAATAAGGGAGGTGAGGACAGGAAAGTGCGCAGGGAAAGGGGTTTTCAAGCTAAAGGACCTTGTGATTTTCCAGAAGGAGAGCAGGGAAATCCCCTTGCCTGGCGTGGTATCCTTTGAGAAGGGTCTGCCAATTTAAGAAAGCGGGCCTAAAGGTAACAGGTAGTGCTTCTGCTGTTCTAAATGAGTGTGATAGAAATTGTTTTTTAGCAATTGAACCTGCGGAAGTAAAATAAAGTCCCCAAAAATTTTAACATCAAATCATATAGTTAGGCCCTGATCTTGTTTTTGTCAATAAAGGGGGAACAGGCTCAACAAGCGCCATATCTGAAAAACAATAGTCTTGAATAGGCATGAGCGCCCAAAATTGATAAAAAAAGGGGCGGCTTTCCTGGTTCGTTTATTTAGAGTCCTGGCCTTAACTTACGGTTTCAATTGGTTCTTTATTATTATCGATATTATCGGGCCATCAGGTAATTGACTGTAAGGATATCCTGGAACCAGCGCCTTCTACATTAAAAGGCTAAAAGATATTCATGGTGGCAGTCAGGATTTTGGACTCTGGCGAAGCCCAGCTTCAAATCGCCGCACTGTAAATATTGGATACAACATCGGATATAGCCTGCCAGAAAAATTCGTAGGCATTCTAGAAACGATTTTTATATTCTGATACAAAATGATGGAAATGTTCGCTCAGAAGCTGCCATAATTGCTGTCTTCTGCAAGGCTTCCAAATCTACTTGATACCTTCCCATTCAAAATAATGACCAGCTGCCTCAAGACCATCTCCAGTTCCTTTGGAAGAACAGGGGCCAGAAAACTGCAGAAGATATGGCGCGAATGGTTTCATCACACTTGTGAGACTCTGGCTGAGTCTCCATTCGTGAGCCAGTCCAGGAAATGAGGGCTGTCGAGGTTAACGTAGCGGCGCACAAAAGGAACGATGTACCAGGAGCTGGATGCTGCTGTGCGTTTCTCCAGCCCCTGGGGATTGGTTACTTTTCCATGTGAGCAGATACTTTTATGATCCGAGGAGGATATTCCATGGTCTTTTCTGGATCCCTAGGCATGAAGTTGAACAGATAGACAGCTTTTAACTCTGTCTGTTTAACGTTTCCTGCCATCTCTTCATAACCCCACTGCCAGTCTGCCAGCTTGTAAGCCTCCTTGTTTTCTATTTTTTGCAATGCCTCCTTGTAGGCAAGGTTAAAGGGCTTTCCCCTTGTTGTGCGCTTAATGCCCTTAATTTTTCTCCATACCTTGGATGAGTTGTAGACTGTGCCGTCATTGTTGAGTTGAAAGGAAATCTGGCCGCCTTCCCCCACGAAGGGCACTTTCTTGCCCTTTATATCCAACTGCCTTCTGACAGTTATGATTATGTTTTTTTGGCACTTTTTCCTTTCAGAATACTTATGTCCCTGCGGTACCCTTTCTATCATCATTTTAACACCCCTCGGTCGTGACATGCCTTTTTCCGACCATCCTTGTTTCTCTATAAGGCCTTTGACAATCTCTAGGTAGGCAGTTTCTTTCAGTGGCGGCTTCTCCTCCACAAAGGATCTCTTCCCGGCCGTATATATAGCCCCTGACGTGCGGTTTATTTTTACTGCAGGCCCTCGTCCTTCCACCTGCTGGACACTGTATAGCCACTGGTCCTTTTCTTGGAATTTCATTTTCTGGTAGGGATCAGGTAGTGGAAGTGGGATCAGCTCATAGATCGGGATGAATTCAGGTACGGGTATTGGTTTCAGAACGGGTGCGTTGCTGTCAAAGTTGGACAAGTACTGGATGTGGAGAAACTCCCCGGAGGGATTGGGCAGGTTGGTAAACTTTGTATCAAAGAGAGGGGTGCTTGCTACCTGGAAACCGCCTGTGGTTATGCAAAGCGGGGTGTTCCAGCTGTAACGGTGCAGGCCGTCAATAAAGGAGTCTGCCACGTCAAAGCCTTTGTTGTTGTAGTTATCCCAGATCTTGTTTGTCTCTGTCTCATGGCAATAGGCAAGGGTGGAAGAACCGCATGCCATGCGAAGGTCAGGGGAAAGGATGGGCCCCCAGCGTTCATAGACGTTTCGCATTGCATCAGAATCGGCAGATCCGTCAAAGTCCTGCGGGCATGCATAATGGGCGCTTACACCTGTACAGTTTTTAGGGCCGTGGGCAAAGACCTCGCATGAACACTGCCAGTAATAGCGAAGGGTGCCGTCATTCGATCCTGAGCAGTTACCGAGCCTCATGTTCTCCAGGGATGCGTAGTTCCCCAAGGTGCTGAAAAGGGTGGGGTTTCCGTGCCCTGCATAAAAGAAAAGCATCGGCTTGTCTATGCCGTTAGTGTAATTATCATCTAGTCCAGATGGTGTGACATCCCTGTCATAATAATAGATATTGGTGCCGGTTAAGCCTACATGCATGTGTGTCTTTGTCCAGGTGTCAGGACAGTGGTTTGCTGCACTGGTGGCACCCCCCATTTCCTTTCCGGTTAGGAATTCCTCTGCAGTGTCAATATGCCAGTCCGTGTTGCCGTGAGCTGTCTTAACAGAATTGAGTGGTGGATTCTTTGGGCAGCAAGAGAGCATAAAAAGACAGCAAACCAGTCCTAAGAGACAAAATGAAAATAAATTTTTCATGTCACAGCCTCCTTTCAGTTCAGTTTCTGACTTTGTTAATGGTCGTGGTCCTGTTCCAAGGGGATAGCCTATTATAGAAATGCATGTTGGTTGCCGCGAATACCCCCATTATCGCAGCAAAACATGTTTACTGAGGCCTCTGAAAAAACGGCCTTTTTTTGTCCAATAGCTGCGATCTTGTTACGAAAAAAATGCCCTTAACCCAACTGGTGCATTTTTTCGTCTCTAGGGCCTTGCTTTTGGAAAAATAGCTAGCTCCAGAGGTATCTTGTGCGAGCTACTGGGGACCTAGCTATGCTTTATGCAGATTTCCAGGCTGTTTATGGGACCCTGTCTACACCATCTCCGCGTCCCTCTTGGCAAAGAGGAACAAAAGAATGGAATTTTTTCAAATTTAATCTTTAATATAAATATTATTTAACAATAAAAATTTGTCAAGTTCTTTGTATGTCCCAGCAAATAGAGATGTCCGGGTTCGCACATGGTAATTTTTTCAGTGTAGCTGCCAAAACCGCCCTTTCGGCACCAAGCCCGAACCATCTTTCAAGGTCCGTAGCGGGTGAAATATCAGGCAGCCTTTTGTCCTCAGATCGGCTCTCTATTGGCCTCATAGGCTGCCAACTCTCGCCCAGGGGTTAAAAACTGAACCTTCACTATGGGTTTCACAATGAATTTGTCATAGTACTCTGGCATTTAATGCTCCTGAGGGTAATTGTTGGCATCTTCCATATAAATATGGAAAAGTACTCAGATGTCACATCATCCATGCCTACTTGCAGAGCGGACTGCACCAGAAAGGTTCCAGATTCAACGTGTCTGAAATGCCATGGATGTGATATGTCATGGTATTTTTGGGCATAAGGAGTTCCCCACCTGTCATCATGGCTGCCTGCATGTTTCCCATGTTGATGCTGCCAACTGTGGTCCTAATAAGCTTTGAAGTATCCCACGCCTGGCCTGCCGGAGGCCCAGTGTAATGGTAGGCATCAAGAGCGTTTCCTTCCCGGGCAGGTCCAAGGGCGGTGTACCACACAGGATTTCCCGTAGTATCATAAACATACCAGACCACTGCAATCTGTGCGTTTTCACCAAGCTCGCCCATTGGGAAAAAGGCTACTCCCTGGCCAGGCCTTTCAGGATCCCACCACAGCCAGCCTGGGCATACGTCCATGGAGAAAAGAGTAAGGTTCAACTTGCCGGATGCGCCAAAAACTTGATAGCTCATGGTGATGCTGGAATCTGAAAGAAAGTCAAAGGTCACTGTACCAACGGCTTTTGAGTGGATCTGGCTAGCGTCCCAAGTGGCACCGAAGGAAGGCCCTGTAAAAGAATAGAGGTTGGACGTCAGCCTGCCTGCTGAGATTCCGCCGAAAAATGTGGTCCAGATGGGATTGCCCGATTCATCGTAAAAATACCATGCGCCGCATACACAGTTATCCGTGTCGAGGTGCTCCATGAAGACCCCTGTTCCCTCCTTGTTTGGATCCCACCACATTCCTGTATAGTTGGCCCCAAGGGCCGAGGATACAAAGGAAATCAGTACAACGAAAATACCAAAAAAAGTCTTTTTCATTTTGTCACCTCCACAAGGCAACAGGACCAATAATCAAACCAAAAAAGACCTAAGGATTGTATTTTTGGATATATTTTAGCATGAAATTAACAAATGTAAAATATTTGTCTTTTGGGAGGGTATGACGGGTCAATGCGGACGTACCAAAAACTAAAAAGAAAACAGTGCCTAATGACATACCATCTTCTTATGACACCTCCTTCTTTATTGACAACGACTGTACGGATGTCTAAATGTAAATTCAGTATGTATGCAGAACTAATGGATTAATTTTTATCTATGGTACGATTTGTTTAAAAAAGAGTACATATCCCTTTGTCAAAATTCACCATTTCCATCCCCGACTATCCAAATGACAAAACTGCCTTTAGTTCCCTAGGAGGCGCAAGATGAGAATCTTTTTGACCCTGATATCGCTTATTCCCTTGTTAATAAATTTTCTGTCCGTACCAGCCGCGGCAGGTTTCGATCTGGATACGTTTCAAAAAACAGTTGAACAGATCCAAAAGGCCACGGGGCAGGCCCCGAAGCCTGCTCCTGCAGTGGCAAGCTGGCCTGTTTCAGGCGTCATTACAATAGATGACGAATCAAGGCCCTGGTATTTCAAGATGGATTGGTTCGATGCTGCGGCATGCTCAAGGATCTACTACCAAGTAAATGAGGCGGCGCCAAGGTTCCTGGTGGAGTTTGCAGGGCCACATCCACCAACAGGGGCGCCCATAAAGATTGAAGGGCTGAGGCCCAGAGATAGGATTAAGTTTTTGGTAAAGACCCACTGGAATGGCTGGCGAGGGCCAGTGGATTCAACCAACAACAGGTATTTTAAGGCCTTTCAAAAGGGCCCGCGAGTCTTTTATTTCCAGTTCGAGGACGCAGGCGGGGCTGACATGGCCTATAATGACGGGGCCTTCTACTTCTATCAGGAGGGCTACGGCCCTCAGCCAAACAGGCTGGTATGGATAAAGAACTTTGATGCGTCAAAGGTCCCTGGAGGCATACTCTTTAAGGGAACGGTACATGTCTCAAGGCCAGGGCCTGTGACATCCCAGATAGATATCAGGGACAATACATGGAACACCTACAGACTCATCAACCTGAGCTTCAACGCCCAAGGGCCTGGTGATTATCCCTTTGATTACACCCTGAGAGATCCGCTTCCTGCTCCCATGTACACATCCTTTTGGCAGGTATCCTTTTACAACGAACGGGACGCAAGGGTGAGGGCCTTGAAGGGCTGTATTGAGAAGACAGGCCAGGGAAGCGGGATACGGCCATCTGGCGATCTTGTCCTGTATTACAACTTTGACAATTGCAGGGCCCAGGATCAAAGCGGAAACGGTTTTGACGGGGCGATATTCGGCTCTCCCATGTGCATAGACGGGCTTCAGGTTCGCTCCCTTTATTTTAACAGTGCGGATCACAATAACGGCTGCGGAAGGCCAGGGGGTGATTTTATAGGCCTGCCAGCCCTTGGAAGCATATGGGAAAAAGGCATAACCATTTGCGCCTGGGTAAAGTTTGAAGAGCCGAGGTCGTATGAAAAGATAGTGGACCTGGGTCGGTCAAACGGCGAAAATGGCGGATACAACGTTGTCTTTGGCAGAATTGGCAACACAAACAGGATAGAAATCGAAAGCTGGGTGAACACGGACGGAAGTTACAACAGGACAGTGGGCAGGCTTTCTTATCCCGGCATAGTAAACGGCGAGTGGCGCCATTACTGCGCAACCATAGACAACAAGACCCGCAAGATGAAACTCTACATAAACGGGAGCTTAAAGGCAGAAAAGATAGGAAATGGGGTTGCCAACGTGGCCCGGTCAAGAAACTTTATTGCCCACTCCAACTGGTGCTTTAACGATCCTGACTTCAAGGGGGCCATTGACGAACTTCGCATCTACAAGAGAGCGCTTTCTGCAGGCGAAATTAGAAGGCTTTACAGCAAAAGCGTAGCCATGCCTTCCCATGTTGTCCAGGGCAGCGCCTTTGGCTCTACAAGGAAAAACCCCTTCATATTTCAGGGCACCATCTACTACCTGCCAAGTGGCACAAGCCGCCTTCCGGATTTTTCAAGGCTTGCCCCTGTGGGAAAGATATACAACGCAATTCTTGACATAAAGCCCCAGAGGTTCGACAAGGGCTTTCCTGGCATAACCGACCGCTTCGAGTGGTTCGCAATAGATTACAAGGGGAAGATATTTATTTCCAAACCCGGCACCTATACCTTCTCCCTTTTAAGTGACGACGGTTCACGTCTTATAATAGACAACAGGGTAGTGATAGATAACGACGGGATTCACCCGCCCAGAGAGAAGATCGGTCAGATATTCCTTGGGAAGGGGCTTCATTCCATAGAGGTTCAGTATTTTCAGGGGCCCCGCTACTATGTTGCCCTTGCCCTCTCTCTGGTAAAAAATGGCAGAAAGATCCCCTTTGACATCAGGCAGTATGCGCCTGTGAGCATGAGGGAGGAAAGATGTCAGACAAGGCTTTCCATGGGAAGCGGGATACTTTTTGATTTTAACAGCTACAGCCTGAAGCCACGGGCAATAGAGGTCCTTGATTCTGTTCTTGGGCTTTTAAGGGGCACGGCCTATGAAAAAATAATTGTTGAGGGGCATACTGACAACATAGGCTCTAATGCATACAATGATAGGCTTTCCAGGCAGAGGGCGCAGGCGGTTGCCAGCTATCTTGTGTCAAGGGGCATTCCTTCAAGCGCCATAAAGGTCGTTGGTTACGGCAAGAGAAGGCCCCTTGTGCCAAACGACACCGAGGAGCACAGGGCCAGGAACAGGCGGGTGGAGATAGTGGTAAAAAGGCCCTGTAGTAAATAAGTGGCAGGGGATAATCAAAAGGGCATCCTTTGGCCCAACCAAAGGGAGGTTCTGATTCTTAAGAAGGCGGCAAGGGACCTGCGCTTTCTCCTTGAACGCGGTTATAAGCGCAAAACGGCAATAGCCTTTGTGGGTAACCACTACCAGCTTTCAAAGGCCCTTCGCCACATGCTTTTCAGGGCGGTGATTTCCAGGGACGTGGCCAGAAAGCGAAGGTCCAAAAGGGTTTGGCTACGTGAGATAGAGGGTGAAGACGTCTTGGTGGATGGATACAACTGTTTCATCACCCTTGAAAGCGCCATCAGAGGGCTTCCGGTAATAAGATGTGACGACGGATTCATAAGGGACGTAAGCGGTGTTTTCAGGAGGTTCAGACCTGGAAGCAGGACGTTAAGCGCCTGGCAAATGATGGAAGGCGTATTCAGGCGTCACCGGCCCGGATACATCCGTGTTTTCCTTGATGCCCCCTATTCAAAAAGTGGTGCCTTTTGCATGCAGATGAATTCATGGCTCAAGGAGGCGGGCCTTAAGGGGGAATGCGTACTTTCAAGAAAATCAGAAAGGCTTATTGCCAGGTCTTCTTCAATAAAGATTACGGCGGATTCGGTAATTATTGACCACAGCCAAAGAGTCTTTGACCTTACAGGACATATCATCACCAGGTTACTAAGACTTCGCCCCCTGACCTTCTGACACTTCTAAAGGTGCTTTCTTAAAACGTAAAAAACCAAGGTTCCAATAAGAAAGCATGTGTAGTTTGCCGCCATAAATTTTAATGTGAAGCCCACAATTCCAGTCTCTTTTTTGGAAGAGATGTACATCTTGTAGGCAATAAGGTTTGCAAGTGAGCCAATAAGCCCTCCGAAGCCGCCCACGTTTGTTCCCCAAAGAAGGGCCTTCCAGTTGGTGGTAAACTTTGCAAACAGAAGTGCTGCCGGCACGTTGCTAATAACCTGGCTGCTAAGGGCAGAAAGAAGAAAGATATGTCTTGAATGTTCAATGGTAGTCTGGAAAATGGCCTGGAAGTTTTCAGATATCCCCATGAAGCAAAGTATTGTGACAAGGAGCCCGTAGTCCACTTTAAGGCAGGAAGGCTCAAGAAAAGGCAGCAGCAGGATAACTGCCGCTGCCCAGAATGCTGGAATGAATTTAAGAATGGCAAGTATTACCACAAGGGTGGAAAAGAGAAAAACAGTTCCCTTTATCATGTTGACAGGAGGAGATTTTCCTGAAGACACAGCCGAGCCTTTCCTGTCTAGAAAGAGGGCAGCGGCTGACAGCAGGCATAGAAAGAGCAGAGAAAAGGGGAGCATCACCTTCATAAATTCCATGGGGTCAAGGTCAAAATGCCAGAATATGAAAAGGTTTTGAGGGTTACCAAAGGGAGTAAGGGCAGAACCAGCGTTTGCTGCAAGGGCTTCGAGTATCACAAGCCATGCCCTGTTTGGAAGCTCCATGGCCAGAGTGACTGGAACCATGACTACCAATGCCGCATCATTGGTAAACACCATGGACAAGAAAAAGGTGACCAGGGTGAGCTTTAGTGCAACATGTTTTCCCCTTTTGAGCCTTGCGGCCATGCTTTCAAGTATTCCACTCACCTCAAGCCCCTTCACCGTCACAAAAAGGGAGAAGAGGAGAAAAAGTATGTAGAAATCATTTGCAGTAAAAAGGGGAGTTTGTTCGAGATAGAGGCTTGAGGCCAGAAGGCCTGCAAGAGAGCCCATAAAAAGCCAATGCCTTACCAGGCTGTCAATTATCAGTTTCGTTTTTCCACCTTCATTTTTTGAACCATTCCTGGCCAGTTTCATTAAGGCCTCCAGATAAAGAGAGTCTTTAAAAGACTATAATGATCTTGTGCCCAAAAGTAAGGTTTTAAAATGAAAAATTTCTAGTGACAGGTTTTCTTGAAGGCTGATTCAAAAGGTGTTAGCCTTTGCCCATTATTTATTCAGCTAATAGCCATAGTAACATTCATTGCCGGAAGAGGAGTACTCCATGGATTTTGAGGCAGTCATTGGCCTTGAGGTACACGTTCAGTTAAAGACTAACAGCAAGATATTCTGCTCATGCTCAACCGAGTTTGGCGCACCTCCAAACACACATACCTGCCCTGTCTGTCTGGGAATGCCAGGGGTTTTACCTGTTTTGAACAGGAAGGCAGTTGAATACGCAATGAAAATGGCCCTTGCCACCAACTGCACCATAAACAAGACAAATGTCTTTGCCAGGAAGCACTACTTCTATCCCGATCTTCCAAAGGGATACCAGATATCTCAGTATGAGCTTCCCCTTGCAGAAGATGGCTGGATAGACGTTGAGACAGAGGCGGGCGGCCGGAGAATCCGGATAAACAGGATTCACATGGAGGACGATGCGGGAAAGCTAATACATGATGAGTCAAGGCCGGTCAGTTACGTGGATCTGAACAGAACGGGCACCCCTCTCATAGAGATAGTAAGCGAGCCTGACATTCGAACTCCTGAGGAGGCCTCAAGTTACCTCAAGAAGATAAGGCAGATAGTCCGCTACCTGAATATTAGTGACGGGAACATGGAGGAGGGAAGCCTTCGTTGTGATGCCAACATAAGCCTGAGGCCTAATGGCAGGGAGGAATTTGGCACAAAGGCTGAGCTTAAGAACATGAACTCCTTCAGGCATGTCCAAAAGGCCCTTGAGTACGAGATAAGGAGGCAGAGCGCCCTTCTTCTTGACGGTAAGGAGATAGTTCAGGAGACGCGCCTTTTCGATGCGTCAAAGGGGGTGACTCACTCCATGCGAGGAAAGGAAGAGGCCCATGACTACCGCTACTTCCCGGACCCGGATCTCGTTCCCATCAAGATAGACGATAAATGGCTTGACGAGGTTAAAGGCTCTCTTCCTGAGCTTCCAGATGAAAAAAGGGAGCGTTTCGTCTCCGAGTACGGGCTTCCCGGGTACGACGCCCAGGTACTAACAGGCAGTGTGGACCTGGCCGAGTACTTTGAGGCCACGGTGAAGCTCTATCCCAAGCCCAAAAAGGTGAGCAACTGGATAATGGTGGAGCTTTTAAAGCTCATCAAAAAGGAGGACCACGATATTGCCTCCTCCAAGGTCACACCTAATGTCCTTGCCGAGCTTCTCGGCCTCATAGAAAAGGGAACCATTAGCAACAAGATAGCAAAGAAGATTCTGGAAGAGATACATGAAAAGGGTGGCAGCCCCTCGGAAATTGTGGAACAAGAGGGCCTTTCCCAGGTAAGCGACGAATCCGAGCTTTCAGCCATTGTTGAGCAGGTGCTCAGGGACAACCCCAAGGAGGTGGAGAAGTACAGGGCAGGAAAGAAAAAGGTCATGGGTTTCTTTGTAGGCCAGGTCATGAGGCAGACCAGGGGCAAGGCAAACCCGCAGATGGTGAACGAGCTTCTAAGAAGGCTCTTGGACGAGGCGTAGGAATAGGTGGAAAAGATACTTGAGCTGTTGAAAGAGGCAGGAAGCCAGATTGTGCCCCTTCGTTGGGAAGGGGAGGAGTTCTACCTGCTGGATCAGAGGCTTCTGCCAGAAAGGGAGGAGTGGCTACACTGCGCCACATGGAAGGATGCGGCAAGGGGCATCACGGACATGGTTGTGAGGGGAGCCCCTGCAATAGGAATCACCGCTGCCTTTGCAGTGGTTCTTGCCGTAAGGGCCGCCCTCAAGGATCATGCTGCAGATTTTCATTCCTTTCTTGACTCTGCCCTTAAGGAGATAGAAAAGGCAAGGCCGACTGCTGTAAACCTTTCATGGGCTGTAAGACGAATGAAGCACGTCTTAAAGAACGTGGAAGAGGACGTTATTTTTGAAAGGGCCCTTTCCGAGGCATTTTCCATCTGGGAGGAAGACGTGCGTGCAAACATAGAGATGGGCCGCCTTGGAGGCGAGCTTCTTGAAGACGGAGGCGTGCTCACCCACTGTAACGCAGGAGCCCTTGCCACTGGCGGCTATGGCACGGCCCTTGGGGTTATAAGGGGGGCTGTCAACCTTGGGAAAAAGGTGACTGTGTACGCGGACGAGACGAGGCCGTGGCTCCAAGGGGCAAGGCTTACGGCATGGGAGCTCATAAAGGATTCCGTCGAAGTAACCCTGAATGTCGATAGCGGGGCAGGGGTGCTTTTGAGCTCCGGCCGTGTGGGAGCCGTTGTGGTTGGTGCAGACCGGATAGCAGCCAACGGGGATGTGGCCAATAAGATTGGTACCTACACCCTGGCTGTCCTTTGTAAGGAAAACGGGGTGCCCTTTTACGTTGCCGCTCCAAGCTCCACCTTTGACCACGAATGTTTGTCAGGGGATCACATTCCCATTGAGGAAAGGGAGGCAAGGGAGGTTGTTGAGTGCGGTGGAAGGCGTGTTGCCGCTCGTGGCGTAAAGGTCTTCAATCCTGTTTTTGACATAACCCCAGAAAGGCTCATAACTGCCATTGTTACCGAAAAGGGGGTTTTGAGACCGCCCTATGACAAGGCCATATCACAACTTCCCCATTGATCAGCTCATAAGAACAGTGGCAGACTCTTTAGAGGCCCATACAAGCGCCCTTTTTCTGAAAGAAGGCCAAAAATGGCTCAGGCTCGTATCCCATCACAGTCTATCACGGGATGTGAAGGCACAGGCAACCATTGAGATGGGCCAGGGGCCGGTTGGCTGGGTTATGAGGGAGCAGCGTCCAATAAACATCTCACGCTTTAAAAAAGACAGCCGAACCATTGGCATTTATGAAAAAGATGTAAAGGTAAAGTCCCTTGTGGCCGTGCCCCTTCCTGAAGAAGCGGGAGTCCTCATGGCAGACAGCAAGACCAGGCTCAAATTCACGGACAAGCACTTAAGCATCCTTGCCTCCTTTGGAGAATGCGCAGCTTTCCTGTTGAAGAACGTGCATGCACAGGTTAAAAGCAGTCTGCTCCTGAGTCTTCTTGAGTGGGCCTGCCGTGCTGAGGATTTTGAAGAGGCACTTCTGGACCTCATGGATATACTTCAGTTTAATGCATGTTTGATACTTCGGCGGATCAGGGAGACGAGTTTTTTCAAGGTGGAGTCCGTACTGGGAAACGTGCCTGAAGGGTATAAGAAATCGGTGCAAGGCAGGCGCCTTCCCCTTGAAAGCGGAGTATGCGCATGGATGTTCAGGCACTCAAAGGGTATCCTCCTAAGGTCCTTTGGCTCTGATCCGAAGCGCAGTTTTGTTCTTGAAAGGGATGAGGACATTGGGCCAAGAGAGACAGTTCTGGGCCTTTTCTTTCCGGCTGCAAGGGGGGATGTCTTCACATTGGACCACGCCCTTGTCTTTACCGGTGTAGGGAATGCAGAAGTGTGGCCCAGGGAGCTTCCCAATATCATTAAACGCAGGCTTAAAAGGATGGTGCCGTGGCGCTAAGTCTCATAAAAAACCTTATCAAGCAGGATGTGGCCATTGATCTTGGCACTGCCAACAGCCTCATATATCTGCAGCGAGAGGGCATTGTGCTCAATGAGCCAACGGTGATTGCTGGTAACAGCCTGGGAGAGCCAGTTGCCGTTGGCAGAAAGGCAAAGGCCTATCTCGGGAAGACCCCTCCTGGCATGATAGTTAAAAGGCCCATGAAGGCAGGTGCAGTGGACGATGTGGATGCGGTTTCCATTTACCTTCGCCAGATCGTGGAAATGGCAAGGTCCAGGAGCCCTGTGCTTTCGTCCAAGGTAGTAATCTGCGTCCCGTCAAAGCTTACTCAGGTGGAAAAGAGGGCGGTGCTGGATGCCGCCGAGGATGCGGGTTTCAAGAAGGTGTATCTCCTTGAAGAGGCAATGGCTGCGGCAATTGGGGCTGGGGTTGATGTCTCGGACAAGAGGCCTTCAATGGTTGTGGACATGGGGGGTGGCACCACCGAGGTGGCTGTTATATCCCAGATGGCATACCTTGTGTCAGAGTCCAGGCGAATTGGCGGAAACGACTTTGACGAGGCCCTTTGTTCCTTCATGCTAAGGAAATATGGTCTTAGGATCGGGCCAAATACTGCAGAAAGGCTCAAGTGGGAGATGGGGGCGGCAACGGAAGAGGAAGCCCAGGCCCTTTCTTCGTGCCGCGTAGGTGGCCAGGATGTGGCAAGGCAGATACCCGCCGTAGTGGACGTTACTCCTCACGAGATACTTGGATGTCTATCCCCTCTTGTCAAAGAGATAGGGCTTGTCATTCAGGACGTGTTTCATGACCTGGATGGCCACGTCAAAAGGGAAGTGGAGAGCAATGGGATATATCTTACTGGCGGCTCAAGCCTTCTTAGGGGCTTTGACTCCTATCTCCACAAGATGGTTGGCGTAAGGGTCAACAGGGTGGAAAATCCGCTTGAGACCGTGGTCCTTGGTGCGGGAAAGGTCCTTTCCGCCTTTAAGTCATACTTTGCAGTCTTTTCGAACTAAACAAAGGGAAAACGTTGCATAAGGAAAGTAAAAAAGGATCGGATACACCCTATTTATCTGTGGTGGTGCCAGTTTATAATGAAGAGGAAAATGTCTCCGAACTCGTTGAAGGAATATGGAAGAGCCTTTCCTCAACTGGCTATAGCTTTGAAGTGATAATAGTGGATGATGGCTCAACCGACCGGACCGCAGAGATTTTACGGGGTCTTAAGGCCAGGTACCCGTGGCTCAGGGTGGTGATATTCAGACGTAATTTTGGGCAGAGTGCGGCTATGACGGCAGGCTTTGACCTTGCCCGGGGAAGCGTTGTGGTGACCATGGACGGGGACCTGCAAAATGACCCGGCAGACATTCCCCTTTTGGTTAAAAGGCTTGAGGAGGGATTTGATGTGGTGGCCGGCTGGAGGAAGGACAGGAAGGACTCTGTGGTATCCAGGCTTTTGCCCTCAAAAGTTGCCAACTGGATCATAGGAAGGGCCACAGGTGTCAGGCTCCACGACTACGGCTGCTCATTAAAGGCGTACAGGCGGGAGATTGCCAAGAATCTCCTCCTCTACGGTGACCTCCACAGGTTCATTCCCGTGCTGGCAAGTCTTCAGGGGGCACGCATTGCCGAGGTTGTGGTCACCCACCACCCAAGGCTCAGGGGAAAGAGCAAGTACGGCATAGGAAGGACCTACAGAGTCATACTTGACCTCATGCTCATGATCTTTTTCCAGAAGTTTGCCACCCGGCCGTTGCAGTTTTTCGGCTCCGCAGGGGGCATAATGTTTCTTTCAGGTCTGGCCATTGACCTTTACCTCAGCCTTGAGAAAATATTCCTGGGCAGGGATATTGGGCACAGACCACTGCTGCTCCTGGGCGTGCTTCTCATCCTTTCAGGGCTCATCCTCTTTTGTATCGGCCTTTTGGCAGAGCTAATAATAAGGACCTACTACGAGGCAAGCGGTAAGAGGATATACGCCATAAGGGAGATAATAGAGTGACCGGCCACGTTTTTTTTCATCCCTTTTCAGGCCCAGGCCTTGAAGAACACCTTGATTCTGGCGGTGAACAGGAACCTTGGACAGACTAAAGGGCCTTACCAAATTCCTCTTCAGGGTGGCAGTGAGTGTGCTCATCCTGTTGTGGCTTTTTTCACGCATAGACATTGGGGCCGTTTTCTCCGCCTTTTCAAGGATACCGCCCCTCTACTGGTTATCCGCCTTTTGCCTTTATGTCGCCTCCCAGGTCATAAGCAGCATCAGGTGGTTCATAATAGGAAGGACACTGGGTTTTGGAGGAAGATTCATCACCTATCTAAAGTTCTATTTCGTTGGCATGTACTTCAACCTGTTTCTGCCCTCTGCAATTGGAGGGGACGTGCTGAAGGCGTACTTTCTTTCAAGACGCGGAAACGGTAAGCTCAAGGCCTCATATTCAATACTTTCCGACAGGCTTTTTGGCCTGTGGGCCATGTTCATAATAGGCGCCTGCGCCTCCCTTATCTCTCCCAACGCCCTTCCAGGCAAGTGGCGCCATCTTCTTATTATCCTTGCCCTTTCCATGACCACAGGTGCACTTATTGTTCCCTTTTTCAGGAAAATGTTGAACAGACTTTCCGCCAGCATAAGGCCAGGCCACGGTCTTGTCTCGCGCATGTTTTTTGCCCTTGAGTACATGCTGGTTTTCTGGAGGCATCCTAGCTCACTTTTCTATGCCCTTGGGCTTTCTCTTGTCCTTCAGTTTTTTGGCATGACAGGGGCCTACATCCTTGGCAAAGGCCTTGGAATTGGCCTTGGCTACTGCTTTTATCTGAGCAGCCTTCCCCTTATCGGGGTTTTGACTGTTCTTCCCATAAGCTTTAGTGGATTAGGTGTCAGGGAAGGCGGCTTTATTTTCTTTTTTCACTTAAAGGGTGTGCCCATGGAAAAGGCCGTTGCCCTTAGTCTTGGTGTTTTTGCCGTTCAGGCAGCAGCAGCCCTAATAGGGGGTGTTGGCTACATGGCAGGAGTTCACAGACAGGCCATGGTGGAGGATTAGGAAGGTGACCCAGGTGAAATCAGGAATGTCAAGGGGAGTAAGCAGTGATTTTACGAACTGGGATAGGAAATTTCTGCTCCTTATTGTCATCCTGGGGCTTGTAAGGCTGCTCTTTCTCATTGTTTCGCCCCTTGAGTTATCTCCAGATGAGGCCTACTACTGGGACTGGTCAAGGCACCTTGCCTTTGGTTACTACAGTAAGCCTCCAATGGTGGCCTGGCTCATTTGGCTGTCCACGCACCTTTTACCCCAGACAGAATTTGGAGTCCGTTTTCCCGCGGTCTTACTGAACCTTTTTACAACCTTAGGGATATTTCTCCTTGCAAGAAAGATGGCAGGTGCACGCGCAGGCCTCCTTGCCGCCCTTTCATACAGCGCAACTGTTGGATCTGCCGTGTCTGGATACATTATGACCATTGATGCTCCGCTTCTTTGCTTTTGGATATGGACCCTTTATTCCTTTTGGAGGGCAAGGGAGACGGAGCTTGGGAAAGGGTCCCGAAAGGCCCTGGTCCTTTGGGCCTTTTCAGGCCTTTTTTGCGGTCTTGCGCTTCTTTCAAAGCAGACCAGCGTGGCCCTGACCGGGGCATGTGCCCTCTTTTTCATCCTTTCTCTTGGCCCTTTACGGGCAATCAGACACAAGGGGGCCTATGTCTTCTTCGGGATACAGCTATTAGTCCTTGTTCCCTTTCTTTTGTGGAATTACAACCACGGCTGGATAACCTTTGTCCATACGGCCCACCACTTTGAGCAGGCGGAAAAGACGCATCTGTTCAGGCTTGACACCTTCCTTGAACTGATTGGCAGCCAGGCGGGGTTGATCACCCCAATCATATTCATCAGCCTTTTTTGCGCATCCATTTGGGCTGTAGGGGAAATCTTTAAAAGCAGCAAAAACAGTGACCAGTGGCAGGAAAGGGTTTCTCAACTTGTGCTTCTCGTTCTAAGCGGCCCCTTGCCCCTTCTGGCGGTTTTTATTTTGAGTCTCAAGCAGCGGGTAAACGCAAACTGGCCAGCACCCTTTTACCTTTCCCTTTCCGTCCTTCTGGGGTTATGGCTGGTGAAGGAAGGAGTATCTGGGAAATCAGCCCCTTTTTCCGGCTGCAGGAGGCTTTACAGGCCGGGGATCATCCTTGGTGCTGTTCTTGTTGCTATCTTGTATGCGCTTCCATTCCTGTTTGTCCATACACCCCTTTCAGGCTCAAAGATTGATCCCACGGTAAGGCTTAGGGGCTGGAAGGAACTTGCAAGTAAGGCGGATACGTTTCTTTCATCCTTTCCAGCCCCTGAAAGGACCTTCATCGTGGCAAGAAGACGGCAGAGCGCAAGTGAACTTGCCTTTTACATGGCTGGTAAGCCAAGGGTTTACAGATGGAACGGCTTTGACCGGAAGATTAAGAGCCAGTACGAGCTTTGGCCTTCTCCCATTGATAAGAAGGGATGGGATGCCCTTGTGGTGGTGGAGGAAGGAAAGGGTCTTGACGGCCTTGAGCAGTGTTTTCGCAGCTTTTTCCCCTTGGGAAAGATCAGGGTCAGGCTTGGAAGGGACAGGTTAAGGCTCTTTAATGTTTATGAGGGAAGGGGGCTTAAAAAATGGGCTTCCAGGTAGAACACCTCCTAAACACCATCCATCAGGCCGATATCTCCCTGTTTTTTCTTATAAACCATGCGCGCTCACCCTTCCTGGATAAGCTCATGGTAAAGGTCTCTGACTTTGGCCTCTTTGCCCCTTTCATTGCGGTCTTTATTGTTTACAGGCTTTTTAAGGGCACAAACAGGGAAAGGATCATGTGGATAGTGGGCATTATTGCCGTTGTCAGCAGTGACGCCCTTTGCGCGCGCATCCTGAAGCCCCTTGTGGGGCGACTTAGGCCCTACATGGGTCTTGATAACGTCTTTGTTTACAAGTCTGGTAAATGGATAGTGACCTCTCCTGGATTCAGGGCCACATTGAAGGCGAGTTTTTCCTGGCCTTCCTGCCATGCCACCAATATGTGGACTGCCGCCTTTTTCCTATGGGGATGGAAAAGGGCCTACGGAGCCCTATTGTTTTTTCTTGCAGTACTTGTTAGCTATTCCCGGGTGTACTTGGGGGTCCACTATCCCCTTGACTGCCTTGGAGGGGCATTTGTTGGGCTTGTTTGGGGAACCATGCTTGTACTAATTGCCAAAAAGATGATAGAAATATTTAGTTGGTAGTGTGTCAGCTTTCATGAAACTTTGGTCCTGGGAAGTTTGCCAGGGCGAATTTGAGTACTTAACATCTGTCCATTCCAATACATTTTTTGAGGAGGTGATGCCATGAGCACCTATTCTGAGGATTTTAAAAGGGCCCTTGAGATTGGGCGTCCACCAAACGTAAGCAGGCTTTTCCCCAATTCAAAGGCGCTCATTGTAAGCGGCAAGGTCATTGACAGGGCGCTTCTTAAAAAGGGTAAGGCCATGACAATTGCTGCAAATGCACGAAATTACATAATTGTACGGGGTGTACTTGCTGCTGCACAGCGGGCAAACGCCGCTGTAATTATGGAGATCGCAAGATCCGAAGGGGGGGCCAACGCATACTGCGCCACAAATTTCTGGAATCTGGCCAGGAGGGTGGACCAGGTGGCTAACGAGCTTGGCATCACAGTTCCAGTGGCCATTCATGCAGATCATTACGGAATCAAGAAAAAGGAGGATATAGAGCCTGCAAAAACAGAGATTCCGACACTGTTCGAGGCAGGCGTAACATCCATAGCCATTGATGCTTCACACCTTCCAGACGATGAGAATCTCCTGGCAAACATTGAGCTTAACCCATACGTTCCAAAATGGGCAGGGCTTGAGACAGAGGTTGGAGAGATAAAGGGCAAAGAGGGGCTTTCCACAGTGGAAGAGGCCCTGTTTCTCATCCGGGGATTAAATGCCCACGACATATTCCCCGATTGGATAGCTCTTAACAACGGAACCACCCACGGAATTCAGGCAAGTGATCAGGGGATACAGGTGGATCTTACCGCAGAGATCCACAAGGCCCTTGAGCCCTACAAGGTATCAGGTGCCCAGCATGGCACCTCCGGTAACAACTCCGAGCGTCTAAGGCAGATAGCAGAGAAGACAAGGACCACCAAGGCAAACGTGGCCACGGCCCTTCAGATGATAAGCTGGGGTGTAAAGGTGGACGATTATGGAAACGCTGTCATGGACGAAAACGGTGAGTTCATAAAGCTCAAGGATCAAGGCGTCACAGAAGAGCTTTGGGAGGAGATGAAGGCCTACGCCAAGGAACGGGGCTGGAAAGGGGGGGCCTACAAGAAGCTGAACCTGCCCTTTGAGAACAAGATCATGGGCCAGCCAAAGGAAATCAGGGAGCGCATGGCAAAGGGTGTGGAGGAGTTTGTCTATGACCTTTTGGTAAACGTATTTAATGCCGCAGATACTGCGCCCATTGCCATGGATATAATCCTTGAAAAGGGCTCCTATGACATAGGTCCAAAGGCCACCAGGATCGAGGATCCAGCCGAGTGGACACCTGAAAAGATAAGGGAGAAGGCAAAATCACTGGATTCAGATAAGGGCCCTAGCGGGGACTTTGACGACTAAGGGTGAGGATAACTGGAGGAGTTCTGAGGGGCAGGAGGCTCTCCTGCCCCCAGGGAAGGATAGTTAGACCCACCACTGACAGGGTAAGGGAGGCCCTGTTTGACATCCTTTCCTCAAGATACATAGAAAGCTGGGAAAAAGTACGCGTGGCCGATCTTTTTGCAGGCACAGGTGCCCTTGGTCTCGAGGCGTTATCAAGGGGTGCAAGGGCCTGTCTTTTTGTGGAAAAAAACAGAAGTTCCCTGGAAATCCTCAGAAAGAACCTGGCCTTGGCAAAGGGGTTGAATTGTAAGGTAAGGCTCATTCCTGCTGATGTATATTCCTTTCTTAAAAAGACCTGGAAAGAGGAAGACGGATTCCGTGCAGATGTTGTCTTTGCAGATCCCCCTTATGCCAAGGGCCACATGAAGAGGCTTTTGACAGCCCTTTCAAGGGATGATAGTCTCCTTGCAGATGATGCAATCATGGTCATAGAAGAGGATAAGAGGGAAATTTTTTCAAATCTTCCCGGCTTCAGGCTTCTTGAGAAAAGGGTCTATGGAGATACGGCCCTTTTTTTCATTAAAAGGACAAATGACAGATAATGGAAAGGATAATCGTATATCCGGGCACCTTTGACCCTGTTACATACGGACACATTGACCTTATAAAAAGGGCGCTAAGGATTTTTGACAAGGTGATAGTGGCTGTTGGGCGAAACCCGGCAAAGGCTCCCCTTTTTACCACAGATGAGAGAATAGACATGATTGTAAGGTCCATTGAGCCCTCTGAGAACGTGGAAGTGGAGTCCTTTGACTGCCTTCTTGTTGATTTTGCAAGAAAGAAGGGGGCATGTGCCATTTTGAGGGGGCTCAGGGCAGTTTCCGACTTCGAATTTGAGCTCCAAAGGGCCATAATGAACAGGAAGCTTGACAGGAGCATTGAAACCGTATTCTTGATGACAGGTTTCAGGTGGATATACATAAGCTCGACCATTGTCAAGGAAGCTGCCCAGTTTGGCGGAAGCCTTGAGGGGCTGGTACCTCCACATGTTGAGGAGGCAATGAGGAAGAAGTTTGGCCTTTCAACCGTAAATGGGCGGGCTAATTGTTAAGGCGAAATCCCCTATAAAAGCCCTTCTGATTTTTCTCCAAATATCTCTGCGCTAAAGACAAGTATCTTTGTGTTGGGGTCCTTCCAGCACCCAGGCATCATCCCAGCCTTGACGCAGGTTTGATCCAGGAAGGTGTAACGGTCCCAGCCGTATTCCGTTGCTACCTGTGGCAGGAGCACCCCGTGATAGGGTCCGTTAATGAGATAGATGCCATGTTTTCCCACCTCTATTTCTTCTGGGCTTGAAACAGGCTCAAGGGGGGTGAGGGCAGATATCTCTATATCTATTTCAGGAAGTTCATGGGGTTCAAGGGGCCTAAAACGCGGGTCTTGAAAGGCCGCTGCAATGGCCATGTCCGCAACTGTTTCATAAAGGGGTTTTTCAGAAACAAAGTTTCCGATGCAGCCCCTTAACTGTCCGTGCTTGTGAAGGGTCACAAATGCCCCCCTTCTCTCCAAAAGCCCCGGGCTTGAAACCAATGGCAGCTCCAACGCCCTACCTTTGAGTTCAGCCTCAATGGCGTTTCTTGCAAGTCTGAGCAGGAATATCCTTTCTTCCCTTGTTAAAGCCATGGCCCGCCTCCTTGTGGGTTTAATCGGTTTTTAAAGGCGCCAGTAGCGGATGCTGCCCCCTTCAAAGTCTTTTTTGTTGAACATGCTCTTGACATCCACTACTACTCCCTTGTCCGGGGTGAGCATCTCCTTAACCGCCCCTGCTCCCTTTTTAATATAATCATCGTGGGCCACTGCCAATATGACTGCATCAGAATTTGGGGGAGGTTCCTTTACCAGCTTTATGCCATAGACCAGTTCCGCCTCCCTGGGATCTGCCATTGGGTCATGGACAAGGGGTTCTATGCCGTATTCCCTGAGCTCGGAAATGATATCTATCACCTTGGTGTTTCTTATGTCCGGACAGTTCTCCTTAAAGGTTAGCCCAAGGATAGCCACTCGTGCCCCTTGCACCCTGAGGCCTGCATGGATGAGTTCCTTTACCGTCCTCTGTGCGATATAGGCCCCCATGGAGTCATTTATCCTGCGGCCTGCAAGTATTACCTCTGGCCTGTAGCCTGTCATCTGGGCGCAGTAGGTAAGATAGTATGGATCCACCCCAATGCAGTGTCCCCCTACAAGACCTGGCCTGAAGGGAAGAAAGTTCCACTTGGTTGAGGCTGCATCAAGCACGTTCTTGGTGTCTATGCCCAGACGGTTAAATATGATGGCAAGTTCGTTCATAAGGGCAATGTTGAGGTCTCTCTGAGTGTTTTCTATGACCTTTGCGGCCTCTGCCACCCGGATGCTTGAAGCCCTGTAGATCCCTGCCTCCACAACCTTTTCATATAGAGAGGCAACAAGGTCCAGGGTCTCGTCATCCTGGGCGGCGACCACCTTTACTATCTTGGCCAGGGTGTGCTCCTTGTCCCCTGGGTTTATTCGTTCCGGGGAATAGCCCACCTTGAAGTCCTTGCCGTTTTTGAGCCCAGATGTCCTCTCAAGAATGGGCACGCAAACGTCCTCGGTAACCCCGGGATAGACAGTGGATTCATAGATGACCACCGTTCCTGGAGTAAGGGCCGAGCCTACAAGTTCGGAGGCGGATTCTATATGGCGAAGGTCGGGCAGATGCGTGTTGGTAATGGGTGTTGGAACGGCCACAATAATGGCCTGGGCCTTCTCAAGGTCCTTTGGGTCCGTGGTGAAAACGAGATTTTGGGCCTGCCTAAAGTCCTCTTCAGAGACCTCTCCTGTTGGGTCGTAGAATTTTTTAAAGTTTTCTATCTTTTCTTGGCTAATATCCAGGCCAATACACTCCATCTTCCTCCCAAAGGCCACTGCCAGGGGAAGCCCAACATATCCAAGCCCAACCACTGCCACTGTATCTATTGACATCAAATGTACACCTCCAATTCCAGTTTTCCCTATTTTAACCCCTATCTTTTTGCTGTTACCAGGAAAATCAGAAAATAAAAGGAATTTATGGATTTTTCCAGCCTTGGACCCTTTGGTTTCTATTTTAGTGACTTATGAATCTGTCTGGCTAAAGGGGTCCATTTCAGTAGAGTACGCCTTTGGCGCCTTGTTGCGTGGGCGAACCGGCTAATTGAAGGTGTAGGCAGCAGTTAAAATAAACCCGATTTTTTTTATCTTCTTTATTGACAGGCTGGGGAATTTTTGTTATTTAATAATAATTATCAAAAAGGATTTCATATTCAATGAGAATTACTAATCAGCGTGAAATAATACTGGAAGAGCTCAAGAGGCTTAAGACTCATCCCACAGCGGATGAACTTTATGAGGTGGTGAAAAAGCGCCTGCCAAGAATCAGTATCGCCACAGTCTATCGTAATCTTGAGAGGTTGTCAGAGGCCGGGATAATACATAAGTTAGAGTATGGTGGTCGTCAGAAGAGATTTGACGGGGATGTCCGGCCCCATAGCCATGTCTTTTGTATAAGGTGCGGAAGGATATCAGATGTGGATACCGTTGACGGGCTGGATGTAAGAGAGATGGTCCTGGATTCAAAAGGCTTTCAGATTAAGGAGGGCAGTCTTCAGTTTCAGGGCGTTTGCCCCGTGTGTCAAAAAGAGAAACAGTTAAATGTTAATTAACTGTCACGAGTAATTTTTCTATAAAAAAATTGAAGATGATATAAAATAGAGTAGGAGGAAAATTCATGGGTTGTAAGTGCAAGAGCAAGTCAGACAAGGAAATCAAGTTAACTGAGGAGCAGGAAAAGATTTTAAAGGCAATGGCAAAGATGGACGGTCCGGTGAGGTCAAAGGACATCTCTGAGGCCACGGGTATTCCATCCAAGTCACTGAGCTGCAGGATAAGAAGTCTTAAGAACAAGGGGCTTCTGGACAGCCCTGCAAGGTGCAAGTACGAACTTACAGAGACAGGACGTCAACTTGCAGGCCAATGATCAAACCACAAAAACGAAAAGGAAGGAAAGGTAAGACAATATGAAATCACTTAAGGGAACAGAGACGGAAAAGAATCTTTTGAAGGCCTTTGCCGGGGAATCCCAGGCCAGAAACCGTTATACATACTTTGCGAGCAAGGCCAAGAAGGAAGGTTACGTGCAGATAGCCGCGGTTTTTGAGGAGACTGCCAACCAGGAAAAGGAGCATGCCAAGAGGTTGTTTAAATATCTCGAGGGGGGAGAGGTGGAAGTTACCGCCAGTTTCCCCGCAGGCGTTATTGGTGAGACCCTGGAAAATCTCAAGGCGTCGGCCGCAGGAGAAAATTACGAACACACCCAGATGTACCCTGAATTTGCGGCAAAGGCCAGGGAAGAGGGATTTGACGAGATAGCCTGCGTATTTGAGGCCATAGCAGTGGCGGAAAAGTTTCATGAAGAGCGTTACAAGGCCCTGGCCGCAAACATAGAGCAGGGAAAGGTCTTCAAGAGGGATGAGCCAGTCAAATGGCGTTGCAGGAACTGCGGCTACATACATGAGGGGAATGAGCCGCCTGAGAAGTGCCCTGCATGTGCTCATCCCAAGGGATATTTTGAGCTCTTAGTGGAAACCTGGTGAGGACCAGGAAATAACAAAAACAAACATAAAAAAGACAAGGAGGAAGAGAAAATGTGTGTAATGGTAACCAAGAAGGCTCCAGATTTTAAGGCCCAGGCAGTAATGCCCAACGATGCCATAGAGGAGATTTCCCTTTCCCAGTTCAAGGGAAAGTATGTACTGCTGTTTTTCTATCCGCTGGATTTTACCTTTGTCTGACCAACAGAGATAATCGCCTTGGACAAGGCGGCAGACAAGTTCCGCGAAAAAAATTGTGAGGTATTGGCAATCTCTGTTGATTCTCCGTTCACTCACTACGCCTGGCGGCAGACACCTGTGGAAGAAGGCGGAGTAGGAAAGATCAGCTATCCTTTGGTGTCGGATCTCACAAAGAAGATATCCCTTTCCTATGGGGTATTGCTTGAAGATGAGGGAATTGCGCTCAGGGGACTGTTCCTCCTTGATAAGGACGGTGTCGTAAGGCACCAGCTTGTTAACGATTTGCCACTTGGAAGAAATATCGATGAGGCCCTAAGGATACTTGAGGCCCTGCAGTTTCATGAGGCCCAGGGTGAGGTTTGTCCTGCCAACTGGAGGCCAGGTGAAGAGGCAATGAAGCCCACAGCAGAGGGCGTAAAGGAGTACCTGTCAAAACACGCAAAGTAGAAAAAACTAGCCAATATAAGAAATGGTCTGGCAGGGGTAAGGGGACCCCTGGCCAGGCCACAAAAAAGCAGGGAACATTTGGACAATTATTTGGACAATTGAAGAGACAGGCAGGAGGAAGGAAAATGACCAGGAAGCTGATTTTGATTCTTTTGATATTAGCGGTTTTTGGGGCCCCGTCCGCGCTTTTGGGGGCACAGATGGGTAAACACAAGTACAGTGACTTTAGCAGGCCAAAGAAGTGTGCCATGTGCCACAAGGCCATCTATCAGGAGTGGAAAGAAAGCCTGATGTCCCAAAGTTATACACACAAATGGGACCAGGTGGAGTATTTCAAGCTGGCGCTGCCACATTCCAAGAAGCTTGCCAAGGTTGCAGGGGTTAAGGCAGGCTGCATAGCATGTCATGGGCCCCTTGCCTTTTTATCCGGGGATATTCCTCCAAAGCCTGCCTCAGCCAACACCAGGGCCAACGAGGGGGTATCCTGCGACGTGTGTCATAGTATTACTGGGACCACGGAAAAGGAGCCCTTTAACTTCAGTTTCAAGGTGGAGCCTGGAAAGGTCAAAAATGGCCCGAGAAAGGACGCCAGATCCCCGTTTCATTCCACCAGGTTCAGCCAGTTTCATAAGAGTGCAGAATTTTGTGCCACATGCCATGATGAACAAAGCCCCTATGGTGCCTGGGTAAAATCAACTTACCGTGAATGGAAGGCAGGGCCCTATTCCAAGGAGGGCGTTGTATGCCAGGACTGTCACATGCACAGGGCGCCAGGAAAGTCAGCCATGGGCGGAAAGCAAAGGAAGGACATCGCCCATCACGTATTCCAGGGTTCACATTCTTCTACAAAGCTTGCCGGTGCCGTGGACCTTGCCCTCTATCCCAACAAGAAGGAACTATCGCCTGGAAACACCTTGAAGCTCAGGGCGGTACTGTTCAATGGAAAGGTTGGCCATGCTATTCCCTCTGGCTCAACTGAGGAGCGTATGCTGTGGCTGGAAGTTGTTGCAATCGATGCAAATGGCAAGAGCTACCAGATTCCTGTGACCCCAAAGGGATTTAAGGGGGAGGAATATACCATTGCCGATTCAAAGGCCATGGCCTACCAGGCAATTGGAGAGATAATGGAAATTAAGGGCTTTAAAGGCCTTAAAAGGGATGGGGATGTGCCTGATGGGGCCAGGATATTCAGAAAGCCCTTCTTTGACCCAAAGGGCCGCATGACTATATGTCAGTGGTACACCAAGGACAACACCCTTATTGATTACAGGATAAAGCCCAGGGAAACCAAGATTGAAAAATACGTCTGGCAGCTTCCAGAAAATTTGCCAAAGGGCAGGCTGACCATTAATGCAAATCTCTTTTATGCAGAGGTCCCAAGCTCCGTTGGCAAGTTTTTCAAGCTACCAGAGACGGAATACAGACCCATACTGGTTAACAGTGCAAGCATGACCCTCAACGTTAAGTAAAAAGGGGTAAAACCATGAAGAGAAGACAGTTTGTCAAAGCAGGAGCAGCAGGGGCAGCCCTGTTGCTTACAGGATCGGTAGCCCAGGCAGGTGGGAAGAAAAAGGCGGGCGCCAAGGCCGGCAAGATTAATACCCTTGTTAACAAGAACAATCCCACAACCCTTGAGAAAAAACATGTCCCCCTGGTGGAGGCCCCAAGGTCTGTAAAGAAGGGGGAGTGGTTTCAGGTCAAGGTTAAGGTGGGTTTCATGATAGAGCATCCTTCCAAGCCAGATCACTGGATTGATCGGGTAGAACTCCAGACAGATGGTAAGAAGGTTTCAGAGATAGTCAATGTTGCTGGAGGAGCCACCTCGCCAAACGCCTGTTTCACCATCAGGCTGCAAAAGCCTGGTGACGTGAAACTGGAGGCAGTGGCGGACTGCAATATTCACGGGACCTGGCTTGGTGAGCCGGTGCACGTAAAGGTTGTATAAAGGGTTTATAAAAGAAAAAGGAGTATGTCATGACAAGGAAGATGCAAGTCTACAAGTGTGAAGTCTGCGGGAATATCGTGGAGATGGTCCACGAGGGTAAGGGGCAACTGGTCTGCTGCGGCAAACCCATGGTCCTCCAGGAAGAAAACACCGTTGATGCGGCAAAGGAAAAGCATGTGCCTGTAATCGAAAAGATCGACGGTGGCTACAAGGTCAAGGTTGGCAGTGTTGCCCACCCCATGGAAGAAAAGCACTATATTGAATGGATAGAGCTCATTGAGGGAGATTTTTCCCAGCGAGTCTTTCTGAAGCCTGGCCAGGAGCCTGAGGCAAGCTTCTGCACTGATGCCTCAAGTGTTACAGCCAGGGCTTACTGTAATCTTCACGGACTTTGGAGGAGTTAGCAATCATGTTGAGCGAAAAGATGGAAAAGGCCCTTAACAAGCAGATAAACGCTGAACTCTATTCGGCATACCTCTATCTTTCCATGGCGTCATACTTTGAGAGTGTTGATCTTGAAGGATGCGCAAACTGGATGAAGGCCCAGACACAGGAAGAGATGATTCACGCCATGAAGATATATGACTTTGTCATAGAGCGTGGCGGAAGGGTCCTTCTTGATGCCATTGAGGCCCCCAAGCAGGAGTGGGATTCTGCCCTTGCAGTTTTTGAGCACGCCTACGAACATGAAAAGTTTGTCACGAGCCTTATAAATGATCTTATGAACCTCGCCATAGAGGAAAAGGACCATGCAACCCAGATATTTCTCCAGTGGTTTGTGAGTGAGCAGGTAGAAGAAGAGGCATCTGCAAGCGGCGTGGTCCAGAAGCTCAAACTTGCAGGCGGGCCAGACGGAAAGGGCGGCGGCCTTTTCATGGTGGACAGGGAATTAGGACAGCGTGCACTGCCTGTACCAATGCCCCAGGAATAGGAAAGGGCAGGCCTTCCTTTTGGATTGAAACGGGCAGGGTCCTTCGGGGTCCTGCCATCTTGAACAGGGCCTGTTGGCTTTGAATTTTTTTAACCAAGTATTGCAAGGAGTAAAAAGATGGCAAGACCAGAAGAGATGTATCAGTGTCAGACCGTAAACTGTGGCTACATATACAATCCGGACAAAGGTGACAGGAAGGGAAAGATACCCAAGGGCACAAGGTTTGAGGACCTTCCGGATGACTGGCGGTGCCCTGTTTGCGGGGCCACAAAGGCCATGTTCAAGCCCCTTGCAGGCGAGGGCTCTGTTGCTGAATCACATGCAAAATCCACTGCCTGATCTTGGGACCAATACCAAAAAATGAAACAGAGAAGAGAGGTAAAGAGATATGAAACAGTACAGATGTACAATTTGTGGATATGTTTATGACCCCACCAATGGTGATCCAGAAAACGGCATCAAACCTGGGACTGCATTTGAGGACCTTCCAGATGACTGGACATGTCCCATTTGCGGTGCCACCAAGGATCAGTTTGAGCCGGTTGAATAGGTTTAGGGGAGGAGAAAATGCAGGTTTATGAGATAAAAAAGGATATCTACTGGGTGGGAGCCGTGGACTGGCTCGTAAGGGACTTTCATGGCTACTCCACCTACAAGGGCACCACTTACAATGCCTTTTTAATGTTTGATGAAAAAAACGTTCTTTTCGACACGGTGAAGCATAATCTTTGCTCTGACCTTGTCCACAGGATCAGGACCCTGACGGACCCGGAAAAGATAGATTACATTGTGGTAAACCACGTGGAGATGGACCACAGTGGTTCCCTGCCCGAGATAGTGGAGCTTGTTAAGCCTGAGAAGATAATCTGCTCCAAGATGGGGCATAAAAACCTCCTGGCACATTTCCACAAGCCAGATTGGCCCTACCATGTGGTGGAAAATGGGGAGACCATATCAGTTGGAAAGCGCTCCATCACCTTTATTGAAACCAGGATGCTTCACTGGCCAGACTCCATGTTCTCTTACATACCAGAGGAAAAGCTCCTCATCTCAAGCGACGCATTTGGCCAGCACCTTGGCACAAGCGAACGTTTTGACGACGAGGTGGACCAGTCAGAGCTCATGTACCAGGCAAAGAAGTACTATGCTAACATACTCTATCTCTACTCGCCCCAGGTAAGAAAGCTGCTTAAGAGCGTGGCAGAGGCAGGTATTGAAATAGACATGATCGCACCTGACCACGGTGTCATCTGGAGAAAGGACCCTGGCAAGATACTCAAGGCCTATGAGGACTGGTCCCACCACAGGGGTACCAAAAAGGCCCTGGTAATCTACGATACCATGTGGCACAGCACGGAAAAGATGGCAAAGGCCGTGGCCGATGGTCTTGAATCAACTGGAATAAGCGTGAAACTCCTGGATCTTGCTGTGAACCACAGGAGTGAAATAGTAACTGATGTTATTGATGCCAAGGGAATATGCCTTGGGTGCCCTACCCTTAATAACGGGCTCCTTCCGGGCATGGCGGGATTTCTCATGTACCTCAGGGGCCTGAGACCTGCCCAGAAGTTCGGCTTTGCCTTTGGCTCTTACGGCTGGAGTGGGGAGTCCGTGAAGCACATGAACAAGGCCATGGAGGAGTGGAAGTTCGATCTCATAAACGAGGGCATAAGGGTCAAGTATGTGCCCACCCATGAGGACCTGAAAAAATGCAGGGAAGCAGGCCAGCTCATGGGTCAAAAGATAATAGAATCCCTGGAAAATCAGTAAAAATCACAAACAAATCAGGAGCGTTAATATAAATGAAGATATTAGTAGACAAAAACGTTGTCGAGTTTGAACCAGAAAATCCTCAAGAGGCCGCATCCCTGGAGGTCTTGTGGAAGGTGGTTGTGGACTGTTACGGGGACAACAAAAAGATTGTTCCCATGGGAAACTACGTCCCTGGTCACGATAAGGTGGCAAGGTTCCATATAGAGGGCATTCCTGGAGGACAGACCACCTTTTCCCAGGAACACAAGGTGGAAGAGGACTGCACCTATTATTGTGCAGTCTGTAACAAATACATGAACTGCAAGGCTGGTCAGCCAGTGCCCTTGTGCTGTGGCAAGGAAATGGAGCCCCTTGACTAGGACTTGGTGGATGCCCTTTTGGACAAGAGGCAAGGACAGTCTTGGATGACAAAAGTAACCAGGATCAGCGGACGGGAGCTTTCAAAACTCCTCAGTAAGGGAAGCCTTCCGTCCGTTTTACAATACGTCTCCGCCTATCCTCCCAAAAAACTTATTTCTCCCCTCATCAGAAACTTCTACAGGCCTGAAGGCCTAGACAGGTGGCTTGCCATCAGGGCCTTTGGCAAGGTGGTTGCCTCCCTTGCTGATGAAGACATGGAAGAGGCAAGGATAGTCATGAGAAGGCTCATGTGGAGTCTTAACGACGAGTCAGGCGGCATTGGCTGGGGGGCTCCTGAGGCTATGGCAGAGGCTATGGTCCAGAACGAGACCCTTGCCAAGGAGTATGCACGGATACTCCTTTCCTACGTTTGGGAGGAGGGGAACTTTCTTGAGCATCTGCCCCTTAGGAGAGGGGCCCTTTGGGGTCTTTACAGGCTGGCAAAGAAGAGACCCGATATATTCAGGGAGATCGAGGCCTGGAAAATACTTAGGAAATATCTTTCGGATACTGACGCAGAATCAAGGGCCCTTGCCATCCTTGCCCTTGGATTTAGCGGAGAAAAATCCCTCTGTGATGAAATAGCAAACAACCTCTCTGACAGGCGGATCGTGACAATCTTTCTGGAGGATAAGTTCGAGGAAATCTCCATTGCCGAAGCAGCAGCAATGGCCCTTGAGACCCTTCCCTGCAAGGACCGCTAGTTTAGCCTTTTTCCCCCATTTCCAAAATTCCACGATTATTCTGCCTCTTGTTTAGGGCCCTTTGCTTTATTGCCATCCTTGACTTTAAAATGAATAAAGGCCAGATTATCCATCAATTTTTCATTCTAGGAGAGGCTCAACTTGGAAAAGGGTTTCTTTCATCTAATGACATCTGAGAAGGTAAAGAAAATCCTGGGGGAATTTTCGTCCCTTGGCTATGAGGAAGTGGAACTTCCCAGTGCCCTTGAAAGGACAGCCGCCTTTGACATCTTCTCTCCTGAAGACCTGCCACCCTTTGCAAGGTCCACCATGGACGGGTACGCAGTGCGGGCAAGGGACGTATTCGGGGCCTCTGAGACAGAGCCTGCCCTGCTCAGTGTGGTGGGTGAGATACGAATGGGCCAGGAGCCTGCCTCCCTTGAGCTTGGCACAGGGGAGGCCGTTAAAATCTGGACTGGGGGCATACTCCCAAAGGGTGGAGATGCAGTTGTCATGGTTGAATATACCCGCAGCCTTGACCCTAAGCTTATAGAGATATACAGGGCAGTGGCCCCAAGTGAAAACGTAATCCTTAGGGGCCAGGATTGTGAAAAGGGTGCGCTGTGCATAAGTGCGGGGACAAGGCTTAGGCCTCAGGAGCTGGGACTGCTTGCCGGGCTCGGCATTACAAGGGTCAGGGTTGTAAAAAGGCCCTGTGTGGCCATAATAAGTACTGGAGACGAGGTGGTTTCAGAAAAGGAAACTCCCCCTTGCGGAAAGATCAGGGACATAAACTCCACCACCCTTGAGGCCCTTGTAAAAAAAGACGGAGGGGTTCCCAAAAGGCTTGGTATAGTGCCAGACTCCTTTGAGGCCATTCTGGATGCGTGCCAAAGGGCCCTTGATGAGGGGGCGGACGTGGTCCTTATTTCAGGGGGAAGCTCAGTTGGTGCAAGAGACTATACACTAAAGGTCTTTGAGGAGCTTACAGGTAGCCCACCAATCGTTCATGGCGTGGCCATAAGACCTGGCAAACCAACGATTATTTCACGATATGGGGATAAGGCCCTCTTTGGCCTTCCAGGCCACGTTGCCTCGTGCATGGTGGTTTATCTTCTTTTTGTGCGCCATCTTTTAAACATTTATCAAGGACTTCATCCAGAGACTGGCCTTAAGTCCCTTAAGGTCAGATGCGGGCAGATGTTCCCTTCAGTCACAGGACGGGAGGATTACGTCAGGGTTACACTAAAGGATTCCTGGGACGATATCCCGGAGGCCTTTCCAGTTTTTGGAAAATCAGGGCTTATTTCCACACTGGTCAAGGCCCACGGGCTCTTAAAGATTCCGCGTGACAGCGAAGGGTTTCATCAGGGTGAGGAGGCAGAGGTGCTGCTGTTATGAAAAGAAGAATATATCTCAATATGAAGGAGCCTGGGCAGGCCCTTGGGCTCCTGCTTGAGCGTTACGCTCCAGGAGATCTCGTGGGGGAGGAGGAGATACCAAGCAGGCTTTCCGCAGGCAGGGTCACCTCCTGCCCTGTCTATGCAAAGATGTCTGCCCCTGGATTTCATTCTGCAGCCATGGACGGCTATGCAGTTGTTGCAGAAGAGACCTTTTCTGCCAGGGACGACGCCCCTGTTCCCCTGAAGATAGGGGAACAGGCCCTTCCCATAAACACTGGTTTCCCCATGCCTGAAGGGAAAAACGCAGTGGTGATGATAGAGCACTGCCTGATTGACAGCACAGGCAAAAATATCCTTCTCAGAACGCCTGTTTTCCCCTGGCAGAATGTAAGAAAGGTGGGGGAGGATATTGTTGCAACCGAGCTTGTCTTCCCAACAAATCACCTCCTTGCCCCCTATGACGTGGGGGCTCTGCTTGCAAGCGGAAACGTTACCGTAAAGGTGTGGAAAAGGCCCGTGGTCACCATAATACCCACAGGTTCTGAGATTGTTGACCTGGAAAAGGAGGACATCACAAACCTTCCACTCGGAAGGATTCCAGAGTCAAACTCTGCTGTCCTTGCCGCCCTTTCAAGGGAGTGCGGAGCCGTAGCAAATACCTGGGAGATCGTGGATGACAATCCCGAAGATATTGAAAGAAGCATAAAAGAGGCCTGCCAGTCAGACAGCCACGTCATCCTTGTAAATGCAGGCTCCTCTGCCGGCTCTGCCGACTATACTGTTTCCGTAATAGAACGCCTTGGAGAGGTCCTGGTACACGGCATCACCATTATGCCTGGAAAGCCCACAATAATAGGCATTATTTCAGGCAAACCTGTTATCGGCATTCCAGGCTACCCGGTTTCTGCCATAATGGCCTTTGAACAGATAGTATCACCCCTTTTGTGCAGGCTCCAGGGAAGGGATATGATAAAGAGGCCACAAATACGGGCAGTCCTTGCAAAGTCCCTTCCTTCAAGGGCAGGGATTGAGGAATTTAGACGCGTAATTGCAGGTAAGGTGGGAGAAAGGATAGTTGCAAGCCCCATAAAAAAGGGAGCAGGCTCCATCACCACCATAACAAGGGCCAATGCCATACTCAGGATTCCCCTTGAATCAGAGGGAATAGAGGAGGGCCAGGAGGTTGAGCTTGAGCTCATAAGGCCCTGGCAGGCCCTGGATAAGACCCTCATTTGCATTGGCAGCCATGACCTTTGTCTGGATATCATATCGGACTTTCTTAAAAAGATGTCTCCGGCAGTGGAAATGGCCTCGACACATGTTGGAAGCCTTGGGGGGATCACCGCAATAGCCCGCGGACTGTGCCACGTTGCAGGCACGCACCTTCTGGACACAGAAGACGGAAGCTACAACAAGAGCTATGTGAAAAGGTACGTAAAGAACCCGTGCGTCCTGGTAAATCTTGTTTACAGGCAGCAGGGCCTAATGGTTCAAAGGGGCAATCCAAAGGCCATAAAGAGGATAGAAGACCTTGCCAGGGAGGATGTCACCTTTGTAAACCGTCAGCTTGGCTCAGGCACCAGGGTGCTCCTTGACTTTGAGCTTTCCCGCCATGGCATCAAGGCAAGTCAGATTCTGGGTTACGAAAATGAGGAGTACACCCACATGGCCGTTGCCGTAAGCATACTTAGCGGAAAGGCAGATGCAGGCCTTGGGATATTGTCGGCAGCCAGAGCCCTGGGGCTTGATTTTGTCCCGGTTGTAGAGGAACGTTATGATCTTCTTATCCCCAGGCAGTTTCTGGAAAGCCCTCCAGTTGCAATGCTTCTTGAATGCCTTCGGACGGATGAATTTAAAAGGAGCGTAAAGGCCCTTGGCGGATACGACACAAGGGATACGGGCAAGATCATGTACCAACAGGGCAGTTAAAGGGGTAGAGGCAATGAACCTTACTGCAACAGACGCCTTGATAGTGGTTGATATGCAGGAAGATTTCATGGATGGCGGCCCCCTTGAGGTAAAGGGGGCAAGGGGGCTGATACCTGGCGTGAACAGTGTGGTGGAGATTTTTTCCAAAAAAGATCTTCCCATCTTTTTTACAAGGGACTATCACCCGAAAGATCACTGTTCCTTCCAGGGGCAGGGAGGCCCCTGGCCTTCCCACTGCGTACAGGGGACAAAGGGGGCGCAGTTCGCCTCTGGACTCCTTGTCCCAGGTGGGGCAGAGGTTGTCTCAAAGGCCCAGAAAAGGGACAGGGACGCCTATTCTGCTTTTTATGGAACCGGGCTTGGAGACAGAATAAGTGAGATGGGGATAAGGAGGGTCTTTGTGGCTGGTGTTGCAACAGAATACTGCGTCCTTGAAACGGTTCTTGATGCCATAAGGGAGGGACTTAACGTGTTTGTGCTAACGGATCTTGTGGCTGCGGTTACGAAGGAGGACGGGCTGGAGGCCTTAAAGAAAATGGAAACTTTTGGTGCAAAAAATGGGGAAAGCACCGCTGTCGAGTGAGGGATGCACGTGTCTTCTTCTCTTTTGGTTGATTACTACCAGCTTGCAATGGCAGAGGTCTATCTCTCCAAGGGCCTTGTGGGCCCAACTGCCTTTGAATTTTTTGTAAGACGCCTTCCAGAAAACAGGAATTTTCTCGTTGCAGCAGGCCTTTCCCAGGCCCTTGACTATCTTTTAGACCTTGAATTTTCAGATGAAGAGCTCCTTTATCTGAAGAACCTGGGCTTTAGCAGCAATCTTCTGGATTTTCTAAAGGATCTATCCTTTAAAGGAGACGTATGGGCCATGTCTGAGGGAACCCTGTTTTTTGAAAACGAGCCCATACTTAGGGTTGAAGCGCCCCTGCCAGTGGCCCAACTTGTTGAGACAAGGCTCATAAACATACTTCACTTTCAGACCTTGATTGCCAGCAAGGCCGCACGGGTGAGGCTTTCTGCAGGAAAGCTGCCGCTCATCGACTTTGGCCTAAGAAGAAGCCACGAGGCGGAGGCAGGTCTTATGGCTGCAAGGGCCTGCTACATTTCAGGCTTTAACGCCACTGCCACCGTTGAGGCAGGATGCGCCTTTGGAATTCCCGTTGCCGGTACCATGGCACACTCCTTTGTCTTGGCCCACGAAAACGAGGAACTGGCATTCAGAAACTTCATTGATATCCACAGAGAAAACACCATATTGCTCATAGATACCTTTGACACCCTAAAGGCCGCAAAACTTGCTACGGGGCTTTTTCACGAATACAGGAAAAAGGGAATAAAAATCAAGGGAGTACGCATAGACAGCGGGGACCTGCTTGTCCTCTCAAAAAAGGTTCGTCAAATTTTTGATGAAGCCGGCTGCAGTGAGCTTGCCATTTTCGTATCTGGCGGACTGGATGAATTTGGTATTTTCGAGCTTTTGCGCAAAGGTGCACCCATTGACGGATTTGGTGTAGGGACAATGGTTGATACCTCGGCAGACGCCCCTTATCTCGACTGCGCCTATAAGATGGTTGAATATTCGGGAAGGGCCCGCATGAAGTTTTCAGTTGGAAAGGCCACCATTCCTTTTAAGAAGCAGGTTTTTAGATTTTTTGACCGTGACGGGCGGTTTCAAAGGGACGTAATTGGCGCAGCCCATGAAAACCCTGGTGGCACGCACCTTCTTGAAAAGGTTGTTGAAAAGGGCCGCCTCCTTAAAAGGGAGGGCATTGCGGACGCAAGAGCCAGGGTGGAAGAAGGGCTTGCCAGGCTGCCAGAGGCATCAAGGTCCATTCATGAAAAGGCAGACTTTACTGTTGGCCTTAGCCACGGTATTGAGCAGTATTTAAATAAGGAACAGGGAAAAATTTAGAAAATCAGCCTTGGGCCTTATTCATTATAACAGGAGCGTTTTATATTTTAATTTTCCGTTTTAAACAAAGGAATGCAGCACCTTTTCAGCGCTTCCTCTGTAACATCAACGCCAAGCCCTGGCTTTTCAGGCACGCCTGTATTTCCAAAAAGGCCAAATTCAAGTGGTGGCTCTGAAACGTCATCCTTTAGGAGGAACCTGGAATAGCAGCCTTCAACGAACCTGAAGGGGCCGCAAAAGGCTGCCAAATGGCGGCCTGCAGCGGAAAGGACGGATGTTTCCCCAACATGACAGCCAAGCTGGCAGAACATCCCGGCCTTTTTTGCCCTTTCCACAATCTTTGCGCTTTTTAACATCCCGCCGCACTTTGAAAGCCTCACATTGATCCCGCTGCAGCTTTTGTTGGAGATGATCCTTTTAAGGTCCTCGTCCGAGCAAAAGGACTCATCGGCAATTACCGGGATGCCAGAGTCCTCCTCAACCTTCTTGAGGCCCTCCAGGTCATCCTTGGCAACGGGCTGCTCCATGCATGAAATGGAAAGGCCCTTTTTTTTCAAGACAGAGACGAGCCTTACCGCATCCTTTGACGAGAAGGCAGCGTTTGCGTCAATTCTTATATCCGTATCCTCCCCAAGGGCCCTGGTAATCTCGTCCACCACCTCCACCGTGGAGTCTATGTCAGAGGCCTTTGTCT
>JALWNK010000033.1 GCA_026995935.1 Deltaproteobacteria bacterium
CTTGCTCCCTGACATTTTCATGTCAGCAGGATGCCTCCGGCGGGGCGGTTCCCTAAAAAAATTAGCACATGCCAAACCGGACAGTTTATTTGCTATAAAACCGGACAACTCTATTTGTTGACAACACCTTTGTCTCTACGGGCATCCCGTTTAAGCCTTGCCTCAATGTCCTCACAGGTCAAGCCGCGTTTCTTTAGGCTCTTTATTGCCACATTAATAAGGCCGCAGACTGTTGTAACCATAAAGGGATTGTTTAGGATTTCTTTCAATGCCCAGCTAATCCTGGAAGAAATCCCTGGAAGAATTGAAATCCTGCCCTTCAGGAAAGCTACAGGCCTTTCTACAATACACAAAAAAGCCTGTCTCGAAAGCCGTCAGAAGCGGAAGCGCTGCATGTGAAATACCGCATCCTTTCCATTGGCACGCCAGGTCACATCCATTTTCCCGTCCGCCTTCAGGTTTAAAATCAATTGGTGACCCGAGGTATTGGTTGAACTCGGGCTTTTATAGGGAGCAACACCTATTGGAGAGCCTTCTTCCCAGTAAGTTACAGGGCCGGTAAAATTCGAAGCATCGGATGGAAAACTTCCCGTGAAACTGATCCAGAAGGGCAAGCCCCCTCCTCCTGTACTGTGGTACATGTACCACGCACCGAACAGGGTATTCCCTTGGGCTTCCAGAAAGATACCTATCCCGTTCATAGTGGGATCATACCACCACCCCTTGACCCTTTTGTCCGGGGTCCCGGGGGATGCAATGGGCATGAAGCGCTTAAGATATGCAGTGGTGTTGCTTATTTTGCCCTTTACAGAATAGGTCATTATGGCATCGTTGTCAGAGGTAAAGGTTATCTGGAAAGTACCTGCATCAGACGCAGAGGGTTCCAACCGGTTGTTTTCTTGTACCGAATTATTGGTCCAGTAGTTCAAGGCGCCTGAGGCGGTTTTCTGGGAGGCATTCCAGGCTGCGCCAGAGGAATACCAGACCGGAGAACCTTGATCATAGGTAAAGATGGCTGCAAACATGGTGCTTCCCTGTATCTCTAAGGAAAGACCAGTACCCGGCTGATTGGCAATGAACCACCAGCCGTCATAGGGGCTGTCCGCCATTGCGGCAGGCACCCCAAATAATGTCAAACTGAAAAATAGTAAATACTGAACTATTACTCTTTTATACATATTCTGCTCCCTTTTTCGGCAAAGGAATTTATTTTCCGCTGCCATTAAAGCTTTACAAATTAGTTCTTGGCATCTTTACTTGTTTGCAGGCATAGGGAAAAAGAACAATTTCCGTTTACCTGAAAGCTGATTCGTTGGTTCAAATTTTTTGAGGCCCCTTCCAGGGGCCAGGATCAATTAGGTCAGCACTTGTGCAGACGCGTACACCAGTAATATCCAGGTGGACAGCAATGCTCGCCGTCAACACACAGGGTTCCACGTGTACAGCAGCCTGTGCCGCAACAAGGGGCGCCACTAGGGCAACAGTGATCTTCGCAACAGGTGTATCCAGCTTCGCACCAACCTATACTGTCGCAACATGTCGCATCTTGAGGTATACACTCCCCGCCGCACATCTTCCCCTTGCAATCATTCCGCACTGTTACAACAGTTGAGGCAAAACAGGCTTTGGTCCCTCCCTGGGCAAGAAATGCCTTTAAATAAACTACTACCTTTCCTGATTTTGCACTGTTGGGTATCGAAAATCCAGAAGTACCACCGGTTTTACGTATTGCTGTTAAATATTCATCAACGCCGCAGCCAACGGCCTGCACGTCAACTCTCCCAATGTCACCTTGAAACGCTTTTGGAATAATTGCAGTAACAGAAATCCAGTCACCTGGATGTGCATTGAGAGGATTTGCTGAGATACCGCAAGCTGCCGCCTGCCCCGGTTCTCCTGCTGCTCCCGGTCCACGGCTGGGGGTGGGAGTATTTACGCCCTTTTCAACGCAATCAATCACATGACCATATAAAAGATATTCCACCCACGCTGAGGGATCCCAGGCACTGTGATATGGCTTTGAAGGTTTGAGAGTGTCCCTCATACCTTCCAAAGCATGTTTTAATCCTTCCGGATCGGCATTTTCAGGGTGCTCGGAAGCCACATCATGGGCATACTGCCGGTACTGGTCCAGCTTACCTGGTAAGTCACTCTGGTATCCAGCATAAGCAAGTGCCAGAACTGCCAAGGCAGCAGCTGCTAATAGTTGCAAGGCGCCTTTCTGATTGCACAAAATATGAAAAAACGGCGTATAATTTTTTTTCATGTATTTATGATTTGACATAGGACCGTTTCCTTTATTTTCCTGCCGTAACCGAAACTATCTGACCATTCAGGAAACCGAAGAGGATTCCGTCGTAAATGTATGTCTTGAACTCTTTGCTGCCTATCGTTTCTTTTTCAGTACGAACGGGTGAGCCGTGTCTGGAAATGATTTCGTTCAAGGTAGTGGTGAAATTATAGTTTTCAGGTCGAAAACGGCATTGAGGTGCGCCCTCAACCTTGTTCTCAAATTTTTCTTCGTTAATGAATATGCCGTTGACAAATATTTCTGCTGAGCCACGGGCCAAATAAATCCAGGTTTCATCTATTCTGACATTATCATTTTTCGTGCTGAAAATTTTGATAAATTGTGTCGGATAGCCAAGCTTCTTAACAAAAGCCTCTTGAGATGGAGACAGGCCAGAGAGATACATGTGCGCCTCCAGATCCTTTACATTTGAAAAGAGGGCATTAGAAAGTTCCTGGCTATTGCCCGACGAGGGGGGAGGACTGGTTGGCATTTCCACCGAGGCAGTGACTGTGAAGTGTGTTGTGGATGAATTCAAGTTGAGGGTGCCTATGTACCAGCGGCCAGCCTTAAGGGGCGGGTTGGATGAGGGGGTGACAACAATGGATTCTGATGCTGTAGGACCATCGGAGATGAAGTCAGTGTCTGCATCCAGCTGGTTTACAGTATCTCCCTGTAGCCTCCTGCCATATTTCAGGTACAGGTCCAGGTCTCCGGTGCCGTTGGTCAGCGTTACTGTGAGCTTTGTTGACCCCTGTGGAACTTCTATATACAGGTTTTTGGCTATGGTTTTTCCAGGTACCGATGTTGGAAAAGGCGTGCCGCTGGTAAGTGGAACGTCGGCTGCTCTGGCGTTGCCTGAAAGTGCAACAAAAGTAAGCAGTATACCTAAAAGGATGTACCTGCTGAAAAAGGTTGTGAGAAAATAGGTAGTCCTTTCCTGGAAGCGGGTTTTAGGTAAGATGTTTGTCATGTAGGATGCCTCCTATGTTCTAGTATGAAAAAACTGGCTGAAACAAAAAGGCAAAATCACTCTGGGAATCGATAACTGAATTGGAGAATAAGAAGGTTCTATAAAAAGCAGGGTGATGATTTCTGATGGTCTTAGAAAACGAATAAATATTTCCTGGGTGAGAAGATCAGCCATTCTAGATAATTGGGCAATAATAGGTAAAATTTGCATTTCATTCTCTTATTATTTCATTTATAATTATCATAATATTTCAATAATACCTAAGTCAATAATAAATCGTAAATTATAACGGACTATGCCCTTGCGTTTATCATCTTGTAGCCCGTCTTTTTGTCCTTTGCCCAGGAAGGGATCAGGCCCCAGCGGAGAAGCAGAAGGGAGTTGGTATACGGGAGTGATTGACGAAGGCGGCGTACATTCCTGAAATTGGTTTTGCATAACTGAGACTGCAGGGGAGGGAGGTCACCTCAACCTATATTATGATAGTTTAGAATAAAGTCATAAAGACCAATGTTTTGGAAAAGGATTGTTGCCGGCATATTGCCAGCTTTTGACGGCAAAAGCCGGTAAAGATCAGTATATTACCGGTAAATGCCAGCAATATTACAGCAAATACCGGCATGTTGCCTGCGTGCAGGGGTTCAGGAGCCGGCAATTTCACGCAAAAATTTATAGAGCTGCATAAGGGCCAGGGTGTCCAGATGGTCATATTTCAGAAGTGCGGCCCTTATTTTTTTCCTCTCCTTCCTGTCTTTCACCTTGTGAAGGGTGGCAAAGGTTTCCATGGCCATTCCCCCGTTTCTGATTTCAAGGCCGCTTTTAATCTGAAGTGGTGTCCGGTCTTTTGGACAATTTTAAATGAATGTTGTCAACAAATAGAGTTGTCCGGTTTTATAGCAAATAAACTGTCCGGTTTGGCATGTGCTAATTTTTTTAGGGAACCGCCCCGCCGGAGGCATCCTGCTGACATGAAAATGTCAGGGAGCAAG
>JALWNK010000034.1 GCA_026995935.1 Deltaproteobacteria bacterium
CTGAAACGGGTAGAACGGTGACCCTTTGGTTACTTGAGCCAGGTGATGTCTTTGATATTGTGTCGCTTCTGGATGGTAAACCGCATCACATAGTTCCCATGGCCATTGATGACGTTGAGGTACTTTCCACACCCATGGAAACGGCAAGAAGGTGGCTGCACAAGTATCCGGACCTTTGCAAAAATGTTCTTCCATACCTTGGCCAAAAATTTCGCAAAATAGAAAACCTGGCCACAGACCTGGCTATCCACGACACCATGACCAGAATAGCAAGCCTTATCCTTAGACATGCCGAGCCCCCTGGGGAAAAGAGCGGTGACAACAGTGGTGCACCCATCTCCATCCACGGCATGTCCCATGAGGCCCTTGCAAGGATGGTGGGAACCGTAAGGGTCGTGGTGAACAGGCATTTAAGACATTGGAAGGAGAAGGGAATAATAGATTACAAGAGGGGACGCCTCATTATTAAAGACCTGGAGGCCCTTGCCAACAGGTGCAAAACCCTTCACGAATCCACTCACAAAAACGGATAAGTTTCCCATAAAGGTTTTGGTGATTTTCTTCATATTTCAGGCTAGTTAGTGAACTTTTTTATAAAACAAAAAAAGTTCAAACAGGCCTTTTTCTTTTGCAACAATAGTGCTTAATATTATGAATTAGAAATGGTGTGAAGTCCAAGGCGCGGGGCGATTTTTGGGAAAAATAACAACGGAGGTATTTGAAAATGGAGCCCAAGGAAAGAAAAAATCCCGATTTTATAAAGGCATTTGAAAGATCTATCCTTATAGTTGGCGCAATAATAGCTGCAATGGGCCTTCTGGGAATGATTCTGCCCCATGTCATGGCGGTAACCATGACCGTATTTTTGGGAATCATTATGATTGCCTCAGGGGTCTTTTTTGGATATTACAGCTTTCACTTCCACACGAAATCTTTCATAGGCTGGTTCAAGCCCGTGGTGCTGGTGATAGTGGGATTCGTAATGGTCACCAACCCCAAGGCTGGAGTGGCTGCTGTAACCCTGCTCATCACCCTTTACCTTTTTATGGATGCATACGCAGGTTTTGGCCTTGCCCATGCCCGGTATCCACGTCCAGGCTGGGGATGGTTCCTTTTAAACGGTATCCTTTCCCTGTTTCTCGCCGTACTTATGCTGATTGGATGGCCCGCCACATCTCCCTTGTTCCTGGGGCTTTATATCAGTATAAGTCTCCTCTTTGACGGACTATCCCTGTTGATGCTGGGAATGAAGTTAAAGGAACATGAACAAGAGGAATCAGGGGAGGAGCTGTAATGGATCAAGCCAGGACCGAAAAGAACGACACCAACAGCGAAAAGGAGACAAGAAAATACAAACTTGGCGTGGAGGCAATGGCCCTTTTCACGGCATTTATACTGTCCGTCATCGGTATAGGGATTACGGATTTTTACCCAATGGCAAGCTATCGCTATTGGGGTGCCATGACCTTGATACTTGCAACCATAGGAATCGTGCTTGGCTGGGCACACCAGAAAAAGCTGAACCTTCCGGTCCGTGAACTTTTCATCACCCAGATGGTTCACTGGGGCGCAACCATGGCTGCAATTGGAGGTGTTTTTTTCCTGCTAAAGGCAGGACGACTTAACTATGAAAACACCGGGCTTGTGGTGCTCCTGATCCTGGCCCTTGCAACATTTCTGGATGGATACAGATTCAGCTGGAGCTTTTCTGTCCTTGGAATGATGATGTTTATAAGTGCAGTCATCGGGGCATACATAGAACAATATGCCTGGGTAGTGCTGATAGCCATTGTCTGTACTGCAGTTGCCATTATTGTCCTTGAAAAATACAGGATAGCAACCATGGCGCAGTCCAGTCAGCGAGTGAGTGAGTGACTAGGCCCGGCCAAAAAGTCACTGTACCTTTCTGATTCTTTCTATAATCTGGGCCATAATGCTTATGGCTATCTCCTGGGGCCCCTGGGCCCCAATAGCCAACCCAACAGGGCAGACAACCCTTTCAAGTTCCTCTTCCTTATAACCCTCTTTTCGCAACTTCTTGAAAAATGCCTCTCTCTTTTTCCTGCTTCCCAGAAGTCCAATAAATGAGGCCCTGGTACGCAGGGCATCCCTCAGGGCTGTGAGATCGTCCTGGTGACTGCCAGTTGCAATGACTATGAAATCATGAGGCCTTGGCAGATATTTCCTGAAAAATTCGCATGTGTCCTCCAGCACCACCTGACAGATGGACCCATCAATGCTGTTTTTTTTAAAGACCTCACTATTTCTGTCTGCAAGTATTGTCTCGATTTCGCAAAATATGGCCACTGAAGCAAGGGCCCTGCCCACATGGCCAGCCCCAAGTATCATGAGGCGTCTTTTGGGGATTATTGGTTCTATGAATATCTTGACCTCGCCTCCGCAAGCCATGACACCGTCCTCTGGATGAAGTCCCAGGGTCAAAAGGGCAGTTTCACCGCTGGAGATGGCCCTTAGACAGGCTTCCACTACCAGTTGCTCAAGCCTGCCCCCGCCTATGGAACCCACGGTTTCCCCCTGGGAAAGGACGATCATCCTGGTTCCAGGCTTTCTTGGAGATGACCCTTTGACATCCACCAGGGTCGCAACTGAAAAGGCTTCTCCCTGTTCCTTTAGCTCTGCAATCTTCTCAAACATTGCCCTGCTTAGGCCTTGTACCTGAAGCCCCGTGCTGAGCCTTTCCTCTTGTTTCAAAAAGGGAGCGAATGTTGGAGGGCGTCATGGGAAGAGTCCTTACCCTGAGGCCAGATGCCCTGAAGAGCGCATTAGCAACTGAAGGGGCCGCAGGCGCCGTGCCCACCTCGCCTACACCGGTCGGCTCATTACTACTGTCAACCACGTGCACCTCCACTTCCGGGGTCTCAGACATGGTCAAAATAGGATAGTCTGAAAATCCGGTTGTTGTCACCCCGCCCCCTGAAAAGGAGACCTGTTCCTTTAGGGCAGCGCTCAGGCCAAAGAGCAGACCTCCTTCGATCTGCTGTTTAACAACTAAAGGATTTACCGCCCTTCCGCAGTCCACTGCTGCAACCATTCTGTGCACCTTTATTTTCCCGTTTCTTGCATCTACAGAAACCTCAGCCACCACTGCGATATAGGTGTAGACAAGAAAATGCTGACAGATGCCTAGGGCCTGCCCCTTCTTTGGCCCCTTGTACCAGCCTGCCTTCTCTGCAGCAACCGATAGAACACGGGCTGCCCTTGGATGGGACTTGAGATTCCTTAGCCTGAACTCCAGGGGATCAATGCCAAGCCTGTACGAAAGCTCATCAATGGTGCTCTCAACGGTAAAGCAGTTGTGGGAGTTCCCAACAGAGCGCCAGAAACCAAGGGGTGGAACGAGCTCTTTGAGCCAGACATACTCCAAATGGAGGGCAGGAAAGGAATAGGCGGAGTTGTGGATGCTTTCCACTGCAGACGGATCAATACCGTCTTCAAGCAGTGAAGGCTCTATCCTCCAGTAGACCGATGGCGCTGCCACCTTGTGCTGCCAGAAGGTGATGCGTCCATCTCTGTTTACACCTGCCCTAATAAAAGATGCGTTGGCTGGCCGGTAAAAATCGTTGGTAAAGTCATCTTCCCTTGTCCAGAAAAGCTTTACCGGCCTCTTTACCCGTTTTGCCACCTTAAGGGCCTCGCGTACAAAATCCACCTCAAAACGCCGTCCGAAGGAGCCCCCCATGAAAGTTGTCTCAATATCGATGTCATGGGGACTAAGGCCTGTCTCCTTTCTAGCCGCCTCTAGCACCGCAGACTGGTTTTGAGACGGCGCCCATATCCTGCACCTTTTCCCTGTTACATAGGCGGTGCAGTTCATTGGCTCCATTGTAGCGTGGGCAAGATAGGGAAGAAAATAGCTGGTTTCATGGATGAGGGCCGATTCCCTTTGGGCCTTGGCCACATCTCCCCTGTTGGTGTGTACCCTTCCCTTTCTCTTAAGGGCCGAACGCAGAACCCTTCCTATTTTTTTATCATCGAGATTGGGATCGGCTGCCCCTTTCCATTTGACCTTCAGCCTTTCTGCTGCCTCTATGGCAGAAAAGGGAGAGTCAGCAACAACCGCCACCTTGTCTTCCACCTTAAAGATTGAATGAACGCCAGAGACAGATGCAATACCTGATAAATTTATATCTTCAGGCTGTGCTCCCAAGGCAGGAGGTCTTTTCAGAACGCAGTAAAGCATTCCCTCTACGCGGACA
>JALWNK010000035.1 GCA_026995935.1 Deltaproteobacteria bacterium
CTCGAATCTCATAAGTTTGATCTCCTCCATTATATGTGCCCGGCTCATATGGATACCTCCTAAACTCCCATATAAATCCGGACAAGTTATGTGTTAAAATGGAGGACAATTTATTTGCTCGTAACACCCGTAGAGACAAAGGTTGAAATATCCGACTTTGTAATTGATAATTCCAGGGGACTTAAGGAGATACGGAAACAGGTACAACAGGTATTTGAGGAACTCAAAGAAGGCGAAACCAAAGCATGAAACATGGAAACATTTTTGAAGAAAAGGTCCAGAAGATATTGGGCCTTATTTTCAATTCACACCTTAAAGATAGCCCTGTGCTTTACTGGTTGGCCATTTCCACCATAATTCTGGTCTCCTGCCTTGTAAGCTACCTTGTGGTACGCTATCTGATTATTCGTCTCATTCACGCTGCCCTAAAGCGTACCAGGAACAAGTGGGACGATGTCCTTATAAAAAATAAGGTCTTTGTGCCCCTTGCCCTCCTTGTTCCTGCCATAGTCTTCAACTACCTTGGAAGGTCGATTCCCGGCTTTCCAGACCTTCTTCTAAGGCTCGTCTACCCATTTGTGCTCATTGATATGGCCTTCATCTTTGACAGGAGCCTTTCTGCCGCCCTTGAGATATACAACATGTATCCCATGTCCCACAGGTGGCCCATAAAGGGGTATATCCAGATAATAAAGCTCTTTCTCTACCTTGCAGTCACAATAATCATTGTCTGCTATCTCCTTGGCCAGTCGCCCTGGGCACTTCTAAGCGGCCTTGGGGCCATGACTGCCCTTCTGCTCCTGATCTTCAAGGACACCATCCTCTCATTTGTTGCGGGAATACAGATAGTTGCCAACGACCTCATCAGGGTGGGCGACTGGATAGAGGTCCCGCAGTTCAATGCAGATGGAGACGTAATAGAGATCGCCCTATACACCGTAAAGGTCCAGAACTGGGACAAGACCATCACGGTGATTCCCACCTACAAGCTCATCTCCGGAAGCTTCAAGAACTGGCGGGGCATGAGGCTTGCCAGGGCAAGGAGGATAAAGCGGGCCATTCTCATCGACCAGACAAGCGTAAGATTTTGCGACAGCGAGATGATTGAAAGGTTTAAGAAGATTCAAATACTTCGTGAATACGTGGAGCAAAAGGAGGAAGAACTTAAAAGGTACAACCAGGAGCACAACATAGACGAAAACGTGCTGGTTAACGGAAGGCGCATGACCAACCTTGGAACCTTCAGGGCATACCTTACCAGATACTTAAAGAACAACCCTAAACTAAGAAAGGACATGACCCTCATGGTAAGGCAGCTAGCCCCAACACCCGAGGGCATCCCCCTTGAAATCTATGCCTTTTCAAACGACATAAACTGGGTGAACTACGAATCCATACAGGCAGACATCTTTGACCACGTGCTTGCTTGCGTGCCCGAATTCCATTTAAGGATATTCCAGCGCCCGTCTGGCCATGACATCAAAGACCTCGCCCCAACTATAAGCTGATTGGCGGCAATACCTAGCCAAAGGGCTTTGTTGGCCCCCTTTCCTGCTCGTTCCAGTTTAGGCCCTCGAGGGCCTTTTCAATTAAAGAGGTCACCTCATCCAAAGATCTTGCGCCATCAATCCTTACAAGAAGCCCCTTCTTCTCGTAGTAGTCAATTAGAGGGGCCGTCTCCTTTGTGTAAACCTCAAGCCTTTTTCGAATGGTCTCTGACTCATCATCGCCTCTTCGCACAAGGTGAGCGCCGCACCTGTCGCAGGTTTCGTTGTTCCTTGGAGGGCTTGTAATCATGTTATAGACTGCACCACAACTTGGGCAGACCCTTCTTGCGCTAAGCCTTTTTACGATCTCGTCATCTGGAACATCAAGAAAGACGACTGCATGAAGGAGCCACTTCTTTGATTCCAGAATCCTATCAAGGCCCTTTGCCTGGGCAACGGTTCTTGGAAAGCCGTCAAGAATAAACCCCTGCCCCACCCTTTCAAGCTCTTCACCAATAATTTCGAGCACCATCTCATCAGGGACAAGCTCACCCTTTTCCATGTATCCAGCCACCTCTTTTCCAAGCCTCGTGCCCTTTTCCACCTCTTTTCTAAGGATGTCTCCAGGGGTGATCCTTTTAAGTCCAAGTTTTTCCGAAATCCTCTGTGCCTGTGTTCCCTTTCCTGCCCCTGGTGGCCCAAGAAAGACCAGATTCAAGGTCTTCATTTTCCGTCTCCTCTTAAATAGATTTCTCAGGGTAGAAAAACAGGGCTGCTTGCTTCAGGCCCTCTGAATTTAGGTAGGTATCATAATGGGCGTTGTCAAATTCCCCCTTGGAGTGTGCCAGATGGTCGCTTACCTTCATTGGCCTTGACAACAACAGGATGTGCCAGTAATCATTTAGCATATAACAATATATTGTGCCTCAGGTGAACGGGAAGTCCGGTGAGAGTCCGGCGCTGGCCCGCAACCGTAAGCAGGGACGAAAGCTGGAACATGCCACTGTAAACCTTCAAATTTACGGGAAGGCCCAGCAAGTAGGTTGATCTGCAAGCCGGGAGACCGGCCTGAGGGAGAGCGTATCCGGCTTCGTGGCTTAAAGCCGGATGCAGGAAGACACCCATTTCCGCACTCTCCCCTTCCCCTTGCCTCTTGGCGCCAAGAAAAGGAGGTTCCATGAAGATCATAGGCCAAAACATCAACATCTTTGACCCAAGGGTTTACAAGGCCGTAAACAGAAAGGATGCGGCTTTCATTCGTTTTATTACAAAAGAGCTCATTAAAAACGGAGCAGACGGCCTTGAAATCAACCTTGGCGGCTGGAGGGCCTCTGACCAGGTGATGCCCTGGATGGTCAAAAAGGTAAGAAAAGAGACGGACTGCCCTCTTTTCCTTAGCCCCATACCCGCCTCCCTCAAGGAGGCAGTGGAGGCAGACCAAACAGGAAGGATATTCATCAACTGTGTCACTGCGGATAAAGATAGGCTTAAAAGCATGCTGAACGCTGCTCTTTGTCTTAAAACCAGCCTGGTGGTTCTTCTTACAAGGAAGGGGTGTTGCCCCTCAGGCCTTGATGAGATGCTTCTTCTTGCAGAAGAGGTGATTGAGACAGCTGAAAGGGCAAACTTTCCCCTTGAAAGACTCGTTTTGGACCCTGTCCTTCGCCCAAGGCTCACCACTGACGCCTCAGGATCCTTGGTGAACAGGCCGGATGCCACCTTTTTTGCAGAGGCCATAGTGCTTATGAAGATGCTTAGGACTGAAAGGCCAATAAAGACTGCAGCTGGCATAAACAACCTGACAGTGGGCATGGACAGAAGGAAAAGGGAAAATTTTGAGCCTGCTGCAATAAGGCTGCTTCAGGGGGCAGGCCTTGACTATCTGATTATGGACTGCTCAAATAGGCAACTTCTAGAGCGAATAAGGAATGAAGGAGACTACCGTTGTCTTTCGCTTGTAAAATCAGACATGGCAAACAGGCTTGATGTTACCCTTTAGCCCATAATTTGGAAAATTGAACAGGGACATACTCGTTACATTCTGCCTCTATTTCGTTGGCCTATTTAGCATCGGCCTTGTTGCGTGGGCAAGGACCAGGAACATCTCCGACTACATACTCGGAGGCAGAAGGCTTGGAAGCGTTGTCTCGGCCTTGAGCGCCGGGGCCTCTGACATGAGCGGCTGGCTCCTTCTTGGTCTTCCGGGTCTTGTCTATACAAGCGGCCTCCAGGGGCTTTGGCTTGCCGCAGGCCTTCTCCTTGGCACCTACCTGAACTGGACCCTTGTTGCCAAAAGGCTCAGGGTGTTTAGCGAGGTCTTTGACAATTCCATCACCCTTCCGGAGTACCTTGAAAACCGCTTTTCAGACGAAACAGGCATATTGAGAAGCCTTTCCGCCCTGATGATACTCTTTTTCTTCACTATCTACACAAGCTCTGGCCTTGTTGCCGGGGGAAAGCTGTTTAATTCCGTCTTTTCCGTTCCCTACCAGACGGCCATGCTCCTTGGGGCCCTCTCCGTACTGATCTACACCTTCATGGGGGGATTTCTGGCCGTGTCCTGGACCGACGCCTTCCAGGCAACCCTCATGCTTCTTGCCCTCCTGATAGTGCCCTTCATGGCCTTCATGGAAATGGAGCCTCATCAGCTTGGTAGCGCCACCCACGAACTCCTTGGCACCCTCATGCCGGATGGCGACGGGCTCGCCTCCCTTACTGCCACCATCTCCCTGTGCGCTTGGGGCCTTGGCTACTTTGGCCAGCCACACATACTTGCAAGGTTCATGGCCATCGACTCTCCAGAAAACATTCCCAGGGCCAGGGCAATAGGCACATCCTGGGCAGGCGCGGCCATGGCTGGGGCAATCCTTGCTGGCATTGCAGGAAGCCTTTACATGGGAGTTGGGCTCAAGGATGCGGAAAAGGTCTTCATATTTCTTGTTCAAAGGCTCATGCATCCTGCAATCTCAGGGGTCTGCCTTGCAGGTATCCTTGCTGCCATAATGTCAACTGCAGACTCCCAGCTTCTGGTATCTGCCTCTGCCCTTGCAGAGGACTTTTACAGGGCGCGCCTTCGCCCAAATGCTGGCCAGAAAGAGCTCGTATGGGCCGGAAGGGTCACGGTGCTCCTTGTTTGCGCAGTGGCGGTCTTTTTTGCAAGGGACCCGGAAAGCAAAGTGCTTGAGATGGTCTCCTACGCCTGGGCAGGCTTCGGAGCATCTTTTGGCCCCACCCTCATCCTCTCGCTTTCATGGAAAGGCATGACAAAGGCCGGAGCAGTGGCAGGAATCCTAACAGGGTGCCTTGCAGTTGTGATCTGGAAAAATCTTCATGGAGGCATCTTTGATATCTACGAGATGGTTCCAGGGGTGATCTTTTCGACCCTTGCCATAGTGGTTGCAAGCAGGCTCAGCTCTGGCCCTGGCAGAAGGGAAACAGAGCTTTTTCAAAAATGCCTCTCTAGTCTTTGATTAGCCATCTTGACATCATTACGTAAAGTTTGGGTTAGATATTCTTTTACGGGAGGATTGCCACTTCCATTACAACAACGGGCAACAAGACGGTCATTAGCTTTAACCTCACTGATGGCGGACCTTATGACGAGGATGGCAGCATAAACGGGGCCATAAGCAATGAGGGAGGCCCGGGAATTGGTGGGCCTGCCCCAACCACCCTACCCACCATAAGCCAGTGGGGAGCGATAATTCTTACAGCTCTCATGGGAATTAGTGCGATATTGGCATTTAGAAGAAAAACCTTCAATATTTAAGGGTGTTGCTTTTTCTGAAGCTATAATCCTTTTTAGTCAGAACATGACAGGAACAGTTTACTTTCTAAAAAAATCAAGTTCCTGCCATATACGCTTGTCTCTTGCGGCTGGGTGTGAGGGCACAAATTTACAAAATATTATAGATAGAGTTCTTTCATTTGCTTTTCTGAAATATCTAAGGGGTTTAGTTGAAATTTTATGCGCCCAAGCCTCAAACCTATAACAGTATCTGCCAATGGCATTACCTGCTCTACCCTATGTTCCACCATTAGAATGGTTACGCCCGCATTTTTAATGGCTACAATCTTTTCCAAAACTTCCTGAACGCCCTTGGGTGCAAGCCCAAGGGAGGGCTCATCCAACAACAACAACTTTGGCTTATTGGAAAGCGCCCTTGCAAGACCAAGCATTTTCTGCTCACCACCGGAAAGCTGAGAGGCCTTGTACTTCAATTTATCTTTCAATGCTGGAAACAATGCCAAAATGGATTCTACAGTAGATTTATCTACAGGGTCACCCTTGGCATAAAACGCCATCAAAAGGTTTTCCTCCACACTCATATTACGAAAAACCACATCTCCTTGAGGGCAGTAGGCAACACCACTGCCTATCACCTTCCATGGAGGCCAGTGAGTCACATCCATACCATGAAATTTTATTTTGCCACTGGTCACATTGGCCAAACCGGTGAGTGCCTTTAAAATTGTTGATTTACCAGCGCCGTTGGGACCTATGAATAAAACGATATTGCCACTGGTGACCTTAAAGGAAATCGATTCCAAAACGGGCTTTTTACCATACCCGGCATGAACATCGTTACTCTCCAGTAAGATTCCCACGTTATGTTTACCCGTTTTATTTAGGCCAGCTCCATCTGGCCACCAAGGTATGACCGGAGCACTCCAGGATGTTCTCGCAATTCCTGGAGGTTGCCTTGGTATAGAATCTGACCTTGTGCCATGAAAAGGACATAATCGCACATTTGTTCTAAAAAGGAGGTATTATGCTCAATGATAATTATACTGGATCTTTTTCTGACCATTATTTTGATTAGATTTATCGCCCTATCCACCATTGAAGAAGACAAACCAGCCAGGGGTTCATCAAGCAACATCAACTTTGCATCAGAAGCTATGCCCAATGCCAGACTTAGCAGCTTCTGCTGGCCATAAGACAGATCTCTGGCCAACCTGCCTTTTTCACTCTCAAGATTCATCTCCTTTAACAGCTCAAAGGCACGACGCCTCCATGTGTGTTCCAAAGCCAGCCAATCCCTTATCCTGCATAGGGCACTCATTGGCCTTTCATATGCACGATCCTGAAAAGCCAGCAACAGGTTGTCCATTATTGTCATTTGTTCAGCTATCCTAACCCTTTGAAAGGTGCGATATATTCCACTTCGGGCCCTTTTATACGGAGGGTCACTGGTGATATCCCTACCCAAAAAGTGCACCTTTCCCCTGTCTGGCAAAATAAACCCCGAAATAACATTGAAAAGAGTCGTCTTTCCTGCACCATTTGGCCCCATAAGACCTATGGTTTCACCACGCTTCACCTCTATCTGAAGACCCCTTAGAACCTCCGCCCTGCCAAAATTCTTAAAAATTCCAGAGGCAGATAACAATACTTGCATGTTACAATCTGGTATGTTCCCTTATATCAAATGAAAATCCGCCTACTACACCTCCGGGCCGAAACATCAGTATCAGAACCAGAAGCATTCCATAAATAATCTGCCTGACATTTGAAGCCACACTGTAGGGAAGCCCCACGAAACGCAGGATCTCTGGCAAACCAATCAGTATCAACGCACCAAACACAGGGCCTGCTGTACTTCCGGAACCCCCAATTATTACGGCACACAAAATGGCGATGGAATCCATAACGGTAAAGGTTGTAGGGTCAACAAAGCTGACGTATGCGGCATATATGCCACCGGCTGCCGCAGCCATTACTGCCGAGATCATGAAGGCGGCTATTTTGAATCCCACTGGATTTCGCCCCAGGGCCATCACCAGATCCTCGTCTTCCCTGATGCAGTTGAGCACCCTGCCAAAAGGAGAACGGGTTAAGACCCACTTTATAAAGGAAAAAAGAAGTGCAAGGGATGAACACACAAGCGCTGCCCTTGCCGTGGTGGACATGAACCATGGGGTAGGAATACCCGTGATTCCCAATGTCCCGCCTGTCACGTTTGATACATTATTCATGAAATTAAAGCAAAGTACCTGAAGGGCAAAGGTTGCAATTACGAAATAATCTCCCCTGAGCCTGAGTGAAGGAAGACCCACCATGAGACCTGCCATACCGGCCAGGACCATCCCTATCAGCCATGCTACAATAAAGGGATAGTGCATTTGCCCATAAAAAATGGCTACACCATAGGCCCCTATTCCAAAAAGGGCCGAGTGGGCAATGGACATCAAGCCTGTATGGCCAGAAATAAGATCGAGAGACTGAGTCAATACTATATATACCCCCCCTAGGACCACGAGGTGGTAAAAATAGGCCTCCATATCTATACTTCCTGGGCTGCAGCATCACTTGCAAACCCCCAAGGACTCTTGAGCAAGACAACAAGTAACAACGCAAAAACTATGCTATCCTGCCACTGGGAGCCAACAACAAATATACTCAGATGCCGCACCAGTCCCACCAGCAAGGATGCCAATAAAAGGCCCCTTAGGCTTCCTATTCCTCCAACTATGGCTACCACTACGCCCATCATGAGGGCGTGAAGGCCCATTGTCGGGGTCATTCCGACATCAGCCGCCATAAGTATTCCCGCCAATCCTGCGAACGCAGAGCCTATAAAAAAACTAGCATCAACTATTTCGTGGGTTTTTATACCATAGGCAGTGGCGAGCTCCCTTGATTCGGCAACTGCACGCATTAAGAGGCCATGCCTGCTCCTTGCAAACAGAATGGCGAGAAATACCCAAGATACGGCTGCAATGGCCAAGGTAAGGATATGAATCCTAGTAATACAGGCATGCCATTTACAAATAGATGACGGTAGCCCAGGAGAAAAGCCTAGTGTGGACGCTCCCCAAATAATGGTAGTAACATTTTCAAAAATCAGGTAAATGCCAAAGGAGGCAAGCATCAAAACCAGGGAACCAGCCCCCTTTCTTAGCAACCTATTATATACAACGTGGTTCATAAGAACACCCAGCAAACCACAAAAAAAAACGGAAATAACTGCAGCACCAAGCAGGGGAACCCCTGCCTGGGAATTAATCGAATAGGCCAGATAAGCACCCAGGGTGATGACCGCCCCGTGGGCAAAATGAAAAAAACGGGATGTAGTATATATAAGACTGAAACCCAACGCCACCAGCAGGTATGTGGACGCTGCAATCAAGCCGTTAACTACAGCCTGTGAAAGCATTAGGCTATTCCAATCCCACTATTTCCAACAGCCTTGGCTTACCATTTTCTATAATCTTTATGGCCATAGGTTTTATGACATCTCCGTTTGAATCAAAGGAAATTATTCCAGAGACGCCGTGATATGATTTTACAGTATAAAGGTAGTCCCGAACCTTTTCTGCCTCAAGCCTACCTCCATTGGCCTCGGCTGCTTTTACCACAAGATGAATAATATCATAGGCTTCGGCTGCGAAAAGCTCCGGTTTTGTACCATATCTTTTCTCATAGGCCTGGGCAAAGGCCCTTGCCGCCTCTCCTTCTGCTGGGGCCGGAAGAATGTATATGGCCCCGTTTGCCGCCGCACCTGCCTGTTTCAGCACACTTGGATCTTCAACCGCCTCAGTTTGATAGAAAAACGGTTTTCCCACCTTCAGTTCAGCAGCCTGCTTCATAATCAGGATGGTATCATCCGGATATGAAACTGCGATTACACCATCCACGTTGCTATTTTTGATCTTGGTAAGCTGGGCTCTGAGATCCCGGCTCTGTGGTGGATAGGCCTCTTCCAAAACCACCTTGCCTCCCAGGGAAGTAAATTCATTTTTAAAGGAATCGCGGTTACCCACACCACCCTCATTATTGATATAGAGTATGGCCACCTTCCTAAGGCCCTTTTTCTTAAACAGGTATCTGGCAAAAATGCGGCCCCTTAGCGCATCTGAAGGAACAACCCGGAAGATATAATCCCCAGCAGAACTGATCTTTGGGCTAGTAGAGGCTGGACTGATAAGCACAACCCGTTCCTTTTCAGCAACAGGGGCAATGGCCAGGGTTACACTGCTGCAAACGGCCCCCATCACCACTGGAATCTTGTACACATCTGCAAGCTGTCTAAATGCAGAGATGCCCCTGGCGGGCTGGCAGGTGGTATCTTGAAAATCAATCTTGATTTTTAAGTTGCCTTTCTGGCTGATCTCATCAGCGGCAAGCTGTGCACCTTTTTTAGGAGGTATTCCCCAGGGAGCCGCATCCCCAGTAAGTGGTAAAACTGCGCCAATAAGTAGCTCCTTTACCGTGGCCTTGGACCTTTCAGACTTTTTTTGCTCTTGTTGATTGGAGCAACCAGCAATCACCATGATAACAATTAGGAACAGGGCTGGTAGTACTGCGCATCTTCTCATAGGACCTCCTTTCTTCAGAAAGTTACTATTTTTTTGTAACCTTTTTGGCATTTATCTTGAAATCAATACCCAAAAACCACAATATGAAAACAAAAACTGCACATAAAACCCATACCCAGCAACCTGACAATTCCCTGCCAAATCTCTTAAAAAGCCCTCCAATCAAAACCGCAGTCCCTATATTGAAACAAACAGACGATGTATTCCATAGGTAAAGGGGAATATCCTCATCCTGGGGAAGGTCTTTCAGGCTTGCCATCTTTTTTGTGATTTTATCAGGAAACGACTTTTTAATAATTCGAAGTAATATTCTTGTTATTCCATGGACAAAAAAACCCAGGATATATGCGCTCAAAGACATCCCAATCAAAAAAATAATGGAATTAAGGGCGGTATCAGCTGGCTGTGGAACTCCTACAAGTTTTAGGAGCTCATCATGGGCCAGGAGCAGTAAGATAAATCCCGGTACCATAAAGGCAACATCCAATACCCTGAAAAAATTACCAAAATCCATGAAGTCTCTATAGCGCTCTTTCAAGATCCGAGATATGACTGTTCAACTCACACTGCAGAGGCCTTGGAAGGCGGTCCAACTCATCAATTATTTTTTTTAGAGCATCAAGCTGCCTTGCCAGATCAACCCGTTCCCTTCTCACAAAACAACTCAACATAGTGTTTTTCCTTACCTGTTCCAACAGTTCCATTGCCTGCTGCCTAGAGTAGCCCCTGCGAAGGGCGGCATTGAACAACATGGCGTACTCCATCTCCAGCCTGGTGTTGAAAACGGCTGGATTATCCGTATTGAGACTTACCACAAGGTTGGGGGATTGTCGGGATTCCTCTTGATTATACCAGGTAAATATAGGGTGCTCCTCTATTCCCCGCATGCCCAGGATAACCCAGTTTGAGGTAAGATTCGCCTCTAAAACTATACCCCTTTCATCAAGCTTGCGCCTTATATATTCCTGGAGCCTTTGGAGCACCCTCACGTCATCCTTTGAATAGTTCCGGTGAACACGTTTTCTGCCCCTAAGGAAACTGGCCTTGGAAAAGAAATAACTGGTTAAAACATCCCTTTGTTCTTTTAGGTGGAGCGGGCAGGGATCGTATGGAGAAGGATTCGGAAAAATATCTGCCTTTGGCAAAAAGGACAAAAGTCCATGAAACATGCAAAATATCTCTGGGCCTACCCTGTTCTTGATTCGTGAAAGCTCAGTTTCTGCAAGGCTTAAACCCAAGACGCTTCTGATTTCAGGATCGTGCATCAGTAGGAAATGAAATGCCTCGTGCCGTAGTGATAGCGCCGACCAGATGTTAATCAGTTCCTTGTGATTGTGCGAAAGTTGCGTGTCATCCAGTGGAACAAGCCATTTAGCCACTTCCAAAAAAAGCCTTGACTTTCTTCTTGTAAAGTCATGAGGCTCCACATGTCCGTCATTAGTCATTTTCCACAACCATAACTGACCAAGGATATCCTCGTCCCTGTTAACTACAAATGGGCCGTAACTATCGCACCACCACCCAAGGTTCATGCCAGTAATCAAACCGTGACCAAGCCTGTCGCCAGGCCTGATAATCATGGTGTTCAAAAGTTCATCAATGGAAAATAGGGCTGCCAAGGGATCATAAAAATATTCTCCCGCGTGGTAGGTGAGACTCATGCTCTGGCGTGCCGGACTTTTTCTGCCACCTAGCCTCCAGGCCTCTCTAAGTATGGATATGGGGGGGTAAAAACAAAAATTGGGCAAGGATGTTTCTGTATTGGCAACATCGATTCCAACCAGGTACTCTGCGAGTGCAGGAACCCTCTCAAGCAGGGCATAAATGTTCCATGCCGAATGCAAATAGGGCATAACCTGCCTTTTCAGATAGGAAAATAGGCAATCGTTTGGATATGGATCTTTTCTATTATCTGGCTTTACAAAGTGGATAATAATCCCTATCTGTAAAGGGTGTTCTTGAGGTGTACTGACATCTAGGTGTTCATGCCTCTGTTCACTTGCACCAAGGGCGGAACCCAAAATCCTTCCTTGTTCCCTTAATATTTCGATGATCTTTCTCTTGGCTATATAAAAGTCATCCTTGTCTATGCTTATCCTCACTTCCACCTTGCGCAATAAGTCGTCTGATCTGAGATGTGTCAAGCAAGACGTTTTATCCATACCAAAACGTCTCATACTGACAAACCTTTCCCGGAACCGGGTAAATCCGTAAGCCCCGTGCTCCTGGACTACAAAGCGAAATAGCCGGTTTTTCATCTGCAAATAGAACAATAGGAGTATTTGAAGGGAAAGAGGCATATTTTCAAGCAGCCGCAGGGTCTTTGTTAAAAATGCGGTATCGTTTAATAAAGACGAAAAAAATGAACCATTCAAATTTTTTTTCTGCCGTAAGAACCATAAGTAATGTGATATCCACTCTGTGCATTTCCTTATGGCCTCAATCCGATTGTCCACCGGATAGTCACCGTCCACCCACTGTCTCAAGTGGTTTAGGAATGTACATGACAGGGGAACATGTGATGGAAGCCCTATGCATTTACATATTTCTTCAATAAAAGGACCTTGTTTTGTTTTTAGAGCCTCCCCATTTGTAGACTTACGAACAAAGATTTCATCTAATAAAAGGCAGCGAGTGATTAAAAACCCCGCAAGGTAAGCCAGCATTTGGTATTCCTTTTGCCCATAAAGATTTCTGATCAACTGGTCTAGATGTCCGTTATGGATATCCAAGAGCTGTCTTACCAACAATCTAAAGGAAAAACCCGCACTGAGATGCAGATGTGTTTCAGCCAACCCCTTTGAAAGCATTTTTAGTACAATCTGATCGTTTAAGCGGATATCCACCTCGTCTCTTATGGCCTTTTGATTCAGGGGAACCCTTGACTCTGCAAAAAAGGCCGCAAGCACTGGGGTAGTGTCAATCCTTAGGGAAAGGCTTCGCCAAAGCTCAAGCTTTGATTCGTGATTTATTTGGCTCCACCACATTTCGGGCCTTCCAGCCAGGTCCTCCTGGGGATTCAACTGCCAAAACTTGAATGCCGGCATTCCATCGAATTCGCTGATAAAAAGCCTAGCCATGTCCTGAAGAAGCAAAAAAGGCACCAAAATGCCTGAGCAGCTGGAAGCTATGAAGGGATTTAGTCCTAGGCAACAAGACTGTGAGATTTCATCCCTTGGCATGTAGCTCTCATAGAGGGCCTTTATCCTTCTCCTGATTACTGCCCTGTCACTACTGACAAAGGGCGGCTCAGAGGCAAGAATCTCCACGGCCTCATCCAGCATTTGTTCGTAATCTTGAGAACGGTTAACGGACAGGCCACAGATACCTAACGGGATAAATCGGCTGGCACGCCCTTCAAATATGAAGGAGAGAAGCCTTGGAAGCATTATCTACCTATTTAATGAAGTCATTATACCTGTTTTTAATATTTGTTTTTTCTTTAATTTTATAGACGTTGATACCTCAAGCTCTTTAACTTGACTTCACCTTCGTTAGTGAGATACCATTTGCCTTTACTGAAACTTATAAACTGCCTCGTATAGGCCCAAATCAACCATTTATCATCAATTTCTCCCCTTTGCATCCCTTCCAGGAATTCCCGTAATTGGTCATCTTTAGGCTCACCAACGGAAAAAAGATTAATAAGGTCTTTGGCAAGCTCCTTGATCTTGTCTTTAAAGGGCAAAAGTGGAGAATCCTCCAAGGAAGAAGAGTCTATTTTGTGAAAAAGTTCTATCAGAGAGATCTGCCAATTAGTATCAAAGAATCTTTTCTTAAAAAAGTTTTCTTTGAAATTCGTTGGAATTTTCAAGTGTTCTGCCTTAACATTGGTGCCAGAAACAAGGTCCAGAGCTGCCAACACCATGGCATAGCGAAGCATTATCTTGGCCAAAACATCACTTGAAAGTTGGGATGACGATGAATTCAGGTATGAATCAATCCGTTGGATATTTTCTTTTGTAACATCCTTACTTTGTTCAGATCCTTTGCCCACATTCAGAATAATAGCATCTAGCTTGTCCCTACATAGCTTAACCATCACGGAAATCGTACTCCACGGATAAAACCTTCCATCTCTTTCTACATCTGAGGGCATGGATGGCATATCCTCCGCATCAAGCCAGCTCCAGAAACGATTAAAAAAGAAAAGGATAATAGAATTTTCAGATTGTGGTGTGGAACGCCTTATAATCCTTATCCCCTGACCATTGGAATTAAATGGAGAAAAAGCACCTTCCTTGTCAAGAATGGCAAGAATATCGCTGCTAAAACAGACGCTACGGACCATGTAATTCAGATCCTGCAAAACATTATCTCCAGAGCGGTCTCGAGTTATAAGGCGGGAAAGCTCTACCATATCTAGGGTTATTACTTTGTTGACGGAATCTATATCAAATGTCTTTTCAAATCGACTTTCAAAGTCAGGATATTCCGAGTTGAATTTTAAAAGTTGAATAAGTTGTTTCAGAATGCCCATTATCTTCTGGGGCTTAATTTCCGCATCCTCGGCTTCATTCTTTTTCTCTTGATTTTTACTATCATTTTTTTCATAAACAGAACCCAACTCATGAAGCCAGTGATAAAAGGCCAGTTGGTGTCTTAAGTTACCACGCAACAGATAGACAAAATCTGTAGGCATGTTTATTGGAAAACTCTCTTCCTTCCCATTACTAGCTTCAGAAGATCCCTTTCTAGTTTCGGATCCAGAAGTTAACGGTCCTTTAGATGAATATATTGGCACATAAAAAAGACGGGATGCCAATTCACTTTGCTGAAAGTCGGAGCTTCGCACCTGTTCATCGTAGGTATAAAGAGGGAATATGTTTTCTGCCCGCATATATTTTTGAAGGATGTCCTTGGATACTCTGTAAAAATAAGGATCGTCCAAGGCGCGTTGCCCAACAATATCAGGAACAGTGGACACCAGATCACCATAAATGGCCTTTTTAAATGCGGAAAACGCCCCCAGGAAAAGCAGTACAACCCTGTCATGGCGAAGATATGTGTTTAACACTTGGAGTAACTTGGCACCCTTTATTCCTGTCAAATCGATATCATCAAAGGGAATGAGGAGCAAAGCAGAGTGATTCTCTCTATGTAAAAAATTTTCATCCAAAAAATTAAAAAATTTATTTAAAAAATAGTTAATATAATCTACGAGCCTCAACCCGCTTTGCTGAACCTCCAATATATTATTTGAAAAGTCCGTTGAGGTATAAGAAAAATTCTTGACATGCTCCTTGAACCCTCCACCTATAAGGGCCAACGATTTCTTTACCTTGGAAAGGGCTTCTTCCAACTCAAAAAATAAATCTTTCCCGCGAGAACCGCTATTCCACTCGACCTGGCACGAGACGGCAGGCTCATGAAGAAATGGAAGATACTTTTTTATTTTTTCTATAACTTCTTCTATTCTCAAAAAGACCCATGCAAGGATAAACTTTTCATCACCATTGAACATCTCTGGATCAATGGGACAAAGGGGAATACAGCTAAATGGAAGGTCTTTTTTCCCCCTATCATTTTGCCCATCTCGGCCTAGGCAAGTGTCAACATATTGTTGCACACCTGGTAAATTATTTTGCCTTTGCAGGCGCTGCATCAAAGCGTATAGCAGGGTAGTCTTTCCAGAACCCCTTTCGCCTATTATATATAAAAAATTGTCTAGGAATTGCCTTTGATTTCCGGAATTGTTTCTTTTGTTCGCATTACCCAATCTTTTAAGTCGACGAAGAACATCATTTAAGACCCTTTCCTGGGATTCAGTAAGTTGATCAGGTACATACATGGGCAGGCATGGCAGTTTTGTATCATGGTTATTTTGATTCCCTATAGATTCAGATTTTGATTCTGTCATGAATCCCGACCCCCTTGATCTCCTTCTTTTTTGCCAGCGAGATTACCCCTGGTTCTTCAGGCCGTGAGCCTGTCCAGCAGATCTACGTAAAAACTATACAGCACCTCTGAATCAAGACGATTATTATCTAACAGAACATATTCGCCATTGTAAAGCCTGTAGTCATGAGAAAGAACCCTTACTCCAAACCTTTCAGGATTGTCTCCAATGGCTGAACCAGGATAAGGAACCAGTAAGGAAACGGATATCCTTACACCCATGTCATGAAGTCTCAATATGAATTCACCGGTGGCAGTCAAAGAATTATAATCGTCCCAAGGGTGTCCAAGTATGAAGCAAGCTACTACGGCCGGAACTCCAGCCCTTTTTAATAGAGAAACCGCCTCCAGGGCCTGTTCTGGAGTTATGCCCTTGGCCTTTTTCATGACCCTCTTGGAACCGCTTTCCATTCCTACGAAGATGTTTTTGAGCCCGCATTCTGCAAGTGTAGGAATAATTTCCCTGGATCTAAGAAGCTCCACTACAGCCGCCTGACAGGTCCAGTCAAGTCCATTGGCAGATAGGTAACGGGCTATTTCGACTGCCCGTTCTCCATTGCTTAAAAAGGTATCGTCAAGTACATCTATGGTTTTAATGCCGTGACTTTGGGAAATTATATCTATCTCTTCAAAGACCCGTTCCAATGGATGAAAACGCTCGAAACCAGATGTTGATATGGAGCAGAAATAACACCTCCTCGGGCAACCGCGTTTTGTAAAAATGGTGCCAGGATGGGCATAGGAGAAGAGATCAACCATGTTCCTTGCAGGAAGAGGTATGCTATGGAGACTTTCGTGAAAAAAAGGCCTGGGAACCCATCCCTCACCCAGAAACACCCCATCAAAAGGCCTTTGTACCTCTCCAGGGAATAGCCAGTACTGAACCAGAGACACCAGCGGCCCCTCGCCTTCGCCTGTTATAACTGCATCAAAAAGTCCTGTTTCCCAAACCTCCATTGGACGTGCACTGGCATGAGGGCCACCAATTACCATACGAATTGATGAGTCTTCACTTCGTACAAGGGAAACTGCATCTATAACAGCAGGATAGGCGGCCGTAACAGAGGTAAATGCAACAATCCTGGGCGAAAGACTGATTATTTTTCTTGCAAGTTCTTTTGACGAAAGACCCAGTTGAGATGCATCAATAAGCTTGCAGGAAAAACCGGCCTCAAGCAGGGCCGAGGCCAGATATAGAAGACCCATGGGTGGAGTTCCCGCAGGCCGAACCCTCCTTAGACTGAATTGCGGTTCGATACAGGGAGGAGTTACCAGTAAAATTTCTGGAGAACTACATCCACCCAAGACCCCTACTCAATATGAACCAAACCGTATTTTAAGAGAAGAAAAACTGCACGGGCAACCTGGTCAAAGGGAATACCTAAACGGTGGGCAATCTCGGAAACTGTATTGGAGCCATCCATTAGCCTTGAAACCTGCGCAAGTTCACCTGTGAGGTCGAAACGCTCTAAGCCCTGGGGCCCTTTCATAAAAAAAGAACACCCATTTGGGCTTTCTTTTATAAGATGGGTCAAAATAAAGGGCCTATCTTCAGGGCTTACGCTTTTGTCATCAAGTTCGGGCCCATTAAAGCCTGGCGAGGAGTCGTCAAGGCTCACACTGCACATAATCAAAAAGGTGTCCTTTGTCTTTTTTATGGAAAGTTGCCCGGTCATTAGTGTTATTGTTTCAAAAATTCTATTGCAAATTTAACCATTAAGTCATTTAGCTCTTTGTATTCAAAAACTTTATTAATGGAATAGAATTCCTGCAAATTTTCACTATTTTTTTTATCTTTAGCTTCGGCCACAAGTTCCAACAAGGCACTATTGATGATCTCTCTAAATTCCCTGTAAGATCTAATTATACTTCCCTCTGAAAGGGCCTTGGCGGCCTCATACAGCCCAGCCCCCTCAAGCCTACCTCTCATCTCCTTCAAATCCTTTTCATCTTGTGAAGGAATAAAACCTGCCCTCTCCCTTGAAAAAATCGCATCCAGAGTCTTAATAAATTTCAGGGCCAGATCAATATTTTCACTATTGGCAACAAGCTCGTTGTAAACATAGGCCTGATGAAATCTAAGATAAGCCAAAAGACAACCTATTATCTGCAGCACTAGATCAAGGATCTTTTTATCATAATCATTACCTTTAGATTTCATTATAACTTTATAAGGCTTCACATAAGCATACTTTGAAAACCAATACACTGTCGTGATGAAACGCCTTGCTGTACGAAGGTTATAGGTGGGGAATTTTTTGCAGAATTTCTTCAGCAACGCTGTTGGGAAACCATGTTCAGCATCTTGCTCATCAAACTCAGGCCAAAAGGTTGACAATACATCCCCGCCTGATGCCTTAGGCATGTAATATTCTATGGGGATAATGGATGCCAAAAAATCTTTAGCATTTTCGAGTCCATAAAAAAGTGGCTCTAGTCTTTTAAGAAGCAACTCCTGATTGGCAGCAACAAAGAAATAGACAATGGGAACCTGTGAATAAGTAGATGACCTCCTACTTAAATATCTCACACATCCACCAATATCTTTTAGGACGCTATAAATAGTTTCTTCATCATTTTTTTCAATATCGTCAATTAACAATATTAATTTATTGCTAACATTAGAAGATTGAGATTTCTTATTTTTTACTTCCTCTAAAAATCCGTTAATTTTATTATGGAAGTCTATAGAATTATACCGCTCGGAGATTGTTATTCGTCGCAATTGGTAACTAGTTTTGTAATTCTTTTTTTCGTGAAGATAAAAACCTACATCGAAAAGACTTGTCTTACCAGAGCCCCAATCTCCATATATGCCTATGCAAAGAGGTGCCTCAAGGGTTTCTATCCAATCCACCAACTGCACCCAGCGCCATTTTTCCCATTTACCAAGGGCACTCTCAGGCAGAAATATATCGCCTATTTTTAGCTTATTTTGGCTTTTGGTGTCGCTTCGACCTTCAGATATCATTTATTTTTTCATCGAAAAAAATGCACATAAAAATTAATTTTGGAGGTTTAAAGTCTATACTAACAGACGGTGGCCAAATTTCAACGAACATGGACCAATGGCTATATAGTCTGTTTGATTCGGTTCTGTCTAGCCCAAAAGATTCCCTAAAAGCTACACATAAAGCTCTTCCCGCACCAGGGGCAGATCATTTCTTCTTCCCAGGGTAAAAAGAAGCTGAAATACAAATAAGGGATTGTACCTGAAGCTCATCTGGCTGCCGTAGAGATAAAAACGCCACATCCTTACGAATTTTTCGTCATAAAGCTGTTTCACCTTATCTGCATGTTCTTCAAACCTCTTTGCCCAGTTGCCAAGTGTGAGATCGTAGTGGCGTCTCAGGTTTTCAAGGTCCACGAAATCAAAGCCTGTATCCTCAGCTGTTTCCACAAGCTCTCCAAGGGCTGGAAGGTATGTGCCGGGGAATATATACTTGGTAATCCATGCATCCATCTCCATGGGCTTTGTCCTGCCGATGGTGTGAAGGAGCATTATCCCCTTATCCTTAAGTAGCCTGGAACATCTTTCAAAAAAGACAGAAATGTTTTCCTTGCCTACGTGCTCAAACATGCCTATGGAGATGATCCTGTCAAAACCCTTGTACTCGCTTTCATCCATCTCCCTGTAGTCCTGAAGCCTGATCTCCACTTGATCCTCAAGGCCTTCATCCCTGATGCGCTGATTTCCAAGCTCAAACTGGTTCTGGGAAAGGGTAAGCCCAACTGCCTTAACCTTGTATTTCCTTGCTGCCTCCATCACAAGGCTGCCCCATCCGCACCCTATGTCCAAAAGCCTCTGGCCGGCCCTTAACCTGAGCTTTTTGAGGCTTCGGTTGATCTTATTGAGCTGGGCCTGCTCAAGGGATTCATCTTCTGAGGTAAAGAAGGCACAGGAATAGTTCATGCCCTTATCCAGCCACAGTCTGTAGAAATCATTTCCCTTGTCGTAATGGGCCTGCACGTCCTTTTTGGTCTGTTTTATGGTGGCCCTCTTTTTTAGATGAAGCCAGCAGACCCTGGCCTTTTGAAAGGGGGTCAGTCTCTCTTCTGCTGCATTTTTGTAAAACCACTCCATGGCATCGCCAAGGTTTCCAATAATTTCTATGTCTCCTTGCATGTAGCCTTCTCCAAGGGCAAGAGAGGGTTCAACCAGAAGCTCTTCAAAGATATGGGGACTTTTGATTCTTATTTGAAACTGGGGAGGGCCGTCTCCAAATTTGAGCTGTTCTCCGTTCCACAGGGTAATTGTGCAGGATTTTTCAGGACCTTCAGGCAGGATGTTCGTGAGAATTTTCTTGGCTTGCCCGGGATTCATAATCTTGCCTCCCCCGTGCTTACAACTTAAATGGTTCCTATCAAAAAATAATCCCTTTTAATTTTAGTATGTACGAAATTGTCTCGTGTCAAGAAAGGCCCAATAGAACCAAGATTCAGGTTTGAATAGGGACCTGAAATTTAGTTGTTACATGAGACATGCAAAAGGCTTAAAAGGGGCGTTAAAAATTGCAGTAGGCCTTGAAAATTCGCTCAGGGATAAGGCGGATTATACCCATAATTAGTCTCCACCGGCCCTTTACATATATAACGTCCTTATCTTTTTTTTGAGCCGTATATATTTGCCTTGCGGCATCTTCCGGAGTTGCAGTTAAGATAGGTGGAAGCTTTATGGCCATTGTCATGCGCGTTTTGACAAATCCTGGTTTCACCGTCATCACATGCACACCGTGGGGATATAGCCTTGCCCTTAAACCTGATAGATACGCAGAAAGAGCGGCTTTTGAAGCACCATAGATGTAATTTTTTTTACGCCCCCTGTCACCTGCAACAGAACTGATCCCTATTATGAAACCCTTGCGTCGCCTCTGGAAATCATTGGCAACCACGTTCAGAAAACAGGCAACCGCCGTGTAATTTGTGTCTGTTATTCTTTTAAACTCCCGGAAATCTTTTGACGCAGCCGTCTGATCCCCCATGTAGCCTATAACGCAAATCACACCCGCAGGCCTTTTGCCCAGGGAAAAATAAAAATCTTCGTGTGCTTCAACGGACAAAATATCCAGACTCCGCAATATCACGTTTCTTTGGCTCCTGATGCGCAGGTCAGAGGCAAAATCCCTCAAGGCAGTTCCTGCATCTCTTGCAGCAAGAATCAGGTCATAACCGTGACGGGCATACTCCCTGGCAAGGGCCTTGCCGATGTCACTCTTTGCCCCAAGAATAAGAACGGACTCCATCATTAAAGCCCCAGCCTTCTGGACTGAAGGGATTGAAACATCTTGTCCATGTCATGTGACCTTCTAAATCGCCTGAATTGCCAAACACCAGGATAGCCTTTCTCAACCATCTTCCTGTTCATTCTAGAATCCTTAGTAAGATAGAGCCTTCCGCCCCTGGCTGCGACTTTGTTATCAAGTCTATCCAGGAGATCAAACAGGCCTTTTTGAATTTTGAAGTCAAGGGCAAGACCATAACCTTCCAAGGGAAACGATAACAGGTTCCGGTTTTCCATCCCGTAAAGTTTCAGAACAGCCAGGTAGGGACTGATGCCAGATCTGTCTATTTCCCTCATTATTTCAAGAATACCATCAAGGCTTTGCCGTTTGGGCAGAATGAAATGATACTGAACGAAACCCCGTCTGCCATAAAGCCTGTTCCACTGCCCGATCCTGTCAAGCGGATAGAAAAAAGTGTCAATGTCAACAACCTGCTGATATGAAACCCTTTCTTGTGTGCGATGGTAATAGAGGAAATTGAATCCTGATAGCAGGGCCTTGTTCATAAAAAAAGTTGGGAAATCCACGGGGATATCCATACTACCGTGAGGCCTGTAGTCAAAATCTCCCCCTTTCATGAAGGATGCAGAGGTAAAAATGCCACGTCCGGTCTTTGGGCCCTTTGCCGTGCCATCAATCCATGCCACGGAGTACGGCATATTTCGATATTGTTCAAAGGCATCAAAGGTTTCCATGAGGTTATTGGTCCTCACAGTGACCTGTTTCAGTAAACAGGAGTCGATTTTCTTCAGATAAAACTTCGCCTCAAGTATCACACCGGTAAGGCCCTGCCCTCCGCAGGTTGCCAGGAACAGTTCAGGTTTTTTGCTCCTGGAACAGGAAACCACCTGGCCGCCTGGCAATATAATTGAAATCTCCTTTACCCACCTGCTGAAACAACCATCCAGGTGGTGATTTTTACCGTGAACGTCACTGGCGATGGCTCCGCCAACCGTTACATGTTTGGTACCAGGAGTTACAGGCAAAAACCAACCCCTGGGCACAAATGTCTCCAGGATATCTGAAAGCAAAACTCCGGCCTGCGCATGTAAAAGGCCGTTGTCCGGGTCAAAGTCCAACATATAGTTACAGGGTCTGACGTCCAACATGCGTGCTGCAAGGGCAGAGTCTCCGTAGCTGCGCCTGTTCCCCAAAGGAATAAAAGGATCACCACTTTTGAGTAAGGAAGCCAGCCCCTCTGGAGAAACTCCGTAGACGAGTTCCCCATGGACCCTGGGATAACGGCCCCATGCTGAAAAATCCCTGACTTTTTGCCTCATGATCACCGACGCAGACTCACCCATACAGTCCGAATCCAAAGGTAATAATCCAGCCTGCAAGGGCACACTGGATCATCCTATCCTTAAAAAAAATCCTTACAGGGGACCCGGAATCCCTGTGGACAAATACAAGATAGAGATAGCGCAATATACCAATGACAACGAAAAGAGCAGTTAGGTATAGATAGGGAGTGCCAACACGCTCCCGTACGTTTTCAGAATTTATATACAACAGGTAGACACCAATTATGGATGCGGCCATAATGACAAGAAATATGTTCAAATATGAATTTCCTTGGCTGTAACCACCCACAACCTTTCGTGTCCTGATCCGGCTGCTATGATAGATGAGTACATCATCCTTTCGTTTTGCAAGTGCCAAAAATAGCGATAGCAAAAGGGTCATAAGGACAATCCAGCCAGAAAGCTCAACGGATGTGGCAAAGGAGCCTACAAACAGCCTGAGAACCAGAAAGGCTGAAACCGCCAACACGTCCAAAACAGGTATTTTTTTTAGGACAAGGGTGTATGCAGGCCCAAGCATGAGGTAAGTAAGAATTATCAAGGTAGTTTTTGAATTGAGGAATTGGACCGTAAGCACGGCCATAAAAACGCATCCTGCAAGTAAGAACAGGGCTGCCTGCCTTGAAACATCACCTGAAGCCATGGGCCTTTGGCTCTTATAGGGATGTCTTGCATCCATTGGGGCATCAAATATGTCGTTAAAAATATAAATTGCGCTGGCAGCAAAAGAGATGGCCCAAAATCCAACTGCCGCTTTGTAAAAAACTTCCGGCTCGGCAATCTCCTGAGCAAAGAACGCTGGAGCAAAGACCAAAAGGTTCTTGCTGTAGTGATGCACACGCAAAAGGCGCAAAACGTGAAAAAGCGAGCCCTTTAAGGCTTTAAAGGATGTTTTCATCTACCCTTACGTGCGCCCATCCCGCAGAGAAGTTCCAGATCAGAAATATCCTGACTGGATAAAATCTGTTGCCCGGGCCGTATAAGCGCCCTCTTGACAAGGCCCTTTCTGAACTCAAGGGCTATCCTTGCAGGCTTATTGCAGGAATAAAGCCGCTTTGACATGGCCTTCATGGTAGTGGTGTAAATCACCTTCCCTTCAGAGGACAGGAGCACCAGATCAAGAGGCTCAGGGACATCCGCCATGGTAAAAACCATTATTGTCTCCCTTGGATAAAAAAAACACATACCCTTTTCTTTAGAATTTGAACTTTCACTAACAATGTTAAGGGTCTTTCCTGAAAGCCCCCTTATTTGCGCCCATTTTGTACATGCAACCAAACATTCAGCATCTATGCCATTTATGGAAAAACGAAAAACCTGCAAATCACCGTTCCCAGAATTGTTACAGGAGGTTAAGGATAGAATTAATACGGCGCACAAACAAAACCAGTTGATCAAATCTCGACCCATGATTACAAAATCAGAAATGTCAAAAAAACATTATTGGAACATTTGAAAAAAGTTCAACCGTGGAACAAGACATAACAGCCATACTGCCAGTTTTCAATGAGGAACGGCGGATACTATTTACACTGAAACAGCTTGAACAATTCAACAACGGAAGGCCAAATCCAGTAAGGTTCACGGTAGTAGATGATGGCAGTACTGACAAAACCTTTTTGATAATAAAAGACTTTGCGGATTCCAGGCCTTGGATAAACTGCATGAAACTTCCGGACAACAAGGGAAAAGGCGCCGCCATTAAAGAGGGAGTAAACAAGGCTGACGGAAAATTCGTTTTTTTTATGGATGCCGATCTTCCAGTACCGCTCCTAACAATTACAGAAGCAATCCCAATTCTTGAAAGTGGCGTAGATATTGTTTTGGGGTCAAGGACCCACCCTCAAAGCAGGATACTTAACCAGACCCCATTAAGAAAGGTCATTAGTCGGATCGGGAACATTCTCATACGCGTATCAACGGGGCTTCCCTTTCGTGACACCCAGTGTGGATTCAAGGGATTTACAAGAGCCGCTTCAAAAGAGCTGTTTTCGAGACTGAAAACAGACGGGTACATGTTCGATGTGGAGATACTTCTGGCGGCGTCAAAGGCAGGCTTTAGGATCAGGGAAATACCGGTTGAATGGAGCAACGTTCCTGATGGTTCCTTCAACCCGCTGACTGATTCCATAAAAATGCTAATAGAACTCTACAGAATAGTAAGTAAAACCAAACAAGTTTGATTTTCTCTAACGAGTTCAACTTGACATATTCACACTTGGTGATATACAAATTGTCAAATAAATACTTGGAAAGCAAAAGGGGCCGTCATGATCAAAAAGTCAATGGAGATGCTCAGGCTGTTCATCCTCACACTTTTTTTGCTTTTTTCTACTAGTGGACCAGTTTTTTCGCAAACGCCCACTCCGACTCCAACAACTGCTCCTCCAACTCCGACTCCTACAACTGCTCCCACTAACACTCCTACCCCAGGGCCAACCTACACTCCCACGCCTGTCACGGGAGCAACTCCAACTCCCACATCAGGCGGGGCAATTCCCGTACCCTTTGGCAGTGCAGAAGGCTATGCCATTCTCTTTGGGACCACTGCCATACTGGGCATATGGTTTATCCTCAGACATAAAAGGGAAGAATAAATCAGGGGACTGATTTAAGGATTTGACCCAGCCCGCTATTGCAATCATAGGTGCAGGGCCAACCGGCCTGGGAGCCGGATACCGTCTTAAGGAACTCAAATACAGCAACTGGACCGTTTATGAATCACGGCCCTGCTCCGGTGGGCTTTCCGGTTCCTTTATTGATTCCAAAGGCTTTACATGGGACCATGGCGGACACGTGCTGTTTCCTACATACGACAGGATACGACAACTGCTTCGCCAATTTGGGGATGATTTTTTTCATAAAATAAAAAGAAAGGCCTTTATAAGGCTTGGCCAAAGTCTTGTCCCCTACCCCATTCAGCTCCACAAGGAATTCATACCGAAAAATTTTTCCGGCCATTTTCATAAGGAAAAAGCGTCACCGAAGCAGAGAGAAAAGTCAACTGACAACTTTCGTGACTGGCTCTCCAACTCTTTCGATGCCCATCTGTGTGAGATCTTTTTCTATCCATACAATAATAAGGTATGGGGCTACCCCCTGGAAAAGATGTCAACATCCTGGGTGAAAAACAGGATAAGCCCTCAAACAACTACACAAGTCCGGGAAGGGTGGGGACCAAACAAAACCTTTCTTTATCCAAGAAAAGGAGGGATGGGCGCGGTTTTCAATACTCTGGCTTCTTTCTTTGATGAAAATATCGAATTCTCCTCCAGGGTCGTTGCTGTGGATATATCCACCAAGCAGATATGGCTTAAAGACGGCACAAAGAGGGCGTTTGACATTCTCATCTCCACTATGCCCTTAAACGAGCTCGTATCCATGATAAGGGGAGAGGTGCCGGAAACGGTGCGCAGCATGGCAGACAGGCTTCACTGGAATTCATGTGTTGTGTCCGGGGCAGGTTATGCCCATCAAGTTAAGGACCAAATTTCCTGGGTATATTTTCCTGAAAAGGAGTATCCCTTCCAGCGCGTTACTGCCCTTTCCAGCTATTCAAAGGATTTGGTGCCCCGCGGAAACACAAAAACCTATTCATCGTTAATGTGTGAGACTACACTTAAAGGGGATAAATGGCCCAGGCGCAGGTCAATACTGGAGGGCATAGAGAGGTCAAGACTTTTGGAAGATGTTGAAAATACTGACAGTGTACGAGAACCTGTCTCTTTTACCCAATTTCTTATCCCGTATGCCTATCCCATTCCTACCCTTGAACGGGACAGGATTTTATCCACCATTCACGGATTCCTGAAGAAACATGACATATACTCCCGTGGTCGTTTTGGGGGCTGGAAATATGAAGCAGGCAACATGGATCACTCCTTGATGCAGGGAATGGAAATCATAGACAGGTTGCTTCTTGGAAAAGAGGAAAGGGTTTATAGCGGCTATTGAAGGGCGGAATAAGTATAGTAATGCCTGCCTACAATGAAGAGGCGGCCATAGAAAAAACCGTGCTGGACTGCCGGGAAAAGATATTGAAAAGGTTTTCCCAAGGAGAAATCATTGTGGTAGAAGACTGCAGCACTGATGCCACAAGAAAGATCCTTAAAAAACTGTCAGGCTCTGTGCCTGGGCTGGTGTTACTGCTGAATGACCGGAATATGGGGCATGGTCCCTCGGTGATAAGGGGGCTCAATGCCTCCAAACATGAATACATCTTCTGCACAGATAGCGATGGACAGCAGGATCCTGCGGAATTCTGGCGCCTTTTCCCATTGATTCAGGAGGCCCACGTTGTAACTGGAATTCGCAAGGAAAGAGAGGATCCGGAGTACAGAAAGATATTGAGCTGGTTTACCAACAGCCTTGCAAGATGGATCTTCAACTGCCCTTACAGGGACTTGAATGTCCCCTTCAAGCTCTTTACAAGGCCTGGCCTGGAGGCGATTCTTCCTCATGTACCCTCAGACAGCATAATCCCTTCCATCCTGATAATGTTGACTGCATACGAACTTGGCCTAAAGCTCAAACAGGTGGAGGTGACCCACTTTGCCAGGACCACAGGCAAGTGTTCCCTGCCAGGGCCGAAACTTGCCATTTTTTGCATAAAGGCGTTGACTGAACTGCTGAAGTTCCGCTTTGAGACATGGCATACCCTCAAAGGCCAAGGCCTCAGTCGAAATAGTAATGGCTGAGCTCATAAGGTTCTATCTCGTTTCCCTGTTTCTTGGCCTTGCCGCCCTGCCCTTTCTTCCCCTAAGGTCCCCAAAAGATGCAGAAGTCCTGTTTGCATTGTCAAGGACATTGGGGCCCTACCTGTTTGCCCTGTTTTTGTGCATCATCTGCCTTTCAGGCGTTGGTATCTGGTCCGGCTCGGCCCTTGCCCTCTCTGTATCAGTGGCCATATGCGCTTGGTGTGCGTTTCTTTACTTACACAGGAAAAACCTTGCGGAATACCTCCACTCGTTAAAAAAGGCCTTTATCCGCACAGAGCTTCCAAGCTTTGTTCTATTCCTGTTTGCATGCGGACTGGTTGCAACCTCACCGGCCATAATAGGAACTGAAAAACCAATGGATTTTGCCATCTTGAACTCTGTTTTTCATTCCTCAAGGCTTCCTCCGCCTGATCTCTGGTTTTCGGGAAAAGCCCTTAATTATTACTGGTTCGGCCACCTGCAGGCCGCATTGATGTGTCATCTTTCAGGCATATCTCCTGATACCGGATATAATCTGATGCTTGCCCTGACCTTTTCCCTGATATTCCAGGCCACTTTCAGTCTGTTCAGGATCCTCGGCACAGCCTACACAAAGGCAGTGGCAGGGGCGCTTTTGGTGGTGCTTGCAGGCAATCTGGTTCCCATTTACTTCGTTTTCGGTGCGCATGGTCACTCTCCTTTTGACCTTTGGGTCCCAAGCAGGATAATACCTGGAACCATAACTGAATTTCCCTTTTTCAGCCTGCTCGTTGGTGACCTGCACGCACATTACGTCATGCTTCCCTCCTTCATTGCATTTGCATCTCTCCTTTTGAGAACCCGGAATGATGGAGATTCATCACCCCTTCAAGGCGCTATTATGCTGAACGCACTCATTGTGTGCACAGCACTGGGAAATCCCTGGAATATTGCTCCAATGTTGATACTCTTTTTTGTTTCGAAAATCCTTGGGATTACAAGACTGCCCTGGTGGGCCCTGGTTCCATCATTGGTGTTATGTCCGCTTCTCATTCCAACCGGTGGACATCATCTCGGGATTGGACTTGTCAAACATGGCAGTCCTCTTTCCGCATTTTTGCTGGTCTGGGGCCTGCCATTAGTCATGATGACCGTTTGGTGGGCATGCTCAAGACCTCTCCCCCTTACCTGGCCCATCCTTTTGGTGGCAGGCGCCCTTTTATGGTTACGTCCTGTTGTAGGGATGCTTTTCGTTTTTCTTGCCATGCAGGTTTTGCTTTCAAAAAGGGAGGGGATATTGGGAAAAGGTCTTGCCGCCATCTCGGTATCGGCAATCCTGTGCCTGCTGTTGACAGAAATTTTTTATCTAAAGGATATATATGTTCCTCCCTATGAAAGGATGAATACGGTCTTCAAGCTCTCCTACTGCGCATGGCCATTACTCATGACCTCTGGCTTTGTTTCTGTTTTCCGTTCTGTAAAACCCCTTGAAGAAAAAGCAGGCGGTCTTTCCACTGTGGCACTTAGCCTCCTGGTGGCCCTTGGCCTGGCCTATCCATGTGTTGCAATCGCAAAGAAGATAAAATCACTCAACTATCAAACACTCACCCTGAACGGTTTAAGGCCACTTCGACAATCCTTTCCAGATGATTTGGCGGCCATAGACTGGTTAAGGACAAGGGCAAGACCTGGTGACGTGTGTCTGGAAGCACCTGGCACTTCATATACGTGGAGCAGCCGGATATCGACCTTTACCGGATGCGCCACCCTGTGCGGCTGGGGGCAACACGAATTCCTTTGGCGAGGAGATAGCAAGGAGCTTGAGAGAAGAAAACGTGACATCAACGCCATCTACACGTGTAAAAACAAGAGACGCTGCCTGGAGCTTCTTTCAAGATACGGGGTCAACTGGATTGTCTGCTGCGATCTGGAAAAAAGACTCTATGGAACTGAGTGGAAGCGCCAGATGCAGGGTATTGTAAAGAAGAGATTCCGCAAGGGAAACTGCACGATCTATTCCGTTGATATTCCCGGTGATGAAAAGAGGGGCATGGCCAAACCTGCAATCAATGAAAACGGTTAATGGTGCAACTAACAACAGATGCGGAAGATTCATATTTGTTGCCGCATTTTCCCTCATAGCACTTGGGGTAATGCTCCGTTTCACTGGTCTAAACTTTGACAGGGGCTGCCACCTTCACCCGGACGAGCGATTCCTTACAATGGTGGTAACATCCATCGAGTGGCCTGAATCGGTTGCGGAATACTTTTCCACAGAGACCTCTCCACTTAATCCTGTGAACAAGGGCCATTCCTTTTACGTTTACGGGGACCTGCCCGTCTTTGCGGCAAAGGCCATTGCCCAAATTACTGGCACGGATACCTACGATGGTTTTACAAACACCGGGCGGATACTGTCGGCCCTGGCGGATTCCGCAACCATAGCACTGACATTTTTAATTGGCTCTCTTTTGTTCGGCTACGTAACTGGGTTGTGGGCCGCAGTCTTCTACAGTCTCAGTGTTCTGCCCATACAACTGTCCCATTTTTTTACTACTGACCCCTTTATGAACCTTTTCATGGCATGGTCATTCTATTTTCTCTTAAGGTTTTCCAAGTCGCAAGGCTTCGGACACGCCCTCATATCCGGCTTACTTGCAGGAATGGCCCTAGCCTGCAAGATTTCGGCAATATCCCTGTTACCTGTTGCAGCGTTGGCCTGCCTTGTTACGGGTCAGAGAATGAGCGCCACAAAACGTGTACTGTTTCTTTTGGTGATTCTTTTCTCATCTTTTCTGACATTCCGGCTACTTAACCCATACGCCTTTGAAGGCCCCAGTTTTTGGGGCATCCTCCCTGCAAAGTCGTTCATTTCCAACATGAAGGAACTTTCAAGGATCTCCCAGCCGTTTTCAGGATTTCCCCCTTCCCTCCAGTGGGCCTTAAGAGCCCCGTTGCTTTTCGGACTCAAAAACATGGCGCTCTGGGGCACAGGAGTTACGCTTTTCATATCCGGTGTCACAGGCCTAGTATTCGTGTTTGCCAGGCTCTTAAAGGATAAGGAACAGGAACTTGCGCTGCCTCTTGTCTTCATTGCCTCCTTGCTTGCACTCATTGCCTGTCATCCCGTACAGACCATGAGGTACTTTCTTCCCCTTTATCCTTTCATTGCTATCTTTGCCGCATATTTTGTGTTCCGCTTCAATACTGAAGTAAAAAAAGTACCACTTGCGTGGCTTCCCCTTTCGGCAACTGTTTTTTTTACTCTTTTCTGGGCGCTGGCCTTTCATTCCATATACTCAAGGCCTATGACCAGGGTAGAGGCGTCCGTCTGGATAAAACAAAACGTCCCTTCTGGTAGCACTATTGCCACGGAACTGTGGGACGACTCACTTCCCCTTGGAGGTTACGGCAGACGGCATCTCAAATTCCAGGCACTGGACATGACCAGTAAGGATTCGCCTGATAAGATAAAGGAGATAGCCTCAAGGCTTGATGAAGCAGACTATCTGGTCATAAGCAGCAACAGGGCATACGGGCCTATAACAAGGCTTGGAAACGTCTTTCCTGCCACCTCCCGCCTGTATTATCTCCTCTTTGGCAACCTGTCTGGTTTTCATCTGGAAAAGGAATTTTTCAGCTATCCCTCCCTTGGCCCTGTCACCTTTCCTGACGATGACGCTGAAGAGGCATTCACGGTCTATGATCACCCAAGGGTATTTGTTTTCAAAAAGGGAAAAGACTTCTCAATCAAAAGGCTTGAGGAGGAACTTATCCATACACTTGCCTCTTTTGACAAAAGAGGGAACAGCAACCTGCACACTGTGCCCGCCAGTCAAATAAGGCCTGTAACCCTTTCTGGTATCAAAGAAGAGGAAGGTCAGGAACCGGTTATCCTGATTCGATTCATGTTTTTGATACTCATGGCGGGTGCTGGGGGCATGCTTTTGAGCAGTTATCTGTTTCCTGGCATTCATCTTCCAGCAAGGGCCGTATTACTCTGCATGGCCGCCTTCTCTTTCTGCTTTCAACAAAAATTTTTGCCAGTACCGGGCAAGTATTCTGTCTTTTTCACTCTGGCCATCCTGTACGCAGTGGCGCTGTTTCAGATGACAAAAATACGAAAGGTGCTTAGAGGGGAAACAGAGCTTGTCTTCTGGCTCGTTTTTGTATTCTTTCTAATTCTCCGGATGCACAATCCGGCCATCTTATGGGGCGAGCGCCCCTTTGACTTTGGAATACTAAACAGCGTAACCAGATCAGAAACCTACCCACCTATTGATCCGTGGTTTTCTGGCTCGCCACTTTTTTACCATGCATGGGGGCAGTTTTTCATGGCCTTTTTGGGCAGGCTTTCCCATGTGCCAACATCGTATCTTTACAATCTCGGGGCGGCCCTTGTGCCAGCCATGGCGGCAGAACTCTTTTACTGGGGCGCAAAACATCTGACTTCCAGCCGTCTGGCAGGTGTGTTTTCAGTGATATTCATACTGTTTTCAGGAAATCTTTCCGCCTTTTTCCTGAACCCCCTGGCAAACGGCCTTTGCTTCAAGGACTTTTGGGATACAAGCCGAATAATTCCAGACGCCATCAACGAATTCCCATTCTGGACATCGGTTTTTGCCGATCTTCATGGCCACTTCATAAATATTGTCTTTACTGCCATCTTTCTGGCAGCCCTTATAATCTGGAGCAGGAACCAGGCACCCCTTAAAAACAGGGCGCCTTTCCTTGCAGGTCTTGCCCTGGGCGCGATCGCCCTTACAAACCCCTGGGCATTGCCTGTCTACTGCCTGGTATTGATATTTTTTTCAATGACCGGCTCTCTAAAGGATGCTACACGGCTTTTGGGAGTTGCCTTTGCCACTGCCCTTATAATAGTGCTGCCCTTCTGGTCATCGCCTGCCTCCAGGGCAACGATTACCTTTACATCTAAGGGGATGAGCCCCCTGCACCTTTTCATCATATTTGGCCCATTTATGGCCATCTATCTCGTCTGGGCAGCCATGACCCTGAAAATCAAAAAAATAATCCCTGTCACACTGCTGATCTCAGGCCTGCTTCTACTCTTTTTCCTGCCCTATGCCCTTACTGCGTTATGCACGGTTCTCCTTTTTGTTCTTTACATGCTTCTGGAAAAACCAGGAGGCAGCCTCAATCTCAGGCTTTCCCTCCTCATGGCAGCAGGCCTTTTGGTTCTCATAGGGACGGAAATATTTACATTGAGTGACAGGATGAACACCGTATTCAAATTTCACTTTGAGGTATGGATACTATTTGCGCTGGTGGCAGGAGTAATCATGGCTGAAATATCAAAAAAACCTGGATACAAAAGCATTCCCTTTGCCGTATGCCTCATGTTTGCCGCATCCACCTTGCCTACTTCCATCACAAGTCTCACAGCCTGGTGGAAAGACCCCAAGGTTCCTGGCCAGTCCCTTTCCATTGACGGCCTGCGATTCCTGGACACGTCTTCCCCGGATATGAGAAAGCTCATTGAAACCCTTAAGGACGTTAAAGGGCAGCCCACAATAGCCGAGGCCTCCGGATCAAGTTATGGCCCCTATGCCCGAGTCTCCTCCATGACGGGCTTGCCTGCTGTTATCGGCTGGGAATATCATGTGTATCAGCACGGACATGGCTGGGATCAAATAAAAGAGCGGGAAAGGGCAATGGGCGATCTGTACCAAAGCAGAAATCCCCGTCAGATCGCAAGAATCCTGGACAAATACCATATCAGGTTCATGATATTGGGAACCCTGGAAAAAAAGACCTATGGTACTGAAAGCGGCCCCTGGCTGAGAGCGGCAGGCCTTATACCGTTTTACCGGTCTGGAAATGAAGAAATATGGATAAATGATAAATGAAAAGGAATCCTGATCTGGCAGTACTGGCCATTTTGCTTGTGCTCGCATGCATCTTTCGTCTCTATGGCCTTGAGATCAGGCCATATGATCACGACGAGGCAATACATGCATGGTTTTCGTACATAATCACAAAGGGTCTTCCCTACAAGTTTGATCCTGTTTACCACGGACCCCTGCTTTACTATTCAAATGCGGCCATTTTTAAGCTTTTCGGGGCAACGGACTTCACGGCCCGCTTTCTTCCAGCCCTCTTTTCTATAGGGCTGATTCCGCTTTGTTATTCCATGCGAAGACAGCTTGGGAGTTGGGGGTGGGCAGTTAGCGCACTTTTCATCATATTTTCACCCACCCTTGAATATTACGGCCGCTTTCTGGGCCACGACGATTTTGTTGCATTTTTTACCCTGGCCACCATCGCCCTAACACTCTCATTTATACGAAGGCCAAGGCCTCTACCCATCTATCTGCTTTTTGTGGTGCTGGGGCTATTCATTTGCACAAAGGCCTGTTTTTATATTCACGTTGGTCTTTTCATCTCTTTTATTGTCCTTGTGGTGGTATTTGACAGCTTCAAGCCGGAGTATCCCAGGGAAGAAGTTGTCAGATTTCTGAAGGAATGGCTGTTACGTTTCCGTATCCATATTCTCGCGGCTTCTTCCATTTTTATCATTATTTATGTCTTGCTCTACAGTTCTTTTCTTTCGAATTTACACGGTGTGATCAGCGGAATTTCAAGCATGCTGGGCTACTGGTACGGCCAACAGATGCATCCAAGGCTCCCTGGCCCGTTTTACTACTATGTTCCCCGCTTGATCTTTCATGAGCCGGTTATATTCCTGGCGCTTCCGGCCCTCCTTTACTACTCAGCCAAAAAGGGCGGCGCACTGGATGTATTTCTGGCCTTTTACACCCTGGCATCCTTTACGGTCTACAGCTTTGCCCAGGAAAAGGTGCCCTGGCTCCTGATGCACCCGCTGTTGCCAATGACGCTTCTTGCAGGAAGATTCTTCCAGAAACTCATGGACACAAGACGGCTGAATGAGGGACTTCTCATAGGCGTGCTGGTGCTCCTGATGGCATGGAGTGCAAGGGAAAGCGCATACCTCTGTTTTGTTTCCCCGCCTTCTTCACCTCATCTGTTGAAATACATGGCCACTGCCGAGGGGCCAAAGCAGACGGCCAGGTTGCTTGAAAATATGGATGAATCAGAGGGCCAGATATTCATTACCGGAGACGCCACATGGGTACTGACCTGGTACCTCAGGGACAAGAATGTGACCTATACGCTACCCAAGGGGTGGGAAAAAACCGCTGCTGCCGTGGTTGCTGACAAAGCAGTCAAAGCCAGTGGCACTGAATTTGAGTGCAAGAAGAGGATACTGCGCACATGGTGGCTTCCAGACTACAAGGGGCTTTTTCTCAAGGATGCCTGGAACTATCTCCTCTTTCATAAGACAGGCCAGGGAATCGGAAAAACGTGGTACTGCACCTGCCTGAAGAGTAAGCAGCGTGATCCAACCTCGTAGGGTTTATCTACCCTTTACTAATCCCCTGTTATTTGGCACTCTTTCATGAAAACACGAGGCTTAACAGGGATGAATAATTACCAAAGGCTGGAGACAAAAGAAGTGATCAACTACGAACGGGAGCTTCTTTTGGGAGTCATAAACCGCTTTATCGGGCGTTTTTCCAGACAGATTCAGAGAAAGACCATGCTTGAAACATCAAGGGAATATCCCTTTGTGGCCATGGATACCAGGCAGGTCTTTGAGCAGCTTCTATTTGTCGGCAGGTATCTTCGGGAAAAACACGGCTGCCAGGAACTCGATGATTTCAGCTTCGTTGATGTGGGCTGTGGATTTGGAAACGTTATGCTATTTGCAGAGCAGTTCGGTTTTGACACCTACGGGATAGAAAAGGATGAGGCATCCATAGAGGTTGCCCTGGGTTTTTTTGACGAAAAGCAGATAATCAGGGCAGACATCATGAATTACAAGGGCTACGGGCGCTTTGACGTGGTCTATTTCTTCTGCCCACTCACTGAGGGTGAGAGAGAGTTCGAGGAATTTTTAGAAGACGAGATAAGGCCTGGGACCATATTGATTGGAAACTACAAAAGAAGTAAGAAGATTGAAACGGACAAAAGGTTCAGACGGCTTAATGCGGCCTTGCCCGTTTGGGAAAAGGTCTCGGCCTGATTTCAAAAAGGCCGCCTCTAATTTGGAAAGGAGTGTCATATGAGAAGTGACAAGATGAAAAAGGGGATTGAAAGGGCACCCCACAGGTCCCTCATGAAGGCCATGGGCTACACGGACGAGGAAATAAAAAGGCCCATCATCGGCGTAGCCAACTCGTTCAATGAGATCATCCCGGGCCACATTCACCTGCGCCAGGTGGTGGATGCGGTAAAGGCAGGGGTCAGGATGGCAGGGGGTACGCCTGTCGAATTTGGAGGGATAGGAGTGTGCGACGGCATAGCCATGAACCACCTGGGAATGCGTTATTCTCTTGCAAGCCGCGAGCTCATTGCGGATTCAGTGGAAGTCATGGCACAGGCACATCCCTTTGATGGCCTTGTGGTGGTTCCAAGCTGCGACAAGATCACCCCGGGTATGATAATGGCCATCCTTCGCCTCAACATCCCTGCCATTGTTATTAGCGGTGGCCCCATGCTTACGGGAAACTGGCACGGCAAAAAGGTGAACCTCATATCCGTGTTCGAAGGTATAGGAGCGGTGCGTTCAGGCAAGATGACCGAGGAAGAGCTTTGCAGCCTGGAGGACGAGGCCTGCCCAACATGCGGCTCTTGTGCAGGAATGTTCACAGCCAATTCCATGAACTGCCTCTCTGAGGCCCTAGGACTTGCGCTTCCGGGAAACGGCACAATACCAGCCATATCCGCAAAGCGTTACCGCCTTGCAAAAAAGACCGGAATGAAGATCATGGAGCTTGTGGAAAAGGACATCAAGCCCAGGGACATTGCAACAGATGAGGCCTTTAAAAACGCCATAGCAGTGGATATGGCCCTTGGATGCTCCACAAACACGGTCCTTCACGTTCCAGCCATAGCCCACGAGGCAAAGGTGGACCTTCCCCTGGACGTCTTTAACGAGATGAGCATGAAAACCCCCCATCTTTGCAACATGATCCCAGGAGGCACCCACAGCCTATATGACCTTGATCTTGCAGGCGGCATACAGGCGGTCATGAACGAGCTTGACAAGACAGGCGTCATCAACGGGGACGTAATGACAGTATCTGGAAAGAGGGCAAAAGAGAACTTTTCAGCCAGCCCGGTAAGGGATCACGAGGTCATAAGGCCTGTTGACAATCCGTATCACAAGGAGGGAGGAATAGCCATCCTATACGGCAACCTTGCCCCTGAAGGCTCAGTTGTCAAACAGTCGGCAGTGGCCCAAAAGATGCTCAAGCACAAGGGCCCGGCAAGGGTCTTTGAGTCCGAGGACGAGGCCTACGAGGCCATACTTGCAGGGCGCATAAACCCTGGGGACGTGGTTGTCATACGCTATGAGGGCCCAAAGGGAGGCCCTGGCATGCCAGAGATGCTCTCTCCAACCTCTGCCATAGTTGGCATGGGGCTTGACCGCCAGGTGGCCCTTCTTACAGACGGGCGCTTTAGCGGGGGCACAAAGGGCGCTGCAATTGGGCATATCTCACCAGAAGCGGCAGAGGGAGGGCCAATTGGCCTTATCCAGGAGGGGGATATCATCTCCATTGACATCCCTGCAAGAAGGCTTGACCTGGAAGTCGACGAGGCAGAGCTTGAAAAGAGGCGTGCCGCCTGGAAAGAGCCAGAGCCCAGGATCAAGGAGGGCTACCTTGCCCGTTACGCCAGAATGGTCTCAAGTGGGGCAAAGGGAGCCATTGTTGAGTAAAACCAGTTGAGTAATACCTTATGGGGCCTGCCGGGCTTATTCTGCCCATGGCCCCATTTCTTTTTTTGGAGACAAAGCCATGTCACAGGAACTCAGACTTCTCATTCATGTGGCCCAGAAGGAAAGATGGGATATTGCCGTAAAAAACGGCCTCAACTTCCTGAAAACCAGGAAGGAGGACGAAGAGCTGCACGTGGTTCTCATAGCCAACGGGGATTCCGTGACCAGATGCACCAAATGCGACAGGGCGCTTTTTGACAACCTGAAGCAGCTGATCCTGGATGGAGGAAAGGTCTATCTCTGTGAAAACTCCCTTAGAAATTTTGACATTTCAAAATCCAGACTCCCAGAAATATTTTCCACGGTACCTGCTGCCATACGCGCCCTTGTAGACTATCAGCGTGACGGATGGATATATGTAAGGCCTTGATTTTTCTCCATACGTGGGGTGTCTTCCTGTTCGCTTAGATGGGGAAACCAGGTAAGGTGCCAAAACCTGAAAAACTCAGATGCGGTTATATTTGAAGGGTCCACACCCACCTTGTTGCAGAAGCGGGTAAGATTGTCCTTGTCTCCGCAGATGACGTGATAGGATTGCCTGCGCCTTGAGTGGTAGTTTTCGTGAATGGCGATATTTCCTCTTTCCGCCCATGTTACGGCCTTGGGTATATCCTTTAGCTGAAAGACCTGGATATCGAACTCATGGGCAATGGGCTCTATAATGTGGTCTATGGCTGGCAGTTTTTTCTTTTTTCTTCGTGCCAAGATGTTGTTGCTCTCCGACTCTGCTGTTAATCTTTAAACAAAAATCGCCATTCAAAATATGGATCGGCCTTTTGAGTGCCGATCTTAAACCAAAAATGGAGCACGGCTCATGAGAAATGCGCAGGTACACCGCACAACCAACGAAACAGATATAGGTATATATCTGGCCATAGAAGGCAAAGGGAAGGCGTCCGTGGAGACAGGGGTCGGATTTCTGGATCACATGCTCACCTTGTGGGCCGTACACGGGCTCTTTGACCTGGAGATAAAGGCAAAGGGCGATGTGCACGTGGACTACCATCACACGGTGGAGGATGTGGGTATTGGCCTTGGAATGGCCATTTCCAGGGCCATGAAGGATCTTGAGGGGATAAATCGCTACGGACTCCAGGTCATCCCCATGGAAGAGGCCCTTTGCGAGGTGGCCATTGATCTTTGCAACAGGCCCTACCTCGTCTTTAACTGCTCCTTTCCCACGGAAAAGATAGGGGCCTTTGATACGGAACTGGTTGAGGAGTTTCTAAGGGCCGTGGTTGTTAACAGTGGCATCACCCTTCATGTTAATGTAAGGTACGGAAAAAACAGTCATCATATGGCAGAGGCCATCTTTAAGGCCTTTGGCAGGGCACTGGACCAGGCAACCACCCTTAATAAGCGCATTAAAGGGGTCCCGTCAAGCAAAGGAATGCTATGAACAGTGGTGGCCGAGTTCCAGGCGTCCAAAAGGAGAAGGCAATGGTACACCCTCAAAAGGGCATAATACTGGCGTGTTTTTGTACGGCAGTCCTCTTTTTGGGAGGCTGTCTCTGGCAGTCCAAGGGCTCCCAGCCCCAGAAGCTTCCTCCCCTGCAAAAGATCGCAGTTCTTCCCATGGACAGGGCCACCACAAAACCCGCCTCTGAACGTCCCACCTGCAACATCGGTGGCAAGTCCCTTTACACAAGCTCATACGTCACTCCAGAAGCGGCACAAAAGGTCACGGATATCCTTTACTCCCTCATTCTCAAAGATAAGAGATTCAAGCCGGTTACCCAGGGTCAATGCATGGGTCTTTTGAATGCCATCCTCCAAAGGAAGGTGAACCCGTCCGAGCTCAGGATACTCAGATCCTTTGGAAAACAGCTTGATGCAGACGCCATTTTATATGGGAAGCTCTACCGTTTCAGGGAACGGGTAGGCTCTAAATACGCAGCTAAGAGCCCTGCCTCAGTTGCCTTCTCCCTGATTCTGGTAAGGGTCTCGGACGGACAGGTGCTGTGGCGCTACAGCTTTGATGAAACCCAGCAGGCCCTTACTGAAAACCTATTTAACTGGAAATTTTACAAGAGCGAGGGAATGAGGTGGGTCACGGCAGAAGAGCTGGCAGCATACGGGCTCAAAAGGGCAATTGAAGAACTTGAAAAGGCGCTACCATAATCAAAAAGACAGGCATTATGGAACTAAAAGGGGGGCAAGTAGTAGAGTTTCTTGAAAACCAGAGGTTTATCACATCGGTTGTACTTTCCAAAAAGGGCAGTCGCTACCACTGCCTGACCCTCCACGGCAAAGAGGTAAACCTTGCTCCAAACAGATTCATTCACGTATCCAGCAATCGCATAGGCACAGAAAACAGAAACCAGTTACTCAAACAGCTGAAAAAAATACACGAGGCACGTAATCATCTTGCCTCGCAGATAGACATTCAAGAGCTTTGGGAGCTTACCCACGAGGAAAAGGAGATATGGCAGCCTGGAGAGCTTGCCGAGCTTGCCTTTTCAGAACCGGTCACCCAGGATCATGAGGCAGCGCTGATCCGGGCGGTAATAGACGATCACACCTATTTCAAGTTCAGGGACGGGGCCATTCATGCCATGTCTCCCATTGTGGTGGAAAAGCTCCTTGCCCAGAGGAGACAGGAAGCCGAACGCCTGCAAAGGCTCATGGCAGGTGGCAGGTGGCTTGAGAATCTGTGGGGTGAAGAAAAAAGCGCCATACAGGTTTCTGAATCGGAAAAGGACTACTGGATAAGGGCAATAAAGGACGTGTGCATCAAGGGGGATGAGTCTCCCTTTTTTCAGGAGGTCAACGTCCTTTTCAGGCAGGCAGGCCTTGCTGGCAAGTTTTCCCCATTTGATACCATGGTAAAGGCGGGGGTATGGAAGGAAGACGAAAACCTGGAGATTCTTCGCCACGAGATAGAAACGGAATTTTCACCAGAGGTCATGGCCCAGGCGCAAGAGCTTGCCAAAGAATCAGAAGAAGACGTATTCGAACCAGGAAGGCAGGACCTTACGGACCTGGAGGTCTTTACCATAGACAGCAGTGAAAGCCGGGACCTGGATGATGCCATAAGCTTTGAAAAGATACCTACGGGCTTTGAGATAGGAATCCACATTACGGATATAGGCCTTAAGATCAGGCCTGGCACTCCCCTTTTCAAGGATGCCATAACCAGAGCCACCACCATCTACCTGCCCGAGCAGCAAATTCCCATGCTGCCAGAGGTGCTTTCCCATGAGGCCTGGAGCCTCCATGAGGGCGAGCTTAGACGGGCCCTTTCCTTTATGGTGACGGTGGACGCCTCTGGCAACATCCAGGCAATCCAGATAATTCCGAGCGTCATAAGGGTAACCAAGCGCCTGAGTTACCAGGAAGTGGACACCGCCATTGAGCTCAAGGAAAAGTGGTCGGACATGTTCAAGATATGCAAGGCACGCCAGGCCATAAGGATATCCCACGGCGCCCTTCCCCTTCCCATACCGGAGCTAAACATCTCTGTTGACGAGGAGGGTAACGTCTCTGTGAACCTTGTCACCCCCGGGCCTGCAAGATTCCTTGTTGCAGAGGCCATGATCCTTGCCAATCAGGTGGCCGCCCAGTTTCTGAAGGAAAATGAGATACCAGGCCTTTTCAGGAGCCAGCCACCGCCGAGGGACAGCATAATCTCCGGCCACGAGACGGCCCTTCTCCCAAACATAAGGCAGAGAAGGCTCATAAGCCGCGGCCTCTTGGACATGGAGCCAGAGCCCCATGCAGGCCTTGGCCTTCCAATGTACACAACGGTCACCTCGCCGCTTAGGCGTGCCCTGGACCTTATTGTCCAGCAGCAGATATCCTCCTACCTCCTAATGGGCAAGCCCCTTCACGAAAAAAAAGATATCGAGGAGCTTTTGCCCTGGCTCAAGCAGGGCCTTTCAAGCGCAGCCAGGGTGAACCAGGGCACTATCCGTTACTGGCTCATCAAGTATTTTCAGTCCAGGAAATCCGAAGTCCTGAAGGCCTGGGTCATAGAGGTAAGCGGAAGGCGGCTGACCGCTGTTCTTCAAGATACCCTCACTACCTTTGACCTGCCCATCCCTGCAGGAATGGAGGTGCGCCAGGACCAGGAGATACTGGTAAAGGTCAGGGAGGCCAAACCCCGGGAGAATATCCTACGCTTTGGCTGGGCTGAACACTGATTCGCATTTTTGATAACCCCCAACTAGGCCCTCATCTCACATTAGGCTTTCTTGAATTTTCCAGTAATTTCAGGGCCCTTTGGTAGTCCTTGGGGGTATCCATGTCGAAAAAGGCCCACCTGTCTTCAACTAGAACGTCAAGGGGCTTGTGATTGCCGTTTTGGAAAAGCTCCCTGAGAGTCTTGACCTGGGAAACCTGGGAAATGAAGGACCTGGGAATGAGAACGGGATGACCTCCCCGTTTGCCTGAGTGGGGCCGTATGATCTTTTCTGGAAACTGCCAGTGCAATTTCACAAGGGCCTTTACGGTTTCTGCGCTTACCAAGGCGCAGTCAACTGGGAGAATCAGACATCCGCTTGCCGTTACAGAAAGCCCTTCAAGGCCAACTCTGACGGAATCTATCATTTGAGAATTGGGACAGGGGCTTAGCACGCACCTTACAGGATAGCTCTTAAGCTCTCTTTCAACCCTCATTCTGAAATGGCCGGTAACCACCACGATTTCACTTATGCCAGCAGACATGAACGCCTCTGCTGCCTGTGCAACCATGGTTTTTCCCCTAATCCTTAGAAGCTGCTTGGGCCTTCCCATGCGGCTTGAGGCCCCGGCTGCAAGGATCAGGCCTGAAACATGGTGATTGTGATCACGAATTAGGACCATGGGAAAAGTCATAACAGTTTGATCGAGCCAAGTCCACGGCAAGGATCAGGACATTACCTTTTCTAATACCTTTATTCTTTGCTCACTTGAATCCGATGCGGATGGTCTTAGCTTTTCTTAATGAAAGAAGTTAGCCCTCGGGTGCCTTAAGGGAAAGTCAACCAATGCCTGCTAGCCGAAAGGAGAGCTATTGATGCAATACGACATCATCTTTATTGGAGGGGGGCTAAACTACGCCGGAGCCATAATTGCCCAAAAGGCAAGGCTTAAGTGTCTGCTCATAGAAAAAAGCCTTGACCACCTTGGAGGAACCTGCCTTCACGAAGGCTGCATCCCATCAAAGCACCTCCTGTTCCACGGAAGACTTCTTGTTGATTCCAGGCGCCCGGTATTTCATAACAGTCAGATTTCCATGGATCTCAACATGCTCCAAGAAGAAAAGGATCAAATTCTTAAACAGACCACCTCTGTCATCCGGAAACAACTTGAAAAGGCAGGGGTGCATCTGGCACAGGGCCAAGGCTTTGTGACTGCCCCCAATACGGTAGAGTGCGAAGGAAAACGCTTTACAGGCAGAAACGTGGTACTCGGAACAGGTTCTTCTCCCTATATCCCGCCAGGAATCGACTTTGATGGCAAAAGGATTATTACCAGCAACGAGGCCCTTAACCTCAGGGAGCTTCCTGAAAGGATAGCAATTATTGGAGGCGGCCCAGTTGCCCTTGAGTTTGCATCCTTTTTTGCAGCCTGTGGTAAAGGCCCCCACGTCTTTATCAGGAGAGAACAGGTACTTCCTGGGTCCCACCCTCTCATATGTGAGAATGTTACAAAACTCCTTTCATCAATAGGCGTAACCTTTCATCCATCTGTAATAATTGCCTCAGCATCCAAAACAGAAGACGGGGTAAGGCTTGAAACCAACAAGGGGGGTTTCGATTTCGATATTCTTCTTGTTGCAACAGGAAGGAGGCCAAACACGGACGCTGTTGCATGCAATGATATAAAAGTGGGCAAAGCCATTGATACCAATGAACACTTTGAGACGGCCCTTCCTGGCCACTTTGCCATTGGAGACTGTAACGGAAAGCTGAAACTTGCCCACGCAGCCAGGGCACAGGCCCTTTACGTGGTGAAAAGGATACTTGGTCACCGTCTTGAGGCGCTAAGGCTTGAAAACATACCAAGGTTCATAGAAACCCTTCCAGTCCCCTATGCCAGGGTGGGCCTTTCAAGGCGAGAACTTATAGAGTCCAGGGTTGACTTTAGCGAGTCCATATTCAGGCTGTCTGGAATAACCATCTCAAGGACCTATGGGGCAACAGATGGAGCCATAATCCTCTATGCCGACAAGAAGGGAAATCTTCTTGGAGGAGAACTCCTTTGCCCACATGCCCCTGACATCATAGGAACAATAGCCCAATGCCTAGAGGCTGGCCTTAAGGCGGCGGCCTTGAAAAGGGTTGTATTCCCTCATCCAACCGTTTCAGAGGCAATAGGGAGGTGTGCCATGCATTTAGCCTGACTTCATCAGTAACGGCAAAATACCTGCCAACCTGGGAAGATGTGCAAAAAAAACTATCTCGAATACCAAAAAGGAAGCTTCGGTGACCCAGGTAGCAGAAATATCCTGCCAATGTGGGTAAAAAAATAAAAAAGGGAATTAGTTCACGTCGTTGGCTTTTATCAGATGGTCCAGGTAACACTGTTTGTCACTAAGGGACACAAATGGAGAAAAAAAAGATGAAAAAAATCGCCATTAATGGACTTGGCCGCATTGGAAGACTTGTTCTTAGACATTACATGGACTCGGAAAAGGACAAGGTTCAAGTGGTTGGTGCAAACGACCTCGTTCCGCCAGAAGACCTTGCCTATCTCATCAAGTACGACTCCGTACATGGCACCGCAACCTTTCCAGTTACCTTTGGAGATGACTTTGTACAGCTTGGGGACAGAAAAATACGTATTTTCTCTGAAAAGGAACCCTCAAACCTCCCGTGGGGAGAATTGGACGTGGACGTTGTAATCGAATGCACGGGCCATTTTACCCAGAGGGAGCTTGCGGCAAAACACCTTGAGGCGGGTGCCAAGCGGGTAATCATAAGCGCTCCTTCAAAGGATGCGGACTATATGGTGGTCCTTGGGGTAAATCAGGAGGACTTTGACCCTGAAAAACACCTTGTCATCTCCAACGCCTCGTGCACTACCAACTCCCTTGCCCCGCCGTTAAAGGTCCTTTGTGACAACTTCGGGGTTGAAAAGGCCCTTGTCACCACCATCCACGCCTACACAGCCACACAGGGCCTTGTTGACAGGCCGGCCAAAAAGAGAATCAGGGGCAGGGCCGCAGCGGTATCCCTAATTCCCACAACCACTGGGAGTGACATTGCCACCACAAAGGTGCTGCCGGAGCTTGAAGGAAGGCTCAGGGCCATGGCAGTAAGGGTCCCCATTCCAGACGGAGCCCTGACGGACATAAGCGCTGTCCTGAGGAAAGAAGTTTCAGAAAAAGAGGTTAACGACGCCCTTAGAGCCGCATCAAGAGGCCCCATGAAGGGCATACTTGGTTATACGGAAGAGGAAGTAGTCTCCATCGACATCATCAATGACACCCGCTCAGGAATAGTCCACGGACTTTCAACCAGGGTCATCCAAGGAGACATGGTAAAGCTTCAGGTCTGGTACGACAACGAGTACGGCTATTCCAAGCGGCTCCTTGACCTGGTGGAGACGCTGCCCATGTAAACCCTGTACCAAGGATTCAAGGCCCACGGGCATTAAGGCCCTTTAGCGTACACCGCAGTAAGGGTCTGAAAAACAGGGAGGAACAGGAACCATGAAAATCATAGTCTTTAGTGCCAGGTCCTACGATGAGGAGATCCTGACAAGGGCAAACAGCCAGGGGCTTTGCGACTTCCACTTTACAGAGGCAACCCTGAAGAAGGACACCTCCATTATGGCAAGCGGCTTCGAAGCGGTCTGCTGCTTTGTAAACGATGACCTAAACGCAGAGGTCCTCCAGAACCTGGCCACCGAAGGAATCAGGCTAGTGCTCCTAAGGTGCACCGGATTTAACAACGTGGACCTTGAGGCTGCCGAACGCCTTGGAATCACGGTAATGCGTGTTGCAAGATACTCGCCCTATTCGGTGGCCGAGTTCACTGTGGGACTCATGCTTTCCCTGAACAGAAAGATCCACCGGGCCTACAACAGGGTCAGGGAGGAAAATTTCCTCCTTGACGGCCTCATGGGCTTTGACATGAACGGAAAGACCGTAGGCATCCTCGGTACTGGCAAGATAGGCACAATAGTTGGCAGGATACTATCTCAGGGCTTTGGCATGAAGGTCCTTGCCTATGATCTCAGGGAAAATCCCGAGGTCAAGGATTACGGCGGCATTTACGTGTCAATGGATGAACTTCTTAGAGGTTCAGACATTGTAACCCTTCACCTTCCCCTCACCCCTGAGACTCATCACCTCATTAATGCAGAAAGGCTATCCCTCATGAAAAAGGGTGCAATGCTAATAAACACCAGCAGAGGCGCAATAGTTGATACCAGGGCGCTGATAGAGAGCCTCAAAAAACGGCATCTTGGGGCCGCAGGCCTGGACGTGTACGAGGAAGAAGGAGACATCTTCTACAAGAACCTTTCTGAGCAAATAATTGATGATGAGGTATTCCTGCTTCTCCTCACCTTTCCAAATGTCATCGTTACCGGGCACCAGGCATATTTTACCAGAGAGGCCCTTACCCACATAGCCGAAACCACGGTGAAAAACGTTTCCGATTTCCTAAATGGTAGGACCAATGAAAACGTGTTGGTGGCAAGCGAAGTTATCAGGCAGGCGTAAGACCAGACTGTGTAATCATGCCCAGTTACCCATATGGGAGTGTGGGTAGAGCCGTTTACGAAAGGAGCCAACATGAAGGATACAAAAATTCCCCTTGATGTACCAAAGGAGGCCGAACTCAAATTCAAGGACAATTTCAACACCTTGACCCATGGAACAGGGCGCTTGATGCTAATGGCTGGAGACCAGAAGATTGAACACATGAACGATGATTTTTATGGCCCAGGTATCGCATTTGAAGACGCTGACCCTGAACACATGTTCAAGATAGCAGACCGGGCACAGATAGGCGGTTTTGCCACCCAGCTTGGCCTGATTTCCAGATATGGCATGGATTTCCCCAGGGTACCCTACATCATAAAGTTAAATAGCAAGACCAACCTCATTCCCACAAGCCAGAGGGATCCAATAAGCAGGGCGCTATGGGAGCTAAAACAGGTAGAAAGGTTTGCCACCGAGTCAGGCCTCAGGATACTTGGAATTGGCTACACAATATATCCTGGAAGCGAATTTGAGCATATCATGTTGGCAGAGGCAGCTCGCGTCATCTTTTCCGCCCACAGACTGGGGCTTGTTGCCATTATATGGGCCTACCCCAGGGGAAAGGCCGTAAAGAATGAGAAGGATGCACATTTGATTGCAGGGGCTGCAGGAGTGGCTGCATGCCTTGGTGCAGACTTCGTAAAGGTAAATTACCCGGAACCAGGGGGCGAAAAGGCAGCCGAACTCTTAAAGGAGGCCGTAATGGCAGCCGGAAGAACCGGAGTAATTTGCGCAGGTGGAAGCCAGGTCGATGCCCAGGAATTCCTCACGCGTATCTACCAGCAGATTCATATATCTGGCGCAGCAGGTAACGCAACTGGCAGAAACATCCACCAAAGGCCGTTTGACCA
>JALWNK010000036.1 GCA_026995935.1 Deltaproteobacteria bacterium
TCCTGATAATACTAAACAGCAATGCCCTTGAAAGGTCCGAGGAGACGAAAAAGAACGGCTCCTGATCTTTCTTTTTTGGGCCTGCTTGACCTAGGTTTCAAAGGCCCCATTCACTGGCATAAAAAAAACAACCCTTGAACCCACTGGATATCGACCCGTACAAGATCCTTGGAGTTGCGCGAGACTCTGACCTGGAGCAGGTAAAAAGGGCCTACAGGAGGCTTGTGCGCCTATATCATCCCGATATCTGCGGCAGGAACATGGAAAACATAAAGAGGTTTCTTGCCATAAAGGACGCATATCAAATCCTTAGACAAAAACTCCAGGCCACTGGCAAGGTGACGATTTTCTCGGCAAGTTCGTTGACAGAGGATGCCTCCAAACAAGAATCCGTTGAAGGCACTTTCCTGTTCGTACAAATCGGCTTGAAAGAGGCCCTTTACGGTACAAGCGTCCAGGTGGAGATATGTGAAGGCGAGGACTTTTGCCAGGTGTGCAAGGGACTAGGCAAGGTAGCCGATGACGTGCTCTCATTCTGCCCTTCATGTGGCGGTAAGGGCTACAGGAAGCTAAACTGGGGAGATGGAGACCTTAAGGTAATATGCTCCTCGTGCAGCGGAAGCGGCACAAAAGAGTTAAAAAGGTGCCCCCAGTGCGGTGGACGTGGAATAACAAACAAAAAGAAAAGGATTCGGCTGCAGATACCCCCTGGCACAAAGGATGGCACCATTCTCAGGCTTGAACGGGGGCTCAAGAGGGCGCCTTATAAGGAGAATTCCACCATTTACGTTGAGGTGGAAGTAAAGGCACCCCAGGGCTGGATAATCCACGGCAGGGACATAATATCCACGGTTGACGTGGACTGCTGGACGAAGCTTGGAGGTGGTTATATCCAGGTGGAGACCGTTGACGGAAAAGAAGAGGTATTTATCACACCAGGACTGGGCCATGAGAAATTCATCAGGCTGAAAAACCGGGGCTGGGTGGACAGGAAAGGCCAGCGGGGTGACCACCTTTTGAGATTAAACATCCTTCCTCCCATGGGGCCCTGCCCAAGGGAAGCAATGGAGCTAATCAACAGGCTGAAGGCCCTTTGGCCTTGCAGTGGCAAAGGGCCGCTTGCCCTGCCAGGGGACAAGTGACTCGCTGAAACACCCCCAAGTTAGCCAAAATTTTCCTTTTTGATGCTCAAGGGCCGGGGAAGGTTTGTCGATATTAAACTTAGAACGAAAAACTTATGTCGTTTCGGAGGACGATCATGCTAAAGAACATCACTTCCATCTTTTCTCGAACTTCTCTGGTGGTAAGGATCCTAGGTGGTATAAGCGTAATCATTATTGCCCTCACTGCGATCCAGATATTTCAGATCAAGCTTGCCGCCAAGTCACAAATTGACACCATTGAACGAAAGGCACTAAAGGGATCCGATGTCCTCCTTAAGGAGGCAGACACCATTGCCTCCAACAACCTGGTCATTGCAACCTTTATAGCAAATATGGCAAGGGTGAAGGAAGCCATTGAAAACCAAGACAGGGAATTTCTTCTTGAGACCATGAAGCCCATAATCGCATCCATTAACAGGAGAAATTCCACAAAAATCAAGGTGCATTTTCACGTACCTCCCGGACGCTCATTTCTGAGGGTCTGGAAACCCCAAAAGTTTGGCGATGACATATCCTCTTTCAGGAAAACAGTGGTGGACGTGCTTACTACGGGGAAACCTGTTAAAGGAATCGAGGCAGGAAGGGTTGGACTTGCCATCAGAGGAGTGGCCCCAATATTCGGACAGGATAAGTCAAGGCCCATGGCAAGTGTGGAGGTCATCACTAACCTCGCAAGTGTAGCCGACCTGGTGCAAAGGAACAGTGACGGTGCAATCCAGCTATTTGGGCTTCAAAAGGTAAAATCCACGGCGAGCACTTCTAAGTTGGAACGCATAGGTAACTTCTCCGTACTTTCAAAGGGACCGGATGGGCTTTCTTCCCAGGTGACAGAAGGCTTTCTTAACAAGGCCCTCCATCAAGGAAAGGCCATGAAACAGGTGGGACATTATCTTATTCTTGGAGTCAGACTGCCAGACTACAAGAACGAGCCCACCGGAGTCTACGTCCAGTATCTGAACATGGCCCCTGTCTTTGCCAAGGCCAACAAGGAGATACTTCACAACCTCATAATTGCGGCAGTTGCATGCATCACTGCCATCATCCTTATATACATCGGACTCAAGCTGAATCTTGAAAATCCCATATCCCGCATCATGTCCGTTCTTGAAGACGTTACAAACGGAGATCTCAGAAGGGGGCTTAAGCCAGAAGGCGCCCCACAGATAAGAAGGCTTGGGAAGATGACCAACAACATCCTTTACACCAACGGCCACCTTATAAATCTTCTTAAAAAACAAGCAGTTGGCATAAAGGACATTACAAGGGAGCTTGAAAGTGCAAACACGGTTGTCAGGGAAGGCAGCCAGGACATGGATGATGCGGCAAAGAGGGTAGCGGACGCCTCGTCAGAGGCTGCTGCAACCCTTGAAAACGTGGCAGGTGCCACCCAGGAGCTCTCAGAGGCCACAAACGAGATAGCACAAAATGTGGCAGAATCAGCCAGGGCCACAAGCGAGGCACAAGAGAAGGCAGAGTACACCAACCAGGTCATCAAGGAACTTGGTGAAAATTCAGAAAAAATAGGGGGAATCATCCAGGTAATAAACTCCATAGCAGACCAGACTAACCTCCTTGCCCTTAACGCAACCATCGAGGCTGCCAGGGCAGGTGAGGCAGGCAAGGGCTTTGCCGTTGTGGCAAACGAGGTCAAGGAACTGGCCAAGCAGACATCAGAGGCCACCGAAGAAATCACAAAGATGATACAGGTCATACAGTCCGGAACGTCCAAGGCCGTCTCCTCTGTGGAAGAAATTACACAGACAGTGGCCCAGGTAAACGATTTTACCAACACCATAGCAAGTGCAGCCGAGGAGCAGACGGCTACGGTTTCCGAGATAAACCAGAGCGTAATGGATGGGGCAGAGAAGGTGAGATCCCTTGAGGGGCAGGCCCATAAACTTGCAGAACAGGCCAATGACTTTTCTGCCGTGGCTGGCACCATAGAGATGACAAAGACCATGGTAGAGGCATTTTCCAACCAGTTGAATGAGATATCTTCACTCTACGTATGCGACCAAAAGGTGCTGGAAAAGGCGGGCCGCTACACCCTGGCAAAGGCCCAGCTCATGGGGGCGGTACTTGCGCATTTCGCCTGGGTAGAAAATATAAGAATTGCCATTATGGCGGATATAGAGCCCAAGGTTGAACCCAACCCTGAAAACTGCTTCATGGGTAAATGGCTGGATAGGATCAGTAGTGATGGCTTTCCACCTGAGATGATAAACAGAATGAAACAGATACACACCACACTTCATCAAAATGCAGGCGAGATTATAAAACTTACTCAGCAAGGCGCAAGCAGGAGGGAAAGACTGGCATTCTTCCTTGAAAGACTCCAGCCTCAAATGGAAGAGCTGATAGAGCTAGTAAATGACATAAAGGCTTCGTGGCCAGATAAGACAGCTATTAACTAAACAAAAAAAAGGGCTGGACATATAAGTCCAGCCCACCAAATATCAGCTTATTTGAAACCTCTAACCTTCTGATACAGACCCCAGCCTTAGGTCCTGTAATCCGCGTTTATGTGAATATACTCAGTGGAAAGATCACAGGTGAGCATGGAATAATCTGACTTTCCGGCATTCAAAAAAATCTCCACACAGAAACGATGTTTTTTCATCTGCTTTGCCGCCTCTTCCTCTGCCTCTTTTCCAACTGCCATCCCCTTTTCCACAACGAGCACGTTACCAATTCGGATATCCACCTCATCCTGCTGAAAGGTTGCACCAGAGCGTCCGGCAGCAGCCAGTATGCGGCCCCAGTTTGGGTCTTCCCCGAAAAAGGCCGTCTTTACAAGAGGAGAGTTGCAGATTGTTTGGGCACAAAGGCGCGCCTCCTCTTCCGTTGCCGCACCCTTTACCACCACCCTTACGCACTTGGTAGCCCCTTCCCCATCCATGACAATCTGTTCGGACAGGCTTTGAAGGACTTCAAACAGAGCGCTTGAAAAGGCCTTTGAAAGTTCACCGTATCCATCAATCACCTGGTTGCGGGCGTTTCCATTTGCAAGGCCAATGACAGTGTCATTGGTGCTTGTGTCCCCGTCAACGGTTATCCTGTTAAAGGAGCTATCCACTGCCTCCTCAAGGGTCTTTTGCCAAAACTCCCTATCAATTACTGCATCAGTGAGAACAAAGGCAAGCATGGTGGCCTGGGGCGGGCCCATGTTGGGTCCAATCATTCCTGCACCCTTTGCCATGCCAAAGACCCTGATTATGGAGCCCTTGTTGTCAATTTCCCTCACAGCCACCTTTGGCCTTGTATCTGTTGTGAGTATGGCCTCGGATACCTTCAGGAGGCCATCACCTGAAAGTGAGTTACATGCCTTTTCAAGGCCGTTTAGGTACTTTTCCATGGGAAGAAAGGCCCCAATTACCCCGGTGGATGCAACAAATATCTCATCTTCCTTACAATTAAGGAGATCAGCTGCCCTTTTTCGAATTTTTTTGCAGTCCTCAAGGCCCCTGTCACCTGTGCAGGCATTGGCGTTTCCGCTGTTTACAACTATTGCCCTAAAGGCCTCGCACCTTGACAAAAGCCCTATGGAATCAAGGACTGGGGCGGCCTTGACCAGGTTTCTGGTAAAGACGGCAGCTGGAGTACAGGAGGCCCTGGAATAGATTACCCCAAGATCGAGGCGATCCTTGTACTTTATTCCGGCATCAACGGCTGCCGCCTTAAAACCAGGGACCTCCATTATTTCCTCCCACAGCACTTCTTATACTTTTTGCCGCTTCCGCAAGGACAGGGTTCGTTTCTGCCTATCTTTTTGTTCTTTCTCCTGACAGGCTTTGGCTTTGGTGCCTCTTCGTCCCCGTGGCTCATGCGAAGCTCCTGCTCCTGTTTGCTGCGCTGCCTTGCCTCGAGCTCTTCCACCTCTTCCGGTCTCATGGGGCGGATCCTGAGCATGAGGCTTACGGTCTCTTCCCTGAAACGGCGGACCATTTCAAGGAACATCTCGTATCCTTCCTTCTTGTACTCCTGGAGCGGGTCCTTTTGCCCGTATCCCCTGAGCCCTATGCCCTCTCTTAAGTGATCCATGTTGAGGAGATGGTCCTTCCAGATGGTATCCAGATTCTGAAGCATTATGAACCTTTCCGCCATGGACATCTCCTCATCCCCGAAGAGTTCCACCTGGCGGGCATAGGCATCCTTGAGATAGGATTCTATAAGCTCCTTGAGCTCCTCCAATGAGGCAGGAAGGGTATCAATATCTCTTATGCCCTTTTCGACACCGAATCTCACCCTAAGTGTCTCATCAAGTCCCTTCCAGTCCCACTCTTCTGGTGGAAACTTTTCGTCAAAGTAGCTTTCAGCAAGCCTCTGGCTTATCTCCTCTATATAGGCGTGGATCTCTTCACGGAGGTTTTCGCCCTTCATTATCTGCTTTCTAAGGCCGTAGACAACCTCCCTCTGCTTGTTCATAACATCGTCATACTCAAGGAGGTGCTTTCTTATCTCGAAGTTGTGGGCCTCCACCTTCCTCTGGGCATTTTCAATGGCCTTTGAAAGCATCTGGTGCTCAATGGGCTCCCCTTCCTGCATGCCCATCTTGTCCATGAGGGAGGCAATCTTATCAGAGCCAAAGATCCGCAGAAGGTCATCTTCCAGGGAGAGGTAGAAACGGGATGAGCCAGGATCCCCCTGGCGCCCTGAACGGCCCCTAAGCTGGTTGTCAATCCTTCTGGACTCGTGCCTTTCCGTGCCAAGGATGTGAAGGCCACCAAGCTCCCTTACACCGTCTCCAAGCACAATATCTGTTCCACGGCCAGCCATGTTGGTGGCAATGGTCACCCTTCCCTTCTCTCCGGCATGGGCAACTATCTCTGCCTCCCTTTCGTGGTGCTTTGCATTAAGGACCTCGTGGGGCACTCCCATCTTCTTGAGCATTTCAGAAAGCTTTTCAGAGTTTTCAACGCTCGTTGTTCCCACAAGGACCGGACGGCCCTGCCTGTGGAGCTCCTGGATCTCCTTGGCGGCTGCCCTGAACTTTTCCTCAACGGTCCGGAAGACAACATCTGGATGGTCTTCACGGATCATCGGCTTGTGGGTTGGAATTACCACCACGTCCAGATTGTAAATCTTCTTGAACTCTGCCGCCTCCGTGTCTGCAGTACCTGTCATACCTGCAAGTTTCTCATACATGCGGAAAAAATTCTGAAAGGTAATGGAGGCAAGGGTCTGGTTCTCGCTTTCAATCTTTACGCCCTCTTTCGCCTCAAGGGCCTGGTGAAGCCCGTCGCTGTACCGCCTTCCTGGCATGATCCTGCCGGTAAACTCGTCAACGATAATTACCTGGCCATCTTTTACGATGTAATCCACGTCCTTTTTGAAGAGTTTATGGGCCTTTAGGGCCTGCTGCACGTGGTGGAGGAGCTCGGAGTTTCTGGGATCATAGAGATTTTCCACACCAAGAAGCCTTTCGCACTGAGCGACCCCTTCCTCTGTCAGGGAAACGGCCTTTGCCTTCTCGTCTATTGTGTAATGCTCCTCCTTGAGAAAGGGGATTATCTGGTTCACCTTGTGGTAAAGCTCTGTGGATTCATTTGACGGGCCCGAGATGATGAGCGGAGTCCTAGCCTCATCAATGAGTATGCTGTCCACCTCGTCAACAATGGCATAGTAGAAATCCCTCTGGACCATGTCCTCCAGGGAATACTTCATGTTGTCCCGAAGGTAGTCAAAACCAAACTCGTTGTTTGTACCATAAGTTACATCGGCGTTGTAGGCGGCCTTTCTCTCCTCATCGTCAAGGCCGTGGACTATAACCCCCACGTCAAGGCCCAGGAAATTATATATCTTTCCCATCCACTCTGAGTCCCTCTTTGCCAGGTAGTCGTTCACGGTTACAACATGGACACCTCGGCCAAGAAGGGCATTTAAGTAAACGGGGAGAGTGGCCACCAGGGTCTTTCCTTCACCTGTCTTCATCTCAGCTATCTTTCCCTGGTGAAGCACCACGCCGCCAATCAACTGCACATCGAAATGACGCATGCCAAGGACCCTTTTTGAGGTCTCCCTCACAACTGCAAAGGCCTCGGGAAGGAGCTCGTCAAGGCTTGCCCCCCTTTCTATCTTCTCCTTGAAATACGGAGTCTTGGCCTTAAGCTCGTCATCTGTAAGCTTCTCTATTTCAGGCTCAAGGGCATTAATCTGCTGGACAATGGGCCTTATCTTCTTTATTTCCCTGTCGTGTTTCGTTCCAAAGACCTTTGTAAGTACCTTACCAATCATATATATCCTCTTTTATCTCATACCTCTATCAGAAGGGCCGTCTCATCGCATTCCGGGAACTTGGGGCACTTGACACAATCCGCCCATATCTTGTGGGGAAGCACGGACTTATCAACCTCCCTGAAACCAAGCTTCTTAAAAAACTCAGGCTGATACGTCAGGGTAAATACCTTGTAGATATCAAGGGTTATGGCATCTGAAATACAGTACTCCACCAAGCTTCTTCCTATGCCGCCTCCCTGAAAGTCCTCCCGGACTGCCAGAGACCTGACCTCTGCCAGATTCTCCCAGCACACATGGAGGGCGGCAACCGCTATTATTTCCGCCTCTCCGTTTTCAATAACGGCGTAATCCCGCAAATGATCATAAAGGTCACTGAGGGAACGTGGCAGAAGCAACCCCCTTTCTGCAAAGTGGGACAAGAGCCCGTGTATGGACTTTATGTCCCCTATCTTGGCCTTTCTGATTCTCATTTAAGCCTTTTTATTACCTGTCGGAATCATCCACAAAGACTATGAAACCACATGAAATATGTGATTTTGATTGACCCCGAATTTCCAGGTCTTTCCATGCAAAAATAGGAACAAAGACCATTGATGTCAAAGCGTGCGGCTTTTGAGGTAAATAACTGGCAACATGGCCCTATGGATATTGCCCTATTTGGAAACCTTAGTTACATAAGAGCGCAGACCCTCTTTGGTGGCAAGCCTGATGGAGGCCTTTTTGGCCTCTTCAAGACTCCTGTAGCGGCCTAGGTAGACCCTGTACCATATGCCCTTTCTGCCAAGGTTGGCGCTTTTTATCCTGACAAAGTAGCCCTTTTTTCTCCAGCGCTGTGCCTCTTTCTTTGCCTGGGTCATGGTCCTGTAAGAGGCAATCTGAAGGGCAAAGGGCCTTGAGACCTCTTTTGCTGGCCTTGCTATCTTCTCTGTCTTTACCTTATGGGTGCTTTTGGCCTTTTTTGCGGCTTTCTTTGTCCCATTAATATTTTCTTGTGCTTGCGCCTTCTTCTTTGCGTGCTCCTTTACACCCTCTTTCTCTGAAACTGTCTGCTTCTCTTTTGACACTTCCCCCGCTGGGGTTTTCTCTTCTTTTGTGGCCTCGGAGGCAGCCCCAGGAAGCACCTCCGTCTTTATTCCCTCTTGAGACGCCTCTTCCTTAAGATTTTCCTTTATTGCGCTCAACTCCTTTTTTGCGACCTCGTCCTCCCTAGAGCCAATAAGCATCCCATTCTGACCACCCTGATGCATGAGGGATTCAGCGGGTGATGTTGCCTTGGCCGTTGGGGAATAGACTGACACCTTTGGTTCCTTGGAATTGCCTGTGGCAACCTTTTGCCCCATCCAGAAACCAAGAACAAAGGTCCAAAGAAGCACGCATACACAAGAAACCACAATGGCAATAAGACCTGCCCAGCCAATCTGAAACTGGATGGCCTTGCCCCTTTGCTTACTTGCAGCCATTTTTAACCTCTCATACCGGACCTACATCTTTTCTGGCGCATGGACCCCCAAAAGATCAAGCCCGTTTTTTAATACCGTCCTGGTGACTTCTGCAAGAAGAAGCCTTGCCTGGGTCAGCCCAGGGTCATCTCCAATAAACCTGTGTGTAGTATAGTACTTATGTAACATCCCTGCCAGTTCTGTGAGATAATAACTGATGCGATGAGGCTCAAGACTAAGTGCGCTTCCAGAAACCACCTCGGGAAACCTGGCAAGAAACTTCATGAGCCTGATCTCCTCAGGATCATCCAGGAGGGAAAGGTCCACCTCTTCTGGTTCCACAATACCTATGCCGCGCTCCCTTGCCATGGCAAATACACTTGAAAGGCGCGCATGTGCGTACTGAACGTAATAGACAGGGTTTTCCTGGCTCTGTTTCCTTGCCACATCAAGATCAAAGTCAAGGTGGCTGTCACACTTTCTTGTAAGAAAGATGAATCTTGTTGCATCCACCCCCACATCATCAAGGACCTGACGAAGGGTTACAAACTCCCCTGCCCTCGTGGACATGGCCTTGAGCTCCCCCCCTTCAAGAAGGTTCACCAGTTGAACCAGGAGCACGTTCAGCCTTTCCGGATCATGCCCCAAGGCCTTTATGGCAGCCTTTACCCTTGGAACATAGCCGTGGTGGTCGGCCCCCCAGATGTCCACAAGCATGTCGTAGCCGCGCTCAAACTTTTTCCTGTGGTAGGCGATGTCTGCTGCAAAGTAGGTGAGAACTCCGTTTGAACGCCTTACCACCCTGTCCTTTTCATCACCAAAGTCACTGGTTCGAAACCACAAGGCCCCATCCTTCTCATAGATTATTCCCTTTTTCTGAAGAAGAGAAATTGTCTCTTCAACGTAGCCTGAATCGTGAAGGGTGCGCTCGCTAAACCAGTTGTCAAAGTGGACCCGGAAAAGATCTAGGTCATCCTTTATGGACCTGAAAATCCTGGAGACAGCCTCTTTGATAAAAAATTCCAGGCAGTTATCAATCTCTTCTCCCAAAAACCTCTCTCCATGTTCTGAAGCGATCTCCCTGGCAATGTCTTTTATGTATTCACCCTTGTAGCACTCGTCAGGAAAATCCACATCCCTGCCAAAAACCTCCAGATAGCGAAGGTAAACGGAACGGCCAAGGGTGTTCATCTGGTTTCCCACATCGTTTATGTAGTACTCGCTTTCCACCTCAAAGCCTGCTGCCCTCATGATCCTGCACAGGCTGTCCCCCACGGCAGCACCCCTTCCGTGGCCAACATGAAGCGGCCCGGTTGGATTTGCGCTTACAAATTCAACAAGAACCCTTTTGCCCTTGCCCGTATCGGTATGGCCAAAGCCTTCACCCTGTTCCTTGATATCAAGAAGACACCTGTGCCAAAAAGACTTAGAAAAGAAAAAGTTGAGAAACCCAGGGCCTGCCACCTCTATCTTTTCAAAATCGGGGTTATCTTTAAGGGCTTCCTGAATCTTCTCCGCGATTTTTCTTGGCGGCATTTTGAGTACAGATGCCATAACCAAGGCAAAGTTACTTGCATAATCGCCGTGCTGCTCCTTTTTGGGAACAGATATCAGATGGGAAGAGGATGGTTCCGCAACCGGAAGACCCCCGTTGTATGAAAGTTTTTTGAATGCCTCTTCTACTGCTTCCTTTATCACCTTGCGCATGATATAACCACTCACCTTTCTAGCCTGAAGACTTGTCAGATTACTGTCACTTTGGAACTTCAAAAAAAATAGACTATTTTCTTGGTTGAGATAAAATAAATGCATTATATTTGCAAGGATTCTGACAAAGGGAATTTTGGAAAAAGGGAGCAAATTCTTAACGTAGGGAGATGGTTAAACCTGGGAGGTAAAAACCCGTTGACAGAGGAAAAAAGAAAGACCCACCGGTTAAAACTCAACATAGAGGCGGTTTGCCAAGGCAGAGACAAGTTTTTTAAGGCCTACGTGCTGGACATAAGCCCTGGGGGGCTAAAGATGGAAAGCCAGACCAGGCTGGAAAAAGGGGATAGGCTAAAGTTAACGGTTGAGTGGAAGAATCCTCTCAAGCTTGAAGGCACGGTCAGGTGGAGCCAGAAAGACGGCCTGCACCACATTTACGGGGTCCAGTTTACCAATCTGAACGAAGAACAGGACGCAGGTATCAGGGAAATAACCCAGGACATCTTCTGGAAAAATTACGGGGGCTGATGCCCTGATCTTCGCTGCAAATAACCTTTTTCACCTCTTTCCAGCATGACGGACAAAACTCAAAACCCTTCCTGTCCGTATCCGCCAAGCTATTTGAAAAGTACATGACACACCCAGGATTTGGGCAGTGAGGAAACCCGTCTCATGTACCGCTTCGGTGAAAAGACGCCTTAAAAAGATTTCATAATCATCTGGCAGTCCGTAAAAAGAGTTCCTGAGCCTCTTTGTTGACACCAGGGCACAGCCTTGAACACTTGATGCCATACCAAAGACAAAATTCAATTCAGGCACAAAGAGATCAAGGTCTGTTATGCAAAGGACAATGTCCTTTTGACCTTCTCTTAGGGCAAGAAGCCCGTCAAGTACCTTTCCCGCATGATACTGACCCCTTTCTTCACTGTAAAAGGCACGGGAGATGGAGATTTCACCCCTTTCTAGGGCCGCCACACCAAAGATTCCCTCTAGGGCAATCCTTAGCTGGGAAATGATTGCCGGATCAGGAAGTTCGGCCCAGTAGATGAGAATCCTGTCAAACCTGCACATAAATAAGATCAATCAGACAACATCACAGGTCTCTTAAAATAAAAATGGTTGCTCTTTACGTCCTTCGCCTAAAAAGTAGCATTGATCTAACAAATGGAAAGGTGATGGAAAGGGTCACAAGGCCAAGGCCGGCCATCAAGAAGGCAGACCAGTTAAGCCCTGGCTCAAGAAGGCTTATCTCCGGTCTTTTGGGATTGTAATACACCTCAACCTTCTTCCCAACCGGATACCTCTTTAACACCTCCTTTACAAAATCCTCTGAGGCAAAACATCGCCAGCCGGAGTTGAGCCTGTGGCCTTCAAGTATTTTGTCCCCTACCATGTAGAGATATTCAAGGCTTAGGCAGAGCCTTGCAATGCGTATCCTGGAGGAGGTCCTAAGCTCTTCCACCTTGGACTTTATTATGCGACCCTTGGCCCTTGGCCAACTCCTGGCCTTGATTCCTTCCATTCCCATGGATATGCCAACGGCAAGGCACCAGAGCCCAAGAAAAGCAAAGATGAGACCGATAAATCTCACTGGTCTTCTCCCTCTTCTGAAAGGATGAGCCCTTCTGGCAGGTGCTCTCCAAAGGCCACGTCCCTTTCCCTGGCCTCAAGCTCCTGGAACTGCCTTATGGGCTGGACCTGCTGGGATGTTGCACCAAGAAGCTCAAGCCATGTGCATATATCCTGCCTTGCCTTTTCTGGAAGATCCCTTGCCCTGTCACCGCAAAGGCGCGCCATGGAGACTACGCAGCTTATGAGGGAGGGAAGCTCCTTTTTGAACTCAAGCCTTTTTAGCCTCTCCACCCACTCAATGACCCTGGAGGCAGGCACCACCTTGTTGGCAGGCCCGTAAAGGGGAATCCTGGCACCAATCCTTCCAAGGCTCCAGAGCATGTCCTTTTTAAAGGCGCTCTTTGCAAGGAGTGAGACCGCCTGGTCTCCAAGCCCCATCTTGGTTTCGACTTCAAGGCGTTCAAGGTTTCCTGCGAAAAGCCACATCTGCCTTGCCTCCTCGGTAGAAGGCTTAAAGACACGCACCTTTTTCTTTCTCCTGGTCTTTTTGCCAGGCGTTAGCACACTGGCCACTGGTGAGAAAAGCTGGGCCTGCTGACCGCTTCCAAGACCGCCTGCCACCCTTCTCCAGAATATCCACCATTGGAGCCTTGCTTCCAGTTTCTTTACGTTTGAAAGGCCCTCAAATGACAGGGGCCAGATCTTTTTTATGCGCCACGGGTCGGCAGGGTCCCCAAAGCCCGGCCTCATGCAAAAGCCCGCAAGATTAAACCAGCGGGCCTCGCGCATGAGGTCCCTCTTTCTTGCCTGCCTGACCTCAAGGAGTATATCGGCAAGACCCCTTAGTATGGCCATGCTCCAAAGCTCCTTGCCCATTCCAAAAATCTGGATGAGGCTGTTCAAGAGCTCTTTTGGATCAACCGCCTGGCTTCCGCCCTGGAAACAGGCCCTTATGACCTCTTCTGCCTCTGAAAGGGCCTTCCTGTCCTCGGCAGTAAGCTCTTTGGACAAGGGCTCCTTCACATCCTTTAGTGCAACGCGCACACCTTCAATGTGGTAGGACTCTTTGCGCTTTTCGCCATCACCGGAGCGAAGGTCGAACTGAAGCCTCCACCTGTGGGGAGAACAAAGGGAGCGGCAGTAAAGCTCAAGGGTCCCAATGGTTGTGACCTTTGAGCCAATGCGGACAGGTATCCTTTTGTCCTGGCTCCTTCTTCCATATTTCAAGACGGTCTGAAGAGGCGGAAGCCTCACAAACTCCCCTTCCTTCACATCCACCACGTCACCTATGTGGTCGTCCTGCCTTATGGTTGAGCTAAGGAGGGTGAACTTCACTGGCCTGTTAGTAAGGACCTGGAACTGCCTTTCTATCTCGACCTCCTGACCCTCTTCGGTGCCCCTTTCAATGAGGCATACGGCCTTTTCAAGGCCCTTAGCCCCCTGCCCTGAAGAAAGAGCGACAAAATAGGCCCTTGGTATGCCGCCTCCCACACGAAGCCCAAGGCCCTTTCTCACAAGGCCGTAATAGACTGCACCAACGGAAATGGCAAGATCAAGGGAGGCATTTTCAATGTCTGAGACCTCGCCCCCCTTCCACGCTGAAAGAACAGAGGAGATGCGTGCCCTGATGGATACGGGCTTAAGGGTTCCACCGTTAAAGAGGATTATGTCAGGCAGCCTGCCCTTTCCCTGAAGGGTGAGAAACCTTGCAAGGTGCCTTGTAACTGCCGGATCCGATTCAAAAGGAAGCCCCATCTCCTTTAGGGCAGAGGATGCCGTGGCCTCGTTTTGTGCCGCTTCAAGCCCTGTTTCCGGGAAAAATCCATCAAGGATTATGGACTCTATCTCCTTCTTTTCAAGCTCAACGGAGACGGTTCCGGCAACCAGGGACCTTCCAGAGCCCACAAGCCTCACAGAGGTCTTGTCCAGGCCGTCTCTTGAAAGGAGGGCCTCCTTTGCCTGACGTGCCTGATGGAAAAGATTCTGCCACTCAGTGGGGCTTAGACTCCTTCCTATCTTTTTTTCGCAAAGGGCAGCAATGGCAAGATCGATGTTGTCCCCTCCAAGGAGCAGGTGGTTTCCAACTGCCAGCCTTTCAAGCCTTGGCCCCTTCTCCCCCTTTTCACAGCCAATGAGGGTAAAGTCAGTGGTTCCGCCACCCACGTCACAAACAAGGAGAAGCTGACCCGGCCTTATCTCTTCCTGCCAGTCCTGCTCGTGGTGTGAAAGCCATGCATAAAAGGAGGCAAGGGGCTCCTCCAGAAGCACCACTTCCCCAAGGCCCGCCTCTCTGGCCGCCTTGAGGGTCAGCTCCCTGGCCACCTGGTCAAAGGATGCAGGCACAGTGAGCACTACCTCCTGCTCACTCAAGGGAACCTTCATCTCGTATTCCCACGCCTGCCTGATATGCTCAAGATATCGGGCAGAGGCCGTTATGGGAGAGACCTTTTCCACATCCTCCTTTGAGCCCCAGGGGAGGATGGGGGCATCCCTGTCAACCCCGCCATGACACAGCCAGCTCTTTGCAGAGGAGACCAGCCTGCCAGGCACCAGGGCCCCCTGGTCCCTTGCGTAGACCCCCACTGCGTAATCCCTCTTTTCATCCCAGGGTAAGGCAAAGATGCCCTTTTCCACATCAAATTTTGGGGGCAGATAGAGAAAGGAGGGAAGGGTCTTTGATCGTCCGAGCCTTCCTATTCCAACGAGCTGGGGGATGTCAAAGGACTTTATCTCTATGGAACCAGGGCTTGCATCGTGAAGGTCAATGTAGCCAACAGCGCTGTTAGTGGTTCCAAGATCGATTCCTACGATATATCGCTTTTCCATGAGTCCAATATTACTCTAATGATTAAATGGGGAAAAGTCCCACATAAACCCGGTTAGAACAAGACCGTCAGGGTGCTGTTGTTGCCAATGGAAAAAGTATGTGTAAAAGTGGTATATTACTTAAGCAATTTCAAGATGGCGCCTTTTTGGCCGGTAGCGCGATCTTTTTCCTGAAAGTGCCCAGTGGCTGCAAGCAGGCGCCCTTTTGATTCAAATTTTTGGAGGAATTCATGAACACTTCTAAGGAAATGAAGGATAAGGAAAAGGCCCTTTCCATCGCCCTGAACCAGATTCAGAAACAGTTTGGCAAAGGCTCTGTCATGAGGCTTGGAGAACGGGGCGGTGTGGTGGATATACCTGTCATACCAACAGGATGTCTTCCCGTTGATATTGCAACAGGCATAGGCGGAATCCCTAGGGGAAGGATTGTGGAGATATTCGGCCCTGAGTCTTCTGGAAAGACCACCCTTGCCCTTCACATGATTGCCGAGGCGCAGAAACAGGGAGGCATCGCCGCCTTTGTGGATGCAGAGCATGCCCTTGACCCGGTCTATGCAAAGAAGCTTGGCGTAAACACGGACGACCTTCTAATCTCCCAGCCCGACTACGGGGAACAGGCCCTTGAAATAGTGGACGCCCTGGTAAGGAGCGGGGCAGTTGACCTCATAGTCATTGACTCGGTTGCGGCCCTGGTGCCAAAGGCGGAAATTGAAGGAGACATGGGAGACGCCCACGTTGGTCTTCAGGCAAGGCTCATGTCCCAGGCGCTCAGAAAACTGACTGCCAACCTCAACAAGAGCCAGACGGCGCTCATCTTCATCAACCAGATCCGCATGAAGATAGGGGTGATGTTTGGAAATCCGGAGACCACCACTGGAGGCAACGCCCTCAAGTTTTACTCCACCATGCGCCTTGACATCAGGAAGATGACAGCCCTCAAGGAGGGCCAGGACGTCATAGGAAACCGCACCAAGGTAAAGGTGGTAAAGAACAAGATCGCCCCTCCCTTCAAGCAGGCGGAGTTCGACATCTACTATGGCGAGGGGATCTCCCGTGAAAGCGCATTGATAGACCTTGCAGTTGCCCTAGACATCATAGACAAAAGCGGGGCCTGGTACTCATACAATGACGAACGCCTGGGCCAGGGGCGGGAAAACGTCCGCCAGTTCCTGAAGGAAAACCCTGAGCTTGCAGACGAGATAGAGCAAAGGGTAAGGCAGGCCTATGGTCTAGCGCCCACGGAGACCTCCGGGCAGGCAGAAGAAGAGGTAAAGGAGAAACAGTCATGAAGGCGCTCAAGAGCCACGAGATAAGAAGGGCCTTTCTTGACTACTTCAGAGAAAAGGGCCACGAGATAGTTCCAAGCTCCTCCCTTGTGCCTGCCGATGACCCGAGCCTCCTTTTTACCAACGCTGGCATGGTGCAATTCAAAAAGGTGTTTCTTGGCGAAGAAAAAAGACCCTACACGCGGGCTGCCTCGTGCCAGAAGTGCGTGCGCGCCGGAGGAAAGCACAACGACCTTGAAAATGTCGGCTATACTGCCCGCCACCACACCTTCTTTGAGATGCTTGGAAACTTCTCCTTTGGCGACTACTTCAAGAAGGAGGCCATAGAGTTTGCCTGGGAGTTCTTGGTTGAAAGGCTTGGCCTGCCAAGGGAAAAGCTGTGGGTCACCGTCTTTCGGGATGATGACGAGGCGGCAGAGCTGTGGCCAAGGCTTACGGGCATCTCCCCGGACAGGGTGGTGCGCCTTGACGAGGAGGATAACTTCTGGGCCATGGGTGATACCGGCCCGTGCGGGCCATGCTCTGAGATACTCATAGACCAGGGAGAAGATGTCGGCTGCAAACGCCAGGATTGCAAGGTTGGATGTGATTGCGACCGCTTCCTTGAGATATGGAACCTGGTCTTTATGCAGTTTTTCAGGGATGAGACAGGCAAGATGAGCCCACTTCCTGAGCCGTGCATAGATACGGGCATGGGCCTTGAAAGAATTGCTGCCGTTTGCCAGGGAAAGCTCAACAACTTCGATACGGACATATTTGAAAACATCATGGCCCTTCTCTCCAAGCTTTCAGGAAAGGCATACGGAAGCTCAGACGCCACAGACATTGCCATGCGGGTCATTGCAGACCACTCAAGGGCCGCTGCCTTTCTCATAGCAGACGGTGTCATCCCTTCAAATGAGGGAAGGGGCTACGTTCTAAGAAGAATTATCAGGCGGGCTGTCCGTTACGGAAGGGTCCTGGGGCTCAGGGACAAATTCATGAAAAAGACCGCCTTTCAGGTGGTGGAGGACATGGGAGAAGTCTATCCCGAGCTTGTAAAGAACAGGGAATTCATAGGCCAGGTGCTCGACCACGAAGAGGAAAGGTTTGCCCAGACCCTTGGCCTTGGCCTCAGGATGCTGGATGAGCACGTACAGGAACTCAGGCAAAAGGGGGAAGAGACCATATCTGGAGATTTCATCTTCAAGCTCTACGACACCTATGGCCTTCCCGTTGACATCGTCCAAGACATAAGCAAAGAGCTTGGCCTTAGCCTTGACAGGGAAAGATTTGAAAGAATGCTCCGGGAGCAGAGGGAACGCTCAAAAAAATCCGCCAAGGAAACGGTTACAGAGAAACTTCCTGAAGCGTATAAGAGGCTCATTGATACTGGAAAGGTCACGGAATTTACCGGCTATAAGGAAACCTCAAGCCGCGCCAAGGTGCTCGCCCTGATATCGGAAGGGAAAGAGACCGAGTCTGCACCCGAAGGCTGGAAGGGTGAGCTTGTTTCCGACAGGACCCCATTTTATGCAGAATCCGGCGGGCAGACAGGAGACAAGGGTGAGATTGAGACCCCTTCTGGAAAGGCCGTTGTAAGGGACACAATCAAAAAGGGAGACCTCATAATCCACAAAATCGAGGTGAGACAGGGACAGATTTGTATCGGGGAAGAGGCTTCCTTGAAGGTGCAGGAGGACAGGCGCCTTGATACTGCAAGGAACCACACTGCAACCCACCTTCTTCACGCAGCCCTGAGACAGGTTCTCGGCAAGCACGTGCGCCAGTCCGGATCCCTGGTTGAGCCAGAAAGGCTGAGATTCGACTTTACGCACTTTTCCGCCCTTTCAAGGCAGGAACTCAAGGAGATAGAAGCGATTGTAAACGAGAAGGTGAGGGCCGATCTTCCCGTTGAGACCCAGGTTCTTACCCAGGAGGAGGCAATTTCCTTGGGAGCCATGGCCCTTTTTGGGGAAAAGTATGGAGAGCTTGTCAGAGTGGTCACCATTCCTGATTTCAGCATGGAGCTTTGCGGAGGAACCCACCTTGAAAGGACAGGGCAGATAGGACTTTTCAAGATCATCTCAGAGTCTAGCGTTGCCTCTGGCATAAGGAGAATAGAGGCTGTCACAGGGGCAAGGGCGGTGGAGACCGTGCAGGAAATGGAAGATGAGCTCCTTGATATTGCTTCCAGGCTCAAGTGCCCTGTAAATGCAGTGGTTAAAAGGGTCGAAAGCCTCAGCGAGCGCATAAAGGAGCTTGAAAGGGAGCTCAAGGCCAGGGAGACAGGTGGCGCAATTAAGGACGTCAAAGGCCTTGTGGATAAAGCAGAAGAGGTTTCCGGTGTAAAGCTTGTGTCTTCAAAGGTGGAGGGCCTTGATGCCGCGGCCCTTAGGGAGCTTGGTGACAGGATTAGGGACAGGCTGGATAAGGGCGTTGTCATCCTTGGCTCTTCAAAAAATGGAAAGGCCATGCTCCTTGTAATGGCCACAAAGAACATAACGGATTCCATAAATGCCTCGGAGCTTATACGCGCAATCTCCAAGGAGATAAAGGGAGGAGGTGGAGGCAGGCCTGACATGGCCCAGGCAGGAGGCAAGGACCCTTCAGGAATAGAAAGGGCAATCAAAAAGGGAGTGGAAGAGGCAAAAAGGGCCCTTTCTTCCTGATCAGACTTAAGCCCCTTTTTCCTTCAAGAATCTGTCCAGGGCCTTTAAGGCCCTTTCTGCATAGGCCCTGCCGCGCTCCCTTTTTGGCATCTTCCTTTTGAGCCTTGGAAAGAGCCCAAAGTTTACGTTCATTGGCTGGAATGTGTCTGGATTTGCCTCGGCAAGATGGGTAATCAGGGCGCCAAGTGCAGTCTCGGCTGGTGGCCTAAGTGTTGATCTTTCTGAAAGTCTCCTTGCTGCATTTATCCCTGCAATAAGTCCCATGGCAGTTGATTCAACGTAGCCCTCCACTCCGCTTATCTGCCCTGCCAGGAAACAACCTTTTTGCGCCTTGAGGGAAAGATCAGGGTCAAGGACCCTTGGGGCACAGACAAAGGTGTTCCTGTGGATGCTTCCAAGGCGCACGAACTCTGCCTTTTCAAGGCCAGGGATCATACGGAAAACGCGCTTTTGCTCATTCCACTTGAGCTTTGTCTGAAAGCCCACCATGTTGAACATGGTCTCCTGGCGATTTTCTGCCCGAAGCTGCACCACTGCCCACGGCTGCTCACCGGTTCTTGAATCCACAAGGCCAACGGGCTTCATTGGCCCAAAACGCAAGGTATCTAGGCCCCTTTCGGCCATTATCTCAACTGGAAGACAGCCTTCAAAGTACCTTGGAGACTCAAAGTCCTTTAGGGGCACCTTCTCGGCAGAAAGGAGCTCTGAGACAAAGTGCTCGTACTGTTTCCTGTCCATTGGGCAGTTTAGGTAGTCCCCCTGGCCAACAGGACCATAGCGCGACTGTCTGAAAACAACCTTTGTGTCAATGGAATCCGCGTCAACTATTGGGGCTATTGCATCGTAGAAGGAGAGAAAATCCTCTCCAACCAGTTTCTTTAGGGATGAAATTATGGCCTCTGAACTCAAGGGGCCCGTGGCAACAATCACCACCTGGTCAGAGGGTATTTCAGATGCCTCCTCCCGGATGACAGTGATAAAAGGGTGTTCTTCTATTCGCCTGGTTATAAATGAGGAAAAAAGCTCCCTGTCAACGGCGTGGGCCTTTCCTGCAGGGATCTTGGTTGCATCCGCTGCCTCCATGATGAGTGAGCCGCAGCGCCTTAGCTCCTCCTTTAAAAGCCCTATGGCAGATGTCACCTGTGCCGATCTCAAGCTGTTACTGCATACAAGCTCGGCAAGCCCGGGGCTTTTATGGGCAGGGGAAAACTTCTTGGGCTTCATCTCAAAAAGACGCACCCTCACCCCTTCTCTTGCCGCCTGCCAGGCTGCCTCGCACCCGGCTAGCCCTGCCCCTATTATCAAAAGTTCCCTTTCCATTTTTTTATGGCTTTTAAAGGCTTATCAGGCGGCTGATCTGTCCTGTCTTTCTGCCTCGTCCAGTTATCCAGCCTCCTTGAGCCTTTCGATCACCTCCTGGGGTTCAAGGTCGTACCAGTTTTGATATGCCTCTGCAACAGCAAAGTAAGGGCCACCCCTGATGTTGGGGCAGAATATCTCGTCTGCTTCGCCAGAAAGCCTCTCCATGGCCGTATCAGAGGCGGTGGGTGCGGCAACCACCACCTTTTTTGCCCCTGCTCCCCTTATGCCTCTAATGGCTGCAAGGGTTGTAAAGCCGGAGGCAAGGCCGTCATCTGCAACTATCACCGTCTTTCCAGCAAGGTCAGGTATGGGCCTGCCCTGTCTGAAAAGCTCGTTTCTGCGGGCAAGCTCTCTTCTCACCCTTTCTATCTGGCCCTCCACCTGCATGGGGTTTATGCCGAGCCTGTCTATAAGATCCTGGTTTAGAAAGAGGCCGCCTGCAAAGCTTAAGGCACCCATGCCTGCCTCTGGGTTTCCCGGGATCTGTACCTTTCTCACTATGAAAAGATCAAGGGGCAGGTGGAGACGCTTTGAAATGGCAACGGCTATGGGCACACCTCCTGAGGGAATGCCCATTACCAGCGTGTCAGTCCTGTCCTTGTAGTAGGGCTCAAGCATCCTTGCAAGCAAAAGCCCTGCCTCATCCCGATCCTTGAAGACAAAGGTCTTGTTCCTGAGTGCTGGTATGTCAAATATCCTGGCCCTTTTCATTTTGATCTCTCCCTGTTTTATTCCTTAATAGGCGTTTTATTAAAAGATAAGTTTCATTTGAAACCATTAAAGGCCCTTGGATACAATCTTCTTTATTTGGGAGGAAACACCTAATTGCTCGTTGCGCTAACAGGATGTCTTGGTTGCGGAAAGTCCACGGTGTTAAAGATTCTCAGGGAACTTGGGGTACGCACAATAAGTGCAGACGAGATAGTGCACGAACTTCTTGATTCAAAGGAAGTAAAGGAAGAGATAAAAAGGCTCTTCGGGCCTGATGTCTTTTTAAAAGACGGCAGGGTTGACAGAAAAAGGCTCGCCCAAAGGATATTTTCCAACCAGAAGGAGAGGGAAAAACTGGAAGGACTTCTCCATCCCCTGGTCTTTAGAAGAATAGAGAAAGAATACGAAAAGGAGCCAGGAAGGCTCATGGTTGCAGAGATCCCCCTTCTTTTTGAGACAGACACCCAAAACCGCTTCTCAAAGGTAATAACGGTGTACGCCCCTTTGGAGGTGGCAATAAAGCGCCTAAAGAGTCGCGGTATGACCAGGGAGGACATTGAGGCAAGACTCAAAAGCCAGATGCCCATAGAGAAGAAGGTTGAAAGGTCTGATTTTGTAATTGATAATTCCAGGGGACTTAAGGAGATACGAAAACAGGTGCAACAGGTTCTTGAGAAACTTCAAAAGGGCGAAACCAGGGCATGAAACCTGGAAAAATTTTTGAAGAAAAGGTCCAGGAAAAATAGTTAGGTGAAATTAGTGAAATAGTCAGGGCTTATTCATGCATTCCTGCAAAGGATAGAAGGTTCTCAATAGCCCCAAAATACTGACTTCTCTGACTTCCACTACCTTGTAAGAAAGCTGCTTGGAACTGCCTACACCCTCTTGTCTAAAAGACTGCCAAAACCCCGGTCCCTGTCAAACACAGTCCCCGAGATCACATCGGATACCAGAACCGTTGCCACCTTTCCCTTTGTTTTCCTGTCCCGCACAAGGATTGTTCCTGAAGGTTCCCCCTCCCCTGCAAGAACGGCCTCAAGCCCAGGATTTTCATCAAGAAAGTCCTTCATCACCTCTAAGGCATAGGCCGCCTCTTCCTCACTTGTCTCCGGCCTTCCTTCAATGTATTTCTGGCCCTCCCTCTGCCTTTTCCTTGACCGAAGGGTTGTGCGCTGGCCCTTTTTAACGGGCCGAACCGGTGGCTTTTCCTTGTCAGCCTCTGTAAAAAGCTGGGCAGGAAGAATATTGAATGTCCTGAAGTCTATGCCCTTAAAGTCCATTGTTCCAAAAGTAGGGGGCATTGGCTTTTTAAAACTCCCCCATATATTTTGAATCGACCTTCAGGGCGTCTGGCTCCAATTTTTGGCTCTTTAACCCTTTTTTCCCAAGAGCCTCATGAGGGCTACCGGATCAACGCGCTGTCCAAGAAGGCTCACACCCCAGTGGAGGTGAGGGCCTGTGACCCTGCCAGTTGACCCTGATAGCCCGATAACCTGCCCCTTTCTAACCATCTGCCCCTGCCTGACATTTACCTTTGAAAGATGCGCATAGAGGCTGTAAAGCCCACCTCCATGGTCAAGGACAACGGTGTTACCACTAAGGTAGCAGTCCCTTACCAGCACCACCTTTGCATCATTGGGACTCTTAATTGGGGTGTTTTCCCTGGCCCTTAGATCAACGCCTGAATGGGGGCTTCTGGGCTTGCCGTTAAAAAAACGCCTGAGTCCAAAGGGGCTCAGAATCTTTGACTTTACTGGCCAGATGAACCCTTCCTTCCAGTAAATCACAGGCCTTATCCTGCTGCAGGCCTCCCTCACCGCCCTTTGATCCTCCAGGACCCGCTTAAGTATCTTTGGAGGAAAAGAAACCATCTTCTTTTTGACCTTCAGGTATTCGGCCTTGTATTTCTTGGCCTTTAAAACGATATACCTGGTGAGCGATAGGTGTTCGCCTTTGCTTAAAAGATAAAACCTCACCCTTTTTTTCCCAGGCCTTTCCTTAAGCCCTGCCCCAACAAGGACCATGTAACTGCCATCATCCCTGGCCTTAAAAGGAACGCTCTTGCCTGAAAAACTCACCCTTTTTAAAAGACAACCCCTTTGGACCCTGAACTCGATCTTGGCAATACCCCCCTGGTAAAGAACGTCAGGGGTTACCTTTAATGAGGTGATGCATCCCCTTTCCTTCGAAAGGCCTGAAGCGCTAAACAAAAAACAAAAGACCAGGCAAAAAAACGCAATAAAACACCTTTTCCCCTTCATTTTTCTAAGCCCTCTTTTACATCGGTGACCCTGCAAAGGAGGGCACCCCTTTTTAACTTTACCTCCACCTCTTCACCCACGCCTATTTTACTGGCATCCGTAAGCACTTCCCCCGTGGATACACTGACCACAAGGGCAAAGCCCCTTTTGAAACAAAGGCCCGGGCCAGATGCACGAAGACGGGAGTCGAGTTTTAGATAATGCTCCTTTCTTAAATGCAAAAGGTCGCGCATCCTCTCCCTCATTTGGTGGGTATTTTGATTCAAAAGTACCGCAAGTGTCTGGAGCCTTGATAAAGGACTTGCCACTGAAAGCCTGGAGGATAGCCCTGAAAGCCCCCTTTCCTTTTGGGAAAGGCACCTTTCCATTGCCCCTGACATCTTTCCAAGGATGTCGTCCAGCCTGAGCCTTTGCTCTGTAATTGCGCCCCTTGGATGTTTAAGCCTTGAGGCAAGAAGGGCCAGGCTGTGCCTCTTTTCAAGAATCAAATGGTCCATCTGCCGCCTAAGCCTTGTTTCTGCCTCCCTTACCCGTTCAAGTAGCACTGAAGCAGAGGGGCATACCAGCTCAGCGGCAGCCGTTGGGGTTGCAGCCCTCTTGTCTGAAACAAAATCGCAGATGGTAAAGTCCACTTCGTGACCAACACCTGAGACCACCGGTATATTGCAATCGTATATCCTTCTTGCAAGGGCCTCATGGTTAAAGGCCCAAAGGTCTTCCATGCTTCCACCGCCACGGGTAAGGACTATAACGTCACCCTCCCCTGCCGCCTCTTCCGCCAGGTCCAGTGCATCTAAAAGGCTTTTGGGCGCATCTTCTCCCTGCACCATGGAGGGGACAAGAACGATTCTAGCCGGAGGAAACTTTGCCCTGGCGGTCTTTAAAAAGTCCCTGAAGGCTGCCCCGGAGGGAGATGTGACCACGAAAATGGTGCCTGGCCACGCAGGAATTTCCCTCTTTTTCTCCTGGCTGAAGAGTCCCTCCCTTCCAAGGCGCTCCTTTAGCCTTTCAAATTCAAGCTTGAGCCTTCCCTCGCCCCAGGGCTCCACGTATTCAACAACTATCTGAAGATCCCCCCTTGCCTGATACACGTTCACCCTGGCAAGGCACAAGACACTGGCCCCCTCCCGTATGTGTTCAATAAAGTCGCCGTGGCTGCTCCTGAAACATACTGACCGCAGAAGTACCCTGTCGTCCTTGAGGTTAAAATAGTAGTGACCCGAAGAGGGCACAGTGACCTGTCCCACCTCCCCTTGGATCCATAGCGTTCCATACTCAAGGTCAAGAAGGGAATTGATGTGAAAAAGGAGCTCGCTTACGCTCCAGATCCTCCTCTCCTTCCTGGGCAAGACCTCGCCTTCATCCTCTTCATGCTCCTGATTAAGGACCTCACTCAAGGCCCCCTTTGGGAAAAGATCGTCAAAGGAATCTGAAAAGTCCATGGGCACAACCTGTCATCTCCAAAACTTTGGCCCTCGAAAAGGCCTTGTTAATACAAAATAATTGCCTAATTTATATAATGGTATAATATCGCTACGAAAAATCAGCTCATTTTTTAAACGTAAAACCTGACATTACAATATCTTGACGGAGGTGTCTTCATGGAAGAAAGGGAAAAGGCCAGACCAGAGGGAAACAGAGCAGAAGAGGCAAATTCTACTGAAATTCCTCTTCCAGAGGTGACCTTTGCAACCTTCATTTTGTCCCTGAACACTTCCGCCCTGGTTCACCTTGGAGAGCTTCCCGAGCCGGGAAAGGATGAACCAGAGATGGATCTTGCTCTGGCAAGACATGCCATAGACACCATTGCCATGTTAAAGGAAAAGACCAGGGGCAACCTCTCAAAGGATGAAGAGGCACTGGTGGACAACATACTCTTTGATCTCAGGATGAAATTTGTTCAAAAAACCGGTTGATGCGTTGGTTCAGATCCCCTGCGAAAATAAACAGATTTTTATACATAAAGGCGCGGCTTCCAAACGGATACCATGAGATAGTAACCCTCTTTGAAAAGGTGGCCTTCTTTGACGAGATAGGCATAGAGCTGAGGGAAAACGGCAGGCCCGGGATAGAAATTTCGTGCCCGGACTGGGTCCCTTCCGGCCCGGAAAACCTGGTCTACAAGGCCATAGAAGGGTTCATGGAGGCTTCCGGTCTTTCTTTCAGGGCCTACGTTGAACTTAATAAACAGATTCCATCAGGGGCAGGGCTTGGTGGTGGAAGTTCTAACTGTGGAACCACCCTCAAGGCATTAAACGCCATGCTTGGGGAGCCTCTTTCAACAAAGGGCCTCTTTGAGATCGCCTCCCTGATTGGTGCAGATTGCCCCTTTTTCGTCTCTGACTGGACCCATGCACTTGGGAAAGGCACAGGAACCGAACTTGAGGAGGTGGTTCTCGAACCCAACTGGTACCTTCTGGTACTGCCCGATTTTTCCGTAGATACCGGTTGGGCGTACAAGAATTTCAAGTTGACAAGACAGGGGGATGAAACTATTTTTGAGCCTCGCAAGGGCCATTGGGATTATGAGTGGAGAAACGACCTTGAAAGGCCAGTTTGTGCAAGATTTCCGGCAATTTCAAGGGTCAAATCGAGTCTTCTGGACTCGGGAGCCAGTATCGCCTTGATGTCAGGGAGCGGCTCCACATGCTTTGGCGTATTCGACAGTAGGGAGCAGGCACTTGATGCCAGGAATCAGGTGGAACGGGAAACGGGTTACAAGTGCCTGATCACCAGAACACTTGACAGGGAATAAATCCTACGAGTTGGGGCGTCGTCAAGCGGTAAGACACGGGTCTTTGGAACCCGCATTCGCAGGTTCGAATCCTGCCGCCCCAGCCATTTTATTTTTGGCTCCTTGCAAAGGCAGATACTTGCCTGAATTTTTCATTTTAAGAAAGTGACTTTATTGAAATAAGTATGAATTTTTGGGGGACTGAAAGGCAATGTCCATCAACAAGATAAAAATCTTTACCGGGAATGCCCACACGTCTTTATCTCAAGAGATCTGCGACTATCTCAACATGCCCCTTGGAAGAGCCCAGGTCAGAAAATTCAGTGACGGCGAGACCTTCGTAGAGATAGGTGAAAACGTCAGGGGAGCTGACGTATTTGTGATACAACCCACCTGTCCCCCGGTAAATGACCACCTCATGGAACTCCTTATCATGATAGACGCCCTGAGAAGGGCATCGGCAAGGCGAATTACCGCAGTGGTGCCCTACTACGGCTACGCTCGGCAGGACAGGAAGGCAGCTCCACGTGTACCCATTTCAGCAAAGCTTGTGGCCGACATCATTACTACTGCAGGAGCAAGGCGTCTTCTTTCCATGGACCTCCATGCAGGCCAGATCCAGGGTTTTTTCAGCATCCCTGTTGACCATCTCTTTGCAGCCCCTGTTCTTTTAAAACACCTGCAGGAGTTCCCAAGGGACGAGGTGGTGATGGTATCTCCTGATGCAGGAGGTGTTGAAAGGACCAGGGCCTTTGCCAAACGCCTTGGTACGGGCCTTGCCATCATTGACAAAAGGCGGGAGAAGGCCAACGAATCCCAGGTTATGCACATAATCGGGGACGTTGAGGACAAGATCGCCATTCTCCTGGACGACATGGTGGATACGGCCGGCACCCTTTGTAATGCCGCACAGGCCCTGCAAGAGCACGGAGCAAAGGAGATTCACGCCTGCGCCACACATCCAGTCCTTTCAGGCCCGGCAGTTGAAAGGATAAAAAATTCGGTCCTTAAGTCCCTTATGGTTACAAACACCATACCGCTAGGAGAAAAGGCCAAGGAGCTTGGAGACAAGGTAAAGGTCTTCACGGTGGCCCCACTGCTGGGCGAGGCCATCTCCAGGATACATGACGACGATTCGGTCAGTTCACTCTTTGTGTGACCGGTAAATAAAAAATACATTAGGAGTTAAGAGATGATTCAGATAAATCTGGACGCAGAGGTTAGGACACAGGGCGGAAAGGGAGTCGCCAGGAAGCTCAGGAAGGCCGGCAAGATACCCGCTGTCCTGTACGGCCCCAAGAACGACCCGGTCAGCCTGAGCGTCAATGCACACGACTTCAATAAGGTCCTTATAAAGGCTGAAGGTGAGCAGGTCATCTTCACCCTGAGACTCGACGGAGATGAGAGGCTTGCGCTCATAAAAGAGCTGCAGAGGCATCCTGTAAATGACAGCGTCCGTCACATTGATTTTTATTCCATTTCTGTGGAAGATAAGGTCGAGGTGGAAGTATCCATCAAGCCTGTTGGCAAGGCCAAGGGTGTTGAGATAGGCGGCGGTGTGCTGGAGATGATCCAGCGTACCATAACCATCAGGTGTTTGCCCCTTGCCATTCCAAAGGAGATCGAGGTGGACATCAGTGACCTTGACGTGGGTGACGCCCTCCATATTAGTGATCTCACGCCGCCTGAGGGGGTGGAATTCACTGAACCACCGGAAACCACCCTGATCACCGTTGTTGGCGCAACTGTCCAGGCTGAAGAAGTTGAAGAGGAAGAAGAGTTGGAAGAGGCAGAGGGCGCAGAAGAGGCTGCCACAGAGGAAGAATAAATATTTTGAAGGCCAGGCAGGAGGCCTTTTTGCAACCTGTCTGGCCTTTTAATTTTTACTTTTCAGTTTTTTCAAATTACTTTAGTTGAAAAATATCCTTGTAACAGGTTTAGGCAATCCTGGTCGTAAGTATAAAGAGACAAGGCACAACATAGGCTTCTGGGTGGTTGACCGGCTGGCAGAGCAGGCATCCCTGGCCTTTAAAGAGGAAGGGGTTCCTTCAAAATATCAGCTCGCAGATACACACCTTTGGGGACAAAAGGTCTTCCTTTTAAAACCCATGGAGTACATGAACAGAAGCGGAGGTCCTGTCAAGCGGGTGGCCTCTTACTATGGAATAGCACCTGAAGACATACTGGTTGTACACGATGATCTTGATGTTTCCCTTGGAAGGCTGAAGTTTGTCCGCTCGGGTGGCCACGGAGGCCACAATGGCATTCGCTCCATAATAGAAGGGCTTGGCACCAGAAACTTTCCAAGGCTCAAGATAGGGATCGGGCGTCCACCCCAAGATGTTCCTGCAGACAGATACGTGCTTTCGAGTTTTTCGCCCCAGGAGAGAAAGGTGGTTGAAGAGGTGGTGGAGCTCTCGGTTAAGGGAATTGAGGAGTTCATAAGAAATGGCATAGATTCTGCCATGAATAAATTTAACGGAATCGAGGTAGCCCCTTCATGAAAAAACTGCTATCAATCATCTTTGTCTTTCTAATAGTCTTGACCATTGCGGCAGTAGCCTACTTTGGATACAGACTCTTTGAAGGCGATCCACCTGAAATCACTCCCGTCAAGGTCCCAAAAATTATTGGCAAAACAGGTGAAGTTACCATCAGAGTAAGGGACGACCGTGCCGGAATAAGGCTGGTAAAGGCTAAAATCATCCAGGGAACGAAGCAGGTCCTCCTTGGAGAAAAGGCCGCTCCCATTGAAAGCAGGTGGACAGGTTCTCCAGACAAGGAAATGGTGATTACATGGCAGTTGTTTCCCCATAGGGAGGGGCTTGCCTCTGGAAAGGCAACCCTTGTGATCAGTGCCTTTGATGCATCCCTTAGAAACGGCTCCAAGGGCAACCAGTCCATCCTCAAGATTCCCCTCAATATAGACTATCTACCCCCTGTTATCACCGTTCTTTCCACCATACACAACATACGGGTTGGAGGTTCAGGTGCCCTATCCTTCTCAGTAAGCGAACCTGTGACCCGGGCAGGGGTCCAGGCAGGAAGCAGGTTCTTCAAGGCCTTTAAAGGTAGTGACAACATATACCGTGTCTTGTTTGCCATTCCCTTCAATGAGGACCACCCCAAGACCTTGCACATTGAGGCAGTAGACAAGGCCGGAAACAGGGCAATCGCAGGATTTGCCTTTCGCATTTTTCCCAGACGGAAAAAGGAGGACAGGATAAACATCCCGGACTCCTTTCTTCAGCAAAAGATGCCTGGATTTGCCTCCAGGTTTCCAGAGGTATCGGCCCCAAGCCTTATAGAGACCTTTATCAAGGTGAACCACATATTGAGGAAAAAAAATAACGACTTTCTGCTGGCACTCTGCCAGAAAAGCCTTGATAAAATGCTCTTTTCCGGAAGATTCGTCCGCTTCAAGGGTGCCCAAAGGTCAGATTTCGCCGATAAAAGACACTACTTCTACCATGGTAAGGAGGTTGACCAGGCCTATCACATGGGCGTGGATATCGCCTCTGTGGCCCATGCAAGGGTACCTGCGGCCAATAACGGCCGCGTGGTCTTTGCCGGATACAACGGTATTTACGGAAACACCATCGTAATTGACCACGGCATGGGCCTTATGAGCCTCTATGCGCATCTAAGCCAGATGATGGTGGGTGTTGGCCAGGAGGTTGGCAAGGGCCAGGTGATTGGAATCACAGATTCAACAGGGCTTGCCGGAGGCGACCACCTGCACTTTGGAATGATGCTGGGCGGCGTATTCATCAACCCATCCGAATGGTGGGATTCCCGCTGGATCAGGGACCACATAACCTACAACCTCTACTTGAAGAAATAGGGAAGAAAATCTATGTTTCGGCCCCTTCTAAGAAGAGACAGGATTCTAAGTTTCATACTTATCCTGGTTGCTTTGCCACTTTTATTGGGCTTTGACTTTTCCAATCCGAAGAAGCTTCGCCAGGATATCAGGAAAGAGATAAGGGCGGAGCTTGAAAAAATCATAGAAAAGACACCAAGTGGAAGGCTCAGAAACACCTGGTGGGAAAAACGGCGTGTTGCTGAAGAAAGTCTAAACGCAGCCCTCATGTTGGATGCACCAACCTACTGCCCCAAGAGTTGGGATGAGGCAGTAGCTCTCTTTAAAAAGGCCAAGAAATATGCATCAAAGAGGGAGTATAGAAAGGCCATTTATCTTGCCAAAAAGACAAAGGAATTTGCAGACAAGGCAACGTCCTGCGCCAATAAGTACATAGAGAAACAAAACAGTAAACTCAAGAAGGAATACCAGGAACTCAGAAATCGAATGGATGAGGTGATGGGGCTTATCCCGCCGGATGCAGAAGACCTCATAAGGCAGGCAAGCGAGCTTTCCCTTAAGGTCGAGGAAGTCTCCTATGCCACAAGACTCAGGCAGTTTGACCGTGCCAAAGGCCTTTGTAAGTCCCTTAAAAAACGGATAACAGACCTTGAAAAAGCGGTAAAGACGTACAAAGAGGAGCATGAATCCCAGGAAGAACTCTAAACGCCCGCTCCTTGTACGTATTACCGTCCCTCTGTCCCTTCACGAAAAGGTCAAAAAAAACCTCATCCAAAAGCTAACCCCATTAATTTCAGGCTGCCCTCTGGAATTTCAAAACATGAATGATGCCTTCCTGATGGTTAGAACCAGACTGCCTGAAGGCCTTATAGACGCCTTTCTCGGGCAAATCCTTTCTGTCTGTGACCAGTTGGACAGCAACATGACTGGCAGAGAAACAGAGATATTGGTAATGGATGAAAAGGCAAGTGAATGCTCTTTTGGCGCCAACGAGGCAGCCCTCACTGATAACTGGAGGGTGAGATTTGTTTGTTCTTCCAAGGAGGTCAATGGCCCTCCTCCTTCAAATACCATCCTCCTTTTTCAGGATATGGAGGCCTTTGGCACAGGTCTTCACCCATCCACCAAGCTTTCCGCCCAGGCACTGGAATATCTTTACAACTCGGGCAGACTTGACTCTGCCTCTGTCATGGACATTGGCACAGGCTCTGGAATCCTATCCATTCTTGCAATTTTTTTGGGGGCAGGCAGGGTCTTGGCCCTTGATATAGATGAAAGGATCGTTGAAGTTGCCAGGAGAAACTTCCTGCTTAACGGCATAAAGGAAGAGGCAGAGGCCACAACATGCCCTCTTTCCAAATTGCAAAGGCAGCAGGCAGATGTTATTGTTGCAAATCTTACACCCTCTGTAACCTTTGACCTTATGGAGAATATGGTCAAAAACCTCTGTGGTCGGGGTTGCCTTATCCTTTCAGGCCACAGCCTGAGAGCCAGGGACGAAATATGTCAAAGATTGCGCGCCCATGGTCTCTGGATGGAAAGGGACTTTTCACTCAACAACTGGAGTGCAGAACTATTCGTTTTCAGGAGATAGAACATGGATGTTTCTTTAATACTTATTCCTACAGACTTTTCTGAATGCGCCATGAACTCCCTTGACTACGCCAAGGAGATGGCCCAGCAGTTTGGCTCCAAGCTCGTACTTCTCAACGTGATAGACAGCAGGGAGGCAAAACATTTTGCAACATACTCCAAGGAGGAGCTGGACAAAGTGCTTGATCGGCTTATGAACCAGAGCAAGCAGGCCTTTCGCAAACTCCTTAACAACTGGGACGGCAAGGACCTTGTACAGGAAACACTCGTTTCGGTTGGCATGCCCTTTCAGGAAATAGCCATGAAGGCCAGGGACTTCCAGGTGGATCTCATCCTCATGGGAGGCTACGGAAGCAGGGGAAAGGGTGGCACCATAGAAGAGATATTCTTTGGCAGCACAGTGGAAAAGGTGGTAAGGCTCCTTCCCTGTCCTGTCCTGTGCGTACCAATTGGATGGCCTGATGAGCGACTCTAAATATGAGGGGCCTTGTCACTGACATTGGAGGAACAAATTCACGCATAGCCATAGTCAGGGATCTTCAAATAGAGACCCTCAAGGTCTACCCCACCGGCAACTTCAAAAGCGCCACCGAGCTTTTTCTACATTTTCAGCAAGATACTGGACAAAAGCTGCCCCCAAGATGGGCAGTTGCCGCAGCAGGGGTCACAACCCAAGAGAAAATCCACGGCACAAACATCGGCTGGGACCTTGTGAGAAAGGAGCTTTCTGATGCCTTTCATCTTAAGACCTGCCTGCTTTTAAACGATTTTGAGGCAGCCGCCTATGGCCTTGCAGTGGTTGGTGGGGACAGGCTTGAAAAAATTGGTGGAGGGAAGCCTGGGAAAAATGAGGTAAAGATCGTTCTCGGTGCTGGTACGGGCCTTGGCGAGGCAACCTGCGTATTTTGCAAGCAGACCGGCTGGAAGGTCCTAAGGAGTGAGGGCGGACATTCAAGCTTTTCCCCAACAGACGAGTTAGAGATTGAGCTTTTCAGGTTCCTTAAGAAAAAATACGGGCACGTCAGCTTCGAGAGGATACTTTCTGGCCCTGGCCTTCTTGAACTCTACCATTTTTTTCTTGATAAAAAGTCCATTAAAGAGGCCATGAAATTTGAAGAACCTTCCCAGGTGACAAAGGCTGCAGAACAAGGAGACAAGATATCCGGGGGCGCCCTTGACCTTTTTTGCAAAATCTACGGGGAAGAGGCAGGAAACTTTGCGCTCAAGACCCTCCCCCTTGGGGGTGTCTATCTAACCGGAGGCATTGTCCTTCACATCCTTTCCAGGCTAAAAGCAGGCGGCTTCATGAAAGGTTTTACGTCCAAGGGCAGGATGAAAGAGGTCTTAAAAGATATACCGGTCTTTGTGGTCAGGGAGCCCTATCTTGGAATCCTTGGGTGCGCCTACAGGCTTTTACAGGCCAGTGTGACCGAAACCTCCTGAACCCCTATCTGTCCTTGATAGCTCCTCAGCCTCCTGCCACATGACCCTGTAAACCCTGGAAAGAACCGCCTGGGCAATCCTCATGCCCCTTTTTATCTCAAAGTATTCCTGGCCAAGGTTGATCAGTCCCACTTTGATCTCCCCTCTGTAATCAGAATCAATTGTGCCTGGGGCGTTTATGACAGTGACGCCATGCTTTATGGCAAGGCCGCTTCTGGGCCTTATCTGAAGCTCAAAGCCTGCGGGGATCGCAACGCAGATCCCCGTTGGTATAAGCACTTTTTTGCCTGGTAAAAGACAGACAGGCTCATCAATTGCCGCCAGAAGATCCATGCCTGAAGAGCCATTGGTGGCATAGGATGGAAGGGACAACCCCTCATAATGCGAAAGGGTTGAGACTGTTACCCCTACTTCCTTATCCATCACCCCTCCAGTATCTTTTTGCAGTTGTTAATATCGGTATCAGAAAGGGGGCCCAGAAGGGCGGCCGCCATACCCTCGGAGAGATATCTTTCAGCACACTGTCTTATCCTTCCTGCATCAATTGCCTCTATTTTTTCAACAACCTCCTCATATGAAACGTAATCTCCAAGGTCTATCTCGTTTCTGGCGATCCTTGTCATGCGGGAATCAGTGTTGTCTGCCGAAAGGAGTATTCCTCCCTTTATGTTGTCCTTGGCTGCCGAAAGCTCGGCCTGGCTCACCTCTTCCGAGGCCAGCCTTTCAAGTTCCTTTCTGATGAGGGAAATTACCTTGCAGGTATTTTCTGGCGCTACCCCGGCATAGATTCCCAAGAATCCTGCATCCTGAAGGGTGGAGACAAAGGAGTAGACGGCATAGGCAAGGCCCCGTTTTTCTCGTATCTCCTGAAAAAGCCTGGAGCTCATGGAGCCTCCCAGTATGACATTCATCAAGAGGGCCGGATACCTTTCTGGATCAACAGAAGATGGCCCGTTAAGCCCAACCATGATGTGCGTCTGTTCAAGCTCCTTCCTCTTAAAAAAGCAGTCGAAGTTCCCCCTTGGAGGGTGCCTCCTTTCCTTGCATACCCCGTTAGAAAGTCCGGAGAAAAGTGAGTCGATTTTCCGTGTGAAGCTTTCGTGATCAATGTTTCCTGCTGCAGAGACAAGCACCCTTGGAGCTGCGGCAAACCCTGCCATGTGATTTCTCAGATGGGAGCTTGTTATCCTTGACACCGTCTCTGGCGTGCCAAGGATTGAACGCTCAACAGGGTTGCCCCTCCAGAATTTGTTATTGAAAAGCTCGTGAACAAGCTCATCAGGGGAATCCTCCACCATGCTAATCTCCTGGAGTATAACCTGACGCTCCCTTTCAACCTCCATTGGGTCAAAGGTGGAGTTGAGGAAGATGTCTGCCAGGAGCTCCAAGACTATGTCCAAATGAGAATCAAGCACCTTTGCATGAAAACAGGTGGTCTCCTTGGATGTGAAGGCGTTTGAAAAGCCGCCAAGGCGATCAAAGGTCTTTGCTATGTCAAGGGCACTCCTGTTCTCCGTGCCCTTGAATATCATGTGTTCAATAAAGTGGGATATACCAGAAAACTCACCGGGCTCATCCCTGCTACCTGTGGCAACCCAGATACCAACGGAGACCGCCCGGCTTTCAGGAAGCCTTTCGGTAAGCACCCTTACCCCATTTGAAAGGGTGGACTTTCTAAAATCCTGTTTCATTGTCCATTGCCTCCTGTTGGACTATAAGAGTGCTTTACGGCTGAGTTTTATCCTGTTCTGGTCATCTATGCCTATTACCTTGACCTTTACCCTGTCTCCTTCCTTTAACACGTCGCGCACGTTGTTTATTCGCCTGTTTTCTATCTGGGAAATGTGAAGAAGCCCGTCTGTCCCAGGAAGTATCTCCACAAAGGCACCGAAATCCACGATACGCTTTACAACGCCCTCGTACACCTCGCCCACCTTTGGGACCCTGGTTATCCTCTCTATCTCCTTGACAGCCCTCTCAGCTGCATCTGGAGAGACACTGAACACGTGGACCTCTCCTGTGTCCTCAATGTCTATCTTGGCGCCTGTTTCTGCAACAATGGCCTTGATAGTCTTTCCACCAGGCCCAATGAGATCCTTTATCTTTTCAGGGCTTATGGTGAGATTTGTCACCCTTGGTGCATACTTGGAAAGCTCCTTTCTTGGCGTTGAAATCACATCCTGCATCCTTGAGAGGATAAACTCCCTGCCCTCCTTTGCCTGCATAAGGGCCTTCTTGAGGATATCCCTTGAGATGCCTTTTACCTTGATATCCATCTGGAGCGCTGTAATGCCTTCCTGGGTACCGGCCACCTTGAAATCCATGTCTCCAAGATGGTCCTCGTCTCCAAGGATGTCTGAAAGGATTACGGACTTCCCGGACTCCTGATCCATTATGAGTCCCATGGCAATTCCTGCCACCATGTCCCTTATTGGGACTCCTGCGTCCATCATTGCAAGGCATCCTCCACAGACTGTGGCCATGGAGGATGAGCCGTTTGACTCAAGGACCTCGGATACCACCCTTATGGTATAGAGAAAATCATCTGGCAAAGGAACCACTGCCGCAAGGGCCCTTTCTGCAAGGGCTCCGTGACCTATGTCACGCCTGGCCGGCCCCCTCAGAGGGCGCACCTCTCCCACACTGAAGGGAGTGAAGTTGTAGTGGAGAATAAAGTGCTTGAACTCCTGCCCGGCAGGGGATTCAATCCTCTGCTCGTCCTCTGATGAACCCAGGGTGGTTACAGCAAGGACCTGGGTCTCTCCCCTGGTGAAAATTGCAGAGCCGTGGGTTCGGGGAAGCACTCCGATTTCGCAGTTTATGGGCCTTATCTCGTTGAACTTTCGCCCATCGATCCTGGTTTCCTTATCAAGGATCATGAAACGCATGATTTCCTTCTCAAGGTCCTTTAATACCGACGAAATCTCCGAGTCACTGTCCGGAAAGGCCACGGAAAGCTCCTCTACAATCCTTTCCTTGAGCATCTTCTTGGCATGATTCCTTTCCACCTTGGACGGAATGGATAGTGCAGACTCAAGCTCCTTTTGGGCAAGCTCCCTGACCTTCTTCTCAAGCTCCTCGTCCCTTTCAGGGGCAGTCACAACGAATTTCTTCTTCCCTGCCTTTGATCTCAGCTCATCCTGGAGCTCTATCAAGGGCCTGATGGCATCCTGTGCAAAGACAAGGGCGTCAAGTACCACCTCTTCACTCACTATTGAGGCGCAACCTTCCACCATGACTATGGCGTCCCTTGAACCTGCCACAATAAGGTTGAGATCCGACTCCATGAGCTGGGACCTGGTGGGATTTACCACATATCTGTCATCCACATGGCCGATTCGGATGCCTGCTATTGGCCCGTTAAAGGGGATGTCAGAAACCGTAAGGGCAGCAGAGGCTGCGGTTATGGCAAGAACATCCGCATCCACATCAGGATCAACGGACAAGGCAGAAACAATAATCTGGGTGTCATAGTTATAACCCTCAGGGAAAAGGGGCCTTAAGGGCCTGTCTATGAACCTTGAAGTCAAGGTCTCCTTTTCACTGGGCCTTCCTATCTCCCTTCTGAAATAGTTGCCCGGAATCCTGCCCGAGCTGTAGTACATCTCCTGATAATCAACCATAAGGGGCAGAAAATCCACCCCTTCCCTGGGCTTGCCAGAGCTTACGGCCGTTGCAAGGACAACCGTCTCCCCGTGTCTTGCCAGAACTGCACCGTTTGCCTGCTTGGCAAGGCGTCCCGTCTCCAAAACGTATGGAAGCCCATTAACATCTAACTCTACTTTTGTCATTGGCATCTAACTACCTGTACCTTTGTTGTAATTTTTTATCGTCTAAGTCCCAGTTCCTGGATAATCTTTCTGTAACGACCCACGTCCTTTCTCTTCAGGTAATCAAGAAGCCTGCGCCTTTGACCAACGAGCTTGAGAAGCCCCCTCCTTGATGAATGATCCTTTTTATGCACCTTGAAATGCTCAGTAAGGTCCTGAATTCTTGTTGTTAAAAGGGCAATCTGGACCTCAGGAGAACCTGTATCCCCCTCATGGGTCTTGAATTTGTCGATTATCTCCTTTTTCCGTACTGGATCTAGTACCACAACTGTATTCCTCCTTGTAACATTTTGTTTTTTTAGCTTTCAATCAGTTAGGGTTCCAAACCCTCAAAATCTCAAGGCCCTTTTTATCAGTGGTAAAATCGGGCCACTTTGCAATGCAGACCAGCCTGCCTTTGCCTTTACCTTCCCGAACCATCACCCTCAGGTAATCGGAATGGATTTGCGTAAAGCCTTCCACCTGATCCTGCATGTATTCAACTACTCTAAGAAGCTCCATCCCCCTGCCCTGCTGAATAAAGAGGGCATCCCTGCTACTTACATAAATGGCCGGGATATGGGAAAGAACCAGCTCTACAGGCATTATTCTCTCTTTTATTTCGCGAGGCTCCCTGTCCATGACATACTCTACGGAAACGGCCTCATCCACTGAGAGAAGACCGCTTCTCAGCCTCCGCAGCCCCGAGAGGGTGGCCCCACATCCAAGGGCCCTCCCCATTTCATGGGCCAAGGTCCGAACGTATGTCCCCTTTGAGCAGTGGACCAGGAAATCAAAATACGGGAGGCTAAGGTCTGTAATCTTAAAATCGTAAATGGATACAACTTTGGGTTCCTTTTTAACCTTCACACCCTTCCTGGCAAGCTTGTATAAAGGAATCCCCTTGTGTTTTGCGGCAGAATAGGCTGGAGGAACCTGTAGAATTTCCCCCCTGAATGAATCGGCCACCCTTTGGATGTCTTCCCTTGTAAGCCCACTGGGCACATCCCTCTGGCTCACCACCTTTCCGTCCATATCAAAGGTGTCCGTTTCCACACCCAAGATGACACGCCCCTGGTACACCTTGTCCGCATCAGTCAGGAATCGGGCAATCTTGGTGGCGTTTCCGATACAGACCACCATCAGTCCCGTGGCCATTGGATCAAGGGTACCGGTATGACCGGCCTTCTTGACCCTGAGACGACGCTTTACGCACTCCACCACCTTGAAGGAGGTCATGCCCTTTGGCTTGTCAAGAATAAGAACGCCGTCTTTCATGAGCCTTTACCACCAAGATATGAACCTATGACTTCAACGAGTCTTCCCTTGATTTCCTTGGGATTTCCTGCAAGCCTGAAGCCAGCCGCATTGAAATGGCCCCCGCCTCCAAACCGGCCTGCCACCTCTGCAACATTCACGAATCTCTTTGAACGGAGGCTTACGGACACCACCCCTGGCTTTGCCTCCTTTATAAGGACGGCCACCTCCGCAGTATCAAGGGAACGTGCATAGGAGACAAAATCATCGGTCTCTGCCTCCTTGGCGCCACAAAGCTCAAACATCTCAGGGGTTATAATCATTATGGAAAGAAGCCCACTGTAATAGACCTCAAGGGTCTCAAGGGCAAGGCCAAGGAGCTTAAGCTTTGAAAGGGGCCTGGACTCAAAGCACTTGAGGGCTATATCGTAGGGATCAGCCCCGGCAAGGACCAGATCCCTGGCAAGTTCAAAGGTCCTGACACTGGTGTTACTGTACCTGAATCCGCCTGTATCTGTAAGAACCGCCGTGTAGATACAGGTTGCAACATCCTTATCAATGGACCAGCCAAGTTCCCTAAAAAGCTCAAAACACAGGGAGGCGGTTGCGCATGCGCTGGTATCAATGACACTCACACAAGGGGAGGAAATATCCTCGCAAAAACCTTTGCCCAGATGGTGGTCAAGGATCAGGGCGCTTTCGCATCTTTCAAGGGCCCTTTCTCCGTCTCTTCCCACCCTGTCAATTTCATTACAATCAAGCACAAGGAGGCAGAAGGAACCTGGTTCCCAGTCTGGAAGCTCATGCACTATCTCTGAGACCCCAGGCAAAAAGGCCAGGGATGCAGGAACCTCGTCCTGGGTATACAGGGAATAGTCCTTTCCGTGACCACTCAGCATGCGCCCCATTGCCAAAATGGAGCCAACGGCGTCCCCGTCGGGCCGTTCGTGGGCCGTAATAAGGAATCGCTCCCTGGAAGACAGGAGATTGGCAGCCTCTTTCATCACTTCCTCATTCTTCTTCATGGATCTTCCTGAAAAGCTGCTCCAGGTGCTCCTGGTTCTTGAGAGTCTCATCCAACTTGAAATGGAGCTCAGGCACCCTTCTCATGCGAATACGTCTTCCAAGGCTTTTCCTAATAAACCCAGCGGCCTTTCCAAGGCCAATCATGGCCTTTTGTTCCTTTTCATCCCCTCCATGAACGGATACAAAGAGATCCGCATGCCTCAGGTCCTTTGTCACCTTTACCGAAATCACAGTCACCAGGCCTTGAACACGCGGGTCCTTTATCTCAAAAAGAAGCATATTGGCAACTTCTTCCTTGAGCAGATCTGCTATACGGTCTGCCCTGGAAAATGAAGGCCGCCTTGAAAATCCTGTGTCAAAAATCTCAAAGTCCATCACTTACCCATGTGAATTATCTCAAGCCTGGAGTCCACAACATCAACCGGACACGATGTCTCTACGAAGCTCAGTATCCTTTCCATGACAGAGGACAGAGTGGGCTCACTGTTACCCACGGTGCACACCCCTATCTCGCCAGTCTGCCACACGTCATGAAAACTCACCTCAGAGCAGGCCACGTTGTAACGGTTCCTCACTTGATTGACCATGCTCTTAACCACCTTCCTCTTCCCCTTCAGGGAGTGATTTTCTGGAAGGTGGAACTTGATTCTTGCAACTGCAACTACCATTTACTCCTGCTCGGATTTCTGCTTCTCCTCGCCGCTCTCAATGGAGGTCCCAATATCTGGAGCCACCTCTTCCATCTCAAAGGCCTCTATGACATCTCCAACTTTTATATCGTTGAACCTCTCAAGCCCGATACCGCACTCGTACCCGGCCTGCACTTCCTTGACATCTTCCTTGAAACGCCTGAGCGACTCTATCCTTCCGGTATAAACAACCACGTTGTCCCTGAGCAGCCTGGCCTGGGCGTTTCTCTTGATTACGCCTTCAAGCACGTAGCAGCCAGCAACTGTTCCAACCTTTGCAATATGGAAAGTCTGGCGAACCTCTGCCCTTCCAAGGGTCTTTTCCTTGTAAACGGGCTCAAGAAGCCCGGTCATGGCGCTCTTAACCTCTTCAAGGGCATGGTAAATGACGTTGTAGAACCTGATATCAACATGTTCCTTGGCGGCAAGCTGCTTTGCCTGGGGACCCGGTTTCACGTTAAAGCCGATGATTATGGCGTTTGAGGCCGATGCCAAAAGGACATCCGATTCGGTGATTGCACCAATACCGCCACGGACTATTTCTATCTTTATCTTGTCTGTGCTTAGCTTCCTTAATGCATCGCTAAGGGCCTCCAGGGAGCCCTGAACGTCTGCCTTAACAAGGACGTTCAGCACCTTGAGATCCTGCTCCTTCATCTTCTCAAACACGGTCTCAAGGCTGATACGGCTGCTCTTTGCAAGCTCCGCCTCCCTGGCCTTTCTCTGGCGGTACTCTGCAACCTCCCTGGCCTTTTTCTCATTGGGCAGAACCACGAACTGGCTGCCTGCCTCAGGTACCCCTGAAAGGCCCTGGACCTCAACAGGCTTGGACGGACCAGCCTCTTCCACCTTTCTGCCCTTGTCATCCAGCATGGCCCTGACCTTTCCGTGGTTGAGGCCGCAAACCATGGCATCACCCACCCTCAACGTTCCTTCCTTTATAAGCAAAGTAGCCACAGGCCCACGCCCCTTGTCCAGTTTGGACTCTATGACGTAACCTGAAGCCGGACGGTTCGGGTCTGCCTTTAGCTCAAGGACCTCTGCCTGAAGGACCATCATCTCAAGCAGTTCGTCTATTCCTGTTCCCATCTTGGCAGAGACGTTTACAAATATGGTATCTCCGCCCCAGTCCTCGGGCATGAGCCCGAGCTCGGAAAGCTCGGTCTTCACCCTGTCCGGATTCGCTCCGGGCTTGTCTATCTTGTTAACGGCAACGATGATGGGAACGCCTGCGGCCCTTGCATGATCAATGGCCTCCCTTGTCTGGGCCATCACTCCGTCGTCTGCGGCCACTACTAAGATTACCAGGTCGGTGACGCTTGCACCGCGGGCACGCATTGACGTGAATGCCTCGTGACCTGGGGTATCAAGAAATACCACCTGGTCACCAGAAGGCAGGTTGACCTCGTAGGCGCCTATGTGCTGGGTTATTCCACCTGCCTCCTTTGAGGCAACATCACTCTTTCTTATGGCATCTAGAAGGGTGGTCTTTCCATGGTCCACATGGCCCATAATGGTCACAACTGGAGGCCTTGGTACCGGCTCTCCACCCTCAACTTTCTTTTGTACCTGCTCTATTATGTCTTCGGCTACACTCTTTCTCTCAACCTCGTATCCAAATTCAGAGGCCACAAGGGCAGCTGTGTCGTAATCAATGGTCTGATTGGCAGTGGCCATTACGCCAAGTGCCATGAGCTTCATTATCACCTCGGCCACCTTGACTCCCATCTTCTGGGCAAGCTCGCTGACCTGGATGGTTTCAACCATTGTGATCTTGCGTTTCCCTGCCTTGATGGGCGCAGTGCCTGTTGCCTTCTGTTCCTTCTGGGCCTTGGCACTCTTTGGCCCCTTCCTGCCAACCCTTGAGATTCCCTCCTCCTCCTTGAGTATCTCCCTTATGGCCTCCTTTTTGCCCTTTTTCTTCATGGGCTTTCTCTTCTTGGAGGGACCACCAAGATCCATGGCCTTTACCACCCTCTTACCCTTCTTTTTACCCTTGGCGGGCTTTGCAGGCCTTTCGGCAACGGGTTCACTGGGTGCCACAGCCCTTTGCTGCTTCTTCTTGGGAGGCTCTTTTTTCTCCGGTTTTTTTAGTTCTATTCTTGGCCTTTCAAGAATCTTTACAAACTGCTTTGGCTCTCTGGGTTTGGCCTCTTTTGTCTCTTTTGTCTTTTTAGACTCTGGTTCCTTTTCAGGCCTGGTTTCCTCACGCTTCTCCCCTGTTTCTAAAGCAGGCTCAACTGAAGGCGGGGCGCCTTGTTCAAGGGCCTTTTCCTCCTTTGCAACCTTTTCTTCAGGCCCCTTCTCTTCTTTGGAAACGGCTTCCTTTTCCTTGACAGTTGGCTTCTCTTGGGCATGTTCCAGGGGTTTCTCCCTGGTTTCCGCCTTCTCTAACGGCTTCTCAACCTTTTCAGGGCCTTCCTCTTCCTTTTTCACTTTGGAAGGCGCAGGACGTACGATTTTCACCTTGCCAGTTGTAACCGGCCTCTCTGGCCCTCTTTTCTCAACAACCTTTGCCGCCTCGTCTTCCTTGGAAGTAACTTCCTGTGCCTTCTGCTCCACAGGTGCCTTGGGGGTGACCTCATGCTCTCCTTCAACAGATTCGGCCGGAGGGGTTTTCTTGATTATTCTTTTTATATGGAGCACCTTGTGCTTTCTGCGAATCACCTTTTTTTTGGGCACTTCTTCTGCTTTTTCGGCCTGTTTACCTGCCTCCTGGCTCTGAAGTCTTTTCCTTATCTCGCTGACCTCGTAATCTTCCAAGGTGCTCATATAATTTTTTATGGGATAGCCAAGATCCTTGATCCTGGCCTCCATTTCCTTACTTGAAATGCCAAACTCCTTGGCAAGTTCGTGAACTCTTATCTTTGACATTTTAAAAAATCACCCCCGAATTACGTTGCTGCTATTTTCAAAAGCCCCAAAGGTTTTATGAGACATCTTTTGATATAAACTTTCCATTTTTAAATCTTAAGTGCCCTCTTGAGAATGCCTCTTTTGTCTGCCTCTGCCCTTTCAAGACATCTCCGACTTGTGCAGCAATAGGCTCCCCTTCCAGGAAACCCTGCCGTATCATCCCTTTTGATATGACCATTTACTGCAACAAATCTCATCAACTTGCCCTTAGGGTAGCGTCCTTTGCAAAAGACGCACATTCTGACCGGTTCATGCCCTTTCCGACAATTTTCATCCCTGGCCATTTAACCCTGTGAGGCCTCTTCCTTCTCTTCGTCCTTGGTATCAGAATCCCCTTTCTCCGCAACCTCTTCCATCTCCTCTTCAGGGGATTCCTCAACCGATTCCCCGGACTCCTGGCCACTCTCTTCCGTTTCTGGCGTGGTTTCCTCAAGTACGGCTGCTTCCTCTTCAGCCTCTTCGGCTTGCGTTTCTATAAAGGCATACTCCTGCCCATACTCCTCCAGGAACTTCTGGGCCGCCTCCACAAAGGGTATTGCATCCTTTCTAAGCTCATCAGGATCTGCATTGGCAAGTTCTCCTATAGAGCGAATTCCCTTTTTGAACAGATGGTCGGCAACGCTTTCACTCATGCCAAGGTGCTCCAACATGGCCTGGTAATTTGGGTCCTGACTGTTTTTGTATCGCGTTTCACTCTTGACATCTATCTTCCAACCCATGAGCTTTGCGGCAAGTCTTACATTTTGCCCCTGACGCCCTATGGCAAGGGAAAGCTGATCGTCCGGGACGATGACCTCAAGGGCCTCATTGGCCTCATCAACAGTTACCTGGGTGACCTCTGCCGGGGCCAGGGCATTATACACATACTTGGCCGGGTCAGGGCTCCAGGGCACTATATCAATTTTTTCGCCCCTGAGTTCCTGTACGATGGCCTGCACACGGGAACCCCGCATTCCTACACATGCTCCAACAGGATCAACGTCAATGTCACTGGAACTTACGGCAATCTTTGTACGACTGCCAGGCTCCCTGGCAACACCCATGATCTGCACTATGCCATCTGCTATCTCAGGAACCTCTATCTCAAAGAGCTTTCTTATAAATTCAGGATGGGTGCGGGAAAGGATAATCTGTGTATCCCTTTGGGTCTTCTTTACCTCTACAATGTATGCACGAAGCCTGTCCCCCCTCCTGTAGCTTTCTGTGGGAATCTGCTCCGAGGGAGGAAGAAGCGCCTCGGTTCCGCCCAGGTTTATAATCACGTTGCCACGCTCAAATCTCTGAACGATACCGTTAACCACCTCACCTTCCCTGTCCTTGAACTGGTCATAGATGACGTCCATCTCTGCGCTTTTCATCTTCTGGATGATTATCTGCCGGGCAGACTGGGCCTCTATCCTGCCAAGCTTATCCATGTCAAGGACCGTACCGATGCTGTCTCCCAGCTCGCTTTCAGGGTCTAGCTTCCTGGCCTCCTCCAGGGATATTTCAGTAACAGGGTCTTTGACCTCTGACACCACGGTTCTGAACTGGTACACCTCCAGCTCTCCTGTGTTGTCATTATAGTTGACCTCTATATCCATCTTGGATCCAAAACGCTTTTTGACTGCAGAGGAGATGGCCTCCTTTAACGCGGAAATCAAGACATCGCGCTCAAGCCCCTTTTCCCTGCTGACCTGATCTATTATTCTCTTAAGTCCTATATCCATTATTCTCCATCCTGTCTCTAAAGAATGTCTAATCTTGCCTTTTTTATGAGTCCAAGGGGCAGGAAAAACTCCTGGCCAGGGGCGTCTATAATGACCTCGTTCTGGTCTGAGACACCCCTTAAAAACCCCTTGAACTTTCTCCTGCCATCCACAGGTTCGATGGTCCTTACAAATACCTTCTGGCCGGAAAACCTTTCATAATCCTCTGCATTGACCAGGGGCCTGTTTATGCCAGGAGAAGACACCTCCAGATTGTAACTGCCAGGCACAGGATCATGCACGTCAAGCAGGTCACTGACCACCCTGCTCAACCTGCTGCAGTCATCCAGGGTGACCCCGCCTTCCTTGTCTATTACTAGACGAAGGGTGTTTCCTCTGGGCCCCTTTACAAACTCCACAAGGACCAACTCAAGTCCATTGTAATCGGTAAGTGGCTCAACCAACTCCCCGACCTTTTGCTCTATTTCCTTTTTCAGTTCCTCGAACCTCATGATCTCACTTATTATTGCACTATAAAAAAAAGTGGGCAGAGCCCACTTCCTGAAGAGACAAAGATATAAATGATTTTATACCTCCACTCATCGAAGTAAGCACTGCCATGCCGCTACCACGACACTTAGCAGCCAAACCTCAAAAAGGGATGGAGCGGGCGACGGGCCTCGAACCCGCGACCCCAAGCTTGGGAAGCTTGTACTCTACCAGCTGAGCTACGCCCGCCTCAACTCTGTCTTTGATACTCCGGAAAACCAGATATCAGACGCAAAATAATATAGGACTTGTGTATGAAATGTCAAGAATAGTAGGATACCGATGAATTAAACATGGAAGGAGTCAAAAAACTGCTATTGGTCATCATTTTTCCCGTAAAGACGTGCACTTATCCTTGCAGCCTTCTCTGGCGACATGTTGGCCAGGATCTTGGCAACCTTCTTGCTCTTCATTATGGCAAAAAGTTTCGTGACCGTATCCTCATCCAGCTTATTAAGGAGCGCTGCGGCTCTCACCGGATCCATGGAGCTGTAAACCCCTGCAAGGTGCTGGAGCCTTGCACCCTGTTCGAACCGCTGCTTTTTGACAGGCCCTTCGAGCCTGCGCTCAAGGTCTTTTAGCTGCTTTATCTTGTTTTCCAGGTCCTTTTTAAGGAGCTCAAGATCCTTCTCTCTTTTTTCAAGCTCCCTCTCTTTTTCATTGAGTCTGGCCATCTTGAGGCGAAGAAACCGCATAACTTCCGGGTTGCATGACCTTTCACCACTGCCTAAAGCCGGGGATGAAGGGTTGCTATTCTCTGTGGCAGCAGTAGCAACATCTTCAAGGGAAGAATTTGGACGGAAATCAAGCACCATGCCGCCAAAAACCAACATCTTGGCAACAAAGGCCACTGCCACAACCCTTATCCATACCCTTCCCCAGTTCATGTCCTCTGCCCGTTACCTCCGCTGCTCTTCATCTGCCTGGCCCTTCCCAGGGAAACCAGGTCATCAAGCTCCTTTTGAAGCCTGGCATCCACCTCTTTTAAATACCGCTTAAGATCCCTCTCCTTTAGTCCTGATACAAGTTCAGTGTCTATGTGGCGCTGACGCAGTTGGCCCCTGGCCTGGGCCACGTCTAGCCTTGCCTGCTTGAGCCTCTTGTCTAGTTCCCTGCATTTTTGCTCCATCTGGGAGATGAGCTGACACCTAAAGTTAAAATCAGTTGACATGATTCCCTCCTCCATCTTTTCCCTGAGTTTATTCTCCTCTCTTCTAAGGGACTTCATGTTTTCCTCAAGTTCCCCTTCTATTGCCTTTT
>JALWNK010000037.1 GCA_026995935.1 Deltaproteobacteria bacterium
CCCCCACCCAGAGGATCGGCGCCCCTCCCTCGGAAAAGTTTCGTACAGTGCCCCACCATGTCCCCATGCTCAGCCTGGATGACGCCTTCACTCCCGAAGAGATCCGGGAGTTTGACGCAAGGGTCAAAAAATTTCTCGAAATAGACCATGACATCGAATACACCCTGGAGCCCAAGATGGACGGACTCGCCGTGGAACTGGTCTATGAAAAGGGGGTGTTCGTCCTTGGGTCTACCCGGGGAGACGGATACAACGGTGAAGACGTAACCAACAACCTCAGGACAATACCTTCCATCCCCTTGAAGCTTCTTTCCATGCATGAGCCGGTTCCAGATTTGCTGGAAGCAAGGGGAGAGGTCTACATGGAAAAGGGGGCCTTCAAAAGACTCAATGAGGAAAGGGAAAAACAGGGGCTTCCAACCTTTGCCAATCCGAGAAACGCCGCTGCCGGCTCTCTCAGGCAGCTTGATCCGAAGGTTACGGCTAGCAGGCCACTTAACATCTTCTGTTATGGAGTTGGCAGGGTGGAAGGACGCGACTTCAAGACCCAGTGGGAGATACTTCATACGCTAAAGAAGTGGGGTCTTCGGGTAAACCCCTTGATTAAAAAGGTTACAGGCATAGAAAAGGCCATAAAATACCATGAGTACCTTGCGAACATCCGCCCAGAGCTCAACTACGAAATTGACGGAATGGTGATAAAGGTCAATGACATAGAGCTACAAAACCGGCTCGGGACCAAGGCAAGAAGTCCAAGGTGGGCCATTGCTTACAAGTTTGAGGCTGCCCAGAGTGTAACCAGGATAATAGACATCATCTTGAGCGTTGGAAGGACCGGGGCAGTGACCCCAGTGGCTATCATGGAACCAGTCAGGGTTGGAGGGGTTACCATCAGGAGGGCAACCCTTCATAACGAGGACGAGATCAGGAGAAAGGACATACGGATAGGTGACTGGGTTATTGTCAGACGTGCCGGAGACGTGATCCCAGAGGTTGTAAAACCCCTTAAGGAGAGGCGCACCGGCAAGGAAAGGCCCTTTGTAATGCCAAAATATTGTCCTGTCTGTGGCTCTCCCCTTGTCAAAAAACCTGGAGAGGCCATCTACCGCTGCCCAAACCCGGAATGCTTCCCAAGGCTTGCCAAAAAGATTGCGCACTTTGTAAGCAAACCAGCCATGGACATAGAGGGACTTGGGCCCAAGGTGGTTGAGCAGCTCATAACCGCAGGTATCATCCGTGACATTCCAGATCTTTATAAAATCAGGAAGGAAGACCTCCTTTCCCTGGAAGGCTTTGCTGAAAAATCTGCACAAAACCTCCTTGAGGCCATTGAAAGGAGCAAGAACACCACCTTGCCAAGGTTCATCTTTGCCCTTGGCATACGCCATGTGGGAGAGGTGACTGCACAGGTACTAGCAAAGCACTTTAAGAGCCTTGAAAGGCTCATGAACGCTACTGTGGATGAGCTTGAGGCCATACCCGGGATAGGACCTGAGGTTGCCAAAAGCATCTACCAGTGGTTCCAGGACAAAAAGAACCAAGAGCTCATTCGAAGCCTCCTTGAGGCAGGGATCACGGTTGAACCAATGGAGGCAGAAAAGAGACTTCCCCTTGAAGGGAAGAGCTTTGTTTTCACGGGGGGGCTCAAGAGTATGAAGAGATCCGAGGCTAAGAAACTTGTAATGTCTCTGGGAGGGGAGGTGCAGTCCACTGTGGGGAAAAACACGGACTTTGTGGTTGTTGGTGAAAATCCGGGCTCAAAGCTTAAAAAGGCCAGACAGCTCGGCATAAAGACCATTGGAGAAGATGAATTTCTGGAAATGGTTGGAATGAAGAAGTAGCCATGGAGGCAAACCATGAGAAGGATACACGCCAAGGTCACAGGAAGGGTCCAAGGAGTATTCTACCGTGCATCCACCATGGATACGGCACGTGCCCTGGGGCTGACTGGCTGGGTAAAAAACATGATGGATGGCTCAGTGGAGCTTGAGGCCCAGGGGCCAGACGACAAGGTGGAAAAGCTCATCATCTGGCTCAATGAAGGGCCGCCCCACGCCAGGGTGGAACACGTTTACGTAACAGACATCCCGATTGTTGAAGGTGAAAGGGACTTCGTAGTTGACTACTAAGCCCTTTAGAGGGCCTTAGTGGTGCTTTCTTGTGAGCCTGGTTAGAAGTATATCCAGCTCCTTTTCCGTGTTCTTGAAGTGGTGTTTCTGCATGGCTATGGAAAAATCCCCTTCGGCCATCTTGAAAAAAGGAAAGAGGGTCTCCCTGTCTGCCTTGTGGGCCATATAGATGGATCCACCCGGGGCGAGATACCTGTTCATCACGTCAAGAAGTGGCGGGAAGAAACGGGGATGAAAGAGAAGCTCTGAACCTATAATTATATCAAACTGACCAAGGTCATCTCTTGGGCTGAACCAGTCAAGGGCTTCACACTTAAGTGACTGACATTGGTTAAAAATGGCAGAAGCCCTAACAAAGTCCATTATCTCTTCTTCGTAGTCGGTCACTGTGACATCATGACCAAGGCTTGAGGCTACCATGCCTGGGACTGCCATGCCTGCCCCAAGCTCGAGTATCCTCTGCCCTTTTTTGGGCGTCATCCTGGCAAGAAACTCTGAAAGCACCAGGGAGGCCTCCCAAATCTTCACCCAGAACGGAAACTCTGGTGCATTCTCGTGCACCTCCATATGGAAGAGGGGAATGAGGTCCGCCACGTGCAGGAAGTAGTATCTCCTGCCTCCAACATTTACACGTTCAACGTCCAGGCTGTACCTGGCCTTGAGCCTTTTGACAATTGGCAGAGCCTTGTCAGGCACCTGAAACTTCCTGGCCCTGCCTTGACTCTCCTCCCCTCTTGTTGAAGAAATGGGTAACTTTAGACTCATGCTGCCTTTTCTTGGGAGGCCTTCTGCCTGTTCTTGTCCCTCTGATCGTAGTAAACACGCCCTGTTCCTGCAGGAATGAGCCTTCCCATTATCACATTCTCCTTGAGCCCCCTCAGGTGATCGACCTTTCCAGCTATGGAGGCATCTGTCAGCACCTTGGTCGTCTCCTGGAAGGAGGCTGCCGATATGAAGCTGTCAGTGGTAAGGGAGGCCCTGGTTATTCCGAGAAGCAGGGGTTCGGCAGTTGCAGGCTCCCCGCCCTGGGCAAGTATCCTTTCGTTTTCCTCTTCGAAGACATGCCGCTCAACCTGCTCACCCAGCATGAACCTGCTGTCGCCAACACTCGTAATCTTTACGCGCTTTAACATCTGGCGGACAATTACCTCGATATGCTTATCGTTGATCTTGACGCCCTGGAGCCTGTAGACCTCCTGGATTTCATCTACCAGATATCTGGCAAGCTCCTTAATCCCCTTTACCCTCAGAAGATCATTGGGGTTTAGCACGCCGTCCATGAGCGGCTCGCCAGCGCGGACATAATCGCCCTCGTGCACGGCAATATGTTTGCCCCTAGGGATAAGATATTCCCTTGGCTCGCCATACTCAGGGGTAATGATTATACGGCGCTTATTCTTGACATCCTTGCCAAAGGAGACAACGCCGTCGATCTCGGAAATTATTGCGTATTCCTTGGGTTTTCTGACCTCGAAGAGCTCGGCAACCCTTGGCAGACCACCGGTGATATCCTTTGTCTTGGTGGTTTCCCTGGGGATCTTTGCAAGGATGTGACCTGGTTCAACCATGTCCCCTTCCTCAACGGTTATGATGGCGCCAACAGGGAGCTGGTAACGTGCGTCACCCTTGGTCTGTATGAGCTTCTTGGTGCGTCCCCTTTCGTCCTTTATGGAAATCCTTGGACGGTACTCGGAGGCCTTGTACTGGATAACCACCTTGCTGGCCTTTCCGGTAACCGGATCCACCTTCTCCTGTATGGTCACACCCTCGATGATGTCGCCAAACTTGACCTTGCCTCCTACCTCCGTGAGGATTGGAATGGTGTACGGATCCCACTGGGCGAGCTTGGTCCCAGGCTCCACCTGGTCGCCCTCCTTTACCAGGAGCTCTGCGCCGTAAATCACGGGGTAGCGCTCCCTTTCCCTGCCGTCTGGGGCTACAATGACGATCTCTCCGTTCCTGTTGAGCACTACCTCCCTGCCCTGGGCATTTGTAACGGTAATTATCTTTTCAAGCTTAACGGTGCCAACACCGTTACAACGAATTTCTGCCTGCTCGGCCTTACCGCTTGCAGTACCACCAATGTGGAAGGTACGCATGGTGAGCTGTGTTCCTGGCTCTCCGATGGACTCTGCAGCTATGATTCCAATGGCCTCGCCCCTTACGACCATGCTGCCCCTGGCAAGGTCCCTGCCGTAACACTTGGCACAGACCCCAAAAGGTGCACGGCACGTAAGGACAGAGCGGATCTCCACCTTGGATATGCCGGCATCTTCTATCTTCTTGGCCTTTTCCTCGTCGATCTCCTCGTTTGCAGGAACAAGGACCTCTCCTGTTACAGGGTCTACGATGTCCATAAGGGCAACCCTTCCGAGCACCCTCTCGGAGACTCGCTGTATGATTTCGCCACCCTCCATGAGGTGATCCATCTCGATTCCGTCAATGGTTCCACAGTCATCCATTGTAATGGTGGAATCTTGGGCCACGTCCACAAGACGCCTGGTAAGGTAACCTGAGTTGGCCGTCTTAAGGGCGGTATCTGCAAGGCCCTTCCTGGCACCGTGGGTGGAGATGAAGTACTCGAGAACACTCAGGCCTTCCCTGAAGTTTGCCTTAATGGGGGTCTCAATGATCTCCCCCGAGGGCTTTGCCATGAGCCCCCTGATTCCTGCAAGCTGCCTTATCTGGTCCTTGCTGCCCCTTGCCCCGGAATCTGCCATGACAAAGATGGGATTGAAGCTAGGTATCTCTATCTTGTTGCCGTCTTCATCCTCAACGTAGTCCTTGGACATGTTTTCCATCATGACCTTGGCCACCTCGTCGGTTGCCCTGGTCCAGATATCGATGACCTTGTTGTAGCGCTCTCCATCTGTGATGAGACCTTCGGCATACTGTCTCTGGACCTCTGCGATCTCCTTCTGAGCGCGCTCTAAAATCTCTGCCTTACTCTCAGGGATCTTCATGTCGTTGATGCTGATGGAAAGCCCTGCAAGGGTTGCATTGTAGTAGCCAAGGTCCTTTAGCCTGTCTGCCATGATACAGGTCTTCTTGGCCCCGGCTGCACGGTAGGCCTTGTCTATGAGCTGGGCAAGGTCCTTTTTTCTCATGACCTTGTTCACCATCTCAAAGGGCACCTCATCTGGCACGATGTCGTAGAGGAGAACCCTTCCAACGGTTGTATCCACCAGCTCGCCCTTCATTATAACCTTTATGGCCGCCTGCAGATCCACTGCACCTTCATCGTAGGCAAGGATCACCTCTTCAATGGAGTTGAACACCTTGCCCTCCCCCCTGGCCTTTGGCCGCTCCCTGGTCATGTAGTAGACACCAAGGACTATATCCTGGGTAGCGGTGATAATGGGAGATCCGTGGGCAGGTGAGAGCACGTTGTTTGTGGACATCATGAGCACCCTGGCCTCTGTCTGGGCCTCCACGGAAAGAGGGACGTGTACCGCCATCTGGTCGCCGTCAAAGTCTGCATTGTAGGCGGTACAGACCAGGGGATGGAGCATAATGGCCTTGCCCTCAACAAGAACGGGCTCAAAGGCCTGGATACCCAGCCTGTGAAGAGTTGGCGCCCTGTTTAGAAGCACTGGATGTTCCCTTACCACCTCATCAAGGGCGTCCCAGACCTCTGGTAGCTCCTTTTCAACCATCTTCTTGGCGCTCTTTATGGTGGAAACAAGCCCCTTTTGCTCAAGCTTGTTGTAAATGAAGGGCTTAAAAAGCTCTATGGCCATTCTCTTTGGAAGGCCGCACTCGTGGAGCTTGAGTTCCGGGCCAACAACAATGACCGAGCGCCCGGAGTAGTCAACGCGCTTACCAAGGAGGTTCTGGCGAAAACGTCCCTGCTTTCCCTTGAGCATGTCGGACAGAGACTTTAACGGCCTCTTGTTGGGGCCAGTAACCACCCTTCCCCTTCTTCCGTTGTCAAAGAGGACGTCAACTGCCTCCTGAAGCATGCGTTTTTCATTACGGATTATGATGTCGGGGGCGTCTAGGTCCTTGAGCCTTTTCAGCCTGTTGTTCCTGTTTATGACCCGACGGTAGAGATCGTTGAGATCAGAGGTTGCAAAGCGGCCTCCGTCAAGGGGAACAAGGGGACGAAGGTCTGGAGGGAGAACCGGAATAACATTCAGTATCATCCATTCTGGCTTGTTTCCCGATCCGCGAAAGGCCTCTACCACCCTGAGCCTCTTGCCAAGCTTCTTTCTCTTGGCCTCGCTCCTGGTCTTTTGCATCTCCTCCCTGAGTTCGTGGGAAACCTGATCGAGATCGAGGTGGCTAAGCAGGTAGTGGATGGCCTCGGCACCTATGCCCACCTGAAATTTTTCCCCAAACTGCTCGTAGTTCTTCTGGTATGTCTCATCAGACATGAGCATACCCACTGGAATGTCAGGAATTTCTGATTCGATTACGATATGGGATTCAAAGTAAAGGACCCTTTCAAGCTCCTTTAGGCTGAGATCCAAAAGGGCTCCTATCTTGCTGGGAAGGCTCTTTAGAAACCATATGTGGGCAACTGGTGCGGCAAGGGAGATGTGCGCCATTCTCTGACGCCTTACCTTGGACTGAATTACCTCCACTCCGCATTTTTCGCACACAATACCCCTGTGCTTCATCCTCTTGTACTTGCCGCACAGACACTCGTAGTCCTTTACAGGGCCAAATATCTTGGCACAGAACAGCCCGTCCCTTTCAGGCTTAAAGGTCCTGTAATTGATGGTTTCTGGCTGTTTCACCTCGCCATGTGACCTTTTGAGTATGGTATCTGGTGAAGAGATGGATATCCTGACCGCCTTGAAATTCAGGGGATCCTTGGGTTTTGTAAATAGAGAAAGAAGATCGTCCATAAAATAGACCTCTTTTGAAATTTATGTTTGAAAATTCTAGGCTGCCCTGATACATGCGCCAGGGCAGCAGTGTTACCGTTAAACTGTCAAGGGTTATTCAAGAAGTTCAATATCCATGCACAGCCCCTGGAGCTCCTTTACAAGCACGTTAAAGGACTCGGGGATACCGGCCTCAAGGAAGTTATTGCCCTTTACAATCTTTTCATACATGCGCGAGCGCCCGGTAACGTCGTCGGACTTTACCGTCAGGAACTCCTGGAGGGAGTAGGCTGCGCCATAGGCCTCCATGGCCCAGACCTCCATCTCGCCAAGCCTCTGGCCACCAAACTGGGCCTTACCTCCAAGGGGCTGCTGGGTAACCAGGGAGTAGGGCCCTGTGGAACGGGCATGGATCTTGTCTGAGACAAGGTGATGGAGTTTTAGCATGTACATGACACCAACGGTGATCTTTTCCTTGAAGGGCTCGCCGGTAAGGCCGTTGTATAGGGTAACCTGGCCTATCTCTGGCTGGCCCGATTCCTTGAGGAGCTTTCTTATGACCTTTTCATCTGCCCCATCAAAGACTGGCGTGGCTACAGGCACCCCGTTTTCAAGATGGAGGGCAAGCTCCCTTATCTCTTCATCAGAGAGGCCGGATATCAGGGCATCCAGCTCCTTCTTGGAATATATCTTGGCCATCTTGGCCTTGACCTTTTCTATCTCGTATTTCCTGGCAAGCTCTGCTATCTGTTCTCCAAGTTTCTTGGCACCCCAGCCGAGATGCACCTCCAGAATCTGCCCCACGTTCATACGGGATGGCACACCCAGGGGATTAAGGATGATGTCTACCGGAGTTCCGTCCTCAAAGTAGGGCATGTCTTCAACAGGAACGATCTTGGAAACAACGCCCTTGTTCCCGTGACGTCCTGCCATCTTGTCCCCCACCTCGAGCTTGCGCTTTACAGCCACGTAGACCCTGACCATCTTGATCACGCCTGGCGGAAGCTCGTCCCCCTTCTTGAGCCGCTCTATCTTTCCTTCAAAGAACTCCTTTATGCGTTCGAGCTCTGCCTCGTACCAGTCAAGGATATCGATTACATATGGGTCAACCGAGTTTCTGCCTTCAAGAATCAGGTCACGAAGCCTGTGGAGGGGAACCTTTCTGAGGGCATCCTTGGTTATCTTCTTTCCAGCGTCAAGAAGGAGCCTGTGGCGGGCATCCTTTATAACAACGGCAGGCTTCTTGCCCACCAGGTACTCCTCCAACTTTTTAAGGGCCGTGCGTCTTATGACATTTATCTCATCTTCCTGGTCCTGCATAATGGCGGCAACTTCCATATCCTCGAGCTTCTTTGCTCGCTCATCCTTAGGAATACCCTTTCTGGAAAAGACTTTAGCATCAACAACAACACCCTGGACCCCCGGAGGCACCCTAAGGGACGTATCCTTTACATCCCCTGCCTTTTCCCCGAAGATGGCTCTCAGTAGCTTTTCTTCCGGGGAGAGCTGGGTCTCACCCTTCGGGGTGACCTTGCCCACCAGGATATCCCCTGCTTTGACCTCGGCACCTATTCTCACTATGCCCGATTCATCAAGGTTCCTCAGGGCATCTTCACCCACGTTTGGTATGTCTCTGGTTATCTCTTCACGGCCAAGCTTGGTGTCTCTTGCCTCTACCTCGAATTCTTCAATGTGAACCGAGGTATATACATCGTCCTGCACTATCCTTTCGCTGACTATTATGGCGTCCTCGAAGTTGTAGCCCCGCCAAGGCATAAAGGCCACAACCACGTTCTTTCCAAGGGCCAGCTCACCGTACCTGGTTGAAGCACCATCCACCAGGACCTGGCCCTTCTTGACCCTCTGGCCCGGCTTCACTATGGGAATCTGGTTTATGGTGGTGGTCTGGTTGGATTTCTGGTACTTGATGAGCTTGTGTATCTCAACCTCAACCGGCTTTCCGGTTTCAGGGTCTTCGTCGTAACCCACCACAAGCCTGTTGGCGTCCACATCCTCTATCCAGCCATCCCTCTTTGCCATGATGGTGACGCCGGAATCCCTGGCAACTGCCTTCTCTATCCCGGTTCCAACAATTGGAGCATCACACTCAAGAAGGGGAACGGCCTGACGCTGCATATTTGAGCCCATGAGGGCGCGGTTGGCGTCGTCATTTTCAAGAAATGGAATAAGGCCAGAGGACACAGAGACCATCTGGTTAGGGGCAACGTCTAAGGCCGTGACCTCCTCTGATGGCAGCATAAGGAACTCCCCCTTACGCCTCACCCCGACAAAATCCTCCTTTATGCGCCCCTTTCCGTCAAGGGCAACAGTGGACTGGCAGACCGTCTCTTCTTCCTCCTGTGAAGCCGTAAGGTAGACGATCTCATCGGTTACCTTACGATTTTTCACCCTTCTGTAAGGTGTCTCGATAAAACCGTACTCATTCACACGACCATAGGCGCTGAGGGAAACTATCAGTCCGATATTTGGACCTTCCGGGGTCTCAATTGGGCATATCCTGCCGTAGTGGGTTGGGTGGACGTCTCTTACCTCAAATCCAGCCCTTTCCCTCGAAAGGCCTCCAGGGCCCAGGGCAGAAAGCCTGCGCTTATGGGTAATCTCTGAAAGGGGATTTGTCTGGTCCATGAACTGGGACAGCTGGCTTGAGCCAAAAAACTCCTTGATAACCGAGGTTACAGGCTTGGGATTTACCAGGTCATTTGGCATGAGGGCCTCCACCTCCTGGAGGGTCATGCGTTCCTTTATGGCCCTTTCCATCCTCACAAGGCCAATCCTATACTGGTTCTCAATGAGCTCACCAACGGAACGGACACGCCTGTTACCCAGGTGATCAATGTCATCCACAGGTCCCTGGGTATCCTTCAGGTGAACCAGTTCCTTTACGATGGCAATGATGTCGGAATGAAGCAGGACCCGTTGGGTCAGAGGTACATCAAGGCCTAGGCGCTGGTTCATCTTGTAGCGCCCAACCTCAGAAAGATCATAGGTGTCCTCGTTAAAAAAGAGGGAATTAAAAAACTTTTCAGCAACCTCAGCAATCAAGGGAGAACTGGGTCTGAGCCTTCTGTATATTTCCAGTATGGCCTCTTCCTGGGACTCCACCTTGTCGAGAAGCAGGGTATCCCTGATGGAGGAACTCACTTTTATGCCGTCAATAAAGAGGGTCTGGATCTCGGTTATTCCATTTTCCCTCATTACAGTAAGATCCTCCTCAGACAGTCTCGTATTCTTTGGAATAAGTATCTCTCCTGTTGCAGGATCCACCACATCCTGTGCGGTAATCTTACCGATTAGATCATCTTCCGTGACAGGCACCCTTTCTATGCCAAGGTCCACAAGCTTCCTCAGCATGGTCTTTGAAAATTTCCTGTTTTTCTTTAAAATCACCTCTCCCGTCTCGGGATGGATCACCTCCTGGGTGGCCCTCTGTCCCTGTAGAAGTTCTGGTGTAAGCTTTCTGTAAACGAGCTTTCCCTCCAGGTAGTAAGTGTCCCAATTGTAGAACTCCCTGAGAATATCGTCAGTGGTAAGGCCAATGGCCTTCAACAGTATGGTTGCCGGGAATTTTCTTCTCCTGTCGATCCTGACGTGAAGTATATCCTTCGGATCGAACTCAAAATCAAGCCATGAGCCCCGGACAGGTATTACCCGGCAGGAATAGAGGAGCTTGCCGCTTGAGTGGCTCTTGCCCTTGTCATGGTCGAAAAACACACCTGGGGACCTTTGGAGCTGGCTTACCACCACCCTTTCAGTACCGTTTATTATGAAGGTCCCCGTTCTGGTCATAAGGGGAATGGTTCCAAAGTATATCTCCTGTTCCTTTATATCCCTGATACTTTGGGCCCCGGTTTCCTTCTCTACGTCATAGGAGAGAAGCCTGATTACTATCTTAACAGGGGCCTCATAGGTATTGCCCCTTTGCAGACACTCCTCCTGGGTATACTTTGGCTTTCCAACCCTGTACTGCACAAACTCCAAAGAGGAGGCGCCAGTAAAATCGTTTATTGGAAAAACAGACTTAAAAACGGACTGTAGGCCTATGTCCTTGCGGGCCTCCGGGGCCACGTCTTTTTGTAGAAACTTTTCATAAGGTCCTTGTTGTACGGCAATAAGGTGGGGTATATCGATTATTCTCTTAACCTTGCCAAAATTTTTTCTCAGGGGAAAATTCTGAATGCTCAACATAGACACGCCTCTAATTGGCTAATTGAAGATTTCTTAAACCAGATGTGATATGACCGTGAAAAATTCAAAAATGGGGGACGCACCAAAAGGGCGCCCCCGTTTTATGAAAAATGGATTTACTTGATTTCGACCTTGGCCCCAACGGCCTCGACCTGTTCCTTGATCTTTTCTGCCTCTTCCTTTGAAACGCCTTCCTTGATTGGCTTGGGAGCGCTTTCTACAAGCTCCTTGGCCTCCTTGAGACCCAAGCCTGTTACTGCCCTGACTTCCTTAATGACCTTGATTTTCTGGGAACCAACCTCGGCAAGCACTACGTCAAACTCGGTCTTTTCTTCCTCTGCGCCTCCGGCCTCGGCTCCTGGGGCAGCACCTGCTGCAGCCACTGCAACCGGGGCAGCGGCGCTCACACCAAACTTGTCCTCAAGCTCCTTGATGAATTCGGAAAGCTCAAGTACCGTCATATTTGAAATAAATTCGATTACATCCTCTTTGGTAACAGCCATTTGCTCAAATCCTCCTGAATATTTTTGAAAAATCTTCTTTTACTGTTTTTGCTCTTCTATGGCACGCAGGGCATAGAGTAGCTTCCTTGGAACAGCCGCAAGCACCTGTACAAGATTTGTAGGCGTGGCAACAAGCACTGAAAGCAGCTGACCAAGCAGCACCTCCCTGCTGGGCAGTTTGGAAAGGGCCTCTAAAGACTCTGGTTCCACTACCTTGCCGTTTAGGATGCCGCTACGGAGTTTTAACGCCTCGTGATCCTTGGCAAACTCCACCAACACCTTGGCCACCTGCACGGGATCCTCATAGGCAAATACTGCGGCATTGGGCCCATTAAAGTAATCCAGCAGGGCCTCACCATCCGTCCCCTTGACAGCACGCCGAAGGAGCGTGTTCTTGGCTACCTTCATCTCACCCTGGACATCCCTTAGCTTGGATCTGAGCTCATTTACCTCAGACACCTTCAGGCCTGGGAAGTTTACCAGGGTAACGGCCACTGCCTTCTGGAACTTTTCATTGAGTTCCTGGACAAGGCCTTCCTTTTCCTTTCTGGTTAATGGCAATTTTCATCCCCCCTTTCTACCGTAGGCAGTTATTTTTACTGCCAAAGGCAGAGGTCACACCGGTCTCGGTAGGTGAGGCGCATTATATGCCCCTCATTAAACACCAGGTACCTACTGTCTTTGACTTGTGAGAGTTCATGCAAGAACGCAGGTTTCTTTAGGTGAAATACTCTTTTCAGGCAGCAGCATTCTTCATTTCAGCAGGATCAAGCCTGACACCCGGCCCCATTGTGGCCGAAAGGGCTACGCCCTTTACGTATGTACCCTTTGCGGATGCTGGCTTCATTCTCAAAATGGTCTCTGCAACAGCTGCAAAATTCTCCTTGATTTTCTCCGGCCCGAAGGATACCCGGCCGATAGGAATATGAACGACTCCGGCCCTGTCAACCCTGAAATCAACCTTTCCTCCCTTGATGTCCTTCACGGCCTTTCCAATATCAAAGGTGACGGTACCTGTTTTTGCATTGGGCATGAGACCCCTTGGACCAAGTATACGGCCAATCTTGCCCACCTGGCCCATCATATCGGGAGTGGCTACAACCTTGTCAAAATCCAGCCAGCCCTCCTTTATTTTCTCAATGACGTCCTCTGCTCCAACGTAATCGGCCCCGGCCTCCTGGGCCTCCTTTGCCTTCTCGCCCTTTGCAATGGCCAGAACCCTGACTGTCTTACCTGTGCCGTGGGGAAGGACCACAGAGCCTCTAATATTCTGATCCGCCTTCCTGGGATCAACGCCCAGGTTGATGGCCACATCCACACTTTCGTCAAAGTTGGCATAGTGTGTTGCCAGTACCTTTTCTATGGCCTCATCCAGCAGATATTTTTTCGTTGTATCAATAAGTTCTCTTACTTTCCGGTATTTCTTGCCTCTTTTAACCATGACCTGTCACCTTCGTACTAATCTACCACTTCAATTCCCATACTGCGGGCAGTACCTTCTATTGTCCTCATGGCTGCATTCAAGTCTGCCGCTGTTAAATCGGGCATCTTGGTCTTGGCAATCTCTTCCACCTGCGCCCTGGTAACCTTACCAACCTTGTCCCTGTTTGGTACCCCAGAGCCTTTCTCAATACCTGCTGCCTTTTTAAGCAAGACTGAGGCGGGAGGGGTTTTTAGTATGAAACTGAAGGACCTGTCGGCATAAACGGTAATAAGCACAGGTATTATCATTCCTGCCTGGTCAGCCGTCTTGGCATTAAAGGCCTTGACAAACTCCATGATGTTTACACCCTGCTGACCGAGTGCCGGCCCCACCGGAGGTGACGGACTTGCCTGCCCTGCAGGAATCTGAAGCTTTATATATCCAGCTATCTTTTTAGCCATAACTAACTCCCACTGATATCAATAAATTTAACTGGCCTTCTGAATGTGGCCAAATTCCAATTCAACTGGTGTTGAGCGTCCAAAAATAGAAACAAGGACCCTTACCTTGCCCTTGTCTGGCCGTACCTCGTCTACCACTCCGGTAAAGTTGGCAAACGGCCCTTCCGTAATAATGACCTTCTCTCCCCTGTGGTAATCATATTTTGGTCTGGGCTTAAGGGACCGCTCTTCCATTTGACGGATTATCTTTTCCGCCTCATGTTCTGGCAGGGGAACCGGGTTTTCTTGCCCCCCAATGAAGCCCGTGACCTTTGGGGTGTCCTGAACAAGGTGCCACGTATCCTTGTTGAATTCCATCTTTATGAGGATATAGCCTGGATAGACCTTTCTTGATGATGTCCTTTTTTCGCCCTTGACTATCTCTACTACCTTTTCAGTAGGCACTATGATTTCAGAAAACTTGTCCTGCATGCCATGCTGTTTGATCCTCTCCTCAAGGGCTGCCTTCACCTTGTTCTCAAACCCCGAATAGGTATGCACAATATACCACTTATGAGCCATATAAACTGCCTCTTGCCCCTATTGCATTATAAGGCCGACGAGTTTGGACAATGACATATCCACGAGGCCCAAATACGCAGAAAAGAAAACCGAAATTGCCAGAACCGCTATGGTCATGGACACGGTTTCCTTCCTATTGGGCCAGGTTATCTTATCAAACTCGGCCCTTACCTCCCGGAGGTACTGCTTAATGGCCTGAAGACGGCTCAGAGGCGCAACAGCCTTTTCATGCGTGGCAGCTGGTGTTTTGGTGCCTGTCTCAACAGTTGCTGCCGTGATTGGCTGCCCCTTGCTGGAGGAGCCCTGCTTCGATGTCTTTAGTTTCCTGACCTTTTTCTTTGTCACTGGGACCTTGCCTTTTTAAAAAATTGGCAGGCCAGGAGGGACTCGAACCCCCAACACCCGGATTTGGAGTCCGGTGCTCTACCATTAGAGCTACTGGCCTGCAATTTTCTATTTCATCTTTATCTCTTTATGTAACGTGTGCCGCCTGTCAAAAGGGCAGTACTTCTTAAGCTCAAGCTTATCTGGAGTTGTCCTTTTGTTTTTGGTTGTCGTGTAATTACGCCGCTTGCACACCGTACAGCGCAGTATGATCTTCTCTCTCATCTCTATATCCTACTCGATAATCTTGCTGACAACGCCTGCACCAACAGTGCGTCCACCTTCCCTGATGGCAAACCTAAGACCCTCTTCCATGGCTATGGGCTGAATAAGCTCCGCCTTTATCTTCACATTGTCCCCAGGCATCA
>JALWNK010000038.1 GCA_026995935.1 Deltaproteobacteria bacterium
ATATCCCGCTTGTCTTTGCCATGAACATGGTGGATGTGGCAAAGGCCAGGGGAATAATCATCGACTATGACCAGCTTTCAAGGCTCCTTGGAGTGCCCATTGTCCAGACGGTTGGGACAAAGGGCCAGGGGATAGAAGAGCTTCTAAAGGCCGCGGTGGATGTGGCAGAGGGAAAACATCCATCTTCCCGCCATATCCATATCAACTACGGAAAGGAGATCGAAGAGGAGATAATAAAGATAAGGCAGGTGCTACAGAAGGACCCTGAACTCTACAAGAGTTATTACCCCAGATGGTTTGCCCTGAAGCTCCTTGAGCGGGACAGGCTTGTTGAGGAAAGGGCAAGAAAGTCTTCTGTTGGCCAGGAGATTATGGCCCAGGTTGAAAGGAGCAGGCATAGGATAGAGTCTATCCTTGGAGACGAGGCTGAAACCATTATTGCCGAGGCAAGGTACGGCTTCATATCTGGGGCCTTAAAGGAGACAATGCGCCTTTCGGCCCAGGCGAAAAAGACCATCTCCGATAAGATAGACAAGGTCCTTACAAACAGGCTTCTTGGCTTTCCGGTCTTTATTTTCTTCATGTACTTTCTCTTCCAGGCCACCTTTACCATTGGGGCATACCCCGTGGAGTGGATAGAACGGGGGGTGGAGCTTCTTTCCAGTTTCGTTGCCTCACACATGCCGCCCGGCCTCCTTCGGGACATGCTTACAGAGGGGATAATAAGCGGCGTTGGAGGCGTCATCGTTTTTCTTCCTAACATCCTCCTGCTCTTTCTTGGAATCAGCCTTTTCGAGGATACAGGTTACATGGCGCGGGCCGCCTTCATCATGGACAGGATCATGCACAGCCTAGGACTGCATGGAAAATCCTTCATTCCGCTTCTCATGGGCTTTGGGTGCAATGTGCCAGCCATCATGGCAACCCGTACCCTTGAGAGCAGAAGGGACAGGCTTCTCACCATACTCATAAACCCTCTGATGAGCTGTTCTGCAAGGCTTCCGGTCTATGTGCTGCTTGCAGGCGCCTTTTTCCCCAAAAGCGCAGGAAATGTGATTTTTGGCATTTACATACTTGGCGTGGTGCTTGCAATCCTGGTTGGTCGAGTGTTGAGCGTTACCATCTTCAAGGGAGAAAGCGCACCCTTTGTGTTGGAGCTTCCGCCCTACAGGCTGCCAACCATGAAGAGCGTTATTCTCCACATGTGGGAAAACACGAAGGTTTATCTGCAGAAGATGGGTGGCGTGGTCCTGGCCTTTTCCGTGGTGATCTGGTTTCTCGGGACCTTTCCGAGAGACATAGAATACACCCGGGACTATCCATCACAGATTAGGGCGCTGGAACAAAGGATTTCACAGGTTGAAAAGACCGGGGCAAAGAACATTAAACAGATGGAAATGTTGAAGAAACAGCTCAGCCTCCTTGAAAGGGCCATGGAGGAAGAGCGTCTTGCCAAAAGCTACATAGGACAGATAGGCAAGGCGATCGAGCCTGTCATCTCTCCCCTTGGCTTTGACTGGAAACTTGGGGTAAGCCTTGTTACCGGTTTTGTGGCCAAGGAGGTGGTGGTCAGCACTATGGCGGTTCTCTATCAGACCGGGGAGGAAGATACCTCCAGCCTGCAAAAGGCCCTTAGAAAAAGCGGCATAGACAGATGTACCGCCCTGGCCTTTATGGTCTTTGTTCTCATCTATGTGCCCTGCATGGTAACGGTTGTAACCATATGGAGGGAGACGGGCTCTCTTGGTTGGACTGGGTTTTGCATAAGCTATCTAATGGTACTGGCCTGGATCATGGCCTTTGTTACCCGGGTAACTTGCACGGCGATATTTGCTTGATTTTAATATATTTAGTATTGTGAAATTACTATTTTAATTTATTTATTACTTGATTTTAGTTTGACTATATTTTATCTTCTTAATAAGATTTAAACAAATAAAAAAGGAAGGAGAAGAAACATGAAGAAAGTTACAACGATGATTTTGGCTGCTGTTTTTGTTATGGGTTTGGCCCTTGCAGGTTCAGCGTTTGCCTCTGATGCTGGTATGGCCATGCCAAGCATGAAGGATGTTGCCAAGAATACAGCCAAACAGGTAGCAGAGCAGAAGATGGACGAGGCCCACAAGAGTGCAAGCAAGAAGCTTGACGAAGTTATGGGTGGCAAGGCTGATCCGGCAAAGGATGCCAACGCAACTGCCAATGCAACAGAGGAAAAGGCCAAAAAAGCCAAACACGAAATGCATGAGATGAAGGGCAAGGCCAAACATGAGATGCATGAGATGCATGAAATGAAGGGAAAGAAGTAAATCTCAGGTTATTTTTTTAATAAGATAGTTGATGAAGGGGCCGACATTAGTTTGTCGGCCTTTTCTTTTTTGTAAATAGACATGATAAGTTTCTTTATTAACAGACGGAAGATCAAGACGGACATGAATCCTAAGACCCCCCTGGTATGGTTTATCAGGGAGGAACTCGGACTTACAGGCACCAAATGGGGTTGCGGTAAAGGGCTTTGCGGCAGCTGTACTGTCATTGTAAATGGTAATGCCGAAAGGTCCTGCCAGCTGAGTCTCAAGGATGTTAAATCCGCCAGGATTACAACCATCGAGGGAATACCTTCTTCCCATCCCGTGAAAGTTGCCTGGCTACTTGAGGACGTACCGGAATGCGGCTATTGCCAGCTAGGCCAGATAATGAATGCCATTGCCTTGCTGGACAAAAAACCGATACCTTCCGAGGCAGAGATAAATGATGCCATGGATTCGAACCTTTGCAGGTGTGGGACCTATAATCGCATAAAGAGGGCCATTTTGAGGGCGGCAAGGAAGCCGAAATGAATGAAAAAGAGCTGGAAAAACTCTCAAGGCGCGCCTTTCTGCGCTTTCTTGGTTCCACTGGACTTTTGATTTCTGTTCCAGGCCAGGGTCTTTCAGCAGTACTGGATACAAAGGAGCGCGGCTCCCGGGCCCTATTTTCTCCAAATGCATGGCTCTTTATTGGCCAGGATGACAAAATCACCATATTCTGTTCCCAGTGCGAGATAGGCCAAGGGGTCTTTACCGTGCTTCCTGCCATTGTTGCAGATGAGCTAGATGTAGACTGGAAGAAGGTGAGGATAAGGCAGGCCCCTGTGTCCTCTGAGTACGAAGACCCAGTCTGGGAGAGCCAGGTAACGGCAGGAAGCGCCTCTGTCCACCATTTTTATTCGATCTTAAGGCGGGCAGGGGCCCAGGCAAGGCAGATGCTTGTTGCCGCAGCCTCAGGCATATGGAAGGTTCCCCAAAGTGAGTGCAAGACAAGAAAGGGAAGGGTGATCCACGTGCCTTCAGGCAGGAGCCTTAGCTACGGAAGCCTTGCCAGGGCTGCCTCCTCCATAAGTCCAGTTCGGGACGTTGTCCTCAAAAGGGAAGACCAGTTTACGCTTATAGGCAAAGGGCTTCCCCGAGTGGATGCAAGCCTGAAGATAAACGGAAAGGCCCGCTACGGAATGGATGTCCGCGTAGAGGGAATGCTTTACTGCGTTCTGAAAAGACCTCCTGCCTTGGGAGCACAGCCTGAAGATATAAATTTATCAGGTATTGCATCTGTCTCTGGCGTTCATTCAATCTTTAAGGTGGAA
>JALWNK010000039.1 GCA_026995935.1 Deltaproteobacteria bacterium
AAAGTCATAAACCAGAAGACAAACAAGGTTGTTGCCCGCAAGGAATTTCATAACACCTATGTGCCAAGTTTTAAGATTCCCCTTTTAAGCGGCGATTACGAGATTCGATCATTTTGCTGTGGATTGTATCGGGAAAAGATGGGGGAAGTCGTTGTGGGACGCGTGCACATAGAAAAGGGAAAGACCACTGTATACCGCCCCGGTGTCATATATCTCAATTTCTCAAAGGAAATGGAGTTTCCTGTTATTACTGGTGTCAACTATGAAAAGACTGATGAGCCCAAGATGACCATGAACCAGCACTTGACAGGAGGCTACCCATACTGCGTGCGTGCCCCAAGGGCCCTGATCCCGGGCAGATACAACGTGACCATAAACCAGGAGGTAAATGCCATTACCGTGGCAAAGGACCTGGAGGTAAAGGAAGGACAGGTGAGCAGCATAGTGATTGACACGGGTTTTGTGGTAAAAAAGGCCTCTGATAACGTGGTTGGTTACAGGCTTGTCAGATCTGGGGAAACCAGCCCTGTTCTGGACGTTCATAGGGACTTTTTCAGGGATATCCTCTTTTATGGCAAATACATAGTTGAACCTGGAAGCTACGATCTTTACCTCTATGTTAAGGGCCTTGAAGAACCTCTTGCCGTGGCGAACGGGCTTGAGATAACAAAGGGTCAGGTGCTGGAGTTTGATGCAACAATTTAATGGCGGGCAGTGGGGCAGCGTGGTCGCCTTTCTTTAATCTGGAAAATTTTTGCCATTAAGACCTTGGGCCTGGGGTCTAAAGGCATGGAAATTATTCATGCCAATGCAGTAAAGCCTCGGCCCAGGGCCTTCCCCCAAAAAATATTTTCCATATCTTTCGGCCGATTTCTCAGGCCTTTTTTCTCCTATCAGGACTCTGCAGCCTGGAAAATAAGCGCGTGTAAAACCAGACAACTCTATTCTTCTTGGTGACGACCCAGGTGATTTGGGATTGACATGGGGGAATAGGTGTTTTAAACATAATTTAAATATAAATAGTTTGCCATGTGATGGATTTGTAGGAAAAAAGCGATAAAGGGTGGAGGCATTTACTTTGCTCGCCTACTTCCTCACTTATACACTTTGACACTTTGTTGCATAGTGCCGGGTGGAGGGGTGTATCTGGCCAGCAATTCCGAAATTTGCATTTTGAGCCCGCCTTTTACCCTTTTCTGGGACTGCCATTAATGGCCGCTTATGGCGGCCGAAAGGAGGCATATTAAGATGCATAAAAAAGGTGTGTCACGTGTTGGGTGGTCCCTTTGGTCGGAGTCTGTGGTCCGGCCTCGGGCAAATCGTTTCGCTGGCTCTTTGCTGGGGATCTGCTTGATGTGGCTCATGGCGGGGCTTTTTAACGGCGCACTGGCCTTTGGAGCGGACTACAACCCCCTGCCAGATACTGGGCAAACCAAGTGTTACGACACTTCTGGAAACGAGATCGTCTGCGCTGGAAGCGGACAGGACGGGGCCTATTCAGGGCTCCAGCAATCCTTTACCAAGCACGTAAATTACAACGGCACGGGCGATAGCGTTACTGTTGACAACAACACAGGCCTCATGTGGATGACAGACACGGCGGATACCAATGACGATGGACAGATAGATTCAAATGATAAATTGACCTGGCAGAACGCGGTTGATTACTGTGATGGGCTTACCTACGCAGGCTATTCCGACTGGCGCCTGCCTGCACAGTTCGAGCTTACCACCATGGTGAATTACGCCAGACACGATCCTGCCGTAGACACCGCCTTTTTTTCATCGCTGAGTGATGAGTATTGGTCGTCCACGCCCTTCGCCGCCGCTTCTTCCGGTGCCTGGGCTCTGGTCTTCACCGACGGCGACGACCAATTGCCCGTCAAGTCCAGCTCCGAGTACGTGCGCTGTGTGCGCGGGGATTCCAGTTATGTACACAATTTTCAAGATAACGGCGACCAGACTGTAACGGATCAGGGCACTGGCCTCATGTGGGAGAACGATTCCAGTGTGAACACCCAGACAATGACCTGGGAAGAGGCCCTGGCCTACTGCGAAAACCTTACCCTTGGGGGCTACTCTGACTGGCGGCTCCCGAACATCCAGGAGCTGAGGAGCATAGTGGATTACACCAGACATGATCCTGCCATAGATCCCCTGTTTTTATCGCAAAGTGATTGGTATTGGGCGTCCACGTCCCAACCCCCTTTTCCCTCGTGGGCCTGGGTAACGTACTTTGCCAGAGGCTCCTGCTACCAGGACCTCAAGTCCGGCTCCCACTACGCGCGCTGTGTGCGCGGTAGGCTATCCAGGTTGACTGTTTCCATCCCTGCAGGCAGCGACTCCACAGACAGCATCACCAGTAACGTGGGAGATATCGCGTGCCAGGGCGGCTCTCCCAATTCCGGCAACTGCCAGGACAACTATACAGACATCACCACCTTGACCCTTACGGCCCATCCAGGCACGGGCCATGCCTTCACCTCCTGGGGAGGGGACTGTTCGGGCTGCGGGAGCAATCTGTCCTGCGATGTAACCATGTCTTCTGATAGGAGCTGCACCGCCACCTTTACAGCCGATCCGGACAGAGATGGAATAAACAGCAGTACAGAGGCTCAGGTCCCCAATGCCCATGGCAGTGGCACAGAAGACGGAAACGGTGACGGCGCGCCGGACAGTGAACAGGGCCATGTCAGTTCCCTTCAAGATGTGTCGGGCTCCAACTTTGTCACCTTGGACAATACCTGCAGCTACCAGCTGCAGAATGTGCGTGCAGTGGATCCCCCTTCAGACGCCCCGTCCAACATCCAGTTTCCCTATGGGATGTTTGAGTTTCAAGTGATACGTGTGACGTCGAGTTGTGACCCCGTTACCATGCGTCTCTTCATCCCCAGGGATACCAGGATTACTGGCTACTGGAAGAAGAATCAAACAACAGGCCAGTGGGAGGAGATAGCCACCAGCATAGAGCACGGCCCTGCCTATGCCCCCAATAAGACAGTGATAACCTTCAGGCTCTCCGACAACGGGCCGTATGACGAAGATGCAACTGCCGGCATCATAAGTGACCAGGGCGGTCCTGGTTTTCCTGGCGGCACAGTGCGCGTGCCTGCCCTCGACTACAGGGGAATGTTGCTCTTTGCACTGTTGGCCGCACTTATTGGCATCTACGCCCTCCGCAGAAAAACAGTCTAAGTGGATAAGCCAGGGGCTGGATTTGAATCCATCTCCTGCCTTTTTTTTATTCTAAGTACTTGAAAGGGCTACCAATAGAAATTGTTCTATCGGAGAAAATTTGGGGTCATAGACTGTCAGCGAGACATGCTCGTTGTAAAGGCCCTGGAGACCCTGCCTACCTGTTGCAAGGACCTCCTGGACAGAGGCAAAAACAGCATAAAGACAATTCATTTCCCCACCACATATTGCCTTTTCCTTAAATAATGCTAATCCATTAGTTTAATGATTATGAGGGGAAGTCTTTAAAAAGGAGGAATGAGATGCTTTACGGAAAAGACCCATTCAAATTATTCAGGCTGATCCCGGTGGTTTTGGCCTTACTGGTGCTGGCATTTCCCTCGGTTGTGGGGGCAGTCCCCACCAAGCTTGTGGTGCGGGCAAGGGCAAATGATGCAAAGTTCATAGGTACAGCGGTTGGCGGGCTTGAGGTGACTGTACGAAATGCCCTGACAGGTAAAGTCATTGCCCAAAAGGCTCTGGAGGGTGGTACGGGAGATACGAAGCTCTTGATGAAAAGTCCCATTTCAAGAGATACTCTCCTTTCAAAGGGAGGAGCAGCAAAGGCGGAATTCGTTTTCGACATAAAGGAACCTCTCAAGCTTGAGATCGAGCTTAATGGGCCACTGGGTGCGGGGAACAACATGCACCATGAGGTGAAAACAACTTGGCTCATACCTGGCAGGGACATTGTAGGCGATGGGGTTATTTTCACGCTCTACGGCCTGATAGTGCATCCATACAGCCCAAAACCCCACGAATTCTTTCCCATAGGGTCAAGGGTCACAATTGGCGCACATGTCACGCCCATGTGTGGTTGCCCCGAGCGCCCAGGTTTCCTGTGGGATGCCAACCATGTGACCGTTACGGCACAGGTGTTTTTCAAGGGTAAAAGGATTTCTGAAATCCCCTTAAAATGGGCAGGCAGGATAAGCCATTTCGAGGCAGAGTTTTCACCCAGCGAGTCAGGGAGCTACAAGGTGGTGATCACGGCCAGTGACAACAAGAACAATCAGGGGGTTGGCATAACCGGATTCATGGTCGTGCCAGAAAAGAAATATCACAAGGTCCTTGGAAGATAGCTGCGGAGTCTGGTTTTAGGCGATAAGGCCTTATGGATCAAGGCCTTGCTAAAAGCGTCTGCTCAAGATATACGGCGCACGAGAGAATAATAAGGCTTAAGAGCCATACTGCGATGGAAAGGATTAGGGCCTTTTGGGCCCTTTTCGCCTCCCAAACCTTCAAGGGCCTTATGCCATTTATGGCAAAGGTGACAACGCCTGAAAGGTTGATGCATACGGCATTAATGAGGAAGACAATAAAGGCGGCCGATGCCTGCACGGGCATATGTTTGGAAAGCATGATGCCAGAGGCCACCAGGGGCGGAAGTACAGAGACTGCCATCATTACGCCCACAAGGGTCTCTGGCATGTCCTGTGTGAGGGAATAGGCGCCTGCAATACCAGATGTGATGGCAAGGAGTATGAAGAGGAAGTCCACCTGGGAGCGGGAAAGGACCTCATGGGAAAAGGCCATGGCGGAGGGGGCAAAGTAACCGGCCAAAAGGCCAATAGAGACGGCAATGGCGGCCCCTGTAACCACTGTTGGCAGTGAGTTCTTCATGAGCTCAAAATCTCCAAGGACGCTTGCAAGGGAAAGCCCAACAAAGGGGCCAAGAAGCGGGGCAATTACCATGGAGCCAATAATGACTGCAACATCATCCTTTAAAAGCCCTATTGCTGCAACGATGCTTGAGATGACAACAAGGCTGACAAAGCGCCTTGATAGTTTGGCCGAAGGGCTGATCTTCTGGTAGAGCTCTTCCACGCTTATGCCTTCGGTGGCCTCTTGGGCTTCAGACGGGGCAGGTTCTTCGGTGCTCTCTTTTTCTGCCTTGTCCTCCTCTTCCCTGGGGACGGCTGCATCAACCGGCAGCACCACTATTCGATAGCGCTCCTTGTCCTGGAAAAAGGACTCGAACACGTCCACCACCTTGTCAACATCCCTTGCCCTTAGAAGGAGACGCACGTTCATTCGTCCGTCTGGCAACTTATCTGCCCAGAATTCGTAAACAGGGATATCTTCCAGAAGGAACTTTAGATCCTCGGGCTCACCCTTCTGGTGAAATATTTCTACGAGCCTGAGGGACATAGACTGGTACGCTCATTTTGCCCTTATGCCCAGGGCATCTGCTATGGATGAAACCATTGCCTTGGATTCTTCAAAAAGTTCTTCCAGGGTATCACCATCAATACCCATGGCCTTTGCCTCAAGTTCTGCCTCTTCAATGGACGTCTTTTCCCCAAATGCGACAGACAGCTTGTTTGAAAGCGCAACAGGTCCTACCACGCTATTTTCCAGTTTGAGTTCTTTGATTTCGTCGAAGGATGATATGTGCAGGCCTATAGAGCAGGTGAAGATGTCGGGAAGCTGCCACGATCTTGATATCCAGGCCCCTGCCTGGGCATGGTTCCAGGCAAGAATCTGATCCTCCACCTCGTGGAGTCTCTTGTCACTCTGGAGCCAAGTTTCAAAGACATCCTTGTACAGATCAAACCACCTGTCAATCAAGACCGGAATGGCAATGTCCTGAAGAAGGGCGGCAGAAAAGGCCTCGTCAGATTCCACCCCAAGGTGCAGGGCTACCTTTTTTGAGAAAACGGCCCTAAATATGGAGTCTGCCCAGTATCGTTCTATCTCAAAGCCCTCTTTACCTGGGTCCTTGACCGTCTTGGTCATTGCATAGCCTATGGCAATGTTTCTTACCTCCGAAAGTCCAAGTAGCGCCACTGCCTTGGCAATACTTGTGACCTTGCCAGGAAGGCCGTACAAGGCGGAGTTAGCAATCTTCAGTATCTGGGCTGCCAGGCTTGCATCCGATTCAAGGAGTGGAACGATTTGATCGATATCGATATCAGGTTCATTGAGTTTATGCATGAGTGTTGCCACAACCTTTGGGCATGGGGGCATCTCCACGTCGGCGAAGATTTTTTCAAAATCGCCGGTGGAGAACTTGGCGTATTCCAGAAATTTTTTGAACAGGTTCATGTTTCCCTTTTCAAGCGGTCATATAAGATTTTCATATGAATTATACCAAAAATAAAAAAACACAAGATATAATAGCCCCCAAAAGGCACTATGAACACATATTGTGGAAACTGAGCAAAATCTTAAGATTCCGCTTCTGGTTTTTGGCAACCAGAACGGATGCCAGGCTCTTAAGCTACATCTACCTGCTTGCCACGTGTTTTCTGGCAGTGATGTCCCTGGGAATTGCGGCAAGGTTTTGTTCAGTGAACCTCATCTTCCCATCCCTTGGTCCAACGATATTCATGCAGTTTTATGCCCCAAGCTCACCCATGTCATCACCGCGGAACACCATTGTGGGCCACCTTATTGGCTGCCTGGTGGGGCTCGGCTTTTACTGGCTTACCATAAAAGCCGGTGGCGTACCAGGTACAATAAGCATGAAAAACGTGGCAATACTCGGGGCTGCCGTGGGTACATGCGGAACCATCATGGGGATAACGGGACTCTTACATCCTCCAGCCGCATCCACTACCCTTCTGATAGTCTTTGGATACCTGGGCAGTCCTGTTAACATCCTCGCCTTTTCCCTGTCCGCAATATTCATTTCCTTTGAGGCATGGCTTGTCCACAAGGCAGCGGGCATAAAGTTTCCCCTTTGGGCCCCTGAAAAAAAGGACTTGGGCCCTCAACTTCAAACCAAGCTTGGGCATCTGGACCTTTCAAGAAAGACCCGGGATCTGAGCGTGGAAGAGATTGCTGCAAGGCTCGCCTCCCGCCAAGGCATAAAATAGCCAAAGGCTTTTCATCTTTTTCAAAATCCTATGACTTGCCCTTTTTAGAAATAGCTGTTTTTCTCTAGGGACTTTTACGTCACAGTCCCTGGCAGCTCCACTTTTGCAGGTGGGTCTGTGATGAAAGGGGTCCCTGGTTATTTTACAAAAGATGAAAAAAACAGTGAACAGGCTAAAAGCCGATGGATCGGACCGTTCCTTTTCAAGGACGCTCTGGAAGGATAGACCGGCCGTAAAGATTGGGCCCTCTCCCGGAAAAGATGGACTGAGGGAGGCCTTTTCATACTTTCGGATAGGAAGTCATCTTTTCCGCAAGGGCATTCCAGTGCCAGAAATATATTTTTTTGACAGGCATTCTGGGGTGTTAATAGTTGAAGACCTTGGTGAGACCATGCTTTTTCAGGAGGTGGCAAGGCTCAAAAAAGAGGGCGATACAGACGGGATAAAAGAGAGGTACCTGGAGGCGGTGGAGACACTGATTCTGATGCAGCTAAAAGGGTCTGAAGGTTTTGATACCTCATGGTGCTGGCAGGAAAAGGTGTACGACTCAAGGCTTGTGCTTGAGAGGGAGGTGGGTTATTTCCTCAATGCCTTTGTAACTGAATATGCGGGTTTTAAGGTCTCTCCTGAAGTGGAAGGGGAGCTTCATGATTTAGCCCGTCAGGTGGATACATTCACCAACAAACGTTTTTTCCTGCACAGGGACTTTCAGTCCAGAAATATCCTAGTAAGACCGTCAGGTGGGCTTGGAGTGGTTGACTTCCAGGCGGGGAGACTTGGCCCCCTGGCCTATGATCTTGCGTCACTGTTGCACGATCCCTATGTCCAGCTTGATTATTCCTTTAGGAATTTCCTTTTTGAGGCCTACGTAAACAGCCTTAACGGCTATGGAATGAGGCAGCAGGCAGAGGAGGTGCTAAGGCAGTGGCCTGTCCTTTCTGTTCTAAGGCTACTCCAGGCCCTTGGCGCCTACGGGTTTCTGGCTGGCAAGAAGGGAAGGCCCTTTTTCAGGGCATTTATCAAGCCGGCCCTTAGGGACCTTTTCTGGCTTTGCTGTGAAAATTTTCCGGACAGGCTCCCTGCAAGTATTGATATGTTAAAGATGTTGGATAAAGATATCCAGATTCAAGCTGAGGATAGAGGCCTGCCTTTACCTTAGGTAATGTTCAGGCCGGTAGCCTTAGTCCCTTTGACCAAAAAGATTGCTTTTAATATCGTGATTACATGAAAAGGTTCTTTGTATCTGTCTTTTTCCCTCTTTTAATTGCCTTCCTCTTTATTACTCCCCACATTGTGACCTCTTCTCCAAGAACAAGGTCTTTCTTGAGGGATGTTCTCAAAAAGGAGCTTCACGCCCATGCAGATTTTTCAGGCCTGACCTGGTACTGGTTTCCCTTTCCGCACCTGGCTTTTCTGGACACAAGGGTCACTTCTTCGGATTTTTCCCTTACGGCCTCAGTGGTGGGTATATACCCGGACTGGTTATCGCTTGTGTCCGGCACCTTTGCTGTTTCCGGTATGGACCTGGATGACTGCCATTTTGTCTTGAAAAGGCTTGGAAAAGAGAAAAACAGCACTCTCTTACTTCCAAAGCATATCAGTGTAACAAACGGTTTTTTTGAGGTATCAAAGGGGGTCGGGTTGCCATTTCTGCCATTTAAGGACAAGAGGCCATATATAAAGAATCTTTACGGTTCCCTGGATATTAAAGGCACGAGCCTGAGTGTGGATATCAGGGGTAATACAAGGCAGGCAGCATCCATAGAACTCAGGGGGCAGGCAGACATTGAAGGCCTCAGTTATGACGTCAAAGGCAAGATACATCAGCTGGACCTGTCTGCCCTTAAGCTAAAAAGTGTTGCGACCATTCGTCAGTTCCCCACCTATGGCTTTGTAAACCTGGAGTTCGACGTCAAGGGCCAGGGGCTGGAAAAATCAAAAGGGAACATCAGGGCCTATTCCAACTGTGTGATTGCAAAGGCAAAGAGACGCTCTGCCATATTTTCATGCGGAAGCCTTGTTCTGAAATACTCCTATGAAAAAGAACTTGCAGGGATCGTCCTTGAAAACCTTGATTTTCAGCGTCCAGGTCTCCACCTAAAGGGGAAGGCAAGGGTCTTTAAACGCAATGGGCGCTACTGGGCCATGTTAGACCTTTCTGGCCATGACCTGGACCTTGGGCAGATTAGGGACGCCCTGGAGGCCCTTGCCATAAAAGATGAAGACGTGGAGGATTTCTGTACGGCCATAAGGAAGGGGACTGTGGAGCATGCCAGACTCCATCTGGATGCTCCCCTTTCAAAATGGCATTCCCTGTCGGACATGTATATCAAGGGTAGTGCCAGGGATGTGAACATATACGTGAAAGATGAGGACTTTTTCGTCGACTCTGCAAGTGGGCCCTTTGAAATCATAGACGGGGTGCTTTATGTCAAGGGAGCTACGGCACGGCTGAGGGATACAACTGGCAGGGATGGACGCCTGGTGCTTGGCCTGTCAAAGGGTTGCGATCAATTCAAGCTCGACATAGGGCTAAATGCACCGGCCCAGGATGTGAGGTGGGCACTTTTAAAGTTCACCCACGAAAAAAGGCTCCATCAGGAGCTTGGGAAACTTTCAAGGCTGAAGGGCCGCCTCCAGGGCCGCCTTTTGATGGGGGACCGGAAGCATCACAAGAAGGTAAAGGTGCTGGTCAGGGAGGCCAGGCTTTCTTGTTTTTACGAGACCCTGGGGATGGATGTGAGGATAAAAGGTGGCGGTGCAAGGTATCAGGAAGACACCCTTTCCTTTTTTGGTGTTTCAGGCTCTGTCGGGCCAAATCACGTGGAGGGCCTTGGTGGACGCCTGTCCTGGAAGGATGATCTTTTAGAGGTATCCATAGAGAGGGCAAAGGGGAGATTCATGGCACAATCGCTCCTTTCCCTTTTGAAGAGGTTTGATATCCAAACATCCTTTTTACAGGAGAAGGGCATTGATGTTTCCGGACCTTTCGCCCTTAACAGGCTGCAGCTAAACATGGGCCTTGATGATCCCTGGTCCATGAAATATCTGGTTTCTCTTTCACCCATGGGGATGAACCTTCGTACAAACATGCTTCCTGGTCCCCTTTACCTTAAAGGCGGCACCCTCCAGGTTAGTGACAAAAGGGTGAGCATGAGGGGACTCAAGGCGAGGCTTGGAAGGGACTGGCTTAATCTGGACGCTGACCTTTCACATCAAGGTTTTAAGAACTGGATGGGTTTTGTGAAGTCAAGCGGCGTGGTGAGAAAGAGGCTCTGGGCCTGGCTTGAGAAAGAGGGCCTGGAAATGGACGAGTTTACCCCGCGCCTTCCATTTTATGCACGAGATTTCAAGGTGGAATTCAGAGGGTCCCACACCACTGGCTTTGAAGGGGGGCTTGAGTGGAAAAAGGCAGGTGTAAGGCTCGACTTAAAAGTGGCAAAAGGCCAGAAGAGCCTGGATATTGAACGCTTGGAGTTATCAAGTGTAGGAACGGCCTGCATTTTGGGATTTCATAGAAGAGGCCTGAAAGAGCAGGAAGTCCTTTCTTTTTCCTTTAAGGGTCGGCTCAATGGGGACATTCTTAATGACATACTTTTAAAAAACACCATCCTTTCTGGCCATGTCGAGGGAGATTTTGTATGGGCCTTTTCTCTTTCAGGGGAAAAAAGGGCATACGACCTTAGGGGTAGTATTGATATCAGTGATCTTAACTGGCTATGGGGGCCTGTTTCAGGGCTTACCTTCAAAAGGCTTCAGATTTCCGCCAAAAACGGCAGGGGTGGTTTGGGGCTAACGCTTGATTTTCTAGGAGACATTGTAGACGTAAACGGCACCTTTGAGATCCGGCCAGGGCGGCTTTTGACCGATCTTGATCTGTACGCTTCGAAATTGTCCTCAAAAACCTTTGGCATTATCCAGGAATTTTCAAATAATGGCGTGGTATCAGTTGGGCGGTCTGGCCCTGTAAGACGAACCAGGGAGGATTCAGACTTATTTGCCCATATGCTCAAAGGGCTTGATGTCAAGGTCGATTTTAATATTGAGGAGGTAAGGTATGCGGTCACCGAGTTTGCCAAAAACCGTGCAGGCAAGCCACACGAGCTCATATTGAGGCACCTGAAAGGCAGCGCCCTGGTGGAGAGAAAAGCACTAATGCGACTTGAGGCCTACTCCGATGACACCTGCGGGCTTGATCTTTATCTAAAAAAACAAAATGAAAAGGGCCCTGTCCTCAGCGAGTTTTCTGCCATCACCCCTCCCGGGCAACCTGCGCGCTTTGAGGAAGTCCTTGATTGCCTGGGTATTAAGCAGGATCTCATCACGGGTCCTGTCACCATGAACCTTTATCTTAGGGGAAAAGACAGGGTGCTTCTTGGAGACGGTTACCTGAAGATAAAGGCAAAAGATGGCTCCATTCACAAATTCGGATTGCTTTCAAAGATATTTAGCGTGGTGAACATCGTTGACATCTTTTCCCTTAACAAGGGGCTTCTGGAGGGAACCTCTCCGTACAAAAAGCTCCTTGTGGATGCAAAGATAAAGTCAGGGTGTGTTCACATGGAAAAGGCATACGTAAAGGGCCAGGGCATCAACTTCTACGCCACTGGTGACGTTTACCTGGATAAAAAGGCACTGGATCTCATCATATTTATTCAGCCTCTAAAGACAGTTGACAAGATCATTACCAGCCTTCCCATAATAGGAGGCATCATAGGAGGTAAAAACAAATCCCTCTTTGCCATACCCGTAAAGGTTAGCGGTAAGTGGAGTGACCCAGAGATAGACATGCTGCAAGCCCGAACGGTTACGGATATTTTCAAGAAGCTGATTTTCAATGTCCTGACTGCGCCCTTTTCCCTGAAACCTTAGTGGAGGAATTGCAAAAGCCCGTGTATTGTTTAGTCATAGCATCATTTATTACAACAGACAGTAAGGGGATCAGAAGCCAAAAGTGGTAAGCTCACTTCTTTTAAATCTTGCCTCTCTGGTGGTGGTCATTGCAGGCATAAGGGCGTGCACCTCGGTCCTGGTGCCCTTTCTCCTTTCTGCTTTTTTTGCGGTTCTCATGGCGCCCATACTCTTTTGGCTCAGGAGAAAGGGGCTGCCCGACTGGTTTTCCATCATATTCCTGATAATCCTGTTCATACTTGTTGAGACAGGGGTTGGTGCGCTTCTTGGTACATCGGTTGCCGAGTTTTCAAGGGAGCTTCCCCTCTACCAGGAAAGGCTTGGTTCCATATATAGCGGCCTGACCGCCTTTGCCAAGAGACTTGGATTTACAGATGTAGAGCTTTCGGTTCTTAAGGAACTCGACGTATCCAGGATCATGGGCATGGTAGCGTCTACCCTTAAGAGCATGGGGGTGCTCATCACCAACACCTTCGTAATCATCCTTACCTTGATCTTTATGCTACTTGAGGCAGGAGGAATGGTTTACAAGCTTGAGGCCCTGAGCCTTCTAGGCATCCAAAAGACCCATGAGCTCAAGCTGATAATGGACGGCATAAACCGCTTCTTTGCAATAAAGAGCTTTACGAGTTTTCTTACAGGCCTGTTGATATGGCTTGGCCTTCTCATACAGGGCGTAGATTTCCCAGACCTCTGGGGTGTTTGCGCCTTCGCATTAAACTTTATCCCTACCATTGGCTCCATCATTGCCGCGGTCCCTGCAGTTCTGCTTGCCCTGGTGAAACTGGGCTTTGCCCAGTCCCTGATAACACTCATAATATACGTGGTTGTCAACATTGCAGTTGGCAACATCCTAGAGCCAAAACTCATGGGCCAGGGGGTGGGCCTGTCGCCCCTGGTCATTTTTCTGTCAATGGCCTTTTGGGGCTGGGTGCTTGGGCCTGTTGGCATGTTTCTCTCGGTTCCCATTACCATGTCCATAAAGATAGCAATGGGCGTGCATGAAAGAACCAGGTGGATGGCCATACTTTTGGGCACAAACTCCGAGGCGGGGGCCCTGCTTGTGCAGGCAGAGAAGGACATGGAAAAATGAAGGGATACGTACACGTTTACACAGGAGACGGAAAGGGCAAGACAACGGCCTCCCTGGGCCTTTGTGTCAGGGCCGTTGGTGCAGGCAAAAGGGTCCTTCTGGTTCAGTTTCTTAAGAAAGGAGAATTTAGCGAGATAAAGGGACTCAAATATTTTGGGGGCCGGGTAGATGTCATGCAGTTTGGTTCAGGAAGATTTGTCAGGGGAAGGCCAGATAAGTCCGACGTGGAGCTTGCCTCAAGGGGGCTTTTACGTGCCAGAAAACTCATGGAAAGCGGTAGGTACCATATGGTCATTCTTGATGAGATAAACGTGGCCGTAAACATGGGTCTCTTAGATGTTGCAGATGTCCTGCAGGTGATTAGAAACAGGCCTGATGATGTGGAACTTGTGCTTACCGGTAGATATGCCCCTGAGGCGTTTGTGGAGGCTGCCGACCTGGTTACGGAATGCAGGATGGTAAAGCACTATTTTCAAAAGGGCGTCAGGGCCAGAGAGGGAATTGAAAAATGAGTCCACTTCTTAGCGGCCTTACAGGGCCGGAGATCGAAAGGCTCAGCATGGAAATTATTGAAAGGGAGCTTGGCTCCCATGACTTCGGATATGAAGAGCTCCAGGTGGTCAAAAGGATAATCCATGCCACAGCCGATTTCGATTTTGCAAAGACAATAAGGTTCCATAAAGAGGCAATAGGTGCAGGTATAAAGGCCCTGCAGGATGGTTGTCCCATTGTGACAGACACCCAGATGGCGGCTTCAGGCATCAGCAAGGGGCTTCTTGCCCGAGGCAAGGCCAGGGTGATCTCACCAATGGGTACTCAGGAGTGCAGGGCGCTTGCAAAAAAGATGGGTGGCACCATGGCAGAGGCTGCCATGGAGATTGCAGCCCGGATGGAGCCTGGGATAATGGTAATCGGAAACGCCCCCACGGCCCTGTTGAGACTCATTGACATGATGAAAGAGGAAAGGTTTCTGCCAAGGCTGGTAATCGGTGTTCCCGTTGGTTTTGTAAATGCGAAAGAATCCAAGGAGCAACTTCTTGAGCATTCGACCGTTCCATTCATCACCTGCCTTGGTAGAAAGGGTGGCACACCGGTTGCGGTAGCTGCAGTAAATGCCATTATCAGGCTTGCTGCAAAAGTTTCAGATTAGGTTCGGATCAGGTTGGGAATTCCAGGTCTTGAACAAATTTTTTCTTGTGTTAAAGCTGTCAGTTGAAGGTGAAACTTTAAAGATTTTCAAAGGATCTTTTGAGGGTTTCTGACCTGCCTGGAAGAGGCACAAGGGCCCGGGTGTTTGATAAACTGGGCCCTAAGGGGATTTTTTGATATGTCAGGGGCCCTTCAGATAGTCCAAAATAAGTTGGGAGGAGCGCTACTATCATGTGGAATCAAATCGAGGGGGCTCCACGGGAGGAGCTTGAAAGGCTACAGCTAAAACGGCTTCAGGACACGGTTCAAAGGGTCTATCATCTCGTTCCCTTTTATAAGAAAAAGTTTGATGAAATGGGTATAGGGCCCGAAGACGTAAGAAACCTGGAAGATCTCAAGAGGCTTCCATTTACCACCAAGCAGGACCTCAGGGACCATTACCCCTTTGGACTCTTCACGGTTCCATTGGACCAGGTGGTGAGGATACATTCTTCCTCAGGTACCACAGGAAAACCCACAGTTGTTGGCTACACGCGCCATGACATGGATGTCTGGATCGAGGTCATGGCAAGGAGCATGTCCATGGTGGATGTGGGGCCAAGGGATGTGGTGCACAACGCCTACGGCTACGGGCTCTTCACAGGCGGTCTTGGCTTTCATTACGGGGCCGAGCGGGTCGGGGCTGCTGTTGTCCCTTCAAGCGGGGGGTTTACCAAGAGACAGCTCCTTTTGATGAAAGACTTTGGCGCAACCATTCTCTGTTCCACCCCGTCTTTTGCCCTTCATATGGCAGAGGTGGCAAAGGAAGACGGATATGATCTTAAGAAGGATTTCAAGATAAGGGCAGGCTTTTTTGGCGCTGAGCCTGCGAGTGAGGGGCTCAGGCAGGCACTCAGGGATGCATGGGGTCTTACCTACATCGAGGCCTACGGCCTTTCCGAGATAATAGGCCCTGGTGTGGCAGCTGGCTGTCCATACGGCCATCTCCACGTATTTGAGGATCACTTCATCCCGGAAATCATTGACACAGAGACAGGGGAGGTACTCCCTGACGGCTCTGAGGGAGAGCTTGTCTTTACCACCATAACCAAGCAGGCACTTCCCATCATCCGCTACAGGACAAAGGATGTGACAGTCCTTCACAGGGAGCCTTGCAGGTGCGGCAGGACCCTTACCATCATGGAGTCTGTAAAGGGCAGGGCAGATGACATGCTCATCGTAAACGGAGTAAACGTGTTCCCATCCCAGGTGGAGCACGTGCTCACCAAGGTGGAGGGTGTTACGCCGAATTACGTCATAGTGCTTGATAAGAAGGGTGTGCTTGACAAACTGGAGGTATGGGTAGAGGTGGATGACCGCACCTTTGCAGACGGTATTGGCGCCCTTGAACAGCTAAAGGCAAGACTTCAGCAGGAGATGCTGAACGACCTCTACATAAACGTCAGGATAAAGCTTGTTGAACCAAAGACCCTGGAAAGAAGCATGGGAAAGGCGAAGAGGATCATTGACAAAAGAGAGGCAGAGGGGTTGCAAAAATGATTAACAAATACGGCATAAAGCAGCTTTCCATCTTTTTAGAGAACAGAAAGGGCAGGCTTCTGGAGGTAACCAAGGCCCTCAAGGATGCGGCCATAAACATCAGGGCCCTTGCCCTTGCCGAGTCTGCTGAGTTCGGCATTTTGAGGCTTGTGGTCAACAATCCGGAAAAGGCAAAGAGCGTTCTTTCTTCCGCTGGTTTTACCTTGAGGGAACAGTACGTGTTTGCAGTGGAGGTGCCGGATGAACCCGGAAGCTTCTACAAAGTGGTAAAGGTCCTTTCAGATGCCGACATCAACATAGATTACACCTACGCCTTTGTGGGGGATTCCAGCAAGGCCGTCCTGATTTTCAAGGTGCCTTCAGAGAAGCTGGAGGCGGCCCTTACAGCCCTTGAAAAGTCTGGTATTGGCCTTGTTGAGCCCATGTTTTTTTACGACTAGGCGCTTGGGGCATTTCTTGGGGCGGGTTTCCGTATGGAACCTGGAATGCAGAGGAACGTTTTTAACAAAATAGAAAAAGGGTGGAAGGGCGCAGATGAAGACAAAGTTTATATTTGTAACTGGAGGTGTGCTGTCATCCCTTGGGAAGGGGCTTGCTGCTGCCTCTATAGGGGCACTTTTAGAGGCAAGGGGCCTTACGGTCACCCTTCAGAAGCTTGACCCTTACATCAACGTGGACCCAGGGACAATGAACCCCTTTCAGCACGGTGAGGTATACGTGACCGATGACGGTGCGGAGACCGACCTGGACCTTGGCCACTATGAGCGTTACACAAGTGTCAAGTGTGGTCAGAGGCACAATTACACCTCTGGGCGCATCTATTACAGTGTCATCAGTAAGGAGAGGGCTGGTGACTACCTTGGGGGCACCGTTCAGGTCATTCCACACGTGACAGACGAGATAAAGCAGGCCATACTCCAGTTAAATGGTGAGGCAGATATTGCCATTGTGGAAATAGGAGGCACCATAGGCGATATAGAGGGCCTGCCCTTCATAGAGGCCATCCGCCAGCTCCGTGGTGATCTTGGCCGTGATAACACCCTTTACATACACGTTACCTACGTTCCATTCATAAAGGCTGCAGGAGAACTCAAGACAAAGCCCACCCAGCACTCTGTAAAGGAGCTTCGCTCTATTGGTATCCAGCCAGACATAATACTTTGCCGTACTGAAATGGATCTTTCCCCGGAAATAAAGGCAAAGATCGCACTATTTTGCGACGTCAAAGAGGACAGGGTCATTACGGCAAAGGATGTGAAATGCATCTACGAGGTTCCCCTATGCTTTCACAAGGAGGGGCTTGACGAGAGGGTGGTCGAGTGCCTGAATATCTGGACTCGCCAGCCCATTCTCACTGCCTGGGAAAACCTCATGGCAAGGATAGAGCAGCCCCAGTACACGGTGCGGATTGCCATGGTGGGTAAATACGTGAATCTCAGGGAGTCCTACAAGAGCCTTAACGAGGCCCTTTTTCACGGGGGTGTTGCAAACAATAGCAAGGTTGAGATCGACTTTATCAACTCTGATGAGGTGCGTGGCGAGGAACTTGAGGAGAGACTGTCCCAAGTAGATGGCGTCTTGGTGCCAGGCGGTTTTGGAAGCCGCGGCATTCCAGGAAAACTTGAGGCCATAAGCTATGCCCGTGAAAACAGTGTCCCCTTTTTCGGAATATGCCTTGGAATGCAGCTTGCCGTAATCGAATTTGCAAGACACGTTGCAGGTATCTCTATGGCAGACAGCACTGAATTTGCGCCCAATACCCCAGACCCTGTCATCTACCTTATGAAGGAGTGGTACGATTACAGAACGGACACCATCCAGAAACGGGACGAAAACAGCCAGATGGGTGGTACCATGCGCCTTGGTGCCTATCCTTGCAAACTTGTTCCCGAAACCACTGCCTTTAAGGCCTACCAGAAGGAAGAGATATTTGAAAGACACAGGCACCGCTACGAATTCAACAACTTTTATAGAGACGCATTGGAAAAGGCAGGGCTAAAGATTTCTGGACTAAGCCCCAATGGAGAGCTTGTTGAGATAGTGGAGATAGAGGAGCACCCATGGTTCCTTGGGTGCCAGTTTCATCCGGAATTCAAATCAAGGCCCCTGGAGCCACATCCCCTCTTTGTATCTTTCATTGGTGCCGCCCTAAAGAGGAAATATGACAAGCAGTCCTGAACCGGTCCTTGCGCACATATCCGGCGTGGGGGTGGGTACAGGCGCCCCTCCCCTTCTTATCGCAGGCCCCTGTGTCCTTGAAGATGCAGCAATTTCCCTGGAAATAGGTGCCTTCATGAAAAGGGAGGCAGAAAAAAACGGCTTTACCTACATGTTCAAGGCCTCCTTTGACAAGGCCAACAGGACCTCCATCTCTTCCTATCGTGGCCCAGGCATGGAAAGGGGCCTTGAGATACTTTCAGTGGTAAAGCAAGAACTTGACTGTCTCGTTATAACGGATATCCATCTGCCCGAACAGGCGGCCCCTGTTGCCGAGGTGGTCGACTGTCTCCAGATTCCTGCCTTTCTTTGCAGACAGACGGATCTACTGGTGGCCGCCGCACGCACCTGCAAGGCAGTAAACATCAAGAAGGGGCAGTTCATGGCCCCGTGGGACATGAAACATGCCGTGGGCAAGGTCAGGGATTCTGGAGGCCAGGACATCCTTCTTACAGAGCGGGGGGCAAGTTTTGGTTACAACAACCTGGTTGTGGACATGAGGTCCCTTCCCATCATGAGGTCCCTGGGGTGCCCGGTAATATTTGACGCCACCCACAGCGTTCAGCTTCCAGGCGGCGGAGACGGCTGCTCAAGCGGACAGCGTCAGTTCGTGCCCTACCTTGCCAGGGCAGCGGCTGCATGCGGCTGCGACGGCATCTTCATGGAGGTGTATCCAGAGCCGGAAAAGGCCAGGTGTGACGGGCCGAACAGCCTCTCCCTTGAAGATGCCAGGCTTCTTCTAAAGCAGCTTAAAAGCATCCTGGATGCAGTTTCATATCTGTCCTGACAGGTGTCTGAATGGAGGCCATTTCAAAAAAGCACAGCTACAGCTCAGATATTCTCAAAAAGGCCAGAAGTGTCAGGCTCCTGGTGCTTGACGTGGACGGCGTATTTACTGATGGAGGTATCGTCTATACCCAAGAGGGTGTCCAGGTACAGGGCTTTCACGTTAGAGACGGGCTTGGCATAAAACTTCTTGCCATTAACAATATAGAAACGGCAATAATAAGTGCCAGAAAGTCAAAGGCTGTGGAGAAAAGGTGTTTTGAGCTTGGCATAAGGCATGTCTTTCAGGCTGCCTCTAATAAATTGGCCTGTCTTTCTGCCCTCCTCATGGAGCTTGGCATTGACCATGAAAACGTCTGTGCAATGGGGGATGACTGGGTTGATCTGCCCCTTTTGAAAAAGTGCGGATTTTCTGTTACCGTAAGGGATGGAGCAAGTTTTATGGCAGATCACGTTGACTACGTTACAAAGGCGCCAGGCGGCAGGGGCGCAGTCAGGGAGGTTTGCGAGCTTATTCTTTATGCCAAGGGCCTTCTTGAAAAAAGCTTCAGTCTTTATCTCAATCCAACTGCCTGATTCACAAACATCGTGAATAAAAGACCCTACTTCTGGATCTCGGTTGTCCTTTTTACTGTTGTGGTGGGAATAATGTTTTTTAAGGGACAGGACCAGGAGCAGCCCTTTTTCTCCCCTGAGCTCAAGAAGATAAAGGCCGATCTCGTGTTATATGGCGTAAGATACAGGCGTGATGCCAGGGGCAAGGCCTCTCAGTGGCTTGTTACAGCCAGCCGTGCCCGTTTTTATGAAAAGAAAAAAGAGGTGGATTTTGATAAAGTTAAGATAACATTTCAGCCAGAAAGCAAGAGCCCTGTCATGGTTACTGCAAACAGGGGCCAGTACAGGATTCCCAGCGGAACCGTATCTGTTTCCGGAAAGGTGGAGGTGAAGGGGGTAAAGGGTTACACACTCTTAACGGATGTGCTCTTTTATTATCCAGAAAAGCTGGCCATTGAGGCACCCGGGAGCGTTAAGCTGAAGGGAGATAACGGTAACGAGCTGCTGGGAAAAGACATGGTTTATCTCCTGAAAAAGCACAAACTTTTGCTTTATTTCCCAAGGGCAATTATAAAAGAAGAAGATGCAGGTGCTTGAGCCAAGGGGCTGGAAGATATCCCAATTGCTGATATGAAAGCCCTTGGATATGGTCCCAACGGACCAGGAGTCGTGATTGCGCCAGGTTTTGAAAGAGGTGGTTTTGAGATGATGAACAATTTTATGCGGCCTGTTTTATTTTTGATATTTGTGTCCTTTACTTGTGCGTGTCTTATGACATCAGAGGGCCTTTGCAAGGATCCAAATAAGGGGAAGTCAAAGCCCTCCCAGGCCATAAGGATTGCCAGTGACAGGATGGAGGCCTACGATACAAAGGGCACTGTTGTTTTTATGGGAAACGTCGTAGCAAAGAAGGGAAATCTTACCATCTATGCAGACAGGCTTGAGGTCTTTTACGATCAGCAGAAGACTGCCGATAACAAGAAAAAGAGAAATTTAAAGAAAATCGTAGTTAAGGGGCATTTGAAGATTGTGCAGGGCAGAAGAAGGGCCACAGCAAAGAAAGCAGTATATTTTAAGCCCCAGGAGAAGATAGTGCTACTAAAAAATGCCCAGGTCTGGGATGGTCAAAACACCATAAAGGGAGACAAGATCGTCCTCTATGTAAACGAGAACAGAAGCGTTGTTGAAAGCTCAGGAAAGGAGAGGGTGGAGGCGGTTGTTTACTCTGAAGGGGACTGATGGCTGAAAAGAGCTGTCTTGAGGCAAAAGGGCTCAAAAAGATATACAAGGGACGTTCAGTGGTGGATGGTGTCAGTCTTGTTCTTGAAAGCTCCACCATTACCGGGCTCCTTGGGCCAAATGGCGCTGGAAAGACAACCACCTTTTACATGATCGCGGGCCTCATAAGGCCTGATGCCGGTCAGGTATTTCTTGATGGTGCGGATATAACCGATTTGCCAATGCACAAAAGGGCCCAGATGGGGCTTACCTACCTTCCGCAGGAGCCGTCAGTCTTCAGAAAGCTCACGGTGTTCGAGAATATCGAGGTGGTGTTTGAAAACAAGGGACTAGGCAAGAAGGAACGCAAGAAGCGGGTCATGGAACTTTTAAAGGAGATGGGCCTGGAATCACTTTCCGGCCAAAAGGCAGAGTCGCTTTCAGGCGGGGAAAGGCGCAGGGTGGAGGTTGCCAGGGCCCTTGCAACAGATCCAAAGTTCATCCTTCTTGACGAGCCATTTGCAGGTGTGGATCCCTTGGCGGTTGCAGATATACAGGCCATTATAAAGGAACTTAGGAAACGGGGCATAGGAATTTTTCTGTCTGATCACAACGTGCGGGAAACCTTGACGGTGTGTGATAGCGCCTATATTGTAAGTTCTGGAAGGGTAATCGAACATGGCACTCCTGAAAAGATTGCCAGCAGTGAGATTGCCAGAAAGATATACCTAGGAGAAGAGTTTTCGCTTTAAGACATGGCCCTTGAACTTAAACAGAATCTGAAGCTGAGCCAGCAGCTTGTAATGACACCGCAGTTGCAGCAGGCCATCAAGCTGCTTCAGCTTTCCCGTCTTGAGCTCATTGAGACCATAAACCAGGAGCTTGAGACCAATCCTTTGCTGGAAGAGTCCTCCACGACCGATCTTGAACAGGCCGGAAAGACGGACAGTAAGGATCAGGAAGAGTGGGGGGCACAGGAATCCGTTCCAGAACTTGCTGCATCTGAGGCGGAAAAGATCCCATGGGAAAAGGATGCCATCAAGGAGACCAACTGGCAGGAGGTCTGGGACGACGAGTACAGGCGCGCTCTTCCTTCCTACTCCTTTGAAGAAAAGGAGATGCCAAACTACGAAAACCTGGTGTCATCCAAGTCCGATCTCAAGGATCATCTTACCTGGCAGCTTCAGATGTCTGATCTTTCAGAGGAAGACCGCAGGATTGCTGGCCTCATAATAGGTAATCTTGACAGAGACGGGTATCTAAAGGCGACCATTGAAGAGATAGCAGAGGATGTTGGTGTTGATCTTGAACGTGTGGAGAAGGTGTTAAAACGGGTTCAGGAGTTTGACCCGGTTGGAGTGGCAGCCAGGGATCTTCGCGAGTGTCTGTTGATACAGATCAATCACCTTGGGATAGAAGACCCTCTTGTAAAGGAGCTTGTTTCCAGGCACCTTCACCAGGTTGAGCTTCACAATTACCAGCAGATCGCCAAGGCCACGGGAAGAAGCGCCGAGGATGTGGTCAAGGCCATAGATGTTATCAAATCCCTTGAACCAAGGCCGGGCAGGGCCTACTCTTCGGAGGAGGTCCAGTATATCGTTCCTGACATCTACGTTTACAAGGTTGGGGACGAGTACGTTGTTGCGCTTAACGAGGAGGATCTTCCCAATCTGAGGATAAATTCCTATTACAAGGATGCGGCAAAGAATGGCAACGTGTCCAAAAAGGCCAAGGAATTCATCCAGGAGAAGATGAAGTCCGCCCAGTGGCTGATAAAGAGCATACATCAGAGAAAGAAAACCATCTATAAGGTTACCCAGAGTATAGTCAAGTTTCAGAGGGAGTTTCTGGAAAAGGGGATTACCCATCTGAAGCCGATGGTTCTTAAGGACGTTGCCGAAGACGTGGGTATGCACGAATCCACCATCAGCAGGGTGACCAGCAACAAGTACGTTCACACCCCACAGGGAATTTTTGAGCTGAAGTTCTTTTTCAGCACCGGGCTTCCGAGAAAGGATGGCTCCAAGGACGTGGCAGCCCAAAGTGTAAAGGAGCGGATTCGAAGGCTCATTGAAAGTGAAGATCCGACAAAGCCCTTCAGCGACAAGCAGATAGTTGAAATCCTTGCCAAGGACAACATAAAGATAGCAAGAAGGACCGTGGCCAAGTACAGGGACCTCATGGGGATTTTGCCGTCCAGCCGCAGGAAAAGGCCAAAGGTTTGATTTATTCACACATATTGAAATGGAGGACAATTCCTTATGCAAATTAATGTGACTTTCCGTCATATGGACCACTCCGAGGAGTTGAAGGACTACATAAACGACAGATTTACAAGGCTCAAGAAGTACAGTGACTCTCCCATGAACGTCAACGTGGTGCTGACTGCAGAAAAGTTCAGAAAGACTGCAGAGGTGGTCATTACAGGTGACGGAATCAGGGCTGCTGCCAAACAGGAGCACGATGACTTGCGGGCAGCCATTGATCTCGTTCTGGACAAGATAGAGAGGCAGCTTAAGAAATTTCGTGAAAAGGTGAAAAACAGGCGTGGCGGAAACCAGCCCCATACACCGAGTGCTGCTTCTACTGCCTCCGAGTCAGAGGACGCAGATCAGGTCATAGTTATACAAAAGATAAATACAAAGCCCATGTCCATTGAAGAGGCTGCGGACCAGCTCCAGATAAGTGGAAAGGATTTTCTTGCCTTTATTAACGCAGAAACAAACAGGGTTAATGTCATGTACTGGAGAAAGGACGGAGGACTTGGACTGCTGGAGCCTTAAATAAGTGAGGGTAAGACAGTATTTAAAGGAAAGCTGTATAATTTTTCCCATCCAGGGCTCGTCAAAGCAGGAGATCATCAGGGCTCTCGCCGGGAAGGCAGCTTTGTGTCTCGATGATCTTTCTGAGGAAAAAATCTTCAATGCCATATTGGAGAGGGAAGAGCTTGGGACAACTGCCATTGGCAGAGGAGTTGCCATACCCCATGCGCGGGTGGAGGGATTAAATCGGCTTTCCATGGTAGTGGCAGTCAGCCCCACGGGGGTTCCCTTTGACTCACTGGATGGGAAACCGGTTCATGTGATCTTCATGCTCCTTGCCCCGGAAGGCGCTACTCCAAGCTACCTGCGTGTGCTTGCCAACATTTCCCGTCTCTTAAAAGACAGGGAGTTGATCTCTGCCTTGAAGGAAGTACGGGAGGTGTCTCAGATTCCGGATATAATTGAGCATGCAGAAAACATGTCCTACGGTGCGTTAGTTTGACACACCCCCAGTCAAGAAACATCCAGACGGTCATAATCACCGGAATGTCCGGATCCGGCAAGAGTACTGCCCTCAGGGCCTTTGAGGACATGGGTTATTACTGTGTCGATAACCTTCCCATTGCGCTCCTGCCAGACTTTTTATCCCTTACGGAAAACAGCACGGAAATTCCAACCAGGGTGGCCCTTGTTATGGATGTTCGGGAAAAGGGCTTTCTGGACCAGTACGGCTCCATCTTTTCCCAGGTGAAAGGTCAGGGTTTCCATCTTGAGGTGCTCTTTCTGGATGCATCTGATAACATTCTTGTTCAGAGGTTCAGCCAGACCAGGAGAAAGCATCCGCTTCAGCAAAAGGGCGACATACTTGAAGCCATCTCTGAGGAAAGGAGGAGGCTAAGGGGCCTTCGTGAGTTTGCAGACAACTATATAGATACATCAAACAGGAACGTGCACCAGCTCAGGCAGATAGTTCTTGACATGTACTCCTTCAGGGAGGACCTTACCAGGCCCCTTATCCACGTCATCTCCTTTGGTTTCAAGTATGGGGTGCCTGCCGATGCAAGCCTGGTGCTGGACGTACGTTTTTTGCCAAATCCCTACTTCGTTCCGGAACTCAGGCCGCTTAGCGGTCTGGACCAAAGGATATACGACTTTGTTCACCAGAAAGAGCAGACCAGGGCCTTTTTGAAACACCTGGAATCCATGTTCTCCTTCCTTATCCCTCAGTACAGGGCCGAAGGCAAGGTCTACCTGGTTGTGGGCATTGGATGCACTGGCGGCAGGCACAGAAGCGTTGCCATTGCCAGGTGGCTGGGTGAGATGTTTACACGAAAGGGGGAAGAGGTTATTGTCACCCATCGAGATATGGACAGAGAGGGTTGATTCATGATCGGAGTAGTGGTTGCGGCCCACGGAAGTCTTGCCCACGAGCTGGTTGAAACCACAAGCTTCATAGTAGGCCATCAGGAGAACATGGTGGCCCTCACCGTAGATCCATCCACCAGTGTTGACCACATGAAAAAGACCATAAGAAAGGCCATAAAGCAGGTGGATGCAGGAGACGGAATCCTTATCCTTACGGACATGTTTGGCGGAACCCCAGCCAACATGAGTCTGAGTTTCCTTGAAGAGGGTAAGGTGGAGGTTATTACAGGTGTGAATCTGCCAATGCTCATAAGGCTGACCCAGTGCAGGGAAACCATGACCCTGCAGGAGGCGGCCCAGTCCATAGTTGAATATGGCCGAAAAAGTATCAACCAGGCGACACAGATATTAAAACGTTAGTTTCTGTAGGCATCCTTCAAGGCTCTATCCCACTCATACATGGCCAGGTGGATACTTAGAAAGGCAGTCCCTGCCGATATTGATAGCATAAAGTCCATTGAAGAGCGGGTCCAGTCCTGTCCCTGGTCAAAAGAGGGCCTTTTAAGAGAAATAAATGAAAAGAGCGGCAAAACCCACTTTTGGTGCATATGTCCTTCAACAAATACGTCAGAGATATTGGGCTATATCTGCTTTCGCATTTTGGGCAGGGAGTGTTATCTCCTAAACATTTCCGTTGATAAATCATGCCAGGCCAAGGGCATTGGTAGGCTTTTATTCCGCTTCATGATAAAATTTTTGGACAGGCGAAAGGTTCAAAGACTGGCTCTTGATGTCCACAAGGAAAACGAGGATGCCATGTCTTTTTATTCAAGGCAGGGCCTTTCGCTTGCAGCGCCTGTGGGAGAGGTCAGGGGAAATTTTTGTGTAATGGAGATGAAATTGTTTCAGGAATGATTAAATTCTTTCTTTAAGAAAAAATTAACTTCAAGGAGGATGGACATGGCTGTACGGGTAGGAATAAACGGATTTGGCAGGATAGGAAGAAACGTATTCAGGGCCTCCATGATGTATCCGGAGTTTGAGGATATCGAGATAGTGGCTGTAAACGATCTGACCTCCAACCACGTGATCGCCCACCTTTTGAAATATGACTCCGTGATGGGAAGGCTTGATAAGGATGTGGAATATGACGACGAGTCCATAACGGTTGACGGCAAACGCATACGGGTAACCGACATAAAAGAGCCAGCCCAGATTCCCTGGGCAGAGGCTGGCGCAGAGTATGTTATTGAGGCAACAGGACGTTTCAGGGAGGCCGGTCTTGCAGCAGGGCATCTTGAGGCGGGCGCTGAAAAGGTGATAATCTCTGCCCCTGCCAAGGGGGAGGATGTAACCATAGTAATGGGAGTGAATGAGGATGACTACGATCCGGTCAATCACAAGATTATTTCAAATGCCTCATGCACCACTAACTGCCTTGCACCCGTTGCAAAGGTTATCATGGATAGATTCGGCATAGTGAGCGGTCTTGTAACAACAGTTCATGCTTATACCAACGACCAGCGCCTCCTCGATCTTCCACATTCGGATCTTAGGCGGGCAAGGGCGGCTGCCCTCAACATGATTCCCACAAAGACTGGGGCTGCGGCGGCTGTAAGCAAGGTGATACCGGAGCTTAAGGGCAAGTTTGACGGACTTGCCGTACGGGTTCCCACCCCTGATGTCTCCCTGGTGGACCTGGTGGTCAGGGTGGAAAAGACCACCACTGTCCCAGAGGTGAACGAGGCACTAAAGGCTGCCACAAACAAGTTCCTTGGTTATACGGAAGAGCCTCTTGTCTCCACGGACTTTATAAAGGATCCGCGTTCTTCCATTGTGGATGGTCTTTCAACCAGGGTCATAGACGGAACCCTGGTGAAGGTCATGTCATGGTATGATAACGAATGGGGCTATTCAAACAGGCTCCTTGACCTGATACTTCACATGGAGGAGAACAAGGCCGTTTAAGCCATGACAAGTCTTATAGCACAATCAAAGGCCCTTGAGATCAACCTGAAGGAGACCCAGGTTGAACAGGTAGAGATCGAGGAGAAGTACCAGGTATTAAGAAAGGCGGTGGCAGGGTACAAGGGGGTGCTCAGGCAGGCAGACTACCTCCTTTTTGAGCTGCACCATCCTTTCAAAAACTGGGGTGCCCTTGTTTACGACTTAAGGTCCTTCTCCCTCAAAAATTTCAACACCTACGTCCGTTCACCCTTTGGAGTCCAGGCATGCGAGATACTCCTTGATACATTCCTCAAGCTTATAAAGGAGGCTCCGAGGGAAAAGGAGAAGAAGAGGGCCGCTGATGGTCTTCTTGCCTACATGGAAAAGATAGCAAGGGCCGCCGATAATGAAACCCTCCATGGCCTCGTTCCAGCCCTTTCACGGGTCTTGCGGGAGCTTTCAAACGTGGATGATTCCATGGCCTATGCCATAGCAACAAGCTTTCACCCTCTGGCCAGGCTTGTAAAAAATCTTGCCCGCAGGCTTGAAGACGTGCCTGAGACCGACTCCATGTGGAAGTGGTGCAAGGAGCTTCTTTTGAAGGTGAGGCGCATAACCTACAACTACTGGCTCAGTCAGGATGGGCCGCAAAAGTGGCTGAAATCGAGTCTCACCCAGTATGGCCTCTGGATAGATGAGGAGGACTACAAGCGCATCATGGCGCTTCTTGAGCCCGTCAGCCACGCCACCTTCAAGGCCCTGGTTGAAAGGACCAAAGAGATAGAAAAAGCCGATCATAATCCCAAGGAGGCTGCCCTGGCACTTGCCGAACTTCCGGGCCACGTGGACGTTGTAAAAAGGTATAAGGAGATAGCAAGGGCCCTCGGGCAGGCGCCCTGCAGGCTCTCTTTCAAGAAGGGCAAGAGGAAGGACGTTGACGGCATTTCCATCCATCTCCTTTTCCTCTTTCATATGGTGGAGATGGAGGGCCTTAACATCATCCACGAGGAAGTTCTTCGCCAGCTCAACAAGAACCTCGTCTGCCTGGTAAAGACTGCAGATTTTGACGAACTGCGACAGATTATCCCCAAGAGTTTTGCTCTCCTTAAGCAGCAGATAGGCCAGTTTCCAAGGACCGCCCTTCAGTGCATAAATGCCCTGGGAACAGAGATACTTCAAAGGGAAAATACCAGGCTCATAGAGCTTTTTCTTGAACAGGTGGTTGCCTTTGGCTTCCAGACTCCTGGGGTCCAGGGCGTTGATACAGAGTGGCATGTGCTTTCAAACCCGGCGCATCTGCAAAACATCAGGGCCTGGCTGGACCTGGTATGCCAGAAGCCAAAGGTCTGTAGCACCCTTCTTTCTGCCCTTACCATAAACCTCCAGCTGGGAGGCACCTGTATTAAGGATACCGACCTTTTCCAGAGGGACATCACAAAGCTGTTAAATAGCGACATAGAGCCCATTTACAACCTGGTGAAGGAATTTGCCCGCTCAATCCCCGTTTACTTCAATGAGATAGGCGCAGAAGGCCTGCTGCGTGACGTCTCCACAGAGCTAGATGAAATATCCAAAAGACGCGACATACTCATTCACTTTCTCAGAAAGCAGAGTCACGTTGAAAGCAACAACCTCATTGTGGATTTCATCGAGGCCATCTTCAGTTTCTGGTACAGCAGACAGAAGGAGGGCCTTGCCCAGTTCCTTCCGCCTGAGATACTTGAGCAGATAAGCCCCTATGGCCCTTATGTGGATCATGTGCACAAGATTGTGCGTCACCTTGCCTCAAGGCTTGGTCTAGAGCCCTTTGCCAGAAAGGTTCACCTCTTTCTCAGTTCTTCAGAAGATGAGATAAGGCGGATTATTGACGAGGTCAGGGACGTGCCCCCTCAGGAAAAGCGCAGGGTGGAGCTTCTTATCAAGATGTACCGACTGGAGTACATGAAGTACAATCTTGGGGTCCAGGAGATACGTTTCAATCTGGAAGAGGCCAGGAAGCTTGGTTTTGAGGGCATGGACAGGGTCTTGGAGGTAATAGACTCAGAAGACAACGAGCATGCCCTTGAGGTCATACTGGATGAGATAGAAGAGCTGAAAAATATCATCCTTTCAAAGGAGAAGTATGACGTCCAGGAGACCATCTATCACAAGCGCCACATTGCTGCGGATATCCCTTCCATGTATGGCAAGTACCACGAAAGGAAGTTTGATGCCCTGGGGCTAACGTTTCGTCTCGAGAACCTCGCAAATCTCTTTTTCGAGCGTCTCATCGCCCAGGTGGAGGTCCCGTTCATAACCAGATCCACCTTTGTAAATCTTCTTCGTCATCTTAAGCTTCTCTGGAGGGCCGTTCAGTTAAACGGGGTCTATTCCAAAAAATTTGCCACATATCTCACACTTCTTGAAAAGTCCCTGGGAGTGAGGCGTTTTTCCTTCACCCAATACCTGGACATAGTTAAGGGGCTTTCAGAAGGAGTAAAGGACATGATCTACGTCTATTACTTAAGCCCCCACGAGGAAAACCTGAACAAGATCATCCGCCAGTTGTGGCCTGACAAGCTTCTTCCAAAGTACAAGGCCATGATCAGAAAGGATGCCTCCATACAGGAGGTGATCCATCAGGTCTCAGAGGCCTTTCTCAGAGGTCTCATTTCTTCAACCTTTGGCCTTCAGCACCTGGACAACTTTGTGGCCAGGCTTTACCAGGCATTGTCCAGCCAGAGGGAGTATCTTACCCCAAGGGAGCTGGACATGTTGCTAAGCTATGATCCGGAGCAGGACCTTTGCTCCATTCACCAGCCAGACCGGGTGACAGGCAACCTCATTCAGCTAGGCAACAAGGGGTACAACCTCCTGCTTCTTGCACAGGCAGGCATTCCCGTTCCTCCTGCCATAATCGTAACAACCGAGGTCTTCAGGTACTATTCCCTCTTTTACAAGCTGAAGGGGGCCTATCAGAATTTCAAAAGGCAGGTGCGGGAGGGGCTTTCCGAGCTGGAAGAGCGCTCGGGAATGCGCTTTGGAGACCCAGACAACCCACTTCTTCTTTCAGTGAGAAGTGGTGCGGCAATCTCCATGCCGGGCATGATGTCCACTGTAATCAACGTGGGCATGAACCTGGAGATTGCAGAAGGACTTGCCAGGAAATATGGCAACAAGTGGTTTGCATGGGACAACTATCGCCGGTTCGTCCAGTCCTGGGCAATGTCCTTTGGTCTAGAAAGGGAGGTCTTCACCGCGCTTATGCAGGCCCAAAAGGCCCAGTACAATGTAGAGAAGAAGAGACAGTTTACAGGGGAGCAGATGAAGGAGCTTGCCCTTGCCTACAGGGAGGCAGTAATCTCAAGGGGTGTGCATATAGAGGATGACCCCTTTGAGCAGCTTCTCATGTCCATAAGGCTTGTCCTGAATTCCTGGGACTCTGAAAAGGCGAGGGCCTACAGGGAGATAATGGAGATTTCAGACCATTGGGGCACGGCTGTAATAATCCAGGCCATGGCCTATGGAAACCTCTCCGACAAGTCCGGGACAGGGGTCCTTTTCACTGCAAACCCCTACAAGAAGCTCGACAGGGTTAGTCTTTGGGGGGACTATACGGTTGGAAACCAGGGAGAAGACATAGTCAGCGGTCTTGTGGCAACAAACCCGATTTCCGTTGAGCAGAGCGAGGAGCTTGGCCTGAGCGTAGATGAAAGTCTTGAAAAAAGGTTTCCTGAAATATACGAGGCCCTTCTCAAGTGGGTCAGGTACCTGATTTTTGACAAGAAGTGGACCCCGCAAGAGATAGAGTTTACCTTCCAGGGGCCAAAGGCTGAAGACCTTTTCATTCTTCAGACCAGGGACATGGTCACAAAGCGAAGGACGCAGGTGGCCTTCTTTGTCCCATCCAAGGAGCTTGAAAAGAGCTATCTTGGAAGGGGCATTGGCGTTAGCGGCGGCGCATTAAGTGGCAAGGCAGTTTTCACCCTGGAAGAGATAGAGCGCATACGAAAAGAGGAGGCTGAAACAAAGCTCATACTTATAAGGTCCGATACGGTCCCAGACGACATCAAAGAGATATCATCTGCCGATGGCATACTTACTGCCAAGGGAGGGCAGACCTCCCATGCATCAATTGTGGCCTTCAGGCTGGATAAGACATGTGTGGTGGGCTGCGAGCAGCTCAAGGTCTATGAGCTTGAGGGAAGGGCAGAGATAAATGGTCACGTCATTCGTTCAGGGGATTACGTGAGCATTGACGGGCGAAATGGCTTTGTTTATTTGGGAAAACATCCGGTAAAGACAGAGGAAGATAATGCCATTAATTAATTGGAAATCTGTAGGTGGCTATAGACTTGCTATAGATTTTTTATAAAATAATTCTTAAAAAATAAGAGATAGAGAGTTGAAAGAATCAGAAAAAGATTGGAGGAGGTACCCTAAATGTCTGAAGCCCGCCCCATGAAACTCGGTATTAACGGACTTGGGAGAATTGGAAAGCTCAGTTTATGGTATCACGTCAGCAAGAAGGATTTTTCCGAAATAGTTATCAACACAGGCCGGCATGTGGGTCAGGGCCTTGCCGATATCGCCCATGCCATTGAGATGGACAGCACCTATGGGAGGCTAGGAAGCTACCTTTATGGATACAAGTGTCCGCGGGTGGTTGAGAATCTAGATGAAAAGACTGGCCGCATGACTGTAGATGGGGTGCCTGTCACTATCTTGAGGGAAAGCCGGGACCCCAGGGGGATAAACTGGGCAGAGCATAACGTAAAGCTTGTCGTGGATACCACTGGCGTATTCAGGGACCCTACTGCCCCTCCCGATGACCCAAAGGGAAGCCTGAGGGGCCATCTAGAGGCTGGGGCCGAGAAAGTCATCCTTTCTGCACCCTTTAAGATCAAAGACAAGGCGGCCGAGATGCCGGAAGATGCGGTGACAACAGTCATGGGAATAAACGAGGATGACTACATTCCTGAAAAACACAAGTTGATCTCTGCAGCCTCCTGTACCACTACCTGTCTGTCCTTCATGGTAAAGCCTATTCTTGATCATTTCGGTGCAAACCGGATTCTGTCTGCGTCCATGGTGACGGTGCACGCGGCAACAGGAAGCCAGCAGGTCCTTGACAGGCTTCCAAAGACAGGGGCAAAGGACCTTAGGAAAAACAGAAGTATATTCAATAACATAATCCTCACCACCACAGGGGCGGCGAAGGCCTTGGCACTGGTTATCCCTGAGATGAAAAATATTGGCTTCATTGCCGAATCGGTACGGGTCCCAACAAACACGGGCTCTCTTATCGTCCTTGTTCTAACCATTCATGATGAGAGCCTGGAGGACCCAATCAATCGGAACGTCATAAATTCCATTTACAAAAACGCTGCAGAGGGCCCGATGAAAGGTCGTCTTATCTACACGGAGACCCAACACGTATCAAGCGACATTATTGGAATGCCTGCTGCGGCTGCCATTATAGAAGGCACCGAGACCCACACCAGGACTGCTGCCATTCAGATAGATCCCAGGAAGGCGTGCAGGGGCCTGGAAGAGTCCACTCAGATCATTTGTGATACCATAAGCGTGCCGGTTACCCAGGTGGTTGTTTACGGATGGTATGACAACGAGCTTGGCAGTTACACCAATATGCTTGGCGAAAGGACCACATCCATCGCCGATTCCATGCTCTAGCCAAAAAGGAAAGGTAAAGGAGGCCCCAAATGATCAAGTTCATAGACGAGCTTGACTTTGACGATAAAAGGCTTTTTCTCAGGGTGGATTTCAATGTACCCCTGGATGAGAAACTTGAGATCACCGATGACAATCGTATAAGGGCGGCACTTCCCACTGTAAGATACGCCATGGAAAATGGTGCAAGGCTCGTTGTGGCTTCACACCTTGGAAGGCCAAAGGGAGAAAAAAGACCCGAGTTCAGCCTGGCTCCAGTTGCCGAAAGGCTGGGTCTGCTGCTTGATAAGAAGGTCCTCATGGCCCCTGATTGTATTGGGCCGGACGTAGAAAAGATGGTAAATAGTCTTGAGCCAGGGCAGGTGCTAATGCTTGAAAACCTTCGTTTTCATAAGGAAGAGACGCAAAACGACCCTCAGTTCGCTTCCTCCCTTGCATCCCTTTGTGACGTATATGTGAACGATGCCTTTGCCGTCTCCCATAGGGCCCACGCCTCAGTGGTTGGTGTGCCTGAAAGGGTAAGCGTTTGCGGTGCAGGTTTTCTTATGAAAAACGAGATAACCTACTTTGAAAAGGCCATGAAGGATCCTGAGCGGCCATTTCTTGCCATTCTTGGTGGTGCAAAGGTATCAAGCAAACTTGGGGCAATAGAGAATATACTTTCAAAGGTGGACAGTCTTCTCATAGGCGGGGCCATGGCAAATACGTTTCTTCTTGCCAGCGGATATTCTGTGGGAAGGTCTATGGTGGAGAAGGACCTGGTAGAGACGGCAAAAGAGATAATGGACAGGGCAAAGCAGTCTGGAACGGGCTTCTTCCTGCCAGTTGATGTGGTGGTGGCTGAGGAGCTTGGCCCTGGCGTATCCTTTAAGGCCGTTTCCGTGGACCAGGTGCCAGATGATATGATGATTGTGGACATAGGACCAGGGACCGTTGACCTTTTCAGGGATGAGATAAAAAAGGCAAAGACCATAGTATGGAACGGGCCTGTTGGGGCCTTTGAAATAGAGCCATTTGACAAGGGGACCGTTGAGATTGCACGCGCTGTGGGCTCAAGCCCTGCCCTTTCAATAATAGGTGGCGGGGATACGGGTGCTGCAGTCAAAAAGGCCGGCGAGAGTGACAACGTCTCCTACATATCCACGGGTGGCGGTGCCTTTTTGACCCTTTTGGAAGGAAAAGAACTTCCCGGTTTTAAGGCCCTGGAAAGGTGTGCAAGTCAGGGTTCATAAGGAGGCAGGATGGATAAGAAAAGGAGGCCGCTTCTTGCAGCAAACTGGAAGATGTACAAGACCCTGTCGGAAATGGAGAAATACCTTTCCTCGTTCCTTGGCCTTGTGGCCGGTATTGACGACAGGGATATCATGCTTGCCCCAAACTACACCTGTCTTAACCGTATGGTGGAGTTGCTCAATGGAAGTAACGTGAAAGTAGCTGCCCAGAATATGTTTTATCAGGACGAAGGGGCCTTCACAGGAGAGATTTCACCGAAGATGCTCCTTGATATGGGGATAAATACGGTAATAGTTGGCCATTCTGAAAGGCGACACATCTTCCACGAAGACGACGAGCTGATAAACCAAAAGATCAGGTCTGCGATATCCCACGAGATGAAGCCTATTTTCTGTATTGGTGAGACCCTGGAAGAGAGAGAGGCCGGTAAAACCTCCAGAGTCCTTGAATACCAAATAAGGCTGGGGCTCAAGGGATTACAGAACAAGGACGTTCCCAAAATAGTTGTTGCTTACGAGCCTGTTTGGGCAATAGGCACAGGCAAGACCGCAAGCCTTGAGCAGATACAGGAGGCCCACAGACTTGTTCGCGACATGGTAGGGGAACTTGCAGGAGAAGATATTGCAGAAAAGCTGAGAATATTGTATGGTGGCTCGGTCAAACCAGCAAATGTTAAGGATATCATGTCGCTGGATGACGTTGACGGGGCACTTGTAGGCGGTGCCTCACTTGAACCGGAAAGCTTTGCTAAAATTGTGAGATTTGAAGAAAATTAGTAATATTTGGGTCCTTATTAAATGCAGCCATTTTTGATAGCAGTCCATGTGATTACTTGTATAATATTGGTGATTACCGTATTGCTTCAGCAGGGAAAGGGTGCTGAAGTGGGTGCGGTATTTGGTTCCAGTGAGGCCATATTTGGTAGTGCCGGGCCTGCAACCTTGTTGAGTAAGATAACTACTGCATGTGCCATCATATTCATGCTGACGTCTCTGTCCCTTACCTACCTTTCCATTCAGAACAGGGGGCAGTCGGTAATGAGAAACGTGCAACAGGTGCCAGTTACTCCCAGCGTGCCAGGCCAGATCGTGCCTAACGCACAGGGTACTGGCCAAAAGGTTAAGCAGGCACCAGTGTCAGTTGAACATTCAAAAAAACTGAATAATGAATCAACAAAACCTTCGGGAGAGGCTCCCAGGAAAGACCAGGCAACAGCGCCTGTGTCCAGTCAAGCCAATGAGCCGGTCAAGGCGGATACCGGCAACAGGGATAAACACTGAATCTTTAGTGCCGAAGTGGTGGAATTGGTAGACACGCTATCTTGAGGGGGTAGTGGGCAACCGCCCGTGGGGGTTCGAATCCCCCCTTCGGCACCATTTTGGAATTACCCTTGTGGGCCATTTTCCACTGGGTGAGGGATGTTACGAATTATTCCCCTTGACATTTTTTCTTAATGGTAATATAAAATTCTTGAAATTTTCTGAGCGGAGATTCATTATAATTCTTAATGAATGAGTATTCATTTATATTTCACGGGTAGTAGGCAAAAACTCGAAAAATTCTTAAGAAAGGAGAATTAGGGAAATGGCTTTAGTTAATCCACATGGTTCACAGAAGAAGCTTATGCCTCTTCTATTGAAAGGCGCTGAGCGGGAGGATGAGATCGGTCGCGCAAAGGCGATGAAGAAGATCAATATTTCTTCAAGGGAGTCAGGAGATATCCTGATGTTAGGAATGGGCGCCTTTACGCCACTGAACGGTTTTATGTGCAAGGACGACTATGATGGTTGTGTTGAGGATATGAAGCTTCGTAAGGTCGATCCTGGCACCATGTGGCCGCTGCCTGTGACACTCGCGGTTGACGAAGACGTCAGGAAGGATATCAAGGAAGGTGATGAGGTCGCCCTTCATGACAGTGAGACGGGCGAGCTCATGGCCACCATGAAGATTGAGGAGATATGGGAGCCAGATAAGAGGAAGGAGTGCGAACTTTGCTTTAAGGGTGCCGGTCCAGATTCTGAAAGGTTCTGGGAGGTAGCAGAGGAAGAACATCCTGGTGTGCAACAGGTCCTTAACTCAGGAAAGTACTATGTTGGTGGCCCCATTAAGGCCCTTTCAGAGAAGGATTTCAAACAGCAGTATGGTGATGCCTACATGCATCCAGCAGTCTCAAGGCAGATCTTCGAGGACAGGGGCTGGACAACCGTTGCTGCATTCCAGACAAGAAATCCCATCCATCGTTCCCACGAATACCTTACAAAGATTGCCCAGGAAGTCCTGGACGGTGTATTTATCCATGCCCTGGTCGGCAAACTGAAACCCGGTGACATCCCAGGAGACTGGAGGATGAGGTGCTACCAGGCACTCATCGACAATTACTATAATAAGGAGAGGACCGTTCTTGGTGTCTATCCCCTTGAGATGCGCTACGGTGGACCAAAAGAGGCCCTTCTCCACGGTATTTTCCGCCAGAACCATGGTTGCTCCCACCTGATTATCGGTCGTGACCATGCCGGTGTTGGTGACTTCTACGGCCTGTTTGAGGCCCAGGAGATCTATGACAGGCTTTGGGATGGCGCTCTTGAGCTCCAGCCTCTGAAGATAGACTGGACCTTCTGGTGTCATAAGTGTGGAGGCATGGCCTCACTCAAGACCTGCCCCCATGACAAGGAAGATCGCGTGGTTGTTTCCGGTACCAAGTTCCGCCGCCTCATGAGCGAGGGTAAGGTGGAAGAGGTTCCGCCAGAATTTTCAAGGCCAGAGGTTCTTGCAATACTCAAGGAGTACTATGCGAACCCAGAGGCACGCGCAGTCAAAATCAAGAAGGGTGCCTTTGAGGATCTCAAGTAAATCTATGGTAAATCGGGCGGGCCTTGCCCGCCCCTGAACGTGGACGAAAATAAAAAAAGTAGGAGGTATTAAAATGCCAAGCTTTGTCAACCCAGAAAAATGCGATGGTTGCAAAGGTGGGGAGAAGACAGCATGTATGTACATCTGCCCCAACGACCTTATGGTTCTCAATCCGGACGAGATGAGGGCCTACAACCAGGAGCCAGATCAGTGCTGGGAGTGTTACTCCTGTGTAAAGATCTGCCCCCAGGGTGCAATCGAGGTACGCCACTATGCTGACATCTGCCCCATGGGTGGTTACGTGCAGCCAATGCGCGGAACCGATTCCATCATGTGGACCATCAAGTTCAGGAATGGAAACATGAAGCGTTTCAAGTTCCCAATCAGGACAACCCCCGAAGGTTCAATCAAGCCCTATGACGGAAAGCCATCTCCTGGCGCTGATCAGCTCGATAACGAGCTTCTCTTCACCGAGACAGCCGACTCAGACAGGGCAACCTGCAAACCGTCTGACTTTGCTTAAAAGTAGCAGGCAATTTGAACCAAAAATTTTAAAGAAATAATTCAGAAGGAGGAAAAAAATGGCATTACCCAATAAACCGACTTGGGAACTTCTTGCCGAGCCAGATCTTACAAAGGTCCCAGTTGAGGAGCACACCTACGACGCTCTTCTCGTTGGCGGTGGTATGGCAGCATGCGGTGCTGCATGGGAAATTGGAAAGTGGCTTCCCGATGGAGCAACCTGTGCCTTGGTTGACAAGGCAGCCCTCGAGCGTTCAGGTGCCGTTGCACAGGGTCTTTCAGCCATCAATACCTACATTGGCGAGAACACACCGTCAGACTACGTCCGCATGGTCAGGAACGACCTCATGGGCGTTGTCCGCGAGGACTTGATCTTTGACCTTGGTCGTCACGTTGACGATTCCGTTCATCACTTTGAGGAGTGGGGCCTTCCCATTTGGAAGCAGAAGGGAGATGAAGGCAAGAAGCTTACCGAAGGTGGAAAGCCTGTCCGTACTGGTAAGTGGCAGATTATGATCAACGGTGAGTCCTACAAGTGCATCGTTGCAGAGGCTGCCAAGGCAGCTCTTGAGGAGAAGGGATATGACCTCTATGAGCGTATCTTCATCGTGAAGCTTCTCCTTGATGCCAATAAGGAAAATACTATTGCTGGTGCTGTTGGCTTCAGTGTCCGTGAAAACAAGGTCCACATCTTTAAATGCAAGGCCATGCTGGTTGCATGCGGTGGCGCAGTTAACATCTTCCGTCCACGTTCAACTGACGAAGGTAAGGGTCGTGCATGGTACCCCGTATGGAACGCTGGCTCCACATACACCATGTGTATGCAGGTTGGTGCCGAGATGACCATGATGGAGAACCGCTTCACCCCATCCCGTTTCAAGGATGGCTACGGCCCTGTTGGTGCTTGGTTCCTCCTCTTTAAGGCCACTGTTACAAACGGCTACGGTGAGCACTATGTAAAGAGTGACCGTGCAAAGGCAGAGCTGGAAAAGTATGCCCCCTACGGACTTGCTCCAGTCACACCTACCTGTTTGCGTAACCACCTGATGCTCTTTGAGATGAAGGAAGGCCGTGGTCCAATCTTTATGGATACTGCTGCCGCCCTTAATGCATTCCTCGAAGAGAAGAAGGCACAGGGCATGGACGAAAAAGCCCTCAAGAGGTACTGGAAAGAGCTCGAGAGCGAGGCATGGGAAGACTTCCTTGACATGTCAGTTGGTCAGGCAGGTCTGTGGGCATCCATGAACATAGAGCCTGAGAAGGTAGGTTCCGAGATCATGCCTACTGAGCCGTACATGCTCGGTTCTCACTCTGGATGCTGCGGCATCTGGGTAAGCGGCCCCAACGAAGACTGGGTACCTGATGAGTACAAGTGGGGATACAACAGGATGACCACAGTTAACGGCCTTTTCACCGCAGGTGACGGCGTTGGCGCATCCGGTCACAAGTTCTCCTCTGGTGCTCATGCAGAGGGTCGTATGGCTGCCAAGGCAATGGCACGCTATATTCGTGACAATGCTGACTTTGCTCCATCCCTTAAGCAGAGCGAGGAAGAGCTAAAGGAAGAGATATACAAGCCTGTAAAGGTTTACTATGAGAACTATCAGAAGACTACTGATGAGATGGTGAACCCCAACTACATCAAGCCTCGCCACATGATGGAAAGGCTTATGAAGTACACGGATGAGTACGGTGGTGGTTGGTCCCCATACTACATGACAAATGGTAAGCTCCTTGAGATCGTCATGAAGCATCTACAGTGGCTCCGTGAGGACTCCGAGAAGATGGCTGCTGGCGGTCTGCACGAGCTTCTCCGCGCTTGGGAGAACCTCCACAGGATATGGACCGTTGAAGACCATCTCCGTCACATCCAGTTCCGTGAAGAGTCCAGGTATCCTGGCTTCTACTATCGCGGTGACTTCATGCAGGCAGATGACAAGGATTTCGATGCTGGTGGATGGAAGTGCTTCGTAAACTCCAAGTATGATCCCAATACTGGCGAGTGGACCTGTATGAAGAAGAAGTGCTATCAGATCATATCTGATTAATCCAGGTGCCAATTTTTATTGGCAAATGATCTGAAAGTGAGTATAACTGACCAGGCACCGTTTAGGCGGTGCCTGGCATTTTTTTAACTGCAGGTGGCTGACGGGGTCGAATCTGGTTCGAGGCCGTGAGCTACTTGCCCAGAGGGTATACCCTGTGGGAAAAAAATTCGAAAAGGAGCGGGGAGATGAGCGATAGCATCCTAGTAATTGGCGGAGGTTTCAGTGGTGTTACTGCCGCCGTCGAGGCCGCCGAAATGGGCTATAACGTATATTTGGTAGAGAAGGAAAGCTACCTAGGTGGGCGAGTTGCCCAGCTCAACAAGTACTTTCCGAAACTCTGCCCGCCCACATGCGGACTCGAGATAAACTTCAAGAGGATAAAGACAAATCCACGTATCACCTTTTACACAATGGCGGATGTAGAGTCTGTCTCTGGAGGTCCCGGGGATTTTAATGTATCCATCAAAGTTCGTCCCAGGGGAACTACCCCCCAATGTACCAACTGCAAGGCCGGGGAGGAGGCAGCTAAGACAGAGGTGCCCGACGAGTTCAACTTTGGGCTAAGCAAGCGCAAACCAATATACATGCCACATCCAATGGCGTTTCCGAACCAGTGTGTTCTGGATATGGAAAATGTCTCAGGTGAAGAGCTAGAGGCCATAAAGGCAGCGATGCCTGAAGGCCATGTAGATACCAGCCAAGCCGAAGAGACAGTTAACTTGAATGTAGGGGCCATTATTGTTGCTACCGGATGGAAACCATACGACCCTACGAAGCTTACCAATCTGAAATTTAACGATTATGACAATGTCATCACAAACATGATGATGGAGCGTCTTGCCTCTCCTTCTGGGCCTACTGGAGGGAAAATTCAAAGGCCATCAGACAATGAAGCCCCAAAGAGTGTAGGATTCGTGCAGTGTGCCGGATCAAGGGATGAGAATCACCTTGGATTTTGTTCATATATTTGTTGTATGGCTACTCTCAAGCAGATTACCTATCTCAAGGAACAGAATCCCGAATGCGAATGCTATGTATTTTATATTGATATCCGTGCCCCAGGTCGCAAATACGAGAAATTTTACAATAAGATAAAGGAAATGGATAATGTCCATTTCATCAAGGGCAAGGTTGCAGACATCTTGCCAGGTGATGCACCTGGTTCTGTTAAGCTGGTTGCCGAAGATACAATTGGTGGTGGCAAGAAAGAGCAGGAGGTAGAAATGGCAGTGCTTGCCACAGGTATGCAGCCAGTTGGTGCTGAGTCCCAGATACCTGGCATCGAATATGATTCGGATGGATTCGTGGTTCCGAAGGAGGGCATTATACCTTGCGGCTGCGCCCAGAGACCAATAGATGTTGTCTCATCTGGTCAAAGCGCTACGGCCGCCGCACTTAAGGCCGTTCAGACAATCTCTAGGAGGGCAAGCTAATGTCTAAGAAGATAGGATTATACATATATACAGGAGATGGAATAGGTGAGGCTGTGGATGTGGACAAGCTCCTGGAGCTTGCCACCAGTGAGATGAGTGTTGCAGTGGCCAAAAAGCATGAGGACCTCTACGGCCCAGAAGGCCTGGCAATGATAAAGGCCGATGTTGAATCAGAAGAGCTCAACGCCATTGCTGTTCTTGGCCTCTCCTTCAGATACGACTTCGAAGGGCTCAAGTTCCCAGGGGTATACGTGGAACGCGTAGGAATAAGAGAGCTCGTTGCCTGGTCCAAGAAGGTCAAGGAAGATGCTGAAGATCCTGAGAAGGAGAAGGAGCATATACAGGAGCTTGCCGAAGACTATGTCCGCATGGCGGTTACAAGGTGTCAGAAAGCTGAACTTCCAACCCCAGATAAGCTTGAAGAGGCTAGTGAGGCGGTGCTCGTAATCGGTGGTGGTATTTCAGGGCTTTCAGCGGCTCTAGAAGCGGCTGATGCGGGCCACAAGGTTCTGCTAGTGGAAAAAGAGCCCCAGCTCGGCGGTTTCGCAGCCAAGGTAAGGAAGCAGGTTCCCGTTGGGCCAAGCTATGATCATCTTGTGGATCCAGTAGTCAATGACCTTATAGAAAAGGTCCAAAACAATCCCAACATTGATGTAAGAACGAGCACCGAGGTTGCAAGAACCGCTGGAGCGCCCGGCCAATTCAGGATTTCTCTCAAGGAGGCTGGCACAAAGAGCGAATGGGATGCGCCTGTTCCCCTGACAGAAGAAGAAAAGCTCGATGAAAATGGCAATGAGCTTTCTGCTGAGGAGCAGAAGAAAAAATATGATGAGAAAAACGAGGGCCGTCATGACTACATGGAGGTTGATCCAAATGCGGAAATAGTTGGAGCCATAGTTCTTGCATCTGGCTGGAAGCCCTATGAGCCTGGCGAAGGTGAATTTGAGCATCTTGCCTGGGGTAACCCAAATGTAGTTACCAACGTACAGTTTGAAGAGCTGGCAAAGGCAGGCAAGATCAAGAGGCCTTCGGATGGAAAGGAAGTAAAATCGGTGGCCTTTGTCATGAGTCCAGGTGGTAAGGAAGATGACGCTGACTTTCCTTATGCCGGTGCTGTCACAAGTCTTGTGGCCCTTAAGCAGGCAAAGTACGTAAGGGAAGACAACCCGGAGGATGGTAAGGCCTTTGTATTTTACCAGCACATGAGGACGCCTGGTCAGTATGAATATTTCTACAAGGGGCTTCAGAATGACCCGGGAATCTTCCTTACAAAGGGAGCAGTAACCAAGGTTGAGGCTGCTGGAGACGGTCTCAATGTCACGGTAGAGGACACCATTCTCGGCGAGGACATCAATGTGGATGTCGATATGGTTGTACTCGCCACAGGCATGGTGCCAACCACCAAGTTTGAGCCTGTAGTAAACTTTGCATACAGACAGGGTCCTGCATTCAGGGACCTGGACCTTTTTGGCGGATACTGTGATTCAAACTTCATCTGCTTCCCCTATGAGACACGTCGTACAGGCGTCTATGCAGCAGGTGGGGTTCGCCGTACCATGACCATCGAAGAGGCCATGGAGGATGCCACTGGCGCTGCTCTTAAGGCAATCCAGTCGGTGGTTGCCGCTGAGGAAGGACATGCGGTTCACCCCCGTACCTGGGACTTTGATTATCCAGATTTTTACTTCCAGCGTTGTACCCAGTGTAAACGCTGTACAGAAGAGTGTCCCTTCGGTGCCTTGGACGACGACGAGAAGGGTACTCCAAAACCAAACCCCACTAGGTGTCGCCGTTGTGGAACCTGTATGGGTGCATGCCCTGAACGTATCATAGGATTTAAGGACTACAATATTGACATTGTAGGGTCCATGATAAAGGCCATTGAGGTGCCTGATGATGACGATGACAAGCTCAGGATGATATGCTTTGCGTGCGAAAATGACGCATATCCGGCCCTGGAAATGGCTGCAAAGAACGGACACACATGGTCACCTCTCGTCAGAATTATACCAGTACGCTGCCTGGGGTCTGTTAATGTATCCTGGATTAAGGATGCCATGTCCAGTGGACTTGACGGTGCCTTGCTGCTTGGATGCAGGTATGGAGATGACTACCAGTGCCACTTCGTCAAGGGTAGCGAGCTTGCCAACAGGCGTATGGACAACGTTGCTGAGTCCCTCAACTCCTTGGGTATGGAGCCTGAAAGGGTTAAGCTTCGTGAGATAGCAATAGATGAATATGACAAGCTTCCTCAAATAATAGATGAATTTGTAGAGGAAGTACTGGGAATGGGACCGAATCCATTCAAGGGCTGGTAGGAGGTAGTGAAAATGGCTGAAACAAAGAAGATACAGCCGGATTTATCGTTCATCAGGGGGTTGATGGAAGCAGGCGGAGATACGGTTAACCGCTGCTACCAGTGTGCAACATGCTCTGTGGTTTGTCCTCTCTCCACCGAGGAGAGAGCATTTCCTAGAAAGGAGATGTTGTGGGCCCAGTGGGGCTTGGCAAGTAAGATCGCAGGGGATGCAGATGTATGGCTATGTCACCAGTGTGGTGACTGTTCTGCATATTGTCCAAGGGATGCCAAACCGGGTGATGTCCTTGGTGCCATTCGTCTTAACGCCATCAAGTACTATGCAGAGCCCAAGGCCTTAGCGGACTTGCTTTCAAACAAGGCTGGGGTCATAGGTACGGTAGTTGCGGCGTTCGTAGTCTGGTATATTGTCGCATTTTTGTGGTCACTTCATACGGGTGAAGGCTTTCCATTTCCAGAAGGCACTGTTGCCTATCACAAAATATTGACCTTTGTCCCCATAGACATTGTGGTCTTACCTATAGTTGGCCTGATAGTCTGGGCTGGCTATAAAGGAGTCACCGCCTTTTGGAACGACATAGCCAAGGCCTCCGGGGTAGAATCCTATACAGGTACTGCTCCGAAGCCAGCCATAGGGCCACTTTTTTCCAAATATGTGGTTCCAGCTGTGCAGGAGATCCTTGCGCACACAAGGTTTGAAAAGTGTGGTGAGACAAAGGAGAGGGCAAAGGGACACAAGTTACTCCTCTGGTCCTTTATTATGCTCTTTATTGTGACCACCACAGTCTTCATTATTAACGACATCATCTTTGTTCCGTTACTTCACAAGCATTTTACGCCAATGCCGCTGTGGAATCCCATCAAGATCTTCGCTAACGTGGCTGCAGTAATGCTCATTGTTGGAATATGGATGATCTTTCAGATGAGGAAGCAGAAGACCGCTGAGGGCGTTCTTCAAAGCTCGGAACAGGATTGGATACTTATATGGTTGATTTTTGCCGTGGGTATCACGGGTGTGTTGGCTGAGCTTCTCAGGCTCATGAACATAGCCGGGCTGGCCTATCCAATATACATTTTACACCTTGCCACTGTGGTAACGCTGTTTCTTGCCGTACCCTACAGCAAGTTTGCACACCTCATTTACAGGACCACCGCCTACGTTTACCAGCGGTATGAGGACGACATGAGGCAGGGGAAGGCAGGATTCGGAATGGAAAAGGATGTCCTGCCGCCTGGTCCTCCTGAAGGTGAAAGTACGGATGAGGAGAAATCAGAAGAATCTAAGGAATAGATAACCCAAAAATTGTTCTTGAAATGGGGCCCTTAGGGCCCCATTTTTTATTAAAAAAGACTTGCATTTTCCATTTTTGAGACTATTATTCTCTCCTCAGCTTGAGCTGGCGTAGCTCAATTGGTAGAGCAGCTGATTTGTAATCAGCAGGTTGCGGGTTCGAGTCCCATCGCCAGCTCCAGAAAAAGACGTGGAGAGGTTCCCGAGTGGCCAAAGGGGACAGACTGTAAATCTGTTGGCGAAGCCTTCGGAGGTTCGAATCCTCCCCTCTCCACCACTTGTTGACTGATCCCCTTGAATGGATCAAGGGTTAAGATATTAAGTTAAATAAAATAAGGGAATGCGGGAATAGCTCAATTGGCTAGAGCATCAGCCTTCCAAGCTGAGGGTTGCGGGTTCGAGTCCCGTTTCCCGCTCCATCGCTGCCCACGTAGCTCAGTCGGTAGAGCACTTCCTTGGTAAGGAAGAGGTCACCGGTTCAATCCCGGTCGTGGGCTCCATTGGGGAATTAATTAGTCTAGGCCAAATATTCCAAAAATTTATACCTTAGGAGCAATCAGGTCATGAGCAAGCAGAAATTTGAGCGCAAGAAGCCGCATGTAAACGTGGGGACTATAGGTCACATAGACCATGGTAAGACGACTTTGACGGCAGCCATAACCAGGGTATTGGCCCAGAAGGGCTG
>JALWNK010000040.1 GCA_026995935.1 Deltaproteobacteria bacterium
TTGCTCCCTGACATTTTCATGTCAGCAGGATGCCTCCGGCGGGGCGGTTCCCTAAAAAAATTAGCACATGCCAAACCGGACAGTTTATTTGCTATAAAACCGGACAACTCTATTTGTTGACAACAAAATTCCTTCTATTTCTTGACATTTCAAGACTTTTCAGCGTAATCTTTTCCTGAAAATGTAAATAGTTGACCATGACAGCATCAGGTAAAAGTAATCTTTCAGATAAAAAAGAGAAGAAGGCCCGGGGATCTTCTGGTGGTACCAGGCCCTGGAGGTCCACGGCCATGAATCAGGAGGCCTGCGCCATTGTTGCCAATATGGTTGATGGGGTTAGGAGTATACTTGCTTCAGCCAATAAAAAAGTGGCAGAGTCTGACGATGTCTTCTTTGCCCTTTCAAAGGATATACTGTATCATTCCTTGATCCTTACACAAAAAGATCCCCTTTTTGAAAGGGTCTCCGGCTCTCTTTCCGATCTTAATGAGCTAAAAAGGGGTATATGTGCCCATCTTTTTGAGTCCATGTTTGGAAAGGATGCGTCTGGAAAGGACTTTGAGTACTTTGGCTGCATCTTTCAAAGCGAGCTAGCCCAGATTGAGGCAGATTCTTATTCTTTTGGTACCCAAGACCTTGAAAAGCAAAAAAAAATTTCCACATTTGATGTGGCAAGGTCCATTGTTGAAGGGCATATAAGGCCCTTTTTAGGAGAAAATGGGCCTGCGCAAGAGTTGATAGAAGGCGTTCAAAAACTCTTAAAGTTGACCAGTCTAAAAATTTCCAAGGCCCTTCTTTCCTGACCCCGTTTCTTTTAGATTTCTAAATCATGGATTTGAATATCTGTACCTTTTGGGAAAAACAGGAGGCTGGCCCTTGCAGCCTTTCCATAAAAAGTGGGTCTGTTTCCGCATGTTCCCGTATCCTTTCAAAATTATTCAAAAAAGGCTCAAGGCAGGTACTCTGGATAGTTGCCGAAAGGGAACTTGCGGAAAAGAGGGCCCGCGAGCTTTCCTTTTTCTATGAAAGCGACGTTGGGCTTTTGCCCTCCTATGAACATTTTGGTTTTCTTCCCCTTGTGCCATCCCTTGAGACTGCTTCGAGACGCATTGGCATCCTTCACCGGCTCATGGAGGGAGATCCCGGCCTTGTTGTCTGTAGCGCTTTGAGCCTGGTGGAAAAATACGTGCCTGGAAGCGAAATCCTCAACCACGAAGAGCTTATCATGGAAGGTGAGGAGATTGACAGGGATGCCCTTCTTAAGTGGCTCATTGAAACCGGATATGAGCGCATGCCGCAGGTCTCACTTCCTGGTCATTTTGCAGTGCGCGGCGAGATCATGGACATATTTTCTCCGGGATTCTCCTCGCCCGTCAGGCTCCTTTTCTTTGATGAGCTTGTTGAGGAGATCAGGCTTTTTGACCCCAAAAGCCAGAGGACCATTGAGAAGCGGCAGGAGGTGGTGCTTCTCCCAGCTGCTGAAAGCATCCTTTCAGACACCTTGGTGGAAAGGGCAAGGAAAGACATTGTGGGCCGTGCCGCCAGGGCTGGCTGGAGCGGTGAGCAGGTGGCCCAGGTCCTTCACAGCCTTGAAAACAGGCGTCAGACAGAAGGAAGTCTTGCCTTCATGCCCTTTTTGTACGGCTCGCTGTGGTCCATATTCGATTTTCTTAAAAAGGACGCAGTGATTGTGATGGAATCTCCCCTTGCCTTGGCCACGGCGGTTTTAGAGCATTTGAAAAGGATGGAGGATTCCTACACGGCCCAGGTAACCCAGGGAAGGCTCCTGCCAGACATTGACTCCTTCAGGCTAGATATGGAGGGGCTCTGCTCAAGGTGTGAAGGGTGCAGCCGTATTCTTATAAATCCGCCTGCCCTGCTTTCAGAAACATCAGGTCCTGTCTCAAGATTTTTGGGGCAGTTTGAGGAGGGACTGGAGGTTTCCGCAAAGGCTCTGGAATCTTCTCTTGTCACGTCCAGGACAGATTCCAGAGTGGAGCTTTTTGCCCCATTTTTTGAAAAACTTACCGGGTGGCTTGAAGAGGGAAACAGGGTTTTCGTGCTTAGTGATTCCGCTTCCGGTTTTGAGAGGGTGTCAGGCCTTTTTGAGCACTATGGCCAGGAGTTTACCCAGGTTAAAGGCCCATTGAGCGAGATTCAGGCAAAGGGTGGTGAAGGCCTTTTCCTGGCAAGGGGTTACGTGGAAGAGGCCTTTTTGCTTGAAGAGGCAAGGGAGGTCTTCATTCCGGAGCACACCCTTTTTAAGGTCCCGTCTGAGCCAAAGGCAGGGAGGAGGGCAAGGAAGAGAAAGACCAGGGCCTTTGGCCTTGACCAGATAAGCCCAGGCGAGCTTGTTGTCTACAGGGACAAGGGTATAGGAAGGTACATTGGCCTTGTCAGAATGGATGTGGCAGGGGTGGAGGGCGAGTTTGTGCACCTTGAATACCATGGTGGGGACAAGCTCTACGTTCCTGTAGACAGACTGGGCCTTCTTCAAAAGTACGTTGGCCTTGAAGGAAGGGAGCCGAGGCTTGACCGCCTTGGCGGAAAATCATGGGCCATTAGAAAGACCAGGGTGAAAAAGGCCATAAAGGAGGTGGCCCATGAACTCGTTGAGCTTTACGCCCTCAGAAAGGTGAAAAAGGGGTTGTCATTTCATGGCCCCGACGAGATGTACAGGCAGTTTGAGGCAGCCTTTCCCTTTGAGGAGACAAGGGACCAGCTTGAGGCTATAGGGGAGATAATGGAGGATCTCAAGGCAGATTACCCCATGGACAGGCTTCTTTGCGGGGATGTGGGTTTTGGAAAGACAGAAGTTGCCATGAGGGCCGCCTTTCTTGCAGTGGAAAACGGCTATCAGGTGGCTGTTCTTGTGCCCACAACCCTTCTTGCCGAGCAGCACCAGCGAACCTTTTCGGAAAGATTCAGGAACTTTCCGGTGACAATTGCAGGGCTAAGCCGCATGAAGTCCCGGGCAGAACAGCGGGAGATCCTTTCCATGGTGAAGGAGGGCAAGGTTGATATCCTCATTGGAACACACAGGCTGCTCCAAAGTGACGTAATCTTTAAGAGACTTGGCCTCATAATAATTGATGAGGAGCACCGTTTTGGTGTAAGGCACAAGGAGAAGCTAAAGCTTCTAGCCAGGGACATAAACTGCCTGAGTCTCACTGCCACACCCATTCCAAGGACCCTCCAGCTTTCCCTATTGGGAATAAGGGACCTTTCCACCATAGAGATTCCACCTCGGGGGCGCATGGCCATTAAGACCTTTCTTGCCGAATATGACGACGCCATAGTGAAGGACGCCATTGAAAAAGAGGTGAAAAGGGGAGGTCAGGTCTTTTTTGTGCATAACAGGGTAAAGGGTATACACAGGGTTGCCGAACACCTGGAAAGGCTGGTTCCAGAGGCAAGGATAGACGTTGCCCACGGGCAGATGGAGCCGGCCGAGCTGGAGAACAAGATGGTAAGGTTTGTAAGGGGAGACATAGACTGTCTGGTCTGCACTACAATAATTGAGTCGGGCCTTGATATCCCATCTGCAAACACCCTCATTATAAACCGGGCGGACAGGCTCGGGATTGCAGATCTCTACCAGTTAAGGGGCAGGGTGGGGCGAAGCAGCCGCCAGGCCTATGCCTACATGCTTGTGCCGGCCCTTCAGTCCATTACCAGGGACGCTGCCCTGCGCCTTAAGGCCATAATGGAGACCAGTGACCTTGGGGCAGGAATGAACCTTGCTATGCACGATCTCAAGATAAGAGGTGCCGGCAACCTTCTGGGGGTGGCCCAGGCAGGCCAGATATCCGAGGTGGGCTACGATCTCTACCTCGACCTGCTCAAGGAGGCCATTGAAGACATAAAGGGTAACAAGTCGGAGGAAAGGATAGAGCCAGAGGTGAATCTTGGGCTTTCAGCCTTTATTCCAGAGGAATATGTACCGGATATCAGCCAGCGTCTTGAAATGTACAGGTGGTTTTCCAACATCCAAGAGGAGGATGAAAGAGACGAGACCATAATGGAGCTTGAGGACAGGTTTGGCAGTGTGCCCCAGGAGGTAAAGAACCTTCTTGATATCATGGTCATAAAGGCCCTCCTTAGAAGGCTCAACTGCATAAGGCTCGACGGGGTGGAAAAGGCGGCTCCCAGGCTCACCCTTTCCTTTGGTCCGCAGGGTCCTCCAAACAGCCAAGGGCTGATACGCCTTATTCAAAGGGATGGGCGTTTGAAACTGCTTCCAGGTGAAAGGGTGCTTTTCAAGATGAGCCAGAATGATGTAAAATCAAGGGGTTTTCTCCAGGAGACCATTGGGGTATTGAAAGAATTGATTAAACTTACTAATTAAGGTTCAGGTTTCTTCATATCTCAAATTTTTGAGTAATGATAATTCTTAAAGCCATAAAAAGGAAAACAATGAAAAATCAACCTATATTTTGGGCATTTTTTATATCCATTTTTTTGGGGTTCATGACAAGCGCTGTTACGGCAAGGGCTGTGATAGTGGACCGCATTGTAGCTGTTGTAAATGGCAAGGTGATTACCCTTTCTGAGCTTGAGAAAAGGGCTGCCCCAATCCTTTCGAGATACTTGACCCCGGATATGACTGCTGAACAAAGGGCAGAGGTCAAGCAAAAGATATATGCCCAGATCCTTCCCCAGATGATAGACGACTACCTGGTTGAGGAAGAGATCCAAAAGTTTGGCATCAAGGTAACAGACCAGGAGGTAGAGGATGCAATAGATAATATCTGCAGGAGCAACGGTCTTACCAGGCAGGAGTTCGAGGAAAAGCTCAAAAAGGACGGGGTATCCCTTGAGGAGTACAAAAAGCAGATAGCAAGTCAGATAGAAAGGCTCCAGCTCGTAAACGCTGAGGTCAAGTCGAAAATAGTCATTACTGACGAGATGGTCAGGGACTATCTTCGAAAGCAAAAGGGATCCACTGGATACCAGGGCCCCTTTTACATCCTTGAACACATATGTGTAGTGCCTCAGGGTGATTCCCCTTCCGATGTTGAGGCTGCCAAGAAGAAGGCAAGTGAGGCACTAAAGGCCCTTAAAGAGGGTATGTCCTTTGAGGAGGCGGCAAGACGCTATTCAAGCAAAGTTCCTGTTGCAAGGGAGGTCAGGCTCGGGGTCTTCAGTCTGGACGAGATGGCCCCCTATATCAAGGAGACAGTTAAAAAATTATCCCCTGGGGAATATTCTGGCGTATTAAAGACCCCCCTTGGATTTGAAATCTTGCGGCTTGCAGGAATATCCAATTCCAAGGAGGAAGACGTCGATCCAGCCACCATGGAGGAGGTCAGAAGAAGGCTTTACAACCAGGAGATAAACGAACGCTTCCAGGACTGGCTTAACAAACTTCGGTCCAAGTCAACCATCAGGATACTATTATAGAGATTCCCAAAACAAAGAGGGGAAGAAATCCCATGTCAAAGGAAACGGTAGGCGAATACCTGAAAAAGGAACGGGAATTAAGGCAGATCTCCATAGAGGAGGTGGCAGATGGAACAAAGATATCCATCAGCCGACTCAGACTCATTGAAGAGAACAAATTCGACGATCTTCCGGCAGAGGTTTTTGTAAGGGGATTCATCAGAAACTATGCTGAATACATAGGCATTGACCCTGAAGAGGCCATATTGAGGCTGGAAGAGGATATGAAAGGGCAGGCCGCATCAGTTGTCAGGCAGCCCGAAATGGTAAGCGCCACCACCATTGACGTGAGATCCCAGGACCCAAGACGTTTCATTGGTTGGATAATAGGCGTAATAATCATTCTTCTGGTGGCAGCAGGGGTCTATTATTTCTTTTTTACCGGAAAAAACAAGACAGCCATCATGTCCTCCTTTGGATCAAACTCAACCCTCGGAAGCTCTGAAAAGGTTCAAACCTGCTTAAATGGATCCATGGATATTAAATCAGCGGGGGAGGCTCCAAAGATTTTGCTTGAAGAGGAGACCAATACCACTGCCATCAATGGGTCATCCACTGTAAATCCTTCTTCGGACAGGGAAACAGCGAAAAACTAGCGCCCGGTTCATTTTTGCCTTTGACCCTTCATGTCCCAAAAGCGGCTTCTCCATTCATTTGTAATCGAAACCAATCCAACAGGCGAAAGTGACCTTCTTGTAACCCTTTTGACACTTGAGCTGGGAAAGATAAGGTGCATTGCCAAGGGTGCGAGAAAGAGTAAGAAAAGGTTCATGAACGTACTCGATCCCTTTGCCAAAATCGACGCAGTTGTCCGGACGCCCAGCAAAACGGGCCTTTTCTTTCTGGAAAATGGCTGGCTAAAAAGGGGCTTCGAGTCGGTTCGAAAGGATTACAGCAGATTTGTCCTGGGTTGCCTCTGTCTTGAGCTCGTTGATCTTTGGTGCAGGGAACACCAGGCAGAAAAAGAAATCTACCGGCTCCTTTCCTGGTACCTTGAAAGTATTGAAGAGGGAAGGGACTGCCTTCTTTGCACGCTCATCTTTAAAACGAGGCTTTTAAAGGCCTGTGGTTTCATGCCTTCACTGAGCATATGCCATGGCTGCAGGAAGAAGTTGTCAGGTAAACATGTTGGGTACGAGGCATCAACAGGCCAGGTGTTTTGCAAAAATTGCGCTAATGGAAAGGCAAAGAGGGACCTTGGAATATCTGCCATAAAGTCCATGGATTTCTGGCTGGCCCAGCCCCTTGCAAAGGTCTTCAGGCTCCGGGTAAGCAGTGATATAATGCGCCAGGTTTGGATATACTTAAAAAGGGTGCACTCAAGCTGCCTTGAGAGGGAGCCAAATGCCTACCGTCTTACAAGGGACCTGCTCCCTCATCATGAAGAGGCGGCCTAGCTGTTGTGAAGCTTCTTGTCTTCCCTGTTCTTCTTTGTGATTAAGAGCGTGAAATAGGAGGGTGTGTGACCGTCCCAATCCCGTAGTTTTTCCGTAACTGACTCTCCCTCCAGTCCCACACGTCTGACTGCCACCGTGCCCTTTAAAAGCCCAAGTTCGTCGAGGCAGTCAACCACTTTGTTGTAATGCCTGTAGGCCTTCATGATTACAAGATTGTCCACGTGGTTAGCCAACCTTTTTATTTCCTTGCTGCCCTTGGCCCCTGAAACCACGGCCAGGGACTCCTCCCCCTCTGCAAGGGGGCTTTTTACCCGTGCTGCAGCCGCCTGAAAAGAGGTGATTCCCGGTATGATCTCCACCTTTGTGCCAGGCAAGAGGGAAATTAAGGTTCTGTGGAGATAGGTAAAGGTGGAATATGTGCATGGGTCTCCAAGGGTTACGAAGGCGCCATCGCTTCCGGTCCCAAGAAGTTCAAGGACCTTTTTGGCAGCGCTCGTCCATGCCTCTTCAAGTATCTTCTTATTCCGGACCATTGGAAAAACCAGGGGTACGATTTGGGAGTCCTCTTTAAGGAAGGGCCGTGCAATGTCAAGGGCAAGGCTCTCTTTCTCCCTTTTGGAGGTGGCGCTGAATACGTATTTTACCTTCTCAAGAACCCTCTTACCCTTAATTGTCAAAAGTTCTGGATCTCCTGGACCTACGCCCACGGCGTAAAGGGTGCCTGATTTATTTTCTTTTTTAGAACGGGCCACTGCTGTCACCTGCCACCCATTTGTCTTTCATTTGTCCGGTCCCTACCATAAAGGGAGTAGAGGTAGCCCCTTAGCTGCTCAACTGCCTTAACGGATCTTGGCCCAGGCCTTGAAAAGAGAAACTCGTCCACAACCAGTACTTGTCCGGCCTTTACTGCCCTTATGGCGTCAAAATTTGGCCTTTTTTGAGGAGAAACGTTCGTCCTGTTCATGGGACCTTTTTGAACTACGTAGACATCAGGGTCGTCTACGATTATCTGTTCAAGGCTGAATCTTACGAATTTCTTGTCTTTTTTAACTATGTTCTCTGCCCCGGCCTTGCGTATGATATCATTTACGATGTTTTTTTGTCCGGCAAACAGCAGACTCGGATAGCTGACCTCAAAGATGATACTTGGCCTTTTTTTAAGTGGATACCTCTTTTTGGCCGATTCCAGTTGCCCTTGCATATGCTCAATGAGGCTTCTTCCTTCCTCCTCATGCCCGCAAAGCTTCGCTACCCTTTCTATTGTGGAATATAGGGTAGGGAAATTTCTGGGGTTAAAGATGGCCACCTTGATGCCCATCTCTTTAAGCTTTTGAACCACCATTTGGCTCCCGGGCCTTGAAGAGCCTTGAAGTACAAGCTCCGGACTGAGCGCAAGTATGAGCTCAAGATTGGGCCGCATGTGTGTTCCTATCTTGGGCTTGTTTTTCACCTGGACAGGCCATGAGTCCCTTTTGGTGACCCCAACCAGTTGATTGCACGCTCCTATGGCACACACTATCTCTGTCATTCCCCCATATAGGCTGATAATCCTTTTGGCAGGATGGTCAAGGCTTATGGGGTATCCTGCGTCGTCAACTACGGATATTTCCGCATAACCAGAGGAGCAACTGAAGTAAAAGGAGGTTAGAAGAACCAAAATGAGCCATGTCTTTAAAAGGTGCATGTTTATCCCCAAAAATAAAAAGCCCGAATCCGCAAAAAGGATTCGGGCGCCCTTTTCCCGTGTATCCTGGCCTCGTTTGCAGACCGGGCCTTGGCCGGTGCCGCAAACCTGTGTCTTGCCGCGGTATCCTGACTCGTGGATCATCCTACTGCCTGAGCCTTCCCATGACCTAATGGTCAAAGTGGCGTCATTCAGGTTTCGTCCCCACTCACAGTGGCGGGCCCGTTCTGGATTTTCACCAGATTCCCAGCGGACAAGACGCCTATTTATTTACGACATTAAAGGCAGACAGTCAACGCTTGACAGGCAAGGCCGCAAAGAGGCAAGGAAATGGGAATGCCCTAGGTTTTTACCAGGATGTGTTTGATGTATTGGGGCTCATTGATGGCCCTTTCCCCTTCTGTAACTAACTCGGAAAATATCTCCAAAAGATACGGGAGGATGGTTTCGCTGAGCTCCTCTTCCTTTAGCCCAGAATCATCTTTGGCACAAAGGGGTTCAAGGAGCTCTTTAAGAAGCCCAAAGGTCTCCTCCTTTCCCATTCCAGACAGCCCTTCATAAAGGGCCTCTAATTCCTCCCTGTCCAGAGGGGTTACCTGAAAACGTGTCTTGGTTATGAGATTAGAGACGGCGGTTGCAAGGGCGCTATCCACTGAAAATTCCTCTGGCGCAAGAAAGTTGGTCTCTTCCCATTTGATTTTGGAAGGCCATTTTTCAAAGGAGGGTTCAAGAAATGGTACCACCTTGCTCCATGCTGAGGCCTCAGAGAGAAGGAACTCAAGTCTTTTCAGCTCATCAAGATGCTTTACGCTTTTTGGAAGGCCTGTGCTAATGTCAAATAACATGGAGGGGCGAAGGCTTGCCGCCTCAACCACATCCTTGAGCCTGTGTGGCAAGACCTTGTAATATGGCCCAGAGGTGATTTTTCTCGCCTTATCCCCAAAGGGCAGAAGAAGACCGGAAGAAAACCTTGCTATCTCCTCAAGGTAGTGGCTTTTAAGTATTTCTTCAGGGGCCTTTCCAGATAATTCTGAAAGCTTTTCTATTCCCAGGTTAATGAGGGAGAATGCCTTTTCCAGGGCCATTTTCAGATTTTCCGGCTCATCCAGGTCCACCAGATCTGCCATGAGTATCTTGTTGGCAACACCAGTGGTCTCCCGTACTATCCTTTCCATTACCGGGTTTCCTGCCAGCATTCGCACTGCATATTCAAGGGCCGGATAGCCAGACACATAGAGGGTCGGTACAAAGGCTGGCATGTCATAGTTTACAGGAAGCCTTGTAAGGGGAGAGTTGTGCAGCTCGATTACATGCATCTCCTCTTTTGATATGGGTACGTAGATGTCAAGGGACTGATAGTAGTCAGGGACACCAAAGTCGCCAATTCGCCCGCATCTAAGCCTGTAGGCAGTCTCCACGTTGTGGCTGGGCGTCTCCCACAGCATGGTTTCTAGTATGTCCCTGTATTTACCCACATCCATTTCAACCATGTCCGTAATGAGTCTTATGAAAAGGGGGGCGAGTTTCTTTTTCTTAAAATCGATGAAATATACGTTATCCAGTGTAAAGGCTGGCAACCTGTCCTTTGCCTCCTGAATATCCATCTCGTCAGGCCTTTTTACCACAGTGATAAACTCGTTGAGTATGGCCGGAAAAAGCCAGGGGTCGCGGTTTAGTATCCACTTGAGCCAGTTCCTGAGCCCCTGCACGGAAAGTTCAAACATGACAAGGAGCCAGGCAGCTATCTTTTCAGGCCTTAACCTGTCCTTGTGCCACCAGTCAAGGTCAAAGATGAACTGAAGCTGCTCCGGTGTTGCAAGTGACAGTACGATGGATGAGTCTTCAATGCCCGTTGCCTTTATGGTCCAGAAGAGTTCTTCAACCGGCATGTTGGCAACGATCTGACCCGCCTGTTCAGAGGAGGATATTATCTCAAAGCGTTTCTCCCATGGGGCTGTTAAGACCAGATTCAGCTGATTGGGAAGATCCAGGGTATTGATTTGGGTCTCCAAATCTGTTTTCTTTTGTTGGTTGTTAAGTGGCTTCAAGTTATTTGTCATAGCTCCGATAAAGAAAAAAAGTCTGGTATCCTAGGACAATAAGAGATTTTGGGCATCTTTGTTGCGATCCCAAACGTTAATCATACTTAATTGCTTTCACAAGTGGGCTTTATAAAATGGCAGACCAGCAGACCCCCCTTAGAATACTCATCGCCGAAGATGAAAAAAACATTGGTGACCTTCTGACAGAGTTGCTCGAGCAGGAAGACAGGGAAATCACCCTGGTGCAGAACGGGCTGGAGGCCCTTGGCAAGCTTAAGGAAGGACGCTTCGATCTTTTGATAACCGATCTCATGATGCCAGAGGTGGACGGGATGGAGGTACTGCACCATGCAAAAAAACTTCATCCAGATATCATGGTCATCATAATAACAGGTTATGCCTCCCTTGAAACGGCAATCCAGGCAGTTAAAGAGGGCGCCTATGACTACCTGAGAAAGCCATTTCGCCTGGAAGAGCTCAAAATCAGCGTTGATAATGCCTGCGAGAAGATAAGGCTTCAGCAAGAAAACCAGAGGCTCATAGAGTATCTAAGGGCGTGTAAGGAAAGCTGCAAAGGCGATCAGGATTCAGACTCCGAGGCCGTCTCTTCAGGGGTAAACCAGAAGGCCCTGTTTGGACCTGAGTGGTTTTCCCCATTTATTCTTCAGCAAGGTGAAGGGGGGCCTGACAGGGAAGAGGTGCTCACCCAGCTTGAACGCCTGGCAAGGCTTAAGGCACAGGGCGCCATTACCGAGAAAGAGTTTCTTACATTAAAGAGAAAGCTATTTGACCAGATTTGACCCGCCAATGCATCCTACCACTTCGTTCACAGGCCATTCTCAAGCCCACCCAATGGGGGAAAAAAGGAACTGGCGCGTCCTTATAGTGGATGATGACCCCCAGATAATCGAGATGCTCGAATCCTTTCTCAAGTTCCAGAAGTGCTATGAGGTCCATACGGCCTCCAATGCCTTTGATGCCTTTAACGTCTTGGATCAGGTGGTGGATGTGGATGTAGTCCTGGTTGATATCAACATGCCTGGCATGACCGGTATCGAGTTTGTGAAGAGGCTCAAGGACAGGGACAGGACCATAGTTGCGGCCATTATAACCGGGGACCCCTCAATGGACGTCATAGTAAAGGCCATGAGAAGCGGTGCGTCAGACTTTCTTTCCAAGCCCTTCAAGTTTGATCAGTTCCAGGTGGCCCTTAAGCGTCTAATAAAGGAAAGGAGCATCCTGCTTGAAAATGCGTTTCTTACTGAAGAGGTGAGGGTCAAGAAGCTTCTTGAACAGATGAACAAGAAGCTGGAAAGGAAGATGCGGGAGCAGAGCATACTCTTTTCCATAAACGAAACCCTTGCCAAGACAAAGAATACCACCGAACTCTACCAGACCCTTGTCGATTTGGGGGCAAGCCTGCTTGATGCATCAACGGCCATGCTTTGGATCAAGGAAGAGGAGAGGGATAGCCTGGTGATGGTGGCCTCCCATGGTGAAGTTTGGGAAGGGCTGGACGAGATACCATGCTCGGATACCAGCAACCCTGTCATCAAGGTCATTAGGGATGGTATCCCGGTTCTCGGGAAAAATCCCATTGTGGTCGGTACTACAAAGAAGAGCAGGGACGGTGCAAAGGGATGCTACCTCATGGTTCCATTCAGGATAAGGGAGGAGATCCTTGGAGTTCTAGGTATATCTTCGCGAGACATCGAGGCTGAAATTGCCCACGAGTATCTTTTTCTCCTGCATATCCTTTCTGAAAGGGCAAGTCTTACCGTTGAAAACATACTCCTTTATGACACCCTCTTCATGAATCTTCACGCAACACTCCGTGCCCTTGTCCGGAGTCTTGAAGCCAAGGATCCTTACACAAAGCTGCATTCAGAGAGAGTTACCCAATGGGCCTTGGAGGTGGCCAAGAAGATGAACTGTTCAGAGGAAGAGATAGAGTCATTGACCTTTGCCGGCCACCTTCATGACATTGGAAAAATCGGAATCAGGGACCAGATACTCATGAAGCCCGGAAGGCTTACTGAGGAGGAGTATGAGATCATAAAGACCCACCCGGTAATAGGGGCAGAGATCGTCGGGCATCTGGGCCTTCTTCATCTGGAAACCTCCATAATAAGACACCACCATGAAAGGTGGGATGGGAATGGCTATCCAGATGGTCTCAAGGGCAAGGACATCCCAAAGCTTAGCAGAATACTGGCAGTTGCCGACACCTATGACGCCATTACCTCCAGGCGGCCATACAGAAAGGCCATGCCAGACAGGTTTGCCTACGAGGAGATAAGGAAAAATTCAGGGACCCAGTTTGACCCCCAGGTAGTAGACGCCTTTTCCTTGATAATAGAGGAGAAAATGAAGGAGTGCCAGGAAGAGTGATATTCAGGCCCTGGCCTTTTTTAAGGTGTTTTATTTCCAGCCATTTACAGATTTTTTCCATTTTTTTACTTTGTTGACACAATTTCCCAAAATTTGGTTGTAGAAAGCCAAAAAGCAAATATATTTGGTCAATTAAAAACACACCGAACGATCTGCCACAAACCACTTTTATGGCAGGGGTCGGTTGGCATGTTCTGTTCGATATCAGGTGGGTAGGCCAGGAGGGCGTAAACATGTCTTTTGACGAAAGTGTATCTGTTGCCAATCTTCTAAGGTGCTTCAGGGACAGCCTTATTGGAAGAAATGTCAAGGGAATAGTCCACAATATGAACAGTCCCCTCCAGGTGCTTTCCATGCACATGGAGCTTTTGGCAATGGATCTAGGCCGTCTTTCCACTCTCAGGGACAAACCAGACGAAATGACGTCAGGCATCAGCCAGGCTGCCAATAGACTCGAGCAGCTTGAGGATATAGTCTCCAAGATCAATGACATGGTGAGACTGTTGGGGATAAGGGCCCATGATGAGGAGCAAAAGGAGGAAGATGGCCCTGTTATGGTCAGCCAGATGCTTATGGAAACAATCGAGTTCTGGAAAGCCGATCTGTTTTTCAAGCACAAGGTAGGTATTGAGCTTTCATTTCCAGAGGCATCACCGGTGCTGGTTCTTAACGAACACCACGTAAGGGACGGCCTTGACGGCATCTTTTTTTATTTGATAGGGCTTTTAAGGAATGCCCAAGAACCTGGTCTTGAAATTTCCATCTCAGGTGCCAAAGATGGCACCGTCTCTGTGGGTTTCTTTCCAAAAGGGACGCTGATTCCCATTGAGAAAATGCAGAGGGTTTCATCCATTTCCCATGAAAGGGACCTGGCAGAAGATTTTCATTCTCTGATTGTGGAGCCTGAAACCCTTGCCATGGCGATGGCCAAGACGAGCCTGGAAAAGGCAGGTGCAGAGCTAAAAATCGCTAAAGACGGCCTGGTTGTGAAACTCAAAAACTCATCCTGAAAATGGCCCAGTGCTCCTTTTCCAAAAAGATAGTCTGTTTTGGGGACAGCATCACAGAAGGCTATATGGTGGCAGAGACAGAGGCCTATCCAAGTGTTTTATCCAGGCTTCTTGGTATTACGTGTGTAAATTTGGGAGTTTCCGGTGAGACCACATTTGACGCGCTCAGGAGGCTCAACCATTTGGATGTGCATCTCAGGTCGGCCAAAAGCGTGCCGGTATTGGTTGAGTTTGGCATTAATGACTTTTTCATGGCCATCCCGGCACGGGAATGTGAAGCCAATCTGAAAAATATCCTGGATTACATGGGTTCAAAGGGGCATAGGCCCGTGTTTTTGGGTTTTTACATGGATTATCCAGGCGTCTCCCAATGGACAAAACTTTACAGCCGCTTGGCAAAAGACCATAATGTGCCCCTTTATCCCAATATCTTTAAGGGTCTGTCTAAAAAAGAAGGAGACTTTCTTTCTGACGGTCTTCATCCAAGCGCTTCCGGTTATGCCAAGATGGCCTCATCCATTTGCGAATTTCTTCTGGCAAAAAAACTCCTTTAAAGCCAGATACCTATGAAAGAGGAGCTGGTACAATGTATTTTTGACCTTGTCCTTTTTAACAGGAAAAGGGATCTCACGGCCTATTTGGGCCGAAAGTGTCGGGATGAGACCTGTGAAATGAAGGTGTCACCCATTGGTCTGGACCATGTGAATGAGATAAAGGGGCTGGTAGACAGGGGCGTTTTGCATAAAAATGTCTACTTTCAGGCCTGTGATCTTTATATCAGGGAGCAGGTTGAACCCATTCAGCAGGTCCTAAACAAATGGATGAGCGGTGCAAAGGCCCAGGTAAACGGAGTAGATATCGAGTTTTCAAACATTATTTCATGGTGCCAGGGCCAGGGCAAAAAGGCCCTTAGAAACATACTTGAAAGGGAGACAAGGTCCCTGTGCAGATTCTTGTCACCCTTTAGCCAGGCAACCTGGAACAAGACCTTCGAAACTGTCGAAAAAGACCTGGGCTATCAAGGCTATATCGACTTTTTAAGAGAGAAAAAGGGGAGAGAGGTGCTTGAGAGGCTGATATCCATCTGTCAAAACTTTCTGACTGAGACATCAAGTACCTATGTAAAACTTGTTGATGACTGGTTTTCTATCTTGCCAGAGCCAGTTGGACCAGGAGACAGAAGCCGATTTGATGCCATATACCTTCTTGGGCTTCGTTACCTTGACCACCTTTATCCAGATGCCTGGAAGGGAGAGGAAGGGGTAGAGCGTGTTATGGAGTTTCTGGCCCCTTTCTTGTCAGGGGCAAGGGGTCTGAGGGTCCATATTGGCAAGGGCACCAGGGGCCAGTCGTGTTGCCTGCCCCTTAAAATTCCAGGTGAAATTCATGTCATAACAGGCGGTCTTAGCGGCTGGATAGACCTTGAAACCATCTTTCACGAGATGGGACATGCCTTTTTCTTTTTGAACAACAATCCCAAAATGGATGTTGCCATAAAGGACTTTTACCAGGACTTTGCCCTTGGGGAGACCTTTGCCTTTATTTTTCAGCTAATATCCATGGACATGGATTTTCTCCTGAGAATTATGGGCATTGACCAGGAACATGCAGGGCTTATTTCCACGCTGCAAGCCCTGAAGTTTTTGACCCTTGCCAGAAGATACGGCACAAAAAGCATAATAGAGTACGAAAATTTTCTTCACCTTGAGAATCCATCTGCAAGCCAGCAGCGGTATGCAAGGCTTATGAAGAAACATACCGGTTTCAGATACCATGCCGAGACCTACTACTTCGATCTCATGCCCGATCTTTACAGCCTTGATTACTTCCAGGCCTTTCTAGGGGCATGGATACTCAGGGATTTCCTCAGGAACGAATACGGTGAACAGTGGTTTCTGGGCCATGAGGCCATTGGTCACCTAAAGAGGTGGTCCTTTCAGGGCAACAAGCTCCATCTATACTCCTTTTTAAAGACCCATACAGGCCTTGATCTCGGTCATGAAGGTTTTGGAAGTGCCCTGTTACAGATACCTTTTCCTTCCAGCCTTTCCGTCAAAAAAATGGCACAAAGGGTTTGACACCTATCTGCCTGTTTATTAAGCTGAAATTATCAACAATTGGGAGAAATGGGTGTCTTGTTGGCAGCTTCTTAAGCAGGGCCTTCAAAGAGGCAGAGGAGAACAGGGAGAAGATTAAAGATGAGAAATGAGTGTATTTTGGTCGTCGATGACTCTCCTGACATTCGCTTTACCATGTCAGAGGTCCTGAGGGCCAAGGGCTTTTCTGTTGAAAGCGCAAGCGATGGCCAGGAGGCCATAGATATTCTTGATAACCGTTTTTTTGACATAGTGCTCACAGACCTTAGCATGCCGAGGAAGACTGGCATGGACGTACTGCGTTTTGTGACGCAGCACTCTCCAGAGACCATATGCATAATCATTACCGGTTTCGGCTCCATCCAGGGTGCCGTTGAGGCGCTTAAAATGGGGGCCTATGACTACCTCTGTAAGCCTATCAAACCCGACGAGGTCACGATTTTAATTGATAAGGCCCTTGAGCTCAGGAATCTAAAAAGGGAGAACAAGAGTCTTAAAAAGGAGCTCAAGACCAGGTACGGTTTTGAAAATATAGTGGGTAGCAGTAAGGCCATGCAGGAGGTCTTCGGCCTGGTGGAAAAGGTTGCAGACACTGACAGCACCGTTTTGATTACCGGTGAAAGCGGTACAGGGAAGGAACTTATTGCCCATGCAATTCACTATGCAAGTGACAGAAAGGATGGTCCCTTTATTCCTGTAAACTGTGCTGCCATTCCAGAGGAACTACTTGAAAGCGAGCTTTTTGGCCACGAAAAGGGCGCCTTTACCCATGCCATAAAGACAAGAATCGGCAGGTTTGAGCTTGCAAACAAGGGCACCATATTTCTTGACGAGATAGGTGAAATGAGCCCCTCTCTCCAGGTAAAGCTCCTGCGGGTGCTTCAGGAGAGAAAGTTTGAAAGGGTTGGAGGCGTAAAGACCATATCAGTGGACATAAGGGTGGTGTCAGCAACAAACCAGGACCTTGAGATAGCCGTAAAGGAGGGCAGATTCAGGGAAGACCTCTTTTACAGACTTAATGTAATACCCATTCACGTCCCACCGCTCAGAGAGAGAAGGAGCGACATACCACTTCTGGCAAAACACTTTCTAAAGAAATACTGTAGTGGTAAAAAGAGATGTGTGGAAGGGATAACGGATGAGGCCCTGGATATCCTCACAAGATATGACTGGCCTGGTAACGTCAGGGAGCTTGAAAACATCATGGAGCGCATGGTTATCCTTGCAAACGGCAAGATGATTACAAAGGATGACCTGCCATATCAGATACTTGAAAAAACAGGTGGAGTCCCCGGTCAGGCAATTCCCAGTGACTTGGAGTTTCCAGAAGACGGGTTAAGCCTTAGTCAGGCCGTTTCCGAGCTTGAGAAAAGGCTCATACTAAAGGCCCTCGAAAGGACGGGAGGCGTTAAGAACAGGGCGGCCAAGTTACTCAAAATGAACAGGACCACTCTTATTGAAAAGATGAAAAAATTGGGCCTAATGCCGAAATCAAAGAAGGCAGCGTAGTAATATGGTTAAAAAAGGTTTTGTTTGTACGTGTTGTTTTTCCTTATGTGTATTGTTTGTGGCGTTCTTGATGCCAGTTTCCGCATCTTATGCAGAAACCACCAAGAATCCCCTGGTGGCCATTGAGCCAATCAGGTGCGACTCTCCCTCTCAGGCCTATGTGGGTAAGGCCCTCAGCGAGATGCTCATCACCAGGCTTTCGTCTGAGGACATAGATACCGTGCTTGTGGGCAGGGACAAGGCGAGCGTGGTTGAGCTTTCCGATTTCGTACTTTCAGGCAGAGTAAACGGCAACGGAGGGCGTTTTGAGGCCAAGTTCCAGCTAAAGTCCCCCAAAAGCGAAAAGGTGGTGAAGGAGTGGAGCCTGGTGGCCCCGAACCTTGGCATGTTAGCCCAAAAGGCCAGCCTTCTTTCTGCAAAGATGGCTGATACCATCAAACACACGGGCGAGGTCCTGGTTGCCGACACGGTTTCCAGCTTTGCAACCCTTGCAGGGCCTGGGTCGAAAAAGATTAAGACCAATGACGAGTTTGAGATGGCAAGGCTTCATCCAGACATTCTCGTTCGTGAAAGGCTTGAAAAGGATGAGGAGCGGGAGATTCGCCAGCAAAAGGCCGGGCGCTCAAGTGGCGGAAATCGTCCAGTTGCAACCAGTGAGGATGATTCCTACATGCCGCTGCCCGACGTGTACGATGCAGGAGACGACGTGCAGGGCGATCAAGGGCCAAAGTCTGCGTCAATGAAAAAGGAGGAAGAGGACGACAGCTCCTTTTTCCCCTTGCCAGATGTTTACGATCCGGACGACGATGAGAATGCAGTTGATGCCCCGAAGAAGGAGCCTGTAAATACAGTGGCAGAGGCGGCTTCCAGTGAGAAGCATCCTGAAAATGCCTCGGGTTCATCGGCTGAAGCGAAAAAAGAAAAGAAAAGCTGGTATTCGTGGCTATGGCCCTTTGGAGGCAAGGAAGAAAAAAACAAGGTGCCTTCGGTTTCTCAGGCAAAGGAGACAAGGCTTCAAAAGGAGAGGGAGGACAAGGAGCCGGTGGTGGTAAGTGCGAGTGAAAAACTCCCGGTGCCAGCGCCGCCACAGGTAGAATTTAATATTCCAGAGCCGGTTCCCCTTGATCAGGCCCTTAGCCAGATAGAAAACATCAAGGTGGAGAAAAAGGAGGAAAGGGGCTGGCTTTCATGGATATGGCCATGGGGTAATCACGAAGAAGAACAAGTGGTAAAGACAGCTTCCACCACTGTTCCAAAACAGGGCGTTCAGCAGCCTCCTGAAAGTGGCCTTCACTCTTTTGATTCTGGTGCAGAAATCGAGGCCTTAAGGAGGCATCTTGAGATGCAAAGGGGTTTGAAAGAGGAAGTAAGTCCCTCGGATGCCGGCTCTTCCAGCACGGAGCAGCCTTCACCCTCCGTTGAAAGTGGGCAGGAGGTTGAAAATGGCCCTGCCTCTACAGGCGAATCCCCTAAGGCCACTCCCGAACAGGTTCAGGGCCCCATTTGGCAATGGAATTAAAACAGGGTAATTCAATACGTGGTGTTTAATCTTTTTAGTTTGCTTTTTTCTCATTGACCTTAAAGGGGTGACAACTTGAAGGCAGACCAGAGACTCCTTTTACTAGGCTCAAACGTTAAAATCACAAATCTCCCCATTAAAGAAGTAAGCATGATAGCTGAGGGAAGCCTGCCTGCCTACGGGTATAATCCCGGAGATTTCATCGAACTCCTTGCAGGAGACATAACTACCGAGGAGGGCAGGCTGGAAGAGTGTCTGACCTGGCTCTCATCCTTTCTTACACCTTCTGAACTGTCCCCGAAGATAAGCACCATATCCTATGGCCAGCCCAGGGATGTATTCCAGATCTTTTACAAAAAGGGCGATGCAACAAAAGACCCGGAACATGGCTGGTTCATGATGCGCCAGATCCTGCCTCCTGGAGGGCGCCCTGAGAAACCAGATCATGTTGATCTAGAGGGGGAAAATCAGAAAAAGGTAAAGGATAATTCTGGCATAATCATAGTGGATGATGGCGGCAACCCGCCTCGCATTGCCCAGGAGCTTAAAAAAAGAAATCCCAATACCTGGGTCATGGCCCTTGGTATCACTCCGGCCCACTGGCAAGGGTGGGCAGATACATTTGGTAACAAGTTCATGCTCTTTTGCCGGCTTTCAGACCTTGAAACTACCCGCATGGAGATGGACAGCGCCGTGGTCTGGGAGTCCCTGGTGGCAATGTGTATTAGGGCACTTAAGTCTGACGAGGTGGGGCTTTGGAGGCCTTCATCCATGAGGTTTAAGTGCCACATCATCGTGGAGATATTTCCCAACGCCCTTCTCTACGTTGGGCCCCGCCACATGATGTTCAGGCACAAAGAGGCGACCTTGCCGGAAAGGGGGTCAAACAGGCAGAGGGGCTCTGTCCCCTGTTACGATACACTTGTTACCGCAATGCTTACCCTTGATGCCTTGAGGCTTTCAAGGATTCCAAGTGAAAGGAGTTTCTTCTTTGACTTTTCGAAAAGGGTTCTAATGAACTGGGAGCTTCTTCGCCAGAGAGGTTACGCATTTTCAGGCGCCCTTGAGTTTCCTGATCTTGACTTTTCATCCAACTATCCAAGAGGGGTGCCATGTTCCTTTCTGGAGACCGGAGGAGACCCGTGTTTCTTCGAGCTTCCACCCTACAGTCTGGAGATGGAGCGGATCCTTGAAAAGGTGTCGTGCCAGTCTTGGGACGAGGAAAGAAAGGAGGCATTTCGCCAGTTTTTTACCAATGTGGAGAAGCGAAGCTCCTGTCATATTGATGAGAAGCACGACAACCTCGGCTACATCTCTGTAATCCTGCAGGTCCTAAAGAACCTTAAGGAGGAGGTCAACCGTAAACAGGGTTTCAAGGATCTGAGGATGTTCAACGTGGGGCACCTGAGAACCACTGATCCTGCGGAGATAGCTCCAGTGGTGACCCTGCGGGGCGTTATGAACAGCTACGTCATGCGAGAGGTCTGCAAGCGGCCCCTTTGCATAGGGGTTTTTGGCCCTCCAGGCTCTGGCAAATCCTTTGCAGTGGAACAGGTCGCCAGAGTCATTGCCGAAAACTTCGATACCAATCCCTTTGAGTTTTTCGAGTTTAATCTGACCCAGTTTTCAGGGCCTGAAGAGATAAACTCAGCCATTGACCTTGTGCGGGCAAGCGTTGCCAAGGGACGGGTGCCTGTTGCCTTCTGGGACGAGTTTGACTGCCGGTACGATGACAATGAGTTCGGTTACCTGCGCTACTTTCTCCCCTCCATGCAGGACGGTGTGACATACGTTAACGGTATCCCCCGATACATAGGGCGAAGTATATTCGTGTTTGCAGGAGGAGTGAAGGACTCCTACAGTGCCATGGAGGCCATGCTTCATACCAACGACCAAGAGGAGCTCAGGAAGATCAAGGCCCTTAAGATACCAGACTTCATGAGCAGGCTGCGGGTGGTTATTGACATTGACGGCATAGACATTCCCGATGAGCTGCTCAGGGACTCGGCATCTGGCGCAGAGCTTGAAAAACTCAAGCGGATTCTACTTAAGAGGGCCTTTATAATTGCCCATCAGATGGAGACCCACTGGAGAAAGGCGGCCAGGAAGACCTCTGGCCTCCTTCTGAGGCTCCTTGTGGCAAAGTACAAGTTTGGGGCAAGGAGCATCGAGGCGGTAATAGAGGCAAGCCAGGCGGCGGACAGGCTGGTTTACGGGCTTCCGGAACTCATAGCGCCTCCCAGTGCCAGGATACATGCCGAATGGCGCATTGACCTGGAACGGCGCATAGACAGGGTCAGGAAGGACCTTGGCATGAGGGGTATCTGGTAAGGGTGCTCCCCTTGAGCTGTTTCGGGAATTTGCGTCCAGGGCGCTGGTGCATATATGCCATTCTTGTTGGGCTTATTCTTTCTTCCCTGTTGATACCTATAGACAGGTTTTTTTTTACGCTCCTTCTTCCACTTTCCAACAGCAGTTTCGGAACCCTTTGGGCACACAGCGCGGATTTCCTCGGAAACGGCATGGTTTTGTTGGCCCTTGCAGTCCTTTTTTGTTTTTCGGCTTCCTCAGGCAGGAATTCTTGCAGGAATAAATGCATGTTTCAAACCGTTTCGGCATTTGTGGTGGCGGGGCTGGCCGGACAGCTCTTGAAGTTCATAATAGGCCGTCCAAGGCCCGGCACAGGGCTTGACAGTTGGGCCGTTAAACTGTTTTCAACAAGGAACGACTTTCACTCATTCCCGTCAGGGCATGCTGCTGGAGCACTAGTTATTGCCCTTGTCCTTTCCCATTATTTTCCAAGGTACAGGTATATGTTCATGTCTTTTGCCCTGTTTATTTCCCTGGGAAGACTGGTGGGTCAGTCCCACTTTCTGACAGACATCGCAGCAGGATTTTTGATAGCGCTCGTGTCTGCGGATATGGTTGTTAAGGGGTCGCTATGCGTACAACCCCAGATGGAACCCCGTCTTTTGACCATCAAGACCAATCCATGATGCCGATAACAAGAAATTAGGAGGGTCTATGTCCGTTGTCCTTCTTGGATACCACAATATGGGGTGCAGGGCCCTCAAGGTCCTAAGGGATCTTGGAGTGGATGTGCCAGCAGTCTTTACACATAAAGACAGCGATTCAGAAAATATCTGGTTTGACTCCCTGGCAGGGCTTGCAAAAGATTACAATATCCCGGTCTACTATCCTGAGAATATAAATGAGAAAAAATGGGTAGATCTGTTAAAGGACCTTTCTCCCGATGTGATCCTGTCTTGTTATTTCAGGCAAATGATCAAGGATGAGATACTTTCCGTCCCCCGCATTGCAGCTGTAAACCTTCACGGATCCCTGCTTCCAAAGTACAGGGGGCGCTGCCCTGTCAACTGGCAGCTAGTCTACGGCGAACGGGTAAGCGGTGTCACCTTGCATCACATGGTGGTAAAACCCGATGCAGGAGACATAGTTGGCCAGGAGGCGGTTAAGGTCTCTCCAAGGGACACGGCCCTTACTCTATTTAAAAGGCTTGAGGATGCTGCAGAAAGGGTTCTTCGAAGGTTCATTCCAATGCTCCTTGACGGCACAGCACCCCGTATTCCCCAGGACCACTCCAAGGCCACATATTTTGGCGGAAGGCGTCCTGAGGATGGAAGGATCAACTGGAAGGATTCATGTGTAAACATCTACAACCTCATAAGGGCTGTTACGTGGCCCTATCCTGGGGCTTTTTGCCAGCTTAAAGACAGAAGACTTTTCATCTGGGAAGCAGAGCCCTTTGAGGACACATGCCTTGGCCTCAAAGAGGGTACGGTGCATGTTCAGGATGAAAGGGTGCTTGTGCAGACAGGAAAGGGCATGTTGAGGCTGATAAGCGCCTCTTTTACCAACAAAACGGCACCTGAGGCTGGCAAAATCCCAGACGAACTTTTTAAGAGGGAAGTTATTTTGAGATAATAACACCGGACCATTAAGGAGCGTTTAATGAAGATTCTGATACTCGGGGTAAATGGTTTTATTGGGAGCCACTTTGTTAGAAGGGCAGTGGAAGAGACAGACTGGGAGATATACGGCATGGACCTGGCCTGTGACAGGCTTGGGGACAGGGTAAGTCATCCTCGGGTGCATTTTATTGAAGGTGACATCTCAATAAACAAGGAGTGGATCGAGTACCATGTAAAAAAGTGCGATGTCTGTCTTCCTCTGGTGGCAATTGCAACCCCCGCCAGCTACGTAAAGGACCCCCTTGCTGTCTTTGAGCTTGACTTTGAGCAAAATCTCAGGATCGTAAGACAGTGCGCCAGCTACGGAACCAGGGTTATTTTTCCTTCTACCAGCGAGGTTTACGGCATGTGTGAGGATGAGAAGTTCAACGAAGAGACAAGCAATCTTGTCTATGGACCCATCCATAAACAGCGCTGGATTTACGCCTGTGCCAAGCAGATGATGGACAGGGTGATCTGGGCCATGGGAAAGCACCAGGGCCTTCGCTTTACGCTCATACGCCCCTTTAACTGGATTGGTTCCGGGCTTGACAGCCTTGCCACACCCAAGGAAGGAAGTTCAAGGGTGGTCACTCAGTTCCTTGGCCACATACTAAGGGGTGAGCCCATTACCCTTGTTGACGGGGGAAGCCAGAGGCGCTGTTTCACCTACGTGGATGACGGCCTTGACTGCCTTTTCAGGATCATACACAACAGGGATGGCTGTTGTGATTCACGGATATTCAATATTGGAAATCCCTACAACGACTATTCCATACGCGATCTCGCCCAGATGATGATAGAGGTGGTCAAGGAGTTTCCGCACCTGTCCTACCTTGCTGAAAGGGTGGAGTTCAAGGAGGTCTCATCAAAGGATTACTACGGGCCTGACTACCAGGACGTAGGGTACAGGGTCCCTGACATTTCAAACGCCAGGAAGGTCCTGGGCTGGGAGCCAAGGGTTGGGCTCAAGGAGGCGCTTAGAAAGACCATCTCCTTCTATGTTGACTCTGGGCAGATCGCCCTAGACGACCTTGGAAGGCCAGGGGACCTCTAAGGGCAAAAGCCCAGAAGATGAAAGAATACCATACAGAGGGAAGCCAATTTGGAGTATCACCTGCCTTTTTTGTGTTCGTTCTTTCCCTCCTCTTTCTCCTTGCGGCCCTGCTTATCCTGGTCCAGAGGGATATTTACGGCCTTGAGACAAGGGTAGCCCTTTTCGTAAGGGATATCCTAAGAGGTGAGGGCCTTTTTTGCCCAACCCTTTTTGGCAGGCCCTACCCGGACTATCCTCCCCTCTATTTCCTGCTTTGTGCCCCTTTTTGCCTACTGATGGGCAAGATAAGCGCCCTTTGTATTTCTGTTCCCAGTCTCCTTGGAGCCACGGTCCTGCTTGTCCTTGTCTTTCAGTTTACCAGAAGGTATCTTGGAGAATCTTTCGCCCTTGTCTCCTCCCTGATTCTCCTTTCCACCCCTGAGTTCTTTCTAAAGGCAGAAAGGGCAACGCTTGACATGCTTCTTGCACTTTCTGTCTTTTCTTCAAACATGTTCTTGTTTCAGGCGTTTTCGGAAGAAGAGGGGAAAAGCCGCGTCAAAAAAGGCCTTGGTTTTTTGTTCATGGCACTATCTTACTTGATCAAAGGGCCAGTTGGCCTTGTGCTCTGCACCCTTCCCTTTGCGGCTTTCCTGGCCTTAAAAAGGGATATCCGGAGACTTTTCATTTTTTTACTTTTTACTGCTTTAACTGGCGGACTCGTTATTGGGCTCAATTTCCTGGGCCTTTTTTTTCAGGGAGGAGAGGGACTTGTTTTTAGGGTGCTTGACGCCCAGTTCTTCTCAAGGATTTCTGGCAGGGCCAACAAGCCCTTTTACTTCTACTTTTTTTATCTTTTTGGGGCCTTTTCACCGTGGCTTCTGCTTCTTATGGGTCTTTGTCTTAAAAGGGCCAGAAGCTGTATAAGGCAAAGGTACGACTGTTTTTCAGGCCAAGATTTTAATATCTTTGTGGCCATCATGGCGTTAGGAACCATTCTTCCCTTTTTTTTTGCCACATCAAGACACGGCCGCTACCTCTTACCCGCCTTTCCAGCCATTTCCATAATCTTGTCATGCCTTTTGTTGAAAGAGCGTGATCCCAGGAATATTACCAAGCCTCTAAACATCATTACGCGCAACTGGAAAAAGTTATTCTATTTCGCTGGTCTGCTTCTGCTCCTCTTTTTTATCATCATGTCTGGAATGGATCTGACCATACTTTTGACCCTTATTTTGCTTTTTGTTGCGGTTTTTGCCGTCTCAAGATACCTGTTTGGTAAGGTCTCTGGGCATGTCAGGCCTGTCCTTTCATACGGCGTCCTGGTTTTTTTCATAACATCTGGGCTTGCTATTACCCTTGAGCCCCAAGTGTCCAGGAGGGAGTCAGGGAGGCAGTTTGTTCAGGAAACTGAAAGGGCAGTAAAGTCTTCTTTCGGTGTGTATCTTTTCAGGCTCAAACCCGATGGCGAAGGCCTCAAGTACTGCCTGTTTAGCAGCTACTACCCGGAGAAGATAACCTTTTTCAGGGACGAGTCCAGGGTCCGGACCCTTCCTGAAGGTGCCATCATGGTTGTCTATGAAAGGGATATGAAAAGGATTTCAAAGGATCTCAAGAAGCGAAAATACAAAATTATTTCAGAAGGTTATATCCACAATAGGAAGGTCTATTCCCTGCTTTTTAAAAGGTAAGTGTCATAAAAATGACGAAATTTTTGTGGCTTTTGGTTGATCCTTAACCGGTTCAGTTGCCCTTCTTGCTAAAACAGTTGTAATATCAGCGTGTTGCCTGGAAATAGGACAGTTGGCACAGCGGTTGCTCAGTTTTATCCTGACAAATTTATGACAAACTCTGGAGCAGCCAATGGCAAAGGAAGGGAAAAAGGAAAAATCAGAGGCCGGGAAAAAGAAGGAAAAAAAGGGTGGCTCAAAGCTTCTTATCATAATCATCGCCTTGTTGCTTCTCATCATTGCTGGAGGGGCAGGGGCCTTCTTCTTTCTCTATTCCGCCCCTAGTGACGAAGAAGTAGCAAAAGAGATAAAAAAGGACGAGACCCCGCAGGAAATTATTGCTCCCTCTCCTGAGAGTATAGGAGTGATTGTGGAGCTAAAGCCATTTCTGGTAAACCTTGCAGACCCCCAGGCCCGCCACTTCTTAAAGGCCACCATTTCCCTGGAGGTTAAGGATGACGAGGCCAAGGGGCTTGTGGACAAGTTCCTGCCAAAGATCAGAAACGACATACTCCTTCTCCTTAGCAGTAAGACCCTCGAGGACGTAGTAACCATCGAGGGTAAGGTGAGGCTCAAGGACGAAATAATGTCCAGGGTGAGCAGGATAATTGGCCCGGGAAGGCTGAAGGATGTCTATTTCAGCCAGTTTGTTGTCCAGTAGGGGGGAAGTTCATGGCCCAGGTACTGAGTCAGGATGAAATAGATGCCCTGCTTGGGGGGCTGGACGAGGCAGTAGAGCCAGAGTCTGACGAACAATCGTCATCCAGGGAACACGAAGGTGAGGTAATCCCCTACGACTTTGCCAACGCCACGGCCATGTCCAGGGTGAAGTTTCCTGGCTTTGCCGTGATTAATGATCACTTCAACCGCGGTCTAAGGACCACCCTTTCCTCTATCCTCAGGGTTATGGTGGACAGCTCGGCCGTGCCAATAGAGGTGATGTTGTTCAAGGACTTTCTCAAAAAGGTGCCGGTACCAAGCAGCCTCCATATCGTTAAGATGGAACCCCTAAGGGGGCATGCCATGTTGGTCATGGATTCCCAGCTCGTCTTTTGCATTGTAGAGATATTTTTGGGCTCCACCACCATTGGCAAGAGCCGCATAGAGGGAAGGGAGTTTACCTCAATTGAGCAGAGGCTCATAAGACGCATAGTCAACTCCATATTGAAGGACTGGAGCCGGGCCTGGCAATCCATTTATCCCATTGAGATTCAATACGTAAGAAGCGAGATAAATCCACAGTTTGCCAAAATAATACAGGAGGAAGATGCGGTTATCGTGTGCAAGTTCCAACTGGATATAGAGGAGATGAGCGGTGTCATCTACATCTGTCTTCCCGTAAGCCTGATACAACCCATAAAGAGCAAACTCCAGAAATCGTTTCAGGTGGATGAGACAGAGGACCCGGCCTGGAGGCAGGCCATGCTGAAAAACGTGCTGGATATACCAGTCAGGCTCGATGTTCCCCTGGGAACGGCAGAGCTTACGGGTTCGGACGTCCTGGACCTTGAGGTGGGCGACATCATTCAGCTCGATACCAGGGTGGATGATTTGTTGACTGCCCTCATAAAGGATCAGCCAAAATTCATGGGCCAGCCCGGGATATACAGGGGTCAGAAGGCCCTAAAGATAGAAAAGGTACTTTTGGAAGAATAAGAAAGTCAGGGGCACACTATGTTGACACAGGAAGAATTAGACAAGCTTTTACAGGAAGAAGGAGAGGGCGGAGCCGGTGGGGCGGAAGATAAGGCCGGTCAGGAGCAGGAGGCCGGAAAGGAGGCGTCCGGATCAGGGGACGCCGTAAGCCAGGACGAGCTCGATAAGCTTCTTGAAGGAGGAGATTCCGGAAGCGAAGGCCCAAAGTCCGATGAAACTCAAGATGCAGGATCAAACGACATAGACTGGTCGGATGCCTTTAAGGAGGCAGCCGAAGGGGGAGACGCCGCAGCACAAAAGGCAGTCAGCGAAGGGCTTCCGGAAGACGCCCAGACTGCTCAAGAGGCCGGTGCCAGACAGCCTGCCCCTGCTGCCCAGTTTGACGAGCTTAAAAGCGATGGTGAAGTTGAGCCGGGCACAAAACCTGAGCTTGATTTTCTTCTTGAGATTCCCCTTGAGATACAGGTTGAGCTTGGAAGATCAACCATGAAGATAAAGGAGCTTTTGCAGCTCGGCCAGGGCTCCATTGTTGAGCTTAACAAGATGGCAGGTGAACCCGCGGATATCTATGTAAACAGGAAGCTCATGGCCAAGGGTGAGGTGGTGGTGGTGAATGAAAAGTTTGGCATAAAGCTTACGGAGATCATTAGTCCCCAGGAAAGGGTCAGGTCACTTGGGTAGCAGCCATGGACGCCTTTGAGCTTATAGCCAAGATGACCGGGGCCCTTGCCCTGATATTGGGGCTAATGTTCCTGGTTGTTTTTGTTCTTAGGAGGTTTGGCCTGGTGGCCCAAGGTGCCAATAAGGGGCTGATAGAGGTGGTTGAAAACAGGGCCATTCTTCCAAAACGCTATATCTCGCTTGTCCGTGTTGCAGGAAGCTATTTTCTCATAGGCTCAACAGAACAGGGTATCACCCTCCTTGGTTCCATTGAGGGTGAGAACCTTGAGGGATTTAAGCAGGTTCTTTCAAGGGAGGTAGAAAAGGCCCAGGATATGGAGGTTTCTCCATGAGAAGGTGGATATTCTGGGGAACGTTGCTGGGGCTTCTTTTTTTGCTTCCAATTGATGCCCTGGCTGTTCACATACCAAGTGTAAGCATCGGCATAGAAAACACCGATGATCCCAAGAAGATCTCAGCTGCCATTGAGATTGTCCTCCTTCTTACAGTGCTTTCCCTTGCCCCGTCCATTCTGCTTATGATGACCTCATTTACTAGGCTCATCATAGTCTTCGGATTTCTGCGCCAGGCCATAGGCACCCAGCAGATGCCCCCAAACCAGGTAATCATTGGCCTTTCCCTTTTTCTCACCTTTTTCATCATGCAGCCTGTCTGGAGTGCTGCCAATGAAAAGGGCATCCAGCCCTATCTAAACGACGAGATAAACTTCAAGCAGGCACTTAAGAACGTGGAAGGCCCCATCAGGCGCTTCATGTTCAAGAACACCAGGGAAGCGGACCTTGCCCTTTTTGCCCGTTTTGCCAAGATAGAGGATCCAAAGGACGAAGGCGAGATACCAACATCCGTCCTGGTTCCCTCCTTCATGATAAGCGAGCTCAAGACCGCCTTTGAGATAGGTTTTGTGCTCTACATCCCGTTTCTCATAATAGACATGGTGGTTTCCTCCGTGCTTCTTTCCATGGGAATGATGATGCTGCCGCCTGTTCTCATTTCCCTGCCCTTTAAGCTCCTCCTTTTCGTCCTTGTTGACGGTTGGCATCTGCTCACAGGCTCCTTGCTAAAGAGTTTCTTTTAGGGAGGCATGAGATGACCCAGGACATGGTAGTTGGCCTTGCAAGAAACGCAGTTGAGATAACTTTACTTATAAGCCTGCCAATGCTTGGGCTTGGGCTTGTTGTGGGCCTTCTGGTAAGCATCTTTCAGGCGGTGACGCAGATTCAGGAGATGACCCTGACCTTTGTCCCAAAGATTATAGCGGTCCTTATCGGGCTGCTTGTTGCATTTCCCTGGATGATGAACAAGATGGTGGACTACACCAGGGACATCATAGTCAACATACCCAACTTTATCAGGTAGGCAGGCCATGGGAAGTGACGCCCTTGCCTGGATCCTTCTTCATTACAAGGTCTTTGTACTGGTGCTGGTGAGGATATCAACGATCTTCTTTCTCATGCCCGTGTTCAATTCAAGGACCATAGCAATGCCTGTAAAGGCCGCCATGGCCCTTGTACTTTCATGGATGATTGCGCCAGTGGTTCATGTCCCTGGAGGCCTTTTCCCTGCCACCTCCTTTGGTTTTTTTCTCCTTGCAGTCCAGGAGCTCGTAATCGGCCTGATACTCTCCCTTCTTCTGAGAATGGTGTTTGCGGGCCTGCAGATAGCAGGCCAGATGGTTGGTGTGCAGATGGGGCTGAGCGTTGCCAATATAATGGATCCGCAAACAGGCGTTCAGTCCGTAATAGTTGCCCAGTTTGCCTACATGATTGCACTCCTGCTTTTTCTTGTGGCAAACGGACATCATGCCATTTTAAGAGTGCTTTTTGAAAGCTTTGAGATACTTCCCCCTGGAGGCCTCCTTTTTTCAAGGCCCCTTTATGAAATAGTCATGACCATGGGACATGAGATGTTTGTTCTATCCATAAAGCTCATGGCCCCTGTCATGGCCATACTTTTCCTCTCCCAGGTTGCCCTGGGCATACTTGCAAAACTCGTCCCCCAGATAAACATGCTGATTGTAAGCTTCAGCATAAACGTTGCCCTGGGCCTTTTCTTCTTCGGCCTCACCCTCCAGTACTTCTGGCCCGTTCTTGCACGTTCCCTAAACAGGGCCGTGGAACTCATGCCCCTTGCCCTGAGGGCCATGGGAGGCTGAAGTGGCACAGGAATCTTTCCAGGAAAGGACAGAGCAGGCCACCCCGAAACGTCGGGAAGAGGCCAGGAAAAAGGGCCAGGTACCTAAGAGCAGGGAGCTTTCCTCTGTTGCCGTCCTTCTCTCAGGCCTTTTCACCCTCTACTGGGGAAGCAGTTTTTTCATGTCGAGAATGGACAGGATGCTCGCCTATTACCTTGAACACCTCTACAACCACACCATAACCCTCACCTCCATGCGTTCAATGGGCCTTTTGGGTCTAACTCAGCTGGCAACCATAATGGCCCCGCTCTTTCTCGTAATCACCGTGGTTTCCATACTGTCAAATTTCCTGCAGGTAGGGCCACTTTTGACCCTTGAACCCCTTATTCCGCAGTTTTCCAGGATAAGCCCCCTCCAGGGCATTAAGAGGCTGTTTTCCCTGCAGGCCCTCATGGAGTTCCTGAAATCACTTTTCAAGCTCATAGTCGTCTGCTGGATCGTCTATTCCACTGTCTCAAAGGGCCTTGACAGAATGGTTCCGCTCCTTGACATGACGCCCTACCACATAGCCTCATTTATAGGCATGGTGAGCTACGAGATATTCTGGAAGTCCTGTTTGGCAATGATATTGCTTTCCATACTTGATTATATGTTCCAGCGCTACGACCATGAGAAGAATCTTAAGATGACCAAACAGGAAGTAAAGGAAGAGTTCAAGCAGACAGAGGGAGACCCTCATGTAAAAAGCCGCATAAGAAGCATCCAGCGCGAGATGGCTAGAAAGCGCATGATGCAGGAGGTGCCAGAGGCGGATGTGGTGATCACCAACCCCACGCATCTTGCCGTTGCCTTGAGATATGAACCAGGCCAGATGGATGCTCCAACGGTTGTGGCAAAGGGGGCCGGGCCACTGGCTGAAAAAATCAGGGAGATAGCAAGAAGGCATTCCGTGCCAGTGATCGAGAACAAGGCTGTTGCCCAGAGCCTCTACAAGCTTGTGGATATTGGGCAGGTGATCCCTGATAGCCTCTTTAAGGCCGTGGCCGAGATATTTGCCTACGTTTACAGGTTAAAGGGCAAAAAGGCGGCATCAGGAAGGAGATAGGAGGAAAGATTGTGGCAGCCATAGACGCGGTAAGATCTTTCTGGACAGGGATAGAGGTGGACAAGAGCAACATACTTGCAGCGGTAGGCGTTGTGGGCATCCTCCTTCTCATGATTCTGCCGCTTCCAGCCCCTGCCCTTGACCTTTTCCTTGCCCTAAATATCACTATCTCGCTTCTTGTCTTCCTGATGTCCATATATATCTTGAAGCCCCTTGATTTTCCCGTATTCCCCTCTCTGCTTCTCATAACCACACTTTTCAGGCTCTCCCTCAATATTGCCTCCACAAGGCTCATCCTTCTTCACGGCCACGAGGGAGTTGATGCTGCAGGAAAGATTATCATGGGCTTTGGCCACTTTGTTGTGGGTGGAAACTTTGTGGTGGGGGCAATCGTCTTCTTTATCCTTGTTATCATAAACTTCGTTGTAATCACCAAAGGTGCAGGAAGGATTGCAGAGGTTGCAGCCCGCTTTACCCTGGATGCAATGCCAGGGAAACAGATGGCCATTGATGCAGACCTAAATGCCGGGCTCATTGACGAGGCCGAGGCAAAAAGGCGCAGGGAGGAGATTGCAAAAGAGGCGGAATTTTACGGGGCCATGGATGGTGCCAGCAAGTTTGTTAGAGGCGAGGCCATTGCCGGGCTTATCATCATGGCCATAAACGTGGTGGGAGGCTTTGTAATAGGGGTCTTCCAGCAGGGGATGGAGGTTTCAGCCGCTGCCCAGAGTTACACCTTACTTACCATTGGTGACGGACTGGTTTCCCAGATTCCGGCCCTAATAATCTCAACTGCTGCTGGCGTTCTTGTCAGCAGGGCCGCCTCAACTGCAAGCATGGGAAAGGAGTTTCTCAGACAGTTTTCAACCCATCCCCAGGCCCTTGCAGTAACAAGCGTTATTGTCTTTCTCTTTAGCTTTATTCCAGGGCTTCCTACCCTTCCATTTGTGATCCTTTCTTCTGGAATCGCCTTTTTGGCCTACGTTGCATTCAAGGAGGAAAAGAGGGTAAAGGAGGAGATTAAAGGCAAGGCCGAAGAGGAGGAGGCCGGGCCTGAAGAGGAGGCTGGGGAGCCAGAGGAGGTGGAGAGGCTCCTGCAGCTCGATATCCTGGAGCTGGAGGTGGGCTACGGGCTTATTCCCCTTGTGGATGAAGAGCAGGGAGGAGACCTGCTAGACAGGATAAAGTCCATTAGGCGTCAGTTTGCCCAGGAGATGGGAATCATCGTTCCGCCCCTCCACGTCAGGGACAATCTCCAGCTTCAGCCTGGCCAGTACCGTTTTCTCATAAAGGGGATAGACGTTGCAAAGGGTAACCTCATGATTGGCCATCTCCTTGCCATGAACCCAGGGGATGTGAGAAAGGAGATAGATGGAATCCCAACTACAGAGCCTGCCTTTGGCCTGCCTGCCGTCTGGATAACCGAGGAGCAAAAGGAGGAGGCGCAGCTTGCTGGATACACGGTTGTTGACCTTTCAACCGTCATTGCAACACATCTTGCAGAGGTCATAAAGAAAAATGCCGCTGATCTTCTCGGCAGGCAGGAGGTCCAGAGGCTTCTTGATGCTCTATCAAAGACGAGCCCCAAGGCAGTGGAAGAGGTTACCAACGTACTCAGTCTGGGTATCATCCAGAAGGTGCTCCAAAACCTGGTGAGGGAAAACATCTCCATCCGCGATCTTCTTACCATTACAGAGGCACTTGCCGACTATGGCGAGATGACAAAGGATCCGGAGATACTCACCGAGTATGTGCGCCAGAGGCTTGGAAGGGCCATTGTCAAGCCGTTTCTTGACGAGAATGACACCCTCAGGGTTCTTACCCTGGATTCCCAGATTGAGGAGACCATTCGAAACAGTCTCCAGCAGACCGAGCACGGGGCCTTTCTCACCCTGGATCCTGCATCTGCCCAGAAGATCATAAATGCGGTGAAAAAGGCGGTTGATGAGGCAGAGGGCATGGGAATGGCTCCGGTAATACTTACCAATCCTACGGTGAGAAGGCACCTGAGACGTCTTGTGGAACGCTTTATCCCGGATGTCAACGTGATCTCTCATTCAGAGATACCAGGAAACATTCGGCTTGAGTCAGTAGGCGTTATCACCCTTGAATAGGCAGGAGGGCCTTTATGCAGCTTAGACGCTTTAGCGCAAAAAATGTTTCAGAGGCACTTTTAAAGGTAAAGGCAGCCCTTGGCCCCGATGCCATAATACTGAGCACAAAAAATAGGTCTAAAACAGATGAAAGAAGCGGCCAAACCGTAAACTACGTGGAGGTCGTGGCAGCAGTTGACAAGGGCCCTGAAGGGGGAAGCCCAAAACGGGAAGAAAGGGCCCCAAGGATTTTCAAGTCAAGGGCCAGGGGCCAGGACGTTGAGAAGAAGCTGCTTCGAGAGATCGACGGGCTCAAGAACGAAATCAGGCAGATGCACGAGGCGCTCAAGGCCATTCATAGGCAAGAGCGTGCCGGGAGGATCAGGGCCCATGACAATCTGGATGGGGCCTTGCGGCTTTCAGAAAGCATTGCCTCCTGCCTTGGCCTGGATAGAAGGGGTCAGGAGACCGTTGAAAGGCTGCTTTCGTCTTGTGACAGGGATGCGCTTACCAATTGGGGTAAGGTGATTCGGCTGCTGGGGGATTTCATTTCTTCAAACATAAAACCTGGAAGCGTGGCAGAAAGGGGAAAAGGACGGTGCTGGTGGGCCTTTGTAGGGCCAACCGGTGTCGGAAAAACGACCACCCTTGCCAAAATTGCTGCAAGACTCAAATTCCTCTGTAAGCGCCGCGGTGTCTTTATTTGTGTTGATGGCTACAGGATGGGGGCCATGGAGCAGCTTGAAAGGTATGCCAATTTAATGTCGATCCCAATTGAAATGGCCAGGACAAACAAGGACCTAGTCAGGCTCTTCGGTGAGTACAAGGAGATGGATTTTATTTTCGTTGATACAACTGGCCGAAATCCTTTCTCTTCTTCCCACAAGACAGAACTTGAAAGGCTCTTTGATTCTGTTCCGGGACTTATGGCACAGGTCATGCTTAGTGCAACTAGTAAGAGAGAGGACCTTATGGGAGCTATAAGTTTCTATAGACAATTTCCACTGGCGGGCTGGACCCTGACAAAAATAGATGAGACCAGGTCCCTGGCATCATCCGTGTTCCCTCTCATAGAGGCAGACCTCCCGGTTTCTTACGTTACAAACGGACAGAGGGTGCCAGAAGACATCAGGAGTGCCAGGGGTGCTGAGTTAGCTCAACTTTCCCTTGAGCCCCTACGGGGTCTGGGAAAACTCCTGAATGGTCCCGAGTTTACAGACAGGGACAAACAAAAGGCAGTTTCGGAGACCATATGAATCAGGCTGCTACCCTAAAACAATGGAAGGCATTTTGTTCCCTGGACAACCTGAATGGACGCGATGGAAATTCCCAGGCCTCATGCTCGCATCCGCGGGTGCTTTGCTTCAGTAGCGGTAAGGGCGGGGTTGGCAAAACCAGTATCGTCACCAACCTTGCCATAGCAATTTCAAAGATGGGGAAAAATGTCCTGGTCTTGGATGCGGATCTGGGTCTTGCAAACGTGGATGTCATGCTTGGAATTACTCCCAAGTATTCCATTCAACACGTCTTTTCAGGGGAACGAAGCCTTTCAGATGTCATTATGAATGGTCCAGGGGGGATAAAGCTCCTTCCTGCAAGTTCAGGTATACAGGAGCTTTGCAACCTCAACGAAAGCGAAAAACTCTTTCTTTTGAACGAATTTGATACCCTGGATGATCCCCTGGACGTAATGCTTATAGACAATGCTGCTGGGATTTCTGACACCGTCATGTATTTCAACATGGCTGCCCAGAGTAGAGTGATTATTTTGACGCCAGAGCCTACGTCCATCACCGATGCCTATGCCCTTATCAAGGTGCTGGCTACCAGGTACATGGTCAAGGAATTTTCCATAATAGTGAATTGGACAAACAGCAGGCAGGAGGCCTTCAAGATATTCAAGCAGCTTGCTGCCGTTGCAGACAGGTTCCTGGGTTTCCTGTCCTTTGATTTCCTGGGTCACATTCCAAAGGACATGTCCATCCCAAAGTCTGTGCGGCAGCAGAGACCAGCCCTTGAGCTTTTCCCGGAATCAAGGGCATGCAAAGGATTCAGGCAGCTTGCAGAGAACATCTTGAACCAGGAAGTCAAGACAAACGATGGAAACATAAAATTTTTCTGGAGAAACCTATTGAGGCTTTAGACATGGCAAGAACAAGTGCAGCCCCCAAATTGAAAGATTACACAGAGGAGTTTTTTGGACAGGGCCGGCCCCTTACGCCAGAAAAGCGGGAAGAACTCATCATAAAGTATTCGCCCCTGGTGAATTACGTGGCCAACAGGCTTGCAGGAAGGCTTCCCCCGCACATACTTCCGGAAGACCTTATCGGGCCTGGGGTAATTGGTCTCATTGACGCCATAGAAAAGTTTGATCCATCCAAAAAGATAAAGTTCAAGACCTATGCGGAATTTCGCATAAGGGGCGCAATGCTGGACGAGCTCAGGCACCTTGACTGGGTTCCAAGGTCAGTAAGGAAAAAGGCCACCGAACTGGAACAGGTGATAGATAGACTCGAAAAGAGGCTTGAGCGCGTCCCAGACGATGAGGAAATTGCCAATGAGATGGGCATAAGTATTGATGAGTATTACAAGCTCCTTGACAAGACCAGGGGGGTCACATTTCTGGACATAGATGCCATAAGAAGGCGCATGCCCGACGCCACTGATGAAGACCTTTTTGATCTCATAGCAGACGACGGACGAAGCGATCCCTTTGAAAGGCTGAATATGCTCGAGATCAAGGAGATAGTAGTTGATTGCATCAAGAAGCTGCCTGAAAAGGAAAAACTCGTGGTCTCCCTCTACTACTTCGAGGATCTGACCATGAAAGAGATAGGCGAGATAATGGGTTATACGGAAAGCCGCATCTCCCAGATGCACACAAAGGCTGTGATGACCATAAGGACAAGGCTTGCAGAGGTCTTTGACAAAAACGAGCTTTCCCAGATACGGGAAATTATTTAGGCAGGCCCATTCATGAATTTTACTTAAAAGTTCGATGAATTACTAAAATCAACGTGAGTCAGGAGGAACGTTCTAAATGGCCATAAACCATGATATGAAAATACTTATTGTGGATGATTTTGCCACAATGCGCCGGATAGTGAAAAATATCCTCACCCAGCTCGGTTTTAAAAACTTTATAGAGGCAGACGACGGTTCAGTAGCATGGGAAATTCTCCAGAAAGAACAGGTGGATTTTATCGTATCGGACTGGAACATGCCCAAGATGCCAGGTATCGAGTTGTTAAAAAAGGTGAGGGCAGACGAAAAGCTCAAGGATATCCCCTTCCTGATGGTTACAGCCGAGGCCCAGAAGGAGAACATCATCGAGGCGGTGAAGGCCAAGGTGAGCAATTATATCGTAAAGCCCTTTACGCCAGAGACCTTGAGTGAAAAGATAGAAAAGATATTTGCGTAATATATCCAGGATGAATGGCACAGACTCTTGTTGCATACAAGATTGACGTCCTGGAAAAACTGGAGGAACTTAGTCGGCAGATGGAAGAGGTAAACGGAAAGGAAAAAGAGCTCGAGACGGCCCAGGATGCAACTGGGGCTGTGGATGAAGAGCTTTCGCTAAATGTTGACAAGCCTGCCGACGAGGTCTCCATGGACGCCTTAGGTGATGATAAAGCAGTAGAAACTGGTTCGGAGCATTCATCCGCTTCAAATGAGGTGGAAAATGAGACAGTCGAATCTCCTGAAGCCCAAGGGCCAGGGGCGGAAGAAGGACAATCCGTCTCAGAGGATGAGGTCGGAATAAATCTTGGGGACGATGAGCTCTGGGATGACGGAGACGTTGAGGAGATTCCTCTTTTTGAGGAAGAACTTCTTAGTGAAATAAGCCAGGAAGAGGAAAGGGAAAAAGAGGCCCAGGAGCAGAGTGAAGAATCCCCTCAGAGCGCGGAGGAACCCCCTTCCCATGAGGCAAAGGATGTAGAAGATACCACTGGCGTAGAGCTTTCCGGAAACGAGGATGAGTTGGCCCAGACCGAAAAGGGAGAGGAAGACCTGGGGGAAATGCAGTCCCAGCAAGGGAGACGCCAAATCACCGTAGAGGCGCCTAGCCTGGTCTCAAGGCTTCTTCCCTGGATAGTCACAGGCCTTTCATCTGTACTTACCTTACTTGCAATACTTACCATATACCTCCTGTGGAACAGTTCTGACCACATGCAGGCAAGGGTTCCTGAAAACCGTTCCCCTGCAGCCACACAAAAAACCGTCAAAAGACCGGATCAAAAGGTAGGCATTCACTACAAAAACGGGGCAGGCCAGGGGTTTGAGGCCATAGATCTAGCCCCCTTCATCATCCCTGGAAAAAGTGGAGGGGAGCTCGTTTTTTTTAAGCTCCAGGTTGAGCTTGTGGTACCGGATGCCACAACAAAGCAAGAGCTTATGAGGAGGCAGGCCTGGCTCAGGGACATAATTTACCAGGAGCTTAAGGGCCTTGACATCTCAAGGGGCGTACAAGGTGATATTCTTGACCGTTACAGGGCCCCGCTTTTAAAAAGACTTAACATGGAGTTTTCACCTCTTAGAATTGAGGATATAAGGTTGATGGGTTATCTCTTGAGGTAGGCTTATGCCCGATGATTTCGTCCGCGATATTACCCCTCTCAGCCAGGTTGCCCCAGTAAGGCCGCATCCATCAAGTATCAGGCAGGAAAGGAGGAGAAGGCGTGGAGGAAAAGGATATGGTAATGAGGGCAAGAAGAAAAAGGAACGCAAGGCCTCCCCGGCTCCACAAATCCAGGACAGGATAACTCTTGAACAGGTAAAGGAAAGAGACCTGAAAGGGAAATCCACTGCTAAAAGGCACCAGGACAAGGAACCGTCCCAGGAATCCGAACATCAAGTGCGACATGTGGACATAAGGGTCTGAACCAGAAAATGGAGAATATGCAGCTCCTTGTCATAGTTTCCATCTGTTGCGACTTACTCCTCTTTGTTCTTATGGGCTGGCTGTTTTTCAAGGTGAGGCAGCTTGGTCCAAAGAGGCTCGAGCTTCTTATAAGCCAGCTCAGGGAGAGCCAGGAGCTTGTGGAAAGGCTTGAGAAAATAGTTGAGGAGAAGGCGAGACTTTCAAAGGAACTGGAGTCAAGACTGGTCCAGGGGCAGGGTAAGCACACCAGTCAGATGCAGCGGGACAAGGTGCTTGATCTGCATAACAAAGGGCTTGATGCTGTCCAGATAGCCGAAATGGCAGGTCTTACCACCGGAGAGGTGGAACTCATCCTTTCAATAAACAGCGTGGCCTCCTAAGCATTCCACTTAGAAGTCCGCGTGCAGGCCCTTCTATGTATCGTCACCAACATTAACCACGGTGCAGGTCATGGTGTGTTTTATTGCGTCAATGGACTGGAGCCTCTGCATGACTATCTGTGAGAGGGAATCGTGGGACTCTGTCTCCACCTGGGCAATGATGTCATATGGGCCCATGATGACATCCAGGTGCTTGATCTCATCCATACCCTTTAGCTGCTTTACGACATCGGCGGTCTTCCCTATCTGGGTATTAATAAGGATATAGGCCTTTAAGGACATTTGCACTCCTCCTTTCTGGGGCTTTCTTTTTCCTTTCTTTCCTGGTGTTTTTCAAGAATTGTTTGGGCAAAAAAATCTAGCCCAAATCTGGCAAGGAGAAGGCCCCCGGCAATGAAAAGGGGATGGGTGAAAAAACGCCTTCCTTGCCCTTTTCTCTTATTTTTCCGCTGAACAGCTGCCTGCACAGGCAAGGCAGCCTGACTGAAAGAGTTTCTTCTTGACCCAGCGCATGCCATACTTTAAAAGCTCCTTTTCATCCCTTGAGATGAGCTCAATCACCTCAGGGGCCTCCATGTACCTGTCCAGATTGGGCCCTTCAAGAAAACTCTGTCTGAAGGAGTCTATATCGTAACATCCCATGTAAAATATATCTATCTGGTCGGCATTCAAGGTTTCGATTCCAGACTCGGTCTTTGCCTGGAGCAGCTCTCCGAAGATGTCATTCATCTCGTTGTAATCGTCTATTCCCTCGTTTTTCTTCCACTCCCGCACAGTCCACTCCTTACCATCCTTGAAACCGTGGCAGTCTGGTTCCCTGACAATGTAGTAGAATTCCTCTACCGTCTCCGAGTCCTTGCTTCTTTTTGCCATCCTGGCAAGGGGGTAGGTGCGGCAGGCCCCTGGCCTTGCGTCATAGACAGTGCATCCCTTTCCTTCCTCGAGAAAAGGGCACTTGAGGTACGGCCCCTCCATCTTTAACACCACAACAGGCAGCCCTGATCCAAAGCCCACGTGAACCGAGGTGTATTTCTTGAGGAAATCCCCGGACTTCATGCCCAGCCTGTTCTTGAGCATGAGGATATCGTAGGGCATCAGCACCAGATTGATGTCGTAGCAGCACCTGGTAAAGCATTTCTTTTCAGGCGTACAGGAGAAGCAGAAGGTGCTGTCGTCGGTAAGTTGTCTTGAGTCGTCTAGATATGATTCAGGTCCCTGGGACATAATGACTTGCTCCTTTTTTATAGATGGTTCATGCTTACAAAATAGAAAGAAATACGGTACTGAGCCTGAAGGTCAAGTTACCCTCAAGGCCACCCCTAAGATAAATATCATCTTGAATTCGAGTCAACATCTGCGTCATGATAACCTCAAATCCCATGTTTACATAGCCGTCTGGAGAGGGCTGGTTTGTAAGAAACAGGGGCTTTCCATCCACCCCCTTGTAGGTCTTGAGCCTCCAGTTTGTCTGGGAGATGTTGCTGTAGAGCCTTTCAAGGCGTTTTGCATCTATCTGGCAGCCTGTGAGAAAGGGTCCGCGCCCGGTATCGTAGGCCTCATCTATGCCCCTTTTAAGGCCAAGGATCAGTATAAGCACCCTGTCCCCTGTGGGAGGCTTGGGGCTGAAGGCGGTCCTTAAAAGTTCGTGAGAGAGCATAATCTGCAGCTGATAGGGAATGGAATAGGAGCTTTTTTCGCCAAAGGCGGCCCTTATCTTTTCTTTTCTTGATTTTGGGTCCGGCTCGTAGCAGGGGTTTCTTGCATAGAGCCGTTCAGCCAGGGACCTTACGGCCTGGTAGTGTTTCTTTAGGTGGTAGCTTATGATCTTGACGTCAGGGCTGTAAATATTGGTGCACCTGGCCCTGAAATCAGAGCATCCGCAAAGGAGGCAGACCGAGGCTGCTGCAAGTATGAGGGCCTTGGACGCAGGGTTCATACGAAGTGGCTTAGTACGTAGTTCGATATGTATCGGCCCCTTTCTGTAAGTTTTAACCTGGCTTTCCTGTCATCCATCTCCATGAGGCCGTTTTGGCACATCTCTTCAATAAGGCCCCCGTAGTGGGAAAGGGGATCTATTTGAAAGCGATTTTTGAGGGAGACAAGCTCAACCCCCCTTGTCATCCTAAGTGACATGACAAATGTTTCCCTGAATCTGGTCATCCTGTCAAGACGCTCCCTTTGGGAAACGGGCAGCTCCTTTGCCTCTGTCCGTTTCATGTAATCGTTGATGTCAGTGGTATTAAAGTACCTGGTTCCATTAATGTAGGAGACTGCACCGCAACCAAGTCCGAGATAGTCTCCGCACTTCCAGTAGTTTACGTTGTGTCTGCACTCAAAGCCGTCTGTGGCAAAGTTTGAGATTTCGTACTGGTTAATGCCCTTTGTTTCAAGAAATGTTTCAAGAAACCTTGTAAGCTCAAGCCTTTCATCCTGGCCTGGAAGGGTCATCTCTCCCTTTTTCACCTTTTGGTAGAGCCTGGTTTCCTTTTCCACGGTAAGTTCATAGGCGGAAACGTGGGTTGGGCCTAGAGAGACGGCCTCCGTGAGAGTTCGTTCAAGAAGCCTTACGTCCTGTCCAGGAAGGCCGTAAATTATATCCACTGAGAGGTTTTTAAATCCGAATTCCCTTATCTTCCGAACAGCCCTTTTGGCATCTGAGACAGAATGTATCCTGCCCAAGGTCAAAAGCCCCTTCTCGGTAAGGTCCTGGATGCCAAGGCTTATTCGGTTTACGCCTGCTTTCCTAATGGCATCAAGTAAGGGCGTATGAACCGACTCGGGGTTGCATTCAAAGCTTATTTCAAGGCCGTTTTCAGATGAGACGGGAAGCATTGAGAGCAGATGGTCAATGAGCCCAGGGATGGAATCAGCAGGCAGAAGTGAAGGGGTTCCACCTCCAAAATATACGGTGTCAAAGGAGAGCCCATCTGTTAAGCCTGCCTCTACTGTCAGCACTGCCTCCCGCTTCAGGCAGGAAATATACTGGCGTATCAGATGTAGCCTCCCTTCAAAGGAGACAAAGGAGCAGTAGTTACACCTTTTCCTGCAAAAGGGTATGTGTATGTACAGGCCAGCCAATTCCTACGACTTCTTGTTCTGACACAGCAGAAATTTTTCTACGCTTTCTGCCCTTGAGCTCTTGGGCTTAAAGATTCGAACGCTTTTGAAAAGTGTTTGGGCCTCCTTCCTGAGTGCTGGAAAGTCCTCCCCGTCAAAGGCCTTGCAATAATAGGTGCCGTTTCTTGAAAGATATCTTGAGCAGATTTCAAGTCCTGCCCTTGCAAGCTCTATGGACCTGTAGTGGTCAAGGTCTTTTCTGCCTGTGGTCTTTGGGGCCATGTCCGAAAGGATAACGTCAAAGGGAAGGAAATCTTTGAACTTTCCTCCTATATCCGTTTCAAAGATGTCGTCCTTATGAAAAAGGATATTTGGCCCAGAGACCTTGAGCCTGTGAAGATCAATGGCTATGACTGTCCCTCCTTTTCCAACCACCCTTGAGGCATATTTTGTCCAGGAGCCAGGGGCCGCTCCAAGATCCAGAATGCACTGGCCCGGTTTCATGAACATGAACCGTTCCTGGGCCTCAATGAGCTTGTAAACTGAACGGGCAGGGTAACCCTCCCTTTTTGCCTTAAAAAAGTAGTGATCCTTGATTTCCTTCATGTCTGTTTCTTAAGATTCCTTAGACTCCTGGTCCGATACCATGATATCCACAAGGTGGCAGGCCTCTGGTGCCCCTTCTTCTCTTTTTAACCCTTGCCTGAGCCTTAAAAGACATCCTGAGCAGGTGGTAACCACCTTTGATGTCTTATTAAATGTAAAGCTTGAAAAATGTCTTGCAATATTGCTTTTAAATATCTTTTTTGAAATCTCAGGATTAAATATTGAAAAGGTTCCCCCAAATCCGCAGCACCCAAGGCCTTTGTCACTTATTTGGCAGCCTTTGCCAAGTATTTTCTTAAGGGCAAGGATAGGGCTTTCCGGGGCACCCAGGCCAAATCGCTGATGACACGGGATCTGTACGGATATCTTATCAAATGCTTGCCCATCTATTTCTGAAAAATCGTATTTTAAAACAAACTGGCTAAGCTCCAGGACCCTTTCTGATGCCTGCCTTGCAGTTTCTTGTATTCCACTGCCTTCATCAAAAAGTACGGGCCACTTTCTTATCATGTGTGCGCATGAGGCGCATCCTGTAATGATTATGTCAAAGTCAGCCTTTGAAAAGATGGCGAGATTTTTCTCTGCAAATCTCCTTGCCTGTTTCATTGCCCCCTGTGAGTAGGCGGCAAGTCCGCAACATGTCTGGTCCTTTGGAATGGTGATGTCCCAGGCAAAAAGGGAGGCAATCTTTGAGGCAATCTCCGGGTAGACGTAGTTTTGAACGCATCCTGTGAAAAAAAGTATCCTGGGCCTATCAACGCCTTTCTGGTAACTGCTTAAGACCCTTTGTCCTGCGTGTCTTTCCGCATAAAAGCCGAGGTGTTCCAGAAAGGGCCTTTCCGAAAGGTTTATCCTTCCTGTAAAGTCTTTTAGCACCGGGCTTAAGCGTTCAAGGAATGACACCGCCTTTAGGCTTCGCTCCTGGCCAAGCCTCTCCCATGCCCCAAAAAGGGACGGAGGCAGGGACTGGAAGTAGGATTCATCCTGCCTGGTTCTTCTTATGAGCGCTGAAACATCACTTCCTGAGGAACAAAGACTCGTGCATGCACCACACTGAAGACATGCCGTCACCGTCTCCTTTATGAGCTTTTGCCGTCTTTTTATCTTGCCAGAGCGCAAGAGATAGTTTTTTCCCCTTGGTGAGAAGCGCTCCATGAGGCTTACCTGGTAAACAGGGCAAAAGGCAAGGCAGGCACCGCAGCGGGCGCATCTATCTATTGAACTTCCCTTTTTTGTATCCCTTTTTTTAGCTGAAAACATGCAAGGCCGATTGAAATTAATAGGAACTGATTACGACAAAGTCCAAGACGGTGCCACGGATAAGGCACGGATCCAAAAATTCATTCTTGGCCAGGGAGGGCAAAGATGAACGCATCCTTAACACCATTAAAGGACCCTGTTTCCACTTTTATTGAACATAATCCCTTTTCGCTGTTTTTTCACCAAGATAGGGGAGCCCTTTCAAAATCAAGGGGCGTTTCTCCTTCCCCTGTTCCTGAAAGGCCTGATCCAAGGGCACTTTCCATGTCCTATTACAGGAAGACCAGTCTCTCCTTTTCCCTTTCAGCAACATATACACGCGTTGGCACACTCACAGGAAACGAATTAAAGGCCAGAGATAATTGTTCGTCCCTGCCCCTTGGACTGGATATGGGAAAGCTGAAAAATATCTTTTCCGATATCTTGCACGCATTTCAACTGGGAAACGACCCTCAGGACATGGAGAAAGAGGATATTGACCCTGATGGTCTTCTTAAAAAACTCATAGTGGAAAAACTCTTTGGAAGGTCCTCGGATGGTCCAGGCCCCAGGGTGGATGAGGTCAAGTATTACGAAGAAAACTACAAGAGGCTTGATTTCAGCCTCGACTATTCTGGCCTTGTAAAGTGGAAGGGCAGTGTATTTCAGACAGAATTTCACATGGAGCTTCACCTTGAGCAGAAGGAGATAAGCTACATCGACTACCAAGGCACCTCTGATGGGCTTACAAGGCTTGATGACAAGAACGTGGATACAGGGAGGTATCTCGTCTCCTTTGAAAATTCCACCTCGCTGACCATATTTGACAAGTTTTCCAAACTTTCCACAACCATCTGGGGGGATCCCCACGTGGATCTTTCAGACAAGGAAGGCAGGTGTAACGGCGAGTTTAGCGACCTCAAAAAGAGCACAATGCTCACAAGTCTTAGGCTTCTTGACAGTACAACAGTGGTGATAAAGGCTCCAGACAACGGCCTCATCCAGGAGGTGCACGTATTCAAGGACGGCGACCACATAAAGGGCCTTGGAAGGGGCGCCTTTATTAAAAAGCGTGGCGAGGCCCCGAAAGACGGACACAGGGTTGCACATCCTGGCAATAAGCCTGAAAAATGCAGGGCCCAGTGCCTTGAGGGCACCTTTGGGCAGATTGACCATGTTTCAGACCTTTTGGAAGATTTTCTTACCTCGTCAGATGTGGTGACTGCAGGCGGGGATGGCAATGATTGGTTTGATGAGAATGGGGAGCTGGTGTGGGGTGGCTAATGTGGTGGGTGGCCGCCTTTTAAGATTGTCCTTTTGTCCAATAACTGCGTTACTCGCAAAAAATAATGGTTCATCCGGAAAATGAGTACCTCTGCTGATGCAGGTGATATAATCTGAGTTTGAAATACTCCATATCTCTGAAACCATATGTTTGACGTTTCAATGTCTTGATTTTATTGACCAGGCCTTCTACTGGAGCATGGTGATTTTGTGGCCGAAGTAGGTTAACAAGCCGGACCGGTATGACATGATGGTTCTTGCCGCGCTCCCTTGAGAACCTTTCGGTCAGTCTTGTTCAACATTAGTTGATACTGCCTGCGAAAGGTATCTATGGCCTTGTTCATCAGTCCCATTACATGAAAACGGTCAAATACAATATCAACCTGTGGCAATATCTCATTTACTGCCCAGAAATAGGACGCACTCATATCCATTGCTATGGCTTTGAGTTTATGGGCATGACGCCTTAATCTCTTCAGAAAGGGCAAAACGGCCTTCTTGGATTTGCCTTCAACAGCATGGATGATTCTGCCATCTCTCAAATCCACGAATATAGTCATATAACGATGGCCTTTCTTGATGGCAAATTCGTCAATACCGATATATCTTACATTTTTAATGGGCCTGATCCTGTACATCCTTTTCAGCGTAAGCTTGTGGATATTCTTGATCATATCCCAGCCTACTCTCATAAAATCTGCTACATCCTTTATGGTGGCCATTTTGAGCAAGTCCAACTAAAAGATCAAATATTCACCCTCATAGCGATTGGCCTTATACTGAATACCCTTTAGCCCAAAAGCATGGTACAATATGGACGTGGATATGACAGAGACCTCCTTTTATTTGATTAGGCTCAAATATTTTGTCTCTGTTTATGTCCACCTTCAACTCTCTATTTCAATCCAGGTACTCATATGCCGGAAGAACCTTTTCATATCCCGTACACGTAACAGATAACCGTTATTATGGCACAGGCAACTATTATCCACACGATGGAGGTTACAACGGCAGAGGTGGTAACCTGGCCCACGGCAGCAGCACTCCTTCCACAGGAAAGCCCCTTCATGCAACCAACCATGGAGACGATAATGCCGTAGATCAGGCACTTTCCAAGGCCTATGAAAAAGTGCTTTAGGGGAACCGCCCTTTGCGTTTCTGAAATATACTGAAGAAGGGTGACATCGCTAAAACCTGCACCAACTACAGCCCCTCCTGCAATGCCAAGAAGATCCGCATAGATGCAAAGGGGCACCATCATAAGGGAGAGGGCAAGGATTCTTGGAATGACGAGAAACTCAACAGGCCGTATCCCCAGGGTCCTAAGGGCGTCAATTTCCTCGTTGACCTGCATGGTGCCTAGCTGTGCCGCGTAGGTTGCGCCTGTGCGCCCTGCCATAATGATGCCCACCATCATGGCGCCCATGTCCCTGGCTATGGCAATGCCAACAAGATCTGCCACAAATATCTGAGCACCGAATATCTTTAACTGCACTGTTGCCACAAAGGCAAGGATTAGCCCAACGAGAAAGCTTACAAGGCTTACAATGGGAAGGGCCCTGGCACCACCATTTTGAAGATAAAGTAGAAAGTCACCCGTGCGAAGCCTGCTTCTGCCTGAAAGGATGTTCATGAATCCAAGCACCACCTGGCCAAGAAACGCATGGAAGCCCTTTATCTGCCTGGCAATCAATGCAGCTGCCTTGCCGACCCTTTCGAAAAAAGGGACATCACGGCCTTCATCCGTCACTTTTCTAGTAGATTTGGCCTTCATGGCAAGATTTAAGAGATGAAGGGCCCCAGGGGGAATGGATGCCAGGTTTAGCCTGATACCGTTTTTTCGCGAAAATTCTTTTAACTCAAGTAGGAACAGGACAAATAGGCTGTCCCATTTTTTGAGCCCTTTGGTGTCTATTACTATTTCTTTTATGGGCAGGTATTTCCTAATTCTTGGGGCAACGTCAGAAAAGGCTGGCGGGGCCTTGTGAATGGTCCAGATACCTGAAAAACGGATTATTAATTCCTTGTCAGGCCTTTTTTCCATGACAAGATCAGGTGGCAGGATTTCAGGACCTTCTGGTGTTTGTGTCATTGATGCCGGTTATGTTTTTCCAAGTCGCTTTATTTGTAAAGGTCAAAAATGGGAAAAAAACACGAAAACTCACCACGATAAAGTTTAATCCACCTTCTTATTTAAAGTCAAAGGTAGGGTTTTGTTCCAATAAAATGCTTTGGGCCTTATTGCCTTATTGTTTGAATTTGGGGGCCGTGGGCTTAGCGAGCTTGAATTTGTAGCCTTCTTGCATTAAATAAAGCAGAAGTTTATCGCAACAAAATATTGTCTTAGGCCCAAACAGACCACTTTTTCGGTTTATTTTCCTCTTAAGAGCTCAATTACAAGGGGCTGGATAATTTTGTCCTGCAAAATTTTGGCAGAAGGGGCTGTTTGTGCCATTAAGGTTGAGCCAAGGCGCGAAGTTGAAAAGGAGACGAATGTGACCCTGAAGGCAGTAAAGGGATTCAAGGACATACTTCCCGAAGAGGCAAGAAAGCGGCAGAGGATCGAGGAGACGGCAAGGCAGATATTTGAAGGCTGCGGCCTTGAGGAGATAAGGACGCCCATACTTGAAAGAACAGAGGTCTTTGCCCGTGGAATAGGTGAGCACACGGACATAGTGGAAAAGGAAATGTACACCTTTGAGGACAGAAACGGCCAGCTTCTTACCCTCCGGCCAGAGGCCACTGCAGGTATTCTGAGGGCAGTTATTGAGCACAAGCTCTACAATAAGTCGCCACTTCTAAAGCTTTACACCGTGGGCCCCATGTTTCGCCACGAGCGTCCTCAAAAGGGCAGGCTCAGGCAGTTTCACCAGCTCAATGTGGAATATATCGGTAGCAGCTCCCCTCTTGCAGATGCAGAGGTGGTCTTTCTTGCCTACGAGATAGTGTCGAAGTTTGCAGATCAAGACGACCTCATCCTGGAAATGAACTCCCTTGGCTGCCCAAAGTGTCGGCCCCTTCACAGAAAGGACCTTGTGCTTTTTCTTAAGAATAACGTGGAGGATTTTTGTGAAGATTGTCAAAGAAGGGCAGGGCTTAATCCCCTTCGTGTCTTTGACTGCAAGAATGAGGAATGTCAGGCGGTCTTGAAGTTTGCACCAGTGATCAAGCACTACATTTGCCCTGAGTGCGCAATTCACATGGGCAAGGTTCTTGACGCACTTGAGGCCTTTGAAATCCCGTTTGTCCAGAATGCCTACCTGGTGAGGGGGCTTGACTATTACAAGCGCACCACCTTTGAGCTTAAGGCCAGGGGGCTTGGGGCACAAAGCACGGTTGCTGCAGGCGGACGTTATGACGGGCTTTCAAGCCTTCTTGGAGGGCCTGATCTTCCTGGTGTAGGCATGGCGGTTGGCGTTGAGCGTTTGCTTCTTCTCATGAAGGAAGAACTCGCGCCAAGGAGAGCCGATCTTTTTATTGCCGCCCTTGGGGATGAGGCCCGCACCGAGGCCCTTTACTGGATTGGTTATTTGAGAAGGCAGGGGCTTAAGGTGGAGTATTCCCTGGAGGACAAGAGCCTTAAGGCCCAGATGAAGCAGGCAGACAAGGCGGGGGCGCGTTACTGTCTCATTGTTGGTGAAAGAGAGATGGACGAGGAAGAGGCCATCTTGAGGGATATGAAAACCAAGGAGCAGGAGGGCATTGATCTTGATGACCTGCCAGAAATACTTGTTGAGAAGATAAAGAGCCAAGGAGACGAATAAAAATGGAACCCATGGGAGAGCTTAGACGCACCCACGACTGTTATAGCATCACAGAAGAGAGCCTTGAATCTGAAGTCACCTTGATGGGATGGGTGCACAGAAGGAGGGACCACGGCGGTCTCATCTTCGTGGACCTCCGGGACCGGGAGGGAATTACCCAGGTGGTCTTTGCTCCAGAGGTGAATGCCAAGGCCCATGAAAAGGCCCATTCCCTGAGGAGCGAATATGTAATTGCAGTGCGGGGAAAGGTCAGAAGGCGGCCTGAGGGCATGGAAAACCCAAAGATCAAAACAGGCATGGTCGAGGTGGCCTGTGAGGATTTGAGAATCCTTAACACGTCAAAGACCCCTCCGTTTCCCCTAGACGAGGAAAAGGAGGTGTCGGAAAACGTACGCCTGAAATATCGTTACATTGATCTTAGGCGTCCGGTGATGCTCGAGAACCTTAAGCTCAGGCATAATGTCTGCCAGGCCATGAGGAGGTATCTTTCCGGCGAGGGCTTTTTCGAAATAGAGACCCCAATGCTCACAAGAAGCACCCCGGAAGGGGCCCGTGATTATCTTGTACCAAGCAGGGTGAACCCTGGAAAGTTCTATGCCCTTCCCCAGTCGCCCCAGCTCTACAAGCAGATACTTATGATTTCGGGAATGGAAAAGTACTTTCAGATTGTGCGCTGTTTCAGGGACGAAGATTTGCGGGCGGACAGGCAGCCTGAATTTACACAGCTCGACATGGAGATGTCTTTTGTAAAGGAAGAGGACGTCATCAAGCTCATAGAGGGGCTCATGGGTCATATATTCAAGGAAACCCTCGGTCTTCAAGTGAAGACACCCTTTAAGAGGCTTACCTATCACGAGGCCATGGAGAGGTTTGGAACTGATAGACCCGATATGCGTTTTGGCCTTGAACTTATGGACATAACGGACATTGCTGCAGGCTGCGGCCTCAAGGTCTTTAACACCGTTGCCGCAACTGGCGGGGTGGTAAAGGCCATAAATGCCAAGGGCATGGCGGATCTTTCAAGAAAGGACCTGGACGTACTTACCGAGTTTGCACAGTCTCTTGGTGCAAAGGGCCTAGCCTGGGTGAAGATAAAGGAGGATTCCTCCTGGCAGTCACCAATTGCAAAATTTTTCAGCGCGGATGAGCAAAAGGCAATAATGGAGCGCCTTTTGGCAGAACCTGGTGACATACTATTTTTCGGGGCAGACCAGAAATCAACGGTTTTCAAGGTCCTTGGTGAGCTAAGGCTTGAGCTTGCAAGAAAACGCGGACTTATTGATGAAAATGAGTTTAACTTTGTATGGATAACCCAGTTTCCGCTCCTTGAATTTGACGAGGACGAGGGGCGTTTTAAGGCCCTTCATCATCCCTTCACTGCTCCAATGCCTGAGGACTTGGACAGACTGGAAACAGATCCGGCATCTGTACGTTCAAGGGCGTACGATCTCGTTCTTAACGGTATTGAAATCGGCGGAGGAAGCATTCGTATCCACCAGGAGAAGATACAAAAAAAGGTCTTTAAGGCCCTTAACATACCTGATGAAGAGGCAGAGGAGAAGTTTGGCTTTCTCCTTGAGGCCCTCACATATGGCGCCCCGCCCCACGGCGGGATCGCCTTTGGCCTGGACAGGCTTGTGATGCTCATGGCAGGCAGAAGCACCATCAGGGACGTCATTGCATTTCCAAAGACACAAAAGGCCCAGTGCCTCATGGCAAGGGCGCCGGCAGAGGTGAGCATGGCACAGCTTGCAGAGCTTTACCTAAAGCCTGATTGGAAGAGGGCGCAGTAAAGCAACAACTGGCATGCCGGCAAGTGATGTGTCAGGTTTTGGCCCGGATCATGGCTGGAAAATCATGACCCAAAAGGAGAAGAACATGATTAAATGGAACGAAAAGAGAGGACTTCTCGACTATAGAAGAAACTACAGGCTTATTGAGAGGGAAGAGCCCGATCTCATGCGGGACCTTTTTCCCTATGAAGAGGTATGCCGTATTGCCTTTGATCACAAGTATCTTGCACCTGAACCATGCAGGGACATGCTCATAACTGATACCACCTTCAGGGATGGCCAGCAGGCCCGTCCCCCTTACACTGTAGAGCAGATAAGCAGGATTTTTGATTTCCTTCACGAAATGGGCGGGCCAAAGGGTATCATTCGCCAGTCGGAATTCTTTCTCTACACCAACAAGGACAAAAAGGCCGTGGAGGTGTGCAGGGAAAAGGGGTACGAGTACCCTGAGATCACGGGCTGGATAAGGGCAAAGAAAGAGGATCTCAAGCTCGTTAAGGAGATGGAGCTGCCAGAGACGGGCATTCTCACTTCGGCCTCTGATTACCATATATACCTGAAGCTTAAAAAGACTCGGCTTGAGGCAATGGAGGCCTACCTTTCAACGGTAAAGGCGGCCCTTGAGCTTGGCATAAAGCCCAGGTGCCACTTCGAGGACATAACCCGTGCAGACATATACGGATTTTGCGTGCCTTTTGCCATTGAGCTTATGAAGCTGAGGGAAGAGTCGGGCATTGACATAAAGATAAGGATGTGTGACACCATGGGATACGGGGTTACATACCCTGGAGCAGCCCTTCCAAGAAGTGTTGCCAAGGTGGTGCGGGCAATGATTGACGATGCAGGAGTACCTGGAGAGCTCCTTGAGTGGCATGGCCACAACGACTTTCACAAGGTGGTTATAAACGCAACCACAGCCTGGCTTTATGGCTGCGGGGCAATAAATGGAACCCTGCTTGGCTTTGGAGAGCGCACAGGAAATACGCCCATAGAGGCGCTTTTGATTGAAAGAATAGCACTTAGAGGGGAAACAGACGGCATAAATACCCTGGCCATCACCGAGATGGCAAGATACTTCGAGAAGGAGCTAGGGGTTCATATACCATCCAATTATCCGCTTGTTGGAGAGGATTTCAACGCAACAAGCGCAGGGGTCCATGCAGACGGGCTCATGAAAAACGAGGAGATATACAACATCTTCGATACAAAGAAAATACTAGGAAGGCCAGTTGCGGTTATCGTATCTGACAAGTCTGGAACGGCAGGCATAGCCCACTGGGTAAACGCCCATCTTGGCCTTACTGGTGAGGCCATGATAGACAAACGCCACCCTGGAATCGTAAAGATGTACAAGCAGGTCATGAAGCAGTACGAGCACGGACGCATCACCTCCATGTCCAAGGAGGAGATGGAGGCCCTTGCAAGAAAGTACCTGCCAGAGCTATTTACCTCCGATTTTGACAAGCTTAAAAAGCGTGCCCACGACCTTGCCTATCACCTTGTGGAAGACCTTGTTGACAGGCCGGAGATGCGCTCCATGGATCCTGAGAAGATAGAGCCACTTCTTAAGTGCACATTGGAAGAAAATCCCTTCATCCAATTCCTCTACGTGGTTAATGCAGACGGGGAAAAGATAACCCACAACATTACCCATATAGAAGACAGGGGCAAGTACGCAAGCTACAAGCTTGATAGCGACTTTTCTAACAGGCCCTGGTTCATTGCCCCGCTCAAAGACGGAAAGATACATGTCTCAGACTTCTACACATCCCGCATCACCAACGCCCTTTGCATCACCGTCTCAGGCCCAATAAGAAATGAGGAGGACGAGATAGTCGGGGTTCTGGGCATTGATATGAGGTTTGAAGAACTTGCCAAGATGGAGCAGGAAAATGACCAGTAAATCGGTTTCTTGACAAAAAGAGAAAGACAGCCAACCAAAGAGGCTGGCGTAATAAGAAAGCGCTGGCGCGGAAGACGCTCTGTAGCCCTTGTCTTTCCGGATTCATACGGCCTTGGCATGTCGAATCTGGGATTTCAGCGTGTCTATGAACTTCTTAACAGACACGAAGACATAGTTGCAGAGCGTTTTTTCTTTCACGGAAACTCTTCTGATGTGCGCTCACTTGAGTCAAACAGGCACCCTTGCGAGTTTGACATAATCCTTTTTTCAATAAGCTTTGAGCCAAGTTATCTAAACATAGGGCCCTTTTTACAGGCAGCAGGTCTTTCCCCTTTAAGGGAAGAAAGAAGGGATGGGCCGCTAGTTCTTGCAGGTGGGATCGCCTGCCAGATAAACCCGTGTCCTGCAGCAGGCTTTATGGACGCCTTTTTGCTTGGGGATTTTGAGGCGGTCTCTGACAGTTTTATAAACTTTCTTTTGGAGGTTGACCCTTTAAGTGGCAAAAGGGAAGGGCGTCTTTTAAGGCTCAGGGAAATGGTTGAGGGCGTTTTCATGCCAGCCTTTCCTGACATTGCTCCGGTGGCCCCTGCCATACAAAGAAGCCTTCTTGAAACAGTTCCACACACGGTAATCGTATCCAACCGCTCCTCTTTTCCAAACACCTTTTTACTTGAAGTAACAAGGGGTTGTGGAAGGGGTTGCCGTTTTTGTGCAGCAGGCTTTGTATATCGTCCGCCAAGACAGTGGCCCAAGGAGGTCATCCAAAGGACCATATCTGATACAAGGGGCGCCAAGAAGATCGGCCTTGTAGGCCTTGAATACGCAGACAGGGGTTTTATTTCGACCCTTTGCCAGGAGCTTATTGAAAGAGGATTTCAGCTTGGATTTTCTTCCCTAAGGGCTGATGCAATAACAGAAGAGTTTGTAAATCTTCTTGTAAGATCAAAGAACTATACTGCAACCATAGCCCCTGAGGCAGGTTCAGAAAGGCTGAGGAGGATAATAAACAAGAATCTTACCCAGGAGCAGATTCTAGAGGCGGCTCGCACGTTTTTTAGATCCGGGCTGAAAAACCTTAAGCTCTACTTCATGATGGGCCTTCCCTTTGAAGAAGATGGTGATGTGGAACAGATAGCGCACCTTGCCCTCAAGGTGAAGGAGGAAATGCTTTTATTTGCAAAGGGAAGGGGCAAAATGGGAAACATAACTGTTTCAGTAAGCACCTTTGTTCCAAAGGCCTGGACGCCCTTTCAGTGGGCAGCCTTTGCAGGCCCTGATGATCTAAACAGAAGGAGGGCCATTCTCAAGGAGAGGCTTGCATCTCAGCCCAATATCAGGCTGAGACTTGATTCAGTGGAAAACGCCATGTTACAGGCAGTGCTTAGCAGGGGAGATGAGAAAATAGGCAGGCTGCTCTTTGAGCTTACTCAAAAAGGCTATGGGAAGAGAAGAATAGTTAAGAAAATCTCAAATATTGCCGAAAACTACCTTAAGAGAAGGGTTGAAGGGGAAAAATTTCCCTGGGAGGTAGTAAGACACAGGGTCCGGAGGGAATATCTTCTTGCCCAGTGGAACAGGGCAAAGAGGGCTGAAACCACTGGCTTTTGTAACCTTGAAACATGTAGAAGATGTGGTGCGTGCAGTAAGACAGAGAGATGAATCTGATGGCTGGTACAGAAGCGGATAACAAGGCTGTGGACACTCCACCTTCTCCTGATATGGAGGCATCTGCCCAAGTGGAGGATCCATCCCAGGAGGGTAATGGACCCACTCCTATTGAGGCCGCCCAGTGGATACAGGCGTCCATTGAAGAGATCAAGTTCGGTTCTGATACCATCGCCCTTGCCATGGACCTTCCCTCTGGCACACGAATCGGTCCACAGAACCTGATTAAGGCCATGGAGGTGGTATTGCGTGGCTATTTCGTCCAGATCCCTGAAGACGTTTCATCCCGTATCATGGACGGGGAACAGGATGTTTTCAAGTTCATGGCCCCTGCAAAGGAGCGGCATTTGAAGCCTAGGCAGGTGGAGATAAACACCATGCCTGGGATATCTACACTTACCATAAGGGGATGCGAACCCGTTGATGGAGAAGACGGTTTTATAAGGCTCTTTTTTGATTTCAAGATCAGGCCTGGGCGGCTTTTTCCAGATGGCAGCATGGATTTTAGGGAAGTGAATCGGTTTCCTCAGGCCTCTAAAGACCAATTGGTTTTCAGGGTATATGAGCCCACTAACGGGGCAGAGGGTACGGATGTCATGGGCTTTCCCATCCGCGCAAAGGCGGGTAAGCCTGTTTCCGTGAAAATAGGGGAAGGATTCTACCATAAGGACGGTATCGATACTGAGACAAACAGGAGAATATGGGACTATTACGCAGAAAAGGCAGGCATAATAATCTGCGAATTTCAGGGCACGCCTTCTGAGGAAAATCTTAAGAAGATATCCGTCAAAAACGAAATAAAGGTAAAGGATATCGATTTTAACACGGGAAATTTCAAGGGAACAAACAAAGAAATAAGGTGTAAGGCAGACCTAGTAGTCGAGGGTGATATCAGGGGCTGTTTTGCCGTGGTCATAGATGGCTCCCTGGTAGTCCAGGGAGGTGTTGAAGGGGAGACAGTGGATGCCACTGGGCCCGTGGTTATCAGTTTTGCGAGGAACTTCATCCGTTCAGGCTCTGACATGGAGGTAGGATCGGCGAGGAAGGCCACGCTAATAGCCAAAAAGCGGCTGTGGATCAAGCGGGAGATCAGCGAGGGTGTTGTAAAGGCAGACGTTCTCGTAATAAAGCCCCAAGGGTCCAATGAAATTCTGGTTGGCAGGGCGGACATCGAGGCAAATAATATTAAAGCCTCTCTGATAAACGTGAGGAACAGGGTTGAGATTGATGTGGGCAAAGGCCTTTTTCAGCTATATTCCCAGCTAAAGTCCCAGGAAAGGGATCTCGCAACGGAGATAGAGCGCAAGAAGGAGGCCTTGAAAAACCGTGGTGCCGTTTTCGGTCAGAAGATGAAACTTGCTCAAAGCCTTCTTGGCGAAGAAGAGCAGCCCCTCATACCAGTCCTTAAACAGTTTGCCACCATGATTCTTCTTGGGACAGTTGGTATCGAAAAATTAAGGGCCAAGATGTCGAGCCTTGAGGAAAAAATAGGCCTTGATCTCCATATCCTTATAAGACAGCTCAAGCTTATGCTTGAGGTCCAGGAGGAGTTGAGTGAGCTCAAGGAAAAGATTGCCCTTCTGGGGGAGCAAATAGGCAAGACCGAAAAGGCCATCGATGGTCTATCAGTGGAGATGCGCGGGAAGATGACGGAATCGGGCCAGATAATCTTGAGGTGTAATGGCTATGAAAAGGCTATCACGCCCAGTGATGTAGAGGGGAAACCGTTTCAAATCTTCATGAAGTACGATTCTTCCAAGGGGCCTCAGTTCAGTCTGGAAAAGGGATAAATTTTATAGATAGTGCCACCGTAAGTCCAAAAAGAACTGGTTGGATGCAGATCGACGGTTTAAATATAAGCTAGCAGAATTTCCTCCAGGTGGTCTTCCAGAATCCAGTTTTCCATGACCCATTTTTGAAGCTTATCACCCTCATCTTTAAGGGCTACGGGGTCAGCTATTTTGGTCTTGATCGCTCTAAGCCAGTCCCGATATTTGTTCTTAACTAGGGTCACTGGTGCATCCTGGTAGGGAAAAATGTCAGTGGCTATTACAGGCCAGCCAAGAATCCCATATTCCAGTAGTCTCAAATTTGATTTGGCTTTATTGAACGCGTTTATTTCCAAGGGCGCCACTGCCAGGTCAAGGTCGAGAGATGCTAATTTAGACGGGTACTTATCGATATCCACGCCCTCATGATACTCGGCAACGTAGGGCCTAATCTCATCAGGACACATGCCCATGAATATCCAGTCAACTTCATTTGCAAGGTCTTTCACAACATCTTTAATTACCATCAAGTCTCCGTAGTGAAAGGCCCCGCCGGCCCATCCAACTCGTGGTTTTAAGCCGTTTCTTTTCTTGCTTCTTACCTCTTCCCACACGGCCTTAGAAATATAATTAGGGACAATACGTATATCTTTACAAAAGCCTTCATAGGCATCTGCTAAAGGCCTTGTAGAAACTATCATCCTGTCACAGTAGTTAACCCCTTCTTTTATTTTCTTTTTAAGGTTTTGACCTCTTAGATTTTGAAATGCAGGATTTTTAAAGGGGATATGGTGGAGTAGGTCATCTATTTCATAGATTAACAATCCGTCATGGTATTTCCTGATTTGCTTCAGGTAATCAAGGGCCTCATCTGCCGTAGGGGTCTGAAATATGATGGTAGAAGGGCGGTGTCTAAGCAAGGCATTAGGGACCAGCATCAGTTCGGCAGCATGAGAGAGGGCAAGCCCTTTATCATGAAGGGCCGCAAGGGGTCTCCTGACCCTGTATTCCCCGGCTCCGTCTTTGGCCCTGGGGAAGGCCCAGATACGGGGCAGATTATAGATGGCTGCAGGCCATCCTGGATTTTCCGTATTGTCTATGTCAAATTGCCTGCTTCCTAGGGATAGATTGTAATTGTAGGCCGGATCATTACACAGCACCGGGAACCATCGCTCCACGAGAGCCTGTTTGTCTTTCTCAAACTGCTCTTTTGCCTGTTTGGCCTTTTCCGGGTCTTCTGCCTCCTTTTTTTGGGTTATTGATGTGTGATGGATCAGGGTGACGTGAGGCGTCCAGATAATCTTGTAACCTGCCTTTCCTAGCTTTAGGCAAAAATCCACATCACTGAAGTTAATCTGGTAGTGCTTTTGATCAAATCCCTTTACGTCCTCAAAGGCCTTTCTTTTTACAAGCATACAAGCGGCTGTGACAGCACTGTAGTTGTGATCTACTTGAAGACGGTTCATATAGCCGGGTTCATCAATTTGAGCACCAATAAAAGGATGATCGGCAACGCCGTAAAGACCAACAATAACTCCTGCATGTTGGATTGTGCCGTTAGGGAAAAGAAGTCTTGGGCCAACGGCACCTACTTTTGTACGCTGGCAATATGATATAAGTATATGAAGCCAGTTTTCCTGGATAATTTCAGTGTCGTTATTGAGAAACAAGAGATACTTCCCTTTGGCAGCCTGAGCGGCAAGATTGTTGGCTTCTGAATAATTAAAAGCTTTATCGTAAGAAATAATTGTGACTTTATCCGGGTGCCCTGTTTCAAGACTTTGCAAATATTCTATAGCGGATTCTTCATTTGATCCATTATCTGTGATGATAATTTCGTAATTTTTATAAAGTGTTTTTTCAAGAATTGAAGAAACGCATTGCTTTAGCAAAAATGCTTGGTTTTTAGTGGGTATAATAATACTTACCAAGGGTTGCTCTTCGTAATGGTAGATACATCTGAAGGTATCCTGCAGGTTACCGTCCACCACCACGGCCTCGAGGTTCCTTCTGTTCAGGTGATTTTGAATAGACAGTTTAGATGCAACCGATTTGAGTTTTTTTTCATCATCATTCAGTGTTATGTTTTCTATCGAAAGTAGTATGTCCTGGACATGATTGATTTCAGAGGAAGAAACGGTATCCGCTGTCCTTAGGGCAAGATCGTAACATTCTGCAAGCTTGTGCCTAGGATCAAAACCGCTGATTGTGTTGAAAATTTCGCTACTTATGGTAAATGCCCGGCCTATGTAATCATATGATCTTAATAGGTCCATATTAAAATCAGGCTTGAAAACAGGTGTAAATTCTATGGAATCCGACCTTTCCTCGTGGTCAAAGTAGATCAACTTTGCATGTTTATAGTGGTTTACAGTTGATGCCAGTGAGGTTAGCGTGTGAGACTTTAGCAAATCACCGGCTCTTAAAAAAATCAGCCAAGTGTCTTTCTTGGAGAAAGATGCATAATGATTGATAGTTTTCCAGAAATTTTCCTTCGGATTGGTCCATTTGAGGTTTGGCAGTTCATCGAAAACAGGATCTATGCATTTAAAAGGTGATATAATTGTCAGGTTGAATCCTGAATATGCCTGCTTCGACAGTGATTCCAAAAAATCGGCCAGCTTCTCCGGTTTTTCCCGGTCATAATTCAGGTATATGGAGAAAAAGGGAAAAAAATCCCAAGAATTCGATTCCTGAATAAAAATTTCGTCATGGTTCTTCCTGTTTGAAAGCCAGTGCCTGTACTGATCTTTGAATTTATGGAAGGAAGAATCAACATGCAGTGAAAGACTATTGTCCTTTGAGACCCTTTCGTCGTATCTTTTTTTCGGTAAGGTCTCGTTTTCTTCAACCTTTTGTCCATGGGGCAACTTTTTATAACCTTGTTTGGTGGCTGGCTTCTTAGTCAGTTCGTCTAGTGTTACCGCTTTCTTTTTTATCGAATTGAGCAATAATGTTTGTGAATTAGGACCAAAAACATAATATGAAAAGTGTTTTTCCATGTCGGCAAAAATTTTCTTTTCATCCTGGGTGAATAATTTTTTTGAGCTGAAGCTTTCAAGGTCCATGAAATGGCGTTTATAGAAATGATGAAATGCCCTCCAGATTATGTAGCTTTTAGGAATCCTAAAATTAAAGACCCACTCATAGTCTATAATTTTGTGATGATTCTCATGTAAAATGATGTTGTTAAAGGTGAGATCAATGTTGGCAGGCTCTATCCATTCTTTAAAAAATTCTTGCCTTCCAAGCATATCTCCAAATACTGATTTAAAAGAGTCCTTTTTTGATTTATTCGGTCTTTGATAACAGGAAATTTTGTTGATAATGGCAAAGTATCTTTTCAAGTTAACTTTGATTTGGTCAATGTCGTTTTGCCTGATCGCCTGAATTAAGAGTTCTTCGATTGAACGTCCCTTTGCCAAGGGAAATATGACATCGTTCCCTGATTTTTCTGCCATGACATAGCAGATCCCTCTATGTTTCTTTAATGTTACGTAGTTTTTATATATGGTATCTATGTGTCCTATTGCTTTTTGATCTAAGGGAGATTTTACTGCGAATAGGTCTTTATTATCCGATTTTACTATCTTAGTTACTATTTGAAACCGTGGGAGCCTTTCGTAGTTAAATTTTGAATATATGACTCTCATCTCTTTTTAGCCTCTATTAAAAAAGAATTGGCAAAGAAATCAAACTGCCTGTTTGCAATCAGGTTCCTCATGGCCATGTTTTCGTTGAACAATGCTAATCTGTCACTGTCATAATTTGGAGCACATTCGTCAAAAAAATCGTCTAGTCTGGGCATGTATTCATCGCTATAGACCACCTTGGGCAATTTATAGTCTGGCATGGGATAATAAAAGAAAAGGTCTTTAAAGCCGCAATTTAATAACATTTCCTCCAACTCGGCTTTTCCAAATGTCTGGATTAACTTACTGAACGGGTAATCCTCAATGCTATCAAAAAAGCGGCCAGTGTGGTCTTCCCTTGCGCCTGCCCAATATTTGAGACCGAATTTATTTTCGATTGCTAGTAAAAGGACACCGTTTTCTTTAAGAAGAGAGCGGGTTTTTATCAGAAACGAATTAAAGGGAGAAGGGCCTTCTGTAAAGCTCGCTGCATATTCTAGGACTCCAATAAGAGTGACATAATCAAACCGTGCGTCAAACTTAATATCATTAAGGTTACCAACTAGGATTTTGAGATTAGAGTGTTCCTTGTAGCGATGGTATATGATTTCAGCACGTCTTTTTGATAGCTCAACTACACTAACCTCCTTTACACTCCTTGCAAAGAGCCCTGTCAGGGCACCGCATCCACCCCCTATTTCAAGCAAGCTGGATGTTGGGTCAAAATTGTACCAACTGAGGAGGTTCTCTCTTATAGAACTTAAGTGGTATAAAATTGGCCAGTTTCTTGTAGTCCTTAATATTTCATGTATGTCTGCCTTTTCTTTTACTATTCTCAATATTATATTTTCAATGTCTCCGTCCGAATATTTATCTTTACCAGTATAATATTTAAGGTTTAGCTCTGTCATGTCATATTCCTTACATTATTATCAACACCATTATGTGTCCTAATTAAAAAGCCATGGTGGCTTTATTTTCAGTTTAAGAAAAGGCTTAACTCGTGGTACTAATCTTTCCTGCCATAATAAGTTGCATGATTGCTATCCGTTAGTTTTAGCTCCTGGGTTTAAGAGAGACATTGAAAATTGAAAACGGATTCTTGTGCAAAAAGTTTTGGCACTCACTTTTATTCGCTCTTATGGCATGTTTATCATCACCATATTGGATTGGAATCGTTTTAAGCAAATATGATGCCTGAAAATAACCCTGTAAATTTAGTCAGTTAAAGAAATGTAGAAAATATTCGATAGTCAAAATTTTGACCTTAAATCATTGAGGCCCATTTTTTAAGTCCAGGACCATTGACTCCGATATGAAGAACAAATCTCAGAGAAAGGAGGCAAAGAATTTTTTTCCAAGAAACACCATAGAACATAGTTAAAGTATTTCATTTCAAAAAAATCAGGCATGGAAAGCCAAAAATAAAAATCAAGGAGGATTTAAACCATGGCTATTGTTGTTAATACCAATGTAGCATCTCTCAACGCTCAGAGAAATCTTGTAGGAACCGGAAAACTTCTTCAAAGGTCATTACAGAGGCTTTCATCGGGTCTTCGAATCAATAGTGCAAAGGATGATGCAGCAGGTCTTGCAATTTCTGACCGTATGAATGCACAGATTCGAGGCCTTAACCAGGCTGTCAGGAACGCCAACGACGGCATCTCCCTGGCACAGACTGCTGAAGGTGCCCTGCAGGAATCCACTAACATCCTTCAGCGTATGAGGGAGCTTGCAGTCCAGTCTGCAAATGACACCAATACTGCCTCTGACAGGGCCAGCCTCCAGAAAGAGGTTGCTCAGCTTCAGTCAGAGTTGAACAGGATTGCAAACACTACAAGTTTCAATGGCAAGGTGTTGCTTGATGGTACCTTTGGCACGGCAAAATTCCATGTGGGTGCCGAATCCTACCAGACCATTAATGTTACCATGGGGGACATGAGGGCAACCGCCATTGGAACCAACAGGCTGACCCAGGAATACAATAGTGACAGTATTGCAGCAGCTTCTGGCGGTACTACTAACGGAGTTGCCTCTGGTACCCTCACTATCAGTGGTTCCATCGGTGAGTCTTCAGTAAGTTACTCAGCTAATGCTACTGCACGGGATATTGCCACTGCAATAAATAATGCTTCGGATTCAACTGGAGTTACGGCCAAGGCCATGACCTATGCCAAGATCGATAACGTGGCAGCAACCGGAAGCATTTCATTGACCCTATACGGTCAGAACGAAAGCGATGGAATTACCGTTAGCGCCAACCTGACCAGTACCTCTGACCTGACTGATCTTGCCAAGGCAATAAATGACGTTGCCGGTAAGACTGGTATCAGTGCACGGCTTAGTGATGATAAGAGAGCCATACTTCTTGAGAACAGCGAAGGTTATGACATTACCATGACCTCAGGGGCAGGTTCGGTTGATTTCGATCTTACGGGTGTAAAGGAGGCAGGGTCGCATGCTACCGGTGACGACTTTTTCAGCTCGGATTCCGAGGTTGGTTCTTCTCTTACAGTGTCGGCTGGAAACTCTGCCACAGTAGGTGGTTCCATAGTTTTTGATTCAGCCAAGTCCTATACCGTTACAGCAGGCGCATCTGGTGCACTTTTTGACGATACTGATGCCCATGCCTCGAGCCTTAAGGATGTTGGTAGTATTGACATAGGCTCCAGGGACGGGGCCAACCTGGCTATCGATCGCATTGATAGCGCCCTGGCGTCAATAGACGATCTTCGTGCCGACCTTGGTGCTGTGCAGAATCGCTTTGAATCAACCATTGCAAATTTGATGAATGTTTCAGAAAACATTTCTGCAGCCAAGTCCCGTATCGTTGATGCCGACTTTGCCGCAGAGACAGCGAACCTTACCAAGGCGCAGATCCTGCAGCAGGCCGGTACTGCAATGCTTGCTCAGGCCAACACAGTGCCCCAGGCAGCTCTTACCCTCCTCCAGGGATAATGACCAATTAAGAGGGGCGGCCATAGGCCGCCTCCCTAATCTATACAAGGGTAAAATACAGGGAGCAACATCATGGGTTTAGGTGTTTCCGGACTAATGTCAGGCCTTGATACAGATTCCATCATCTCAAAGTTGATGGACCTGGAAAGAAGGCCCATCCTGCAGCTTCAAAAGAAGGAGGCAGGTTATCAGGCAAAGATTACCGCCCTTGGGCAGGTAAAAAGCGCCATGTCTGACCTCAAATCCGCCGTTGAGGCCCTAAAGAAATCGGACGGTTTCATGTCTTATTCAGCAACTAGCAGTGACACCGATATCCTTACGGTTTCTGCAGGTGATGACGTTGTCCCTGGAAATTATAATATCACTGTGTCCCAGCTGGCATCGGCCCAGTCTGTTAGAAGCGCGGCCTTTGGCAGTTCTGATGCAGTGGTTGGAACCGGAACCCTGACAATACAGGTTGGCTCAGGTAGTGCTGTAAACATCGAGATAGACAGTGAACATAATACCCTTTCAGATATCGCCCAGGCAATAAACGAAAGCGATGCAGAAGTGACTGCAGGAGTCATAAACGATGGTAGTGGCAATTTTTATCTGACTCTGCAGAGCCAGAAGACGGGTACTGAAAACACAATAAGCCTTACCATGCAGGATGATGATGGAAGTAACACCGATTCAGCAGGCCTTTCAAGTCTTTATACGGATCCGGCTTCCCAGGCCCTTACAGAGACCCAGGCAGCGGCAAACGCACAGCTGACTGTAAATGGAATATCTGTAGAGCGTTCATCCAACGAGATAAGTGACCTGGTTGATGGGCTCACCATTAATCTAAAGTCTGCAGACACTTCAAAAACAGTAACGGTCAGTACCAGCAAGGACTTTGGCGGGATTAAAAACAAGCTTAAATCCTTTGTCAAAAGTTACAATGCCCTTATTGATACCTTGAAGCAACAGACAGGTTATAACGCTGCCACAAAACAGGGAGGCACCCTACTTGGTGACAGTACAGTTAGCAGGATAGGTCTTGGCCTTTCCCGGATGATTTATGAAACCGTGGAAGGAATTGACAAGTCTGTAAACAGCCTGAGTAAGCTTGGTATCGAGATGGATGATACAGGCCATTTGAGTCTTGATACTGGCAAATTGACAAAGGCCATGGAGACCCATCCTGACGATGTTGCCACGTTTTTCACCTCGGATGAAACCGGTAATGAAGGCATAGCAGTAAGGCTTGATAATATGCTGGATGGTTATCTTAAGGGTTCAACTGGCATATTTTCCGCCAAGATGGATGGGCTTCAAAAGTCCATTGACAAGATTGAGGACCAGATAGAGAGAATTAATGACAGGCTTGCCAAAAGGGAAGAGAATTTGAGGCATCAGTTCAATACACTGGAGGATCTGCTAGCCCAGTTTCAGCAGACTTCTGGCCAGCTGGACCAGCAGCTTACGGCCATAAAGAACCTTAACAGCCAGATAGCCAAAAGCAGGGGTTAGTCAACATGTATTCAAATGTGAAAAAGGGATACTTCAAATATCAGCAGACCGACGTAATGAGCCTTTCCAATGTAGAGATTATCGACAGGCTCCTAAAGGCCTTGTATTCAGACATTGAGCGTGCGGCAGAGGCCATGGAAAAAGGCGATATCGCAAGCAAAGGTGCAAGGATAACAAGGGCCATTGCCATAGCAGGTGAACTCCAGGCCTCCCTGAATTTCAAGGAGGGTGGGGAGATTGCAGAAAGGCTTAACCTGCTTTACGACTATGTTATCAGGGAGCTGCTTTTTGCGAATCTTAAAAACGAGAGGAAAAGGCTTGAAAACGCAAAATCCACCATCTTGCCTATAGTTGAGGCATGGCAAGAGGTAGTGCTTCATAACAAGACCCATGTAGCAGGTTCCATGTCAGGTGAAAGCACTGGAACAAGGCAGCTTCAGACTGCCCTTTGAGGTGAAAATATGCTTCTGGCCTGCAAGAACTTGGAACAGACCCTCAAGGAGATAACAAGATGTATAGTGGAGGGAGAGATGGGCCGGATGGACGAGCTTTTGTCCCATCGGATTTCTCTCATTAAAGAGATTCAGGCTGTTGAGCCTTCCAGGGAAGAGGCCCCAGAGGTAGAAGAGATACTAAAATCGGTGATTTCCCTTGAACAGCTGATTACCGGGCTTGCAAGGGATAAGAAAAAAGAAATCATGGAAGAGATTAGGGAAATCAAGAGCCGTAAAAGGGCCCACAAGGCTTACGGCAATCAAAGCCTTAAAGGAGTAAGGCCATGATCACTGAAATAGGAGTAAAACAGTTAAGCTATCCTGCCTTTGATCCATCCCGGCAGGAAGCAGGCAAGAGGATGAACGAGACAGTCAGGCCCCCCGGCGCCGTGGCTAATGGGGATACCACCGTCACAACAAAAGGCCAGGAAAGCGGCAGGCCAGGAAAGGATTCCGGGCTTCCCAACGAGGTGCTCCAGGCATTCAAACAGGAATTTGACCTGATCAACAACGTGGAGCTCAAGTTCAACAAGGACGATGAAACGGGCCAGACCTATGTGAAGATAGTAGACAAGGAAACAGGAGAAGTAATAAGGGAGATTCCACCTGAAGAAGTGAGAAAGCTTGCGGAAAAGCTGGACGAGATGGTGGGTATTCTCCTGGACAAAAAGGCCTGAAGAACGGTCACAGGAACTTTTTATTCAAGAACTCGCACTCCTTGGGAGAAAGGTCGAACTTTATCTCCGCCTCAAGAACCAGTTCCTTCCTGGATCTTTCCGGGTGTTCCTTGATCATTTCAGAAAACCACCTTACGGCCTTTCTTAGCTTTTCTCCTTCTGGAAGTAGCTCTTCCGTGGACATATCTTATGCCTCCTCTTTGGCATCGTAGTCGTCAACCAACTTTTCAAGTTCCTGAACCGTTTTTGCTATTACCTTGAAACATTCCCTTCGCCTGCTGGAAGGGTCTCTGTAAAATGACTTGACCTGCTTTATATCCTTCCAGTCTATACGGGCGATGTCTGAGCAGTTCATGCCTCCGTATTCCCTTGTAATCTCCCGGAATACCTTGACCATTTTGTTGGAAAGTTTCCACATGAGGCGGTGATCCCTTTCTTCGGGGCCTTCCTTACCCATGAGGATTCCAAGTATTGCCAACGCCCCGGCCAGGCTGCCACAGGTTCCTCCACTGCTTCCGAGTCCGCCACCGAATGGAGACAGAGCCTTTATCACCTCTTCTGAATTGATACCCCTTTTTTCTGCAACTGCAGAAAAGACCGCCTGGCTTCAGTGATAACCCTTTTTGAAAAGCTGTTGCGCCTTTTGGGCCGTGCCGAGTTTCTCCATGAAACCTCCTTGGAATTTCAAATAAAATCTAATAGCATCCAGCTACTTGTACAAGGTTTATGGGGGATGCCTGAGTGAAAACGAATCTGATAAGAAGAAGCAGGGCTCTTAAGGCACTAGTTGTTGTGGTGCTCCTTTTAAGTAGCAGTTTATTTTTCGGGTGTTCCCTCTTTAAGAAAAAGACTCCCGCAATCTCCAGCCTTCCTCAAAGGACCGGGGTCTTTCAAAGGGATATTTTAAAAAGGGCACTATTTTTCAGTTCCATGAGGCTTTCTGGCAGGCTCAAACTCCAGGCCAGGGAAAGGGAGTTTCCATGGGTAAGGATAAATGCATGGCTTGTTTCAGGAGAGGGCGGGTCATACCTGAGAATAAAGGGTTTTGCAGCCTTTGGAATAACCGTCTTTGACCTTCTGGCAAAGGAAGAGAGGGCATGGATTTACCTTCCAAGATCAGGCAAGGTATATGAAGGTTTTCATTTCTTTACAAATTACGGTTCCATCAATGTAAAAAACGCAGTACGTGCCATGGAGATGATCTTAAATCCCTGGTCGCCTGTCAGGTACATATCCCCTGAAGAGGTGCCGTGCCAGAAGAAGGAACATGTGGCCTTGGCTTGTTTCAAAGGAGGCTTCATGGGGCGCACCTTTACCTTTGAATACGTTTTAGAGGACCTTTTGCCCCACAGGTTTTACTCCAAAGAGATGGAGGTCTTGTTTTCAGGTAAGACAGGGGAAAACGGATGTTATCCAGGGCAGGTCCAATTCTTTCTCTCAAGGGCTGGAATAAGGGGCAGGCTTACGGTGTCAAATATTAGACGTGTTGACATTGGCCCTGAAAGCCAGTTGTTTGATGAGTCCTATTTTCTTGGGAAGAAAGAACCATGAGAGTCCCCTGCAACTACAGCTTCAACTAGACCCCTAACGGAGTTTCCAAGAAATATCTTTTTTGCATTGAGTAAATCATGGACTTTCAGTACCGCCTCTTCTGCCTGGCCCTTTTCAATGAGATGCCTTCTCAGTGTGCCAGGGAGCAGGCCCGAAGAAAGGGTAGGTGTCAGGAGTCTACCCCCTCCAGCGTCAAGGAACAGGTTTGTGATGGTACCCTGGGTCAGCTCGTTACGTTCGTTAAGAAAAATGGTCTCAAAAAGGCCTGCAGCATCAAGTCTTTTCCTTTCAAGGTCAAAAAGTTCCCTTTTTGTGGTCTTGTGATAAAGGAAAATGTCCGAGCTTTTCACTTTTTGTTGGGAGATATCCACGAGTACTGGTGTTTTTATTTGGGAGCAAAGCCCTGCGTATGTCACCTCCAATTGGCCTGACCTGTCGAGGGTGACACGGACCCTCATGGTATCTTGTGCGTTTTTACAAAAATCCTCCTGGGCTTTATGGAGTCTTTTTAAGAATTCATTTTTGCAAAAGGGGAATCCAAAGAAGGAGGCAGAGCCCTTAAGCCTTTCCATGTGTTCTTTTAAAAAACTATAGCGGCCTGTCCCATCTGGGCCTTTCTCCCAGGCCATGGTTTCTATCAATAGAAGATCATCTGGAATATTCATAAATAATCCGTGCCTGGTATGGGTTTACTGGAAACGAATTTTGCCTTAAGCAGGGTTTCTTGGTATTCGCACTGGGGGTCAGAACCAATGGTGATTCCTGCACCTATCCCAAGCTCAGCCCTTCTTTCCTTGAGTGTAACCGTTCGGATGGCAACATTGAATATGGCATCCCTTTGGGGGGTAATAAAACCGATGGCGCCTGTATAAACACCGCGGGGGTTAGATTCAAGCTCTGCGATTATCTCCATTGACCTGATTTTTGGGGCGCCTGTTATGGATCCGCACGGAAAAAGGGACTTAAAGATGTGGTAGAGGCTGGCACTTTCTTTTATTCGCCCCTCCACCTTTGACGTCATCTGGAAAAGGGTCTCATAGCGCTCTATCCTGAAAAGTTCAGGAACCTTGACAGAGCCTGTCTGACATATCTTTCCAAGATCATTTCTTAAAAGGTCCACTATCATCACGTTTTCAGCCCTGTTTTTTTCATCGTTAAATAGGGCCTTGGCCCTGGCATGGTCATCCTCCTGGTCTTTTCCCCTGGGGGCGGTGCCTTTCATGGGCCTTGACCAGATAAGGCTGCCCTTTTTGGCAAAGAAAAGTTCAGGGGAAAAGGACAATATTTCAAGGCCTGGAAATGGGCGTATAAAGGCGGAGTAATCCACGGACTGTCTGTCTTTTAGCCTTCTGTAAAGGTCAAATCCGAGGCCATTCCAGTCAAAGGCTGCCCGAATGGTGTAATTTATCTGGTAGGTATCTCCTGCTTTTATATATCCGTGGATTTTCCTGATGGCATTTATGAATTCTGCCTTCGAGGTATCAAATTCAAGTTCAATAGGAGTTTCCTTGATTACAGGAGCGAAAGAAAGGCTGATCTCTAACGGTTCCTCATAGAGGCCAAACCACCCAAGGGGCATGGGAGGGCTCTTTTTTTGAAGAATAGCCCTTAGCTTTGGGATGAGAAGATAGCCAGTCTCGTACGAAAGCCAGCCCGCTGCATATAGGCCGCTATTTAAGCCCTCTTCAAGATTTTCAAAAAAATCCCTTAATTGGCTACCATCTGCCAGGGAGTCCAGGATCAAGGTTTTTTGGGGGTTCTTAAAAAGCAGGCTTTTTTTCTGGCCCGAGGGTGTTATTCCATTGTCCCAAAGGAAAAGGCCCTGGGCTGATTCCATATATGTACTGTCTGGGCAGATTTGTGTGTCTGGCATCTGCTTTTGTCTTTTACGCTTTTTCAAGTGGCACTAAATTTTCGCCACTTTTACCCCAATTTTAAAGGTTGACAAGGCCTCTCCATATCTTTAATACTTTCTTCTAAAATTCGTACATGGGCGGTTAACTCAGCGGGAGAGTGCCACCTTCACACGGTGGAAGTCACTGGTTCGATCCCAGTACCGCCCACCACCTTTTCTTTCCTGCCAGCACAATCCTGACTCAACCCGCCACCATAGAAACTCTTAGAACATCGTGGCGTCCGGGGTTTTTTTATCAGCTCCAGAACATTTTTCTGTTGGTATCAGCCGCTTGATTTAGCCTGGTTTACGCGGCCGGAGCAGTAAGGGTATTGGGAGAATCTATAATCCATAGATTTTCTTGCTTGAAAATTCAGTGTGTTGGTAGTTTGATTTTTTGGTAAATTTATTGACGAAATTAAACTTTAAGTTTAGTCTTATCAATATGCTGTATGTTAAGCGTATAATAACCCCTGTTTTTAAAAGGGCCCTTTCCCAGTTTCCGTCAGTTCTTCTTACTGGGCCTAGGCAATCAGGAAAGACGACCTTATTGCTCAAAGAAATTTCCGAACCCAGGACATATATCACCTTTGACGATCCGCTACAGAGAGAGCTTGCAATGGGTGACCCCAGGGGCTTTTTGGCCGCCATAAAAGATTTTCCAGTAATTTTTGACGAGATTCAATATGTGCCTCAACTTTTTCCATATATAAAAATGCATATTGATTCCAATAGGACGGATAGCGGCAAGTGGATTTTGACAGGTTCCCAGCAGTTTCATTTGATGAAGAATGTGACAGAGTCCCTGGCGGGCCGTATTGCCTTGATGGACCTTTTGCCCTTTGATTTTCAGGAGATAAGCTCTTTTGCAAAAAGAGATCTTGAGGACACATTGTGGAATTCCTCCTTTCCAGAGCCGGCAATTATGCCAGAAAAAAGAGACCTGTGGATCCGATCATATATTCAGACATACATAGAAAGGGACATAAGACAGCTCATCAACGTCAGGGACGTAAATTTCTTTAACCACTTTCTGGTTGCCTCGGCAGCCAGGCACGCTCAGGAGTTCAAAAAATCGGTGTTTTCAAGACAGGTGGGAGTTTCTCAGCCCACCATCAAGAAATGGATGGGAATTTTGGAGGCCTCATACCTGGTATTTTTACTTCCGCCATATTTCAGGAATTTTGGGAAAAGGCTTGTTAAAAGCCCCAAGTTTTATTTTTTGGATTCGGCCCTGGTGGCTTATCTTACGAGACAACCAGACAAAAGTTCATTGATTGCAGGCCCCATGGGTGGCGCCCTCTTCGAGGGCTGGGTTGTTAGTGAGACAGTAAAGGCCTTTTATAATGCCGGGAAGAGACCTGACATTTATTTTTGGCGTTCTCACGATGGAATGGAGGTGGATTTGATTGTGGCTATTGGAGGCAAATATTTCCCTGTTGAAATCAAGCTCACCGCCACTCCAACACTCAAGCACATTGAACCCTTGAAAAAGTTCATAAAATTGCTTCCGCCTGAAGAGGCAGGTAATGGACTTTTGGTGTGCAAAGTGGAAGGGCCTGTAAATATGGCCGGCAATATAAAGGCGATCCCCTGGCATGACTATCCCTTTTGGCTAAAGAAACGGTTAGCCTCTTTGGGATAACTGAAACTGTCCCTTCAGTCTGCTGTTGCCATAATCTCAAGGCTGTTCTAATTTCTCCTTCCATGTCCAGGGCAAAAAGCATAATGTTTCAAGGTACTGGGTCAGGTGTTGGGAAAAGCATTGTGGCAGCAGCCATGTGCAGGCTGCTTTCGCGACGCGGGGTAAAGGTTGCCCCCTTTAAGGCCCAGAACATGGCCCTCAACTCCTTTGTCACTGGTGATGGAAAGGAAATGGGCAGGGCCCAGGTCTTTCAGGCAGAGGCATGCGGCCTTCTTCCAGACGTGCGGATGAATCCAGTTTTGTTAAAGCCCTCTGCAGATGCAAGAAGCCAGGTGATACTGATGGGGGAGCCCTTTGAACACCTTAGTGCCAGGGACTATTACCAGCGGTCAAAGGCTCACTGGGAGGTGGTTCGGAAGGCCTATGACAGTCTTAGCAGCGAGTACGAGGTCATAGTCGTAGAGGGGGCCGGGAGCCCTGCTGAGATAAACTTAAGGAAAACAGACATAGTGAACATGACGACTGCGGAATATGCAGGGGCTTCAGTGCTTATCGTGGCGGATATCGACAGGGGAGGGGTCTTTGCGAGTCTCAAGGGTACCTTTGACCTTGTGGAGGAGAGATTCAGGCCACTTATAAAGGGTTTTATCATAAACAAGTTTCGGGGAGACCGTGGCCTTCTTGAGCCTGGAATCGAGATGTTTTCTGATATCGTCCCAGTTCCAGTGCTTGGGGTGCTTCCATGGTTTCATGACATTCATGTGGATGAGGAGGACGGGGTTTTCGTGGGAAAAATCCAGGCAAGAAGTGCAAAAAGAGTTGATGCCCTTCGGATATGTGTGGCAAGGCTTCCCAGGATAAGTAACTTTACAGATTTTTCCGCCCTTTCCCTTGAAGAGGACGTGGAGGTTGTACTAAGTGAAGACCCAAGGGAGCTCTTATCCTCAGACATTGCAATCCTTCCAGGTACCAAGGCCACCACCTCTGACCTCTTGTTTCTAAAAAGCCGTGGATGGGACAGGGCCCTTAAGAAGTTCGTTGAAAGGGGAGGAGTATTGGCAGGAATCTGCGGGGGGTTCCAGATGCTCGGCCTAACAGTTTCAGACCGTCTTGGAACCGATGGGCCATCTGGAACATACGAGGGATTCGGGCTTCTTCCAATGGATACGAAGATGTCAGGGAAAAAGGTCCTGAAACAGCTGGAGATTTGTATACCATCTCCTTTGCTTCACCAGGGGGAAATTAACGTAACTGGCTATGAGATACACATGGGAAGAAGCGTGCCTCGAGGGGATATTTCTGGGAATTTGTACTCGGTTGGATCAGGTGATTGCCATGTCTTCGTATGGGATGGGGAAAGGGGCATCCTTGGCACCTACATCCACGGCATATTTGATAACGACCTTTTCAGACGCGCCTTCCTTGATTTTGCCAGAAAGAGAAAGGGCCTTGAGCCACTTTCAGCCACCTTCAACTATAGAGACTATCGGCTTAAACAGTTTGACAAGCTTGCAGACTGGCTTGAGGAAAACTGCGACACTGAAGAGCTTTTGAGGCTTGTGGATGTTTGAACCCTATATCCTTTTGCCTCATGCATTGCCTGTTTTGACCCTTGCTGCCGCGGCAGACCTGGCTTTAGGAGACAGGGACCATCCCATTCACCCTGTAAGGCTCATGGGAGCCGCCATCTCCTGGGCTGAAAAAAGGGCAAGGGCGCTTCTCTGGAAGGAATTTTTTGCAGGCCTTTTTATGGCAGTCTCCTTGACTGTTTTCACCTTCCTGTTGGTCTATGGGCTTGGAAGTCTTTTTTTGCATCTGTCCCTCCTTCTTTACCTGCTTTTTGCCACCATCTGTATCTCATATGGGCTCTGTCTGAGGTGCCTTGCAGACGAGGCACTAAAGGTATTTCGCGCACTTGACGCCAATGACCTGCCCCTTGCCAGACGGAGACTTTCAATGCTTGTGACCAGGGAGACACAGGGCATGGATAAGGTGGCGGTTTCAAGGGCGGTCATTGAGACCGTTTCTGAAAATTTCGTGGATGGGGTATGTTCCCCCTGGTTTTATGCTGTTCTAGGGGGCCCGGCCCTTTGCCTCTCCTTTAAGATGGTCAGTACCCTTGACTCCATGGTTGGCTACCGCAATAAAAGATATGAAAACCTTGGAAAGGCCGCTGCAAAAATGGATGATGCTGCAAATTTTATCCCTGCAAGGCTTTCTGTACTGTTTGTGGCCCTTTCCGGACTTATCTGCTTTGGAAAGGGTCCATTTAAAACCATCAAAGGGACCATCAGGGATGCAAGGACACAAAGCAGCCCAAATTCAGGGTTTCCTGAGGCTGCCTTTGCACATGTCCTTGGTGTAAGTCTTGGAGGCCCGGCCCTTTACCAGGGCGTGTTAAGGGATCATCCCCTTATGAACAGGCAGGCAAGGCCGCCTGGGCCAATTGATATAAAGCGGGCAATAGTCCTTCTTTATTCAAGCGCTCTTATTTTTTATCTTGCGCCCATAATCATCGTTGCGCTTACCTTTTGACGGCAATGAACCAAACCCTTCTTTCAAATATATCAAGGACTTTTTTGTTTTTTCTGGCCTGCCTCCTGTTGGGGGCTTCATACCTGTCCTATGAGCGTTCTCTTTGTGAGACCCTTGAGGCAGAGTCCGCCATTATTGCAAGGGCCTATGCCACAGGCCAGGCACGTTTCATAAACCAGTTGGACGGTAAGGAAGATCTTGATAAGCCGCCCCTTTACTACTGGGTGATAGCAGGTTTTTCCTTTTTTGCTCCCAACTGGGAGATGGCGGCAAGACTTCCTTCACTGCTCTCTCTGGCCATTTTTGTCCTGCTCTTTTTTGCTATCTCTGCCTCCATGGGCAGAACAGGCCCCTTCTTTTTCCTTTGGTCTGTCATGTTTCTTTTTTGTCCAAAGATACTGTGGATGGGCCAGATAGCCCGCATGGATATGTTCTTTTCTGCTACCTGTTTCCTTGCCTTGTTTTTCTTCATGAAGGGTGCCGGCCTCTTGAACGTGGAAAATGATGGTGAAAGGCCGAATATTATTGAAGGTAGGTACCTTGCCGGCCTTTTTGTCTCAGCAGCCGCATCGGTTATGATGAAGGGCCCCCTCGGGGCAATTTTGATCTTTGTACCTATAATCCTTTTCGTCCTGGCTGAAAGGCGGTTTGTCCTCCTTAAAAGGGTGTTCCTTTCACCATATTTACTGCTTTTTTTGGCCCTTTGTCTTCCCTGGTACGTCTATGTTACAGTGAAGACAGATTTTCGTTTTTTTCACCGTTTCATACTGGAAGAAAACCTCTCAAGGTTTACCAGCCTCCTTCCAGGGGGTGGATTCAAGGAGTTCAACCACTCTCCGTCAACAAGGTATTTGGTCTATTTCCTAACAGGTTTTTTCCCATGGTCCCTCATGGCCCTGTTTTGGATTCCTGCTTTCTTGAGAAAATGGATGGCCCTTAGGCCCGTTTCCCGATTTTTTTTGCTGGATTTCGCCTTTGTCTTTATCTTTTTTTCAATGGCTGTGTCCAAAAGGAGTGACTACATACTGCCCCTTTACCCTGCAGCAGCTTTTCTTGGGGCAGAGTATGCGCTTTTTCAGGGAAAACCCTCCACTCTCTCTCGCCTCATGAGGTTTGTGATAGTACTTGTAATGGCAATATGTGGCCTTTTGGCAGTGGCTGGAATTTTGTCCCATTTTTTGGATGTCTCAGCCATTTTTGCCCATGCGTTTCATGTAAAAAATCCTGCTTTGATCCCATTTTTTGTTTCCATTTTAAAAAGTCAGACCCTTTTGTTCCTGTTCCTGGCGCTATCTTTTCTGCTCGTCTTGGTTTTCGGGATACGAAGATTTTCTAAGGACAGGCCTGCAACCACCCTGTCCCTCTTTAATATCCTGGCAGGTCTTCTGATATGCTGCCTCATGCTTTTCGCCCTTCCTGCCATTTACAAAGGCAAGGATGCAAGGCCTTTTTGCAGGAAAGTGGAAGAGATAGTTGGGGAAAAACCGCTTTATTACGGGGGTTTTTGGGACGAGGAGTGTTCCTTTTACCTTAAAAGAAAAGTAACAAGGGTAGATATCTCAAAGGTCGAATACCTGTTTAAAAAAAGAGATAAACAGGTATTTTTTATTCTTGATGGAAAAAGATACAGGCTTCTTAAGAAGGGGGGCCTAAACTTCCCCTTGGAGTACAGGGACAAGGGGCTTGTCTTACGAACCCTCGTTCTTGTGTGGAATCTAAACAAAACCTGAGCGACCTTTCAAAAATTTCAGTCAATTAACTTCTCCTTTCCTTCACAGTAATCCCTTTTTTGCCGATAAAAAGAAAAACAAACAGGCCTGGAATAATATGGAAGCCCAATTTTATACAAACCTTGTGCAAAGGGTGGACGAGATAAGGTACTTTCCTGTTCCTAACAGCATCGTTTTGAGCCTCTTTCGCACAATTACAAAGAAGAATTGCACCTTTGAGGAAATAAGCTCCATTGTTGAGCCAGACGCATCCCTTTGCTCTCAGCTTCTTAGGGTGGCAAACAGCGCCTATTATGGGTTCAAGGGCAAGGTAAACACCATTGACAAGGCGGTGATGCTCATAGGTGTTGACGAGGTAAGAAACCTCTCCCTGGCTATTTGTCTTGTGAACCAGTTCAGGACAGGGATCCTGGCAAAGGGCTTTGATCTTAGAAGGTTCTGGATTCACAACCTCATGACCTCCTTTAGCGCACGAGAGATGGGAAAGGACCAGGCCATTTTTGACGAGGATGAACTCTACCTTATGGGTCTTCTCCATGACCTTGGAAGGCTGGCCATGGCCCAGCTAATGCCTGACGAATTCAATCTCATGGAGTTAAAGGCAAGAAAAAGACAGGTGTCTGTCTGGGAAATAGAAAAAGAGTTGGGGTTAACCCATACTTTGGTGGGCAGGCTTTTGGCAGACAGGTGGGGGCTTACGCCCCAACTAGCAAGCGTTCTTGAATATCACCACCAGCCCGATTCCTCAAAGAAGTTTTCAAGGGAGTGCGCCGTGGTTGCCATTGCAGCTTACATGGCAAAGAGGGTTGAGGCAGCTACTGGAGAAGGCCCGGAACCGGCCCTTCCTGACACAAAAGTGTTTATGCTGGCAGGTATCAGGCTTGAGGACATGGAGATTTTCTATCACAAGGCCCAAGGAATTCTGGATGAGATAGAGGTGTTGGCGGATATTATAATCGGGCAGGAATGATATGTCGGATGCAGGCGGTTTTGATAATGGACTAAATCTGGAGGAGATCCATTCGGCCATCCTGGACATGGACCAGGAGAGGCTTGTCCACATGCGTGCCCTTGGTATTGTGCTTCGCCTCATGGAGGCCGGTTCAAAGGCATCTGAGAAAAAAGAGCTCTATTCGCTGATAGTTAAGATAGTGGCCGAGGAGACAGGTTGTGAGAACGTATCCCTGTTGCTTTACCGTCCCGAGCGCGAGATATTGGAACTTGCCGCTGCCATTGGAATAAGCCAGCTTATTAAAGGAGAGGCAGGAAGGTTTGACAGAAAGTTCAATAGGGGCCTTTTCTTTAAGAAAGGAAGGAGCATTGCATGGGAGGTGTTTGATTCCCAGCAGCCGGTGTTTATAAGTGACAGTTCTGAGATAGAGATTCCCCTTGTTGAAAATGCCAGGCAGGTGCCCCGGTCCCTTGCCTGTCTTCCAATATCATCAAAGGGCATATTGAATCTCAGTTCTTCATCCCGGATAGAGTTTACCAACGGCCTGAAGAGGAACCTCATAATAATAGCCCATGTCATAGCCCACCTTATCCAGGGTTTCGGAAAGGGAGAGGTCCTTACAGAAGGGCATTTCCACATCCAGAATATTGTAGAGAGCAACAACAGGGCTAGAATATCTGCGTCGGATGAGGAAATGCCGCTGGACTACCTCATGGCGGCCATGGAAAATGCGCCCCAGGGAATTTGTCTTCTGAATTCGGAAGGGAAGGTCTTGCACGCCAATGACTCTGTTTGCAGCCTCCTCCAAAGCGATGAGGATTTTTTAAAGGAAAAGGGGCTTGGGCGTTTCTTCATGGATGCATCCGTGTTCCTTGAATTTACCAAGACCGTCAAGGGTGGGGAGTACAGAAAGCTGTCCCAGGTACGGCTAATAAGGCCCGATGGCGCTACATTTCTGGCAGATTTCTTTTTTCATCCAGTAAAGGCAAAAAACGGCAAAAAAAGGGGTGGAATAGTCTTTATTCATGACCTTTCGGATCATCTGCACGATTCTGAAAAAAGGGTAAGAGAGGAGAAACTGCGCGCTCTGGGTTCCATGGCAGCAGGAATCGCCCACGACTTCAACAATCTCCTCATGGCCATACTGGGCAACGTCGAGCTTCTTCAAATGGAGCTTCAGGGAACAGAGTTTGAAGAACGGCTCAAGAATATAGAGACCTGTGTAAATGACGGTGCCCAAACAATCAAGCGGATCCAGGCCTTTGTCAAGGGAAGGTCCGGGGGGAATGGGTCGCCAGAAAAGGCCATTGAAATCTCCCCGGTGATTCACGAGGCGGTACAGTTTACAAGGCCCTTATGGAAGGACGAGTGTGAAAAAAAGGGGATATACGTCTCCATGGAAATGGATCTGGAAGAAGGCCTCATGGCAAAAATTCCCGCTTACGAGCTGAGGGAAACCCTTATCAACCTCATTATAAACGCCATAGATGCCATGCCTAGTGGGGGCAAAATAATTATAAAATCGTACAAAAAGGACGAATATGCAGTCATTGAGGTAAGAGATACAGGAAGCGGTATGGAGGAGGAACTGCTACCACACATATTCGATCCCTATTTTTCCACAAAGGAGACGGGAAGCTCAGGTCTTGGCCTCAGTATAGTATACGGGCTCATATCCAATGTCGGAGGAAAGGTGGACGTGGTCTCCCAAAAGGGCTGCGGTACCACATTTATTCTTTCAATTCCATGTGGCGAAGAGACTGAAAAAAGACACGATAATGATCCGGCAGAAAGGCCTTCAGAAGACAGAACGCTCAGGATCCTTGTAATAGATGACGAGCCCCAGATAGTGGAACTTATAGGCCTTATGCTGGGAAGTCTTGGTCACCATGTGACCAGTTGTAATGATCCTCAGGAGGCAATGAGCAAGGTTGAAAAGGGTGGGTATGACCTGGTGCTTACTGATCTAGGTATGCCGGGTATTAGTGGTTTGGAGATTGCTGAAAGGGTACAAAGGATTTCACCAAAGACCCGTGTTGTTTTAATGACGGGCTGGGGCGCATCCTTTAAGGAAGAGGATCTTAAGGAAAAGGGCGTTGACGCCCTGTTGACAAAGCCATTCAGGCTGAACGACATACTGCAGGTCATGTCTGGGCTTTTCAAGGAAAGGTTTCAGCAGCCGTAGCCGTTAATATTATATCCGAATAACTCAAAACTCCTCATGATCCTGGCTTTTTCTTTAGTTGTCAGGGACTTGAAAAAGTTTTTAAATTTTTCGGGGTTGGCCTCGTCTCCGCATAAAAGCATCTTCAACTTGGCACTTTTCCCCTTTTCAAGGTGAGAAAAAGAAACGATTTTGTCTATGTCCTGGCTGCACAGCCTCTTTAATATGGGGCCTCCTGAATTCACGGAGGCCCCAAGTAAGGCAAAACATCCGTCCAATTCACTTAACCTTTCCGGGTCAGCAGTAACCACGACGCCCTTTTGCGCGCAAGAATAACAAGTTACAATGAGAAGGCACAGGCCCAAAACAGGTACAATTTTGTGCATTCCTAGCTTTTTGCCTCTTTTCGTGCCTCTTTTGCGCCGTTTTCGAGGTTCTGCCACAGTTGAAATAGCAGATCCTTTAGCATCTCTGTCTCCTGTTCACTAAGACCTTTGACTGCGATTTCATGGACTTCATGGCCCTTTTGCATGAGAACATCCTTTAGCTCGTGACCCTTCTCGGTGAGAAAGATATGAAAGGCGCGCCTGTCTGATGGAACACGGCGTCTTTCAATGAGTCCCGCCTCTTCCAGTCTGTCAAGGGTCCTGACAAGAGTAGGGCTTTCAATATACAGTCTATGTGCAAGCTGGGTCTGGGTCAGGCCCTCTTCCTCAAAAAGCTTGGTCATAACACAGAATTGGGCACCGGTAAGGTTGAAGTTTTCAAGCTTGTAGTCAAGAAGCTTCAAAAAGGCCTTTACCAGACGGTTTGCAATAAATCCCAAACAGTTGTCAACGCTGAACGAAAATCCCGATGTGTCTTGTTTCTTGTTCATCTTTTTCTCCTGTCTATTAACAAATTTTATTATGGTCTCAATTACCTCTTCGGCAGTCAATCTTGTAGAATCTACAACCAGTGCATCAGGGGCAGCTTTTAATGGAGCAATTTTTCTCTCTGTATCTGCTTTATCACGTTTTTTAATTTGTCGCAATATAATATCAAATGAAATTATGTGGCCTTGTTCGTCAAGCTGCCTCTTTCTTCTCCAGGCGCGTTCTTCAGGGGAGGCTGTCAGAAAAATTTTTGCCTCGGCCTTGGGGAATACCACAGTACCCATGTCTCGTCCCTCTGCTACTACGTTTGTACCAGAGGCTATTTTGAGCTGAAGCTGGGTAAGTTTTTTCCTTACTGCAGGAATCTTGGATATTTGGGATGCAGCCTGGTCTATTTCCGGGCTTCTGATTTTGTGAGATACGTCCTTGCCATTTAAAAATATGTTTCCGTTTTCAAAACGGATATCCAACCGTGGAAGAAGGGATTCCACTTTTTTGTCCTCGTCCGGGAAGACACCATTTTCGAGCATGAAAAGGGCACATGCCCTGTACATGGCCCCTGTATCCAGGTACAAGAGTCCGAGTCTTTTTGCCACTTCTTTGCCAATGGTACTCTTTCCGGCACCGGCTGGACCATCTATGGTGACTATCAAAGGTTTTTGCTCCGTTCAGAAAGATTTCAGCGGAGCAAGAATATACACCTTTTTTAATCAGACTCAAGATAAAAAGGTTAATAATTCTGTTTTAAAAGTATTTGGAAGAAAATTTTGTGATTGAGTGAAAAGGCAGCACGATTTGATGATAAATACGTGCTGCCCAGGACTTTAAAGGAAATAATCGGTGAGGACAGCCTATAAGGGCAGATCAAGGCTGTTGAGGAGCTTAATGAGTCTGTCTATGTCCTCCTTCTTTGGGTGTCCCTTGGCCTCTTCCGCATCCTTAACCCATTCAGGTACTGGCTGCTGTTTTCGCGCCTCTTCAAGCACCTCCTCTGGCACCTCTCCCTGACAGTCAAACACCCCCACTATCCTTGCCCTCTTGGCAAGTTCTTTGGCCTTGTTCATGGCCGCTTTCACCATTTCCGACTCTGGTTTAGATGCATGGGTGGCAAAGAGAAAGAGTTCCTTTTCGTCTATGAACTTCTTTAAATACTTCTGGGCTGCCTGATCTGGTTCACCGTTTTCGATTCTAAATCCCACTGCAACAAAAGTGTAGTCTTCCGGGTCAGGTGCCTCGTTAATGGGATAGATCTCCTTTTCTGCCGGCAGGTACTCGTAAATTGCCTCAGCCAGTTTCCTGGTGTTGCCTGTTTTGGAAGAGTAAACAACAAGGTTTTTCATGGCATCCCTCCATTTATATCTTATGAAACACGGCTTCCTTGAAACTGTTAAAATCAAGATAAGTACGTTCATATTGGTTTCAATAGATAATTATGAAGAAAATTCACAAATTCTGACAGGTTGAAGGGCCTTGAGCGGTTGAAAATGGTCTGTCCATGACTTAATGTCTTTTTGTAAAGGCGGAAAATATGGGTCAAATCCTGTGGAGGTGCCGGTGAATCTGGAGCAGTTTGTTGGTAACCCAGAGTACATTTTTTATGCAGTTATTGCCGTATGTCTCGTTGTTGTGACTGTCTGTTTTGTTATGCTTGTCTCCTCTTTGCGCACTTCTCTTGCGAGGTTGAGGAAGACCCTGGATGTTGTTAATGAGCGGGCCCATCAACTGGAGCCGGTTCTTGATGGCGTGGCAAGGATCGAAGAAAACCTGAATGAGGCAATAGGTGACGCCCAGGTCTATCTTGAGAGGCTGCAAGGTGATGCCTCCAAGGTCCTGTCGGAGGCAGCTGTAACCCTCGGCAGGTTGCAGCAGCTTCAGCAGGTGCTGGAGGAGAGGCTGGATAAGGACGTACCGCCCATACTGGAAGAGACCAAAGAGGTTGTCAGCGGGGTGAATGACATTACCAGGGACGTTCAGAAAAAGGTCAAGGCTGCAGATGAACTTTTTGAGGCAATTGAAGAGACAGGCGAAACCGTGAGGATGGTAACTGGAATTATGCGGGGTGGTTTTACAGGGCTTGCGGTTCAGCTTGCAAGCCTGGCAGTGGGGATGAAGGCGTCCCTTGAATACGTGGCAGACAACATCCATAAAGGAGGTGAGGATAAATGAGCAATGGACGTTACTCAGCAGGAAGTGTTGCCATCTCCTTTTTGCTCGGAAGCGTGGTAGGAGCAGGCCTTGCCCTTCTTGTTGCACCAAAGTCTGGTCCTGAGACCAGGGAACTTATCAAGGAGCAGGCAAGTGTAGCAAAGGAAGAGGCCTCCAAGGTGGCTGATGAGGTAAAGGAAAAGGCCACAGAGCTGCTTGAAAAGAGCAAGGAGGTGGTTGAAACCAAAAAGGCCGTCTTGGAATCCGCCCTTGAGGCGGGCAAAGAGGCCATGGAAAAGGAAAAGGAGCGGCTTCTTACCAAGATAAAGTTCGAGGAAAAGGCAAAAGGGCAGGCGTCTTAAGGCATTTACAGCCTTAAAGGCGGTTTAACCTGCCTTCAGGGACCCTGTCAATTGAGACAGGGTCTTTTGGGTTTCAAAGGCCATCAGGGTAGTGGAATCGCCCTGGTCCACCCCAGTTTTTCCCTCAAAATGGTGAAGTAATCCCTTGAGGGAGATTTGATAAGTTTTAGATACCCGGCTTCCCGACACACCCGAATCACATAACCCTTTAGAAGGTGCATCCCTATCTGCCCGTCTATATCCAGGCACACCTCTTCCTGGATATTCTGGACCTCAACCCTGATTTTTGATGATCCAGACAGAATCAAAGGGCGTGCGCTCAGGGCAAAGGGGCATATGGGAGTAAGGACCATGACCTCAAGGCCCGGGTGTATTATAGGGCCTCCTGCAGAAAGGTTGTATCCTGTTGAGCCTGTTGCAGTAGAAATTATGAGGCCGTCTCCCCGGTAGGTGGTGAGAAAGCTATCCTGGACCCAGGTGTCTATCCTTATTATTTTGGAAAGGGCGCCCTTGGTAATGACAGCCTCATTTAGGGCAGTATATTTTTGTACCAACTGCCCGTTTTTGTCCAGGACCTCCACGCAAAGGACCATTCTTTTGTCAAGCTCGAAGGAACCCTTGACCAGGTGCTCAAGGGCCTCGTTCATCTCGTCCGTGTGTACCTCAGTAAGAAAGCCCAGCCCCCCGGCGTTTATGCCAAGAAGGGGTATCTGTCTTTCAAAGGCCTTGGCGGCAACATGCAAAAGGGTTCCGTCACCGCCAACCACAACCACAGCCTCATCACTGGGGCTGATTTCCCCTTCTGATACCTCAACATTGTTGTCTTCCAGGAAGGTCTTGACCCTTTGGGCAACCTCGTCTGCCCGTTTCGAACCCTGCTTGACAGTAAGATTGATCCGTTTGAGCATGAATCAAGGCCCTACCGAGACCAGCACGTATGCCTGGGAGCTGAAGTATTTTTTTGCCACGGCAGTTACGTCCTCCGGGCTAACCTTTCTGATTAGTTCTGGATACCTGTCTGAAAAGTTGTAGCCAAGCCCCAGAAGCTCGTTTATGGCCATATCCATGGCCTTTGCTCCAGGGGTCTGGAGGGATATCTGGTATCTGCCAACTATCCAGTTCTTGGCACGCTCCAACTCAGGGGCAGATGGTGCCTGCTGCTGTACCTTGTAAAGCTGGCGCCAAAGCCCCTCCTGTGCCCTTTTCTTCTTCTCCGGGGAGCATGCTATGTAGGTGGCTATGAAACCGTAGTCTATTCCAAAGTTCAAAAAGGACGTAACCGAATAGGCCAGGGATTCCTTGTCGCGAAGCTCCTTGAATAGCCTGCCGCCCTGGCCCGCAAGAATGGCGTTCAGGACCTCCAGGGGGTAGCGGTCGCTGTCCGAGATGGATGTGCCCATGAAACCAAGCACGATGTGTTCCTGCTGCTTGTCCCTATGGATGCTCACAACCTTGGGAGCGGTAAAGGCCGAGGGTGAAGGAGGCGAGGGCAGGAAGGTTTCTGACTCGTTCACCCAGCCCTTCAGAAGGGAGGAGAGCTCGTTTTTGAGCTGGGCCGTATTGAAATCTCCAACCACGGCTATTATGGCCCTGTCAGGAACGGCATACTCCCTGAAGACAGAAACCAGGTCTTCTTGTGAGAAACGCATTACGTTTTCCGGCGTACCAAGGACATTCATGCCGTATGGATGGGGTAAGAATAGAAGCTTCTTGAACTCCCTGATGGCTACTGACGGCATGTAGTCATCCTGTCTTTTTATGGTGGCCAGCACCTGAGGCTTAAGCTTTTCAATCTCCTTGTCTGGAAATGAGGGTGAAAGAAGAATTTCGCCAAGCACTGCAAGGCCCCTTTTAAGCGTATCGCTGGTAAATTTGGCCTTGAGTCCGAAGGAATTCTGGCCTGAAAAACCATTTATTTCAGCACCCATGCTGTCTATTATCTCGGAAAGGGCCTGTGCGTTATGAAGACTTGTGCCCTTTGTCCACGCCTTGGCAATCATGTTGAAAATGCCGTTGTTAGAAGGATTTTCATACCTTAATCCCCCTGGCATGACTATCCTTACCCCGACAGTGGGAAGTGAGTGGTCTTCAAGGCAAAGAAGTGTTATGCCGTTACCAATGGTAAAGCGTTTTATGTTTCCCGCTGCGCCTTCTTTTGTTTTGGGCTCGCCTTCCAGGTTTCCCGCTGCCGCGTTTGAAAGTACCTCTTGAAGGTCCTTGTCTTCAAAGGTTACAGCAGAGCCTTCAGGAAAGACCATGGATACATTGAGCCTTTTGGGGTCGAGGTATTTTTGAGCAACCCTCTTTATATCTTCACCAGTCAGCCCTTTGACCCGTTCGATATATTCAGCCTCCTTTGAAGCGTCTCCTGCAAGGACTTGGAAGACCCCAAGCTTTCTTGCCTCGCCTTCCATGGTCTCCTGGCTATAAATAAAGTCTGTAACAAGCTGCGTTTTGGCCCTTTTTAACTCCTGGGGAGATATCTCCTGCTCCTTGAGCCTTGAAAGCTCAATGAGAATAGCAGTCAGGGACCTCTTGAGATTTTCTGGGTCGATGTCAGCGGTTATCTCGAAAAGCCCTGGGCCTCTGGGCGTAAAGGCAGAGGCGTTTATGGTGTGAACAAGGCCAAGCTGGTTTTTTAGGCTAGAAACCAGTAGGGAACTTTCGCCGTCTGACAGAAGCGATGAAAGGAGATCGAGGGCAGGTACATCCTCACCGGTAAAGTCCGGGATTCCGGAAAATGCCAGGGCAACGTAACCTTCATTGCAGTCCATTGAGGTCCGGATCATCCTCGGGGCTGTCTGCACGGGTTCCTTAGGAAAGGAAGGATTTGTGCATTCAAGTTTTTTCTCCCTGCCAAAAAACTCTTCTATATGTGAGATTGCCTCGGTACCGTTTACATCTCCTGTCACTATCACTGCCATGTTGCAGGGCCTGTAGTGCTGGGCCATATAGGCAAGGATATCCTGCCTTGTAAAGGACTTTACGGTTTCCTCATAGCCGATGATGGGCCGCCTGTAAGGGTAGACCTGGTAAGAGATCTTCATTAGGTCTTCAAAGAGCCTGGTGTGGGGATTGTCCAGCCTCATTTTCATCTCTTCCAGCACCACCTTTTTCTCCCTTTCAAGCTCTTCCTTGTGGAATGTTGAGTGGAAGACTGCATCCTCCAGTACATCAAGGGCAGTTGAGAGGTGATCCTTTGGTACAACACAGTGATAGACCGTGTAATCGTAGGAGGTGTATGCGTTTATGGTGCCGCCCAGGGATTCTATTGTGGAAGCAAGCTCGCCGGGGCCCCTTTTTTCAGTGCCCTTAAATATCATATGTTCAATAAGATGCGTGATCCCTGCTTGCTCCTCTGTTTCATAGGCGCTTCCCGCCTTTACCCATATCTGTACGGCCACTACTGGAGCCCTGTGGCTTTCCCTAACCACTGCTGTAAGTCCATTTGACAGCACCTTTTTGAAAAGGCCTGAGACGTTAGAGGTGCTCATGGCAAGGGCTGAACACGATAGAAGAACAGGCGCCAATGTAAGCATGAAAACAAGTATGATGGTCCGATTCATGTCAATACTCCCGTGTATGTATCAATTTGTGTAACCAAGGGGCTGTGTAACCAAGGGGTTTGCCACTGAATGGTCATTCAACTAATCCTTGACACAGTGCGTGAATTTTGGTACACACGAATTCAATTTGGAAAAATATTAATAACTTTTATGTTCTCTTCACGCAATGCTTATCCTTTTAACCTGTGCCAGCACTAATCATTACTAGGAGGGGAGCGCTTTATGAGCGAGGGACTTTTCAAGGAAAAGGTCAAGAACTTTTTCAAGATTCTTTGCCAAACTGAGTGGAATGCTACTGCTGCGGGTCTGATAGTTGCCCTGTTGAGTATTCTCATAATGGCATGGTGGAGGCCATGGGGGGCCGTTGGAGCCATTAGGAACTGGGGAGAGTGGATACTTTACGGAATAGGTATATTACATGACAAGCCGGCCAGTGTTGTGGTCAGCTCGGGTTCTGTCATTGGAATAGGTTTCCTTGCAGGAGCATTTATCTCTGCCTGCCTTGGAAACGATTTTTCCTTCAAGTTTCCCCCTCCATGGGAGCTGGTGAAGGCCATCATTGCAGGCATACTTATGGGTATAGGTTCCGCCTTTGCAGGAGGCTGTAATGTTGGCGGTATGTACAATGCCATAGGTAACCTGGCAGCCAATGGTTTTACCATGTGGCTTGGGCTGATAATAGGAGTGGTTCTCGGACTCAAATATATATACTGGGAGATGGAACACATCACCTGGGGTACTTCCGGAGGTAAGAATTTTGATTTCCCTTATGCCCTCAAGGTCATTATTGGTATTGCCTCAATAGTTGCCCTGATCTGGGGTGCATACCATTACGCAGGCCAAAGTGACAATTATATCTCGTCCCTGAGCGGGATCCTGCTTATTTCCGCAGGTCTAGGCTACACCATGCAGAGAGGGCGTTGGTGCATGGTACAGGCATTCAGGGAGCCGCACATGACAGGGGACTGCACCCTTGCCAAGTCCGTTGCCCTTTCCATACTGATTTTGGCAATTGGTGGAGCAGTTCTTAAGTATGCCGTGCCCCAAAGGGGGTCGGCAGTGGCAGTGCAGTCAATCCTGAGCGATGTGGTTGACGAAATCGATCCTGATGAAGTTGATGATGAAGACCTGGCCGACACCCTGGAGGATGTGGTGGACGCGGCGGATCAGGCAGTAATTGCAGCAAGGCGCACCCTTGATCCTGTAAATTACGTTCGTGGAACCTTTGGTTGGGGTGCGGTTTTCGGTGGTTTCCTCTTTGGACTCGGGGCCATGTTTGCTGGTGGCTGCGGCTCCGGGACCTTGTGGCGTGTTGGAGAGGGGCAAATGAAATTGTGGCTGGTGGTGCCCTTTTTTGGAATTTCTAATGCCCTTATGACTAAATGGTTCAGGGCGATTCATATGGAAGGTGTGGGGGCAACTCACGAGGGCAGCAAGCTTGGTATTCATCTTTATCTGCCAGATGCCCTGGGCTACGGAGGCACCTTGGCAATAGTGGTCATTGCAATGGCCCTTTGGTACATTATCGTTGACTGGAATGAGGATTCCAACAAGCTCATAGTAGAGATGTGATTTCAGTGAAAGACTGATAAAAATATAATAATGGAAAAAAAGGAGGAAACATGAGTGACATCAAAATTGCCCCTGAAGGCCTTGAAGTAGCACGCACACTGGATGCAAAGGGTCTGAGCTGCCCGATGCCTCTTCTGAGGACAAAGAAGGAAATTGAAAAGATCAATTCTGGTGAGATACTTGAAGTCCTGGGTACAGACCCTGGTTCAAGAAATGACATTCCCGGCTGGTGCGCAAGGGCCGGCCACGAGTACCTTGGAGAAAGGGAAGACGAGGGCTTTATCCGTTTTTATGTAAAGAAAAAATAACGAAATCACGTTTTTTCTTCAAACACATTGAAGAAAGGGAGGTTTTGAACCAATGGCTACCGATCCGAATAAATTAGGAATCTTTGTAACCTCTCCCCAGTATATGAGGCACGTAATTGGCGTTGCCGCTGCTGCCACAAGGGCTGGGAAGAAGGTGATGGTATTTTTCACATTCAAGTCAGTGCACCTTACAAAACATCCAGACTTTGTTAAACTTGCCAATATGTGCGAGGTTGAAGACCTGGCCATATGTGCAGACAGTTACACATGCGAAGGCTACGATGTGGAAAAGGATGTGCCTAAGGGTCTGACCCCGCGTCAGATGAGGACCCAGGCCTATCATGGTGCCATCATCGACGAGTGTGGGAAATATCTGGTCCTTTAATGCAGGAGGCGTAGAATCATGGAATCCAAAAAATGTTATTTTATTATGCAAAACAGGATGTACGCAGGCGACGCTGTGCGTTCAGCACTGGGGTTGGCTGTAGAGAATCACTATGCATATCCCTGCTTCATGTATAATGAATATCCACGCTTCTCCGATTACGTAAAGGAGAACATAGACTGGATAAGGGATATGGAAGGCGATGTCTTCACCATTGACGGTGAGGATGTGGAAGGCGTGGAGCTCACCAAGTTGAGTCTTGAGGAGTTGGGAGAAAGGCTCAGAGAGGCAGATCTCATTATTCCCTATGGCCTGCCAAAACAGAGCAAGACCCCGCCGCCGGCTTGTTCAGAAGACTAACAGGGGGAGGATGACAAGATGAGCGAAGAAAAAAAGATGAAAATATTACACGTTTACAGGTCCGAGCCCAACGACGACACCAAAAAGCTGGTCGATATCCTTAGCCGTGACAGGGATGCCATGGAGTTCAAGCTTTATGTAGGCGATCCCAACTACGATACGCTTGTTCAGATGATCTTTGATGCCGATCAGACCGTCAGTTGGTGGTAGTTACGGACTGAAAAGCCTTAAAAATAGTTTTCAACAGGGCCCCAGTTGATTTGCAAATTAGCTGGGGCCTTTTATATTGGCCTTTAAGTAAATCAAAAGGGGAATTTCCAGGTGTTTAAGAAATCCGTCTCGATTCTATGGTGCTTCCTGTTGCTCTTTTTCCTTTTCACGGCAAGACACCTGTCTGCCAAGATATTTATTGACATCAATTCGCCATATTTTCAGAAGATTCCCATAGTGGTTGAGCCTCCAACCGTTTCTGTCCTCACCTATGAAAACAGACAGGCCTCCCAACAGGTTACAAAGACACTATCCAAGGATCTACTGTTCCAGGGATTTTTTTCGGTTTTTAGCTCCCTGGCAGAGGGTGCAGGCGAGAAAATAGATTACAAGGTCACAACGGATTTTTCGCGCAAGGGCAGGTCGGTTACAGTGGTCATGAAGCTGTATGATCTTTCAAACGGAACCATGGTAGTGGGAAGAAAATATATTGGAACCACTTCCGATCTTAAGAAGATAGCGCACAGGTTTGCAAACGAGATCGTCCTTGCAATCACCGGGCACCCTGGCCTTACCCTGTCTCGGATAGTTTTCGTATCTGAAAACCCTAATGGCCGTGAGATTTACTCTGCTGCATTTGACGGCAGCGGCATCCGGCGGGAAACCAGGCTGCATACCATAGTCATGTCCCCTCGGTATTCTCCAGACGGACGTTTCATAGCCTTTACCTCATTTAAGACTGGCAGGCCCTGTCTCTACCTAAAAGATTTATCCAAGGGAAGCATAGGGAAACTGGCGTGCTTTAACGGTATAAACATGTCACCGGCATGGCATCCCTCTGGCAAGCGTTTGGCAGTCACCCTCAGCAGGTCGGGCAGCCCTGATATTTATCTTATGGATTTTAATGGGCATATTATCAGACGGCTAACCAGGGGGCCTGGGATCAACGTCTCCCCTTCCTTTTCTCCAGACGGAACCAGGCTTGTTTTTGTCTCAGACCGTGCCGGGGGCCCTCAACTTTACGTTATGGATTTATCTTCCGGCCGAACCAGACGTCTAACCTATTCCGGAAGCTACAATACAGACCCCCAGTGGTCGCCAAATGGTGACAGGATAGTGTATGTGAGCAGGGTCTCCGGGAAATTTCAGATCTTTACCATCTCACCAAAGGGTGGAGATCCTGTCCAGCTCACATTTGAAGGCAGCAATGAGAATCCATCCTGGTCTCCGGATGGTACACAAATACTCTTTTGTTCAAACAGGTTAGGTGGTAATAAACACCTGTTTGTTATGCAGGCCAACGGACAGGACCAGCGGATGCTGGTAAGATACGGCCGCCGTGACTACTTTCCTTTCTGGGGTCCAAATACCTTTAAGTAGAGGATTTTTTTATGAAGCCAATAAATAAAATGATCAGATTCGCCTGTTCCGCCTCGATATTGTTGTTCTCGGCATCCTTTATCCTGGGAGGCTGTGCTCCCCAGGCACAAATAGACATGCTTGACAGAAACGTTTCAGGTCTTCAGGTGGAGACCCACAGGATTGGTCAAGAGGTTGAGGCCCTTAAAAAGCAGATGAATCAATTACAAGGGCAGGCCGAGGGTGGAGGAGGACGTTCTATTGCCAGATTAAATGCGAGAATAGACGGCCTTGAAAGCGAGCTCATGCGTCTAAACGGGCTTGTGGACCAGCTAAAATACAACCAGGAAAGGGAAGAGTCAGAGCTTGCCCAGCTTAAGGCAGAGATACAAGCAACTGTCGAGAAGGTGGGCAAGACGACCCAGCAGCTGGTGCAGCGGCCTGGCCAGGAGGCTTCCGCCAAGGTGGTTGAAACAGAAAAGGAGGTAAGGCCCCAACCCCCTAAACCTCAAGAGCCTCAAGATCTTTACAAAGAGGGGCTTAAACTCTTCAAAATGAAGAAATACCAGGATGCCAAGGCTGCATTCAGGGACTTTATAAAGGAGCATCCCAACTCTCCAATGGTAGCAAATGCACATTTCTGGATAGGGGAGTGCGAGTACAAGCAGTCCAGGTATGAAGAGGCTATTCTGGAGTACAACAAGGTTATCAGCAAGTTTCCCAAAAGCAACAAGGTACCTGATGCACTGCTTAAGCAGGGGTTTGCCTTTGCAAGACTTGGTGACAGGGAAAGTGCGCGAATTCTGCTCAAAAGACTCATAAAGAACTACCCAAGGACACCCCAGGCCAAGGCAGCAAAGAGACAGCTTAAGTTGCTGAGGTAGTCCTTCCTTGATGCCTTCAAACGCTGGATATCTTAGCGGCAGGCTGGTCATGAATGGCCCTTTGCGTCTTTTTTTAATGCTTCTTATCCATGTATTCTTTATTTTGGCCTGTTCTTCCTCCTCCTTTGCCGATTCCATTAAAGTAGGTGTATTGCTTGATCTTTCAGGGCCATTTAGCAAACAGGGAGAAGCAGCCTACAAGTCCATCCAGTTTGCAGTTGAAGAAATAAACCTACTTGGAGGAATAGGGGGCAAAAGGCTTGAAATTACCGTGTTTGATACCGGCTCTGACGGGAACAAGATGCTCCAAGGGGCCTTACAGCTAAAGGAGCAAGGGGTATCGGCCCTGCTTGGGCCCACTGCCCCTAAAAACTGTCTCCCTTTAAGGAAGTTTGCCGAAAACAGAGGGATTCCTCTTATTCTCATCTCTGGAACAACGCCGATTCTTACCTTTTCAGGTCTCAAAACAAAATGGACGTTTTCAACAACCCTCAACTTTTCGTCTGAGCTAAAGGCCCTTTTTTCTGTATTCAAGAGGCGAGGCTACCAGTCCTTGGGGGTGCTTGTACAGGCTGGCGGGTTCTACAGGGAACTATTTTTGTGGATACGGGGATATGCGCCGGAATATGGCCTGAGTCTCAGTTGCGCCGAAGGATTCAATCTTAACCCAGAGGACCTTGGAAGAAAGTTTTCTCTCCTGAACCGTTGCAGTCCAGATGCAGCACTAATCTGGGCAAACAGCCTTGCAAGATCTCTGGTTTTAAACGTGATGGGGAGGGCTGATCTTCCCCTCGGAATATGTCACGGCCTTTTTGAGACGGCCTTTGGCCAAGGCAGCAACTCCACAAGCCAACTCCTTTTTGTGGCTGTTCCTTCAGCCCTTGTTCCAGAGGGCCTGAAAAGGCGACTGACCTTTAATGCCAAGAACTTTCTCAACAGATGGGGAAGCCAGCTTGATATTATGCCCTTTGAATCGCAACTTTATGCTGCACAGGCATGGGATGCCTTAAATGTGCTTGCTACCGCCCTGAGACATACGGGAGGAAGAGGTGGTGAGGGTCTCAGAAGGGGCCTTGAGACAGGCATAAAGAATTACTATGGCGTGGTAGGAAGTTTTTCCTTTGACAAGCGTGACCACTCCTTTCTCGATCCCTCATCCCTTTCGGTGCTTCGTTACTTTTCTGGGCGCTGGAGTCTGGTGCGCTAAGGTTTTGGCGCCTCCTAAGCTTTACTTACAAGGTCCGTGCAATGCTTATGGATAAAACGCTCCTTGCACCTTTTTTCTTTAGAACTTGAGCCATTTCGTTAACAGTGCTGCCTGTGGTTACCACATCGTCCACTATGATGAAATGGCGAAAGCCCAAGAGGGAACGGGCTTCAAATATGTTTCGCACGTTGTCAAGACGTCTCTTTCTTGAAAGGGTGCTCTGGGGAGGATTGTCAACGGTTCTTGAAACAATGTCCGTTCTCACTGGAATCTGGGTAAAAAGTCGTCTGGCAATGAGAAGAGACTGGTTGAACATCCTCTGTCTCAATCGGTTTACATGAAGGGGCACAGGAACCACGCAGGTTGATTTGTCATTTTTCTCCGTTTTCAGGGGCGAAGTGTTCAAAATCCTTTCAAGAATCGGACGGGAGAGGGTTTCAAGGGCGTAAAGGCAAGAGCGATCCCCCCTATACTTCAGTTCCTTTATTAGAGACGCTATGGGGTCTTTGTATACAAAAAGTGATCGGGCCCAGTCCACTGGCCCGGGGTTTTCAATGCATTTTGAGCACAAGTGTGGGATAGATGTTCTGGATTTAAAGGGTGTTCCACATCTGATGCAAAGGGGTTCAGGAACTATTGAAATTCCTTGCAAACATTCTTTGCAAAGAGGATGGTGCCAAGGGATTGGAACAGGTGTTGAACAGGCAGGGCACAGGCGCGGAAACAGGAAATCAAGGAGCCGGCTGCCATGTATACTCAGCCGCCAGGGCCGGCCCCTTACATTTTGCCTTCTGGAACTATTCCATGGAATCAACCATGCTTTTGGCAAATTCAGAGCATTTCACCTCTTCTGCGTCTGGTATCTGGCGCGCAAGGTCATAGGTTACCCTCTTTTTTGATATGGCCCTTTCAAGACCCTCATATATCTTGTCCCTGGCCTCGTCCCAGCCAAGATACTCAAGCATCATGGCGCCTGAGAGTATGAGGGAGCCAGGGTTTACCTTGTCAAGGCCGGTGTACTTCGGGGCAGTTCCGTGGGTCGCCTCAAAAAGGGCCACACCGTCCCCTATGTTCGCTCCAGGCGCCATGCCAAGCCCGCCAACCTGGGCTGCCAGGGCGTCTGACATGTAGTCTCCATTGAGGTTTGGCATTGCAAGCACACTGTACTCGGCAGGTCTTAGAAGTATCTGCTGGAACATGGCGTCAGCTATGCGGTCCTTAATTACAATCTTTCCCTCCGGGACATTGCCTCCATGTTTCTCCCACAGGTCGGCCTCGGAGATGGTTTTTTCAGGGAATTCGGTTTCTGCAAGCTCGTATCCCCAGTTCCTGAATGCCCCCTCCGTGTACTTCATTATGTTTCCCTTATGTACGAGGGTAACGGAATCCCTGTTGTTCTCTATGGCGTATCTTATGGCCTTTCTTACCAGTCTGAAGGTGCCTGTCTTGCTGATGGGCTTTATTCCAATTCCAGAGTCAGAACGAATCTTTGCCCCAAGCTCCTTTGCGAGGAAGTCTATTACCTTTTTTGCCTCCGGGCTCTCTGCAGGCCATTCTATGCCGGCATAAACGTCTTCGGTGTTTTCCCTGAAGATGACCATATTTACCAGTTCCGGCCTTTTTACCGGGCTTGGCACACCCTTGAAATATCGCACGGGTCTAACGCAGGCATAGAGATCAAGGACCTGTCTCAAGGTCACGTTAAGGCTTCTTATTCCCTCGCCCACAGGGGTTGTCAGCGGGCCTTTTATTGCAACTACGTATTCGGAAATGGCGTCCAGCGTCTCCTGGGGAAGGTACTCACCCGTCTTTTCCTTGGCCTTTTCACCTGCATATATCTCTTTCCACGATATGGAGCGTTTTCCATTGTATGCCTTTTCAACCGCGGCATCCAGGACCATCCTGGTGGCCCTCCAGATGTCTGGGCCTATCCCGTCACCTTCTATGAAAGGTATTATGGGATTGTCAGGCACGTTGATTGTGCCATCTGGGTTGATTGTTATCTTCTCACCGGCCATTTGCTATTTCCTCCTTGAATAAATTGGATAGTCTCTGTAGTTAAACCAAGGCCCAATATGAAGTATTTCTTGGCCTTACAAGGCCGACACTGTAACTTATTTGTTGAATTATTTGTAGCGTTTTTCGCAATAAATCACCTGGGTTCGGAACCAGCGAACCCTGTATTGGTGAAAAGTAAAACGGAGGATGCATGCCAACCTTAGTAGTCCATCAAGGTGCCATTGGGGATCTTCTTATATCCCTTCCTGCCCTCAGGCTTTTGAAAAAACACGTGGGAGATTTTACCCTGGCAGGACAGCCTGAGAGGTGTCTCTTCCTCAAGGATTGCGGTGAGGTCTCCTCTGTCTTTCCCTCTAGTTCAGCTGCCTTTGCCCAGCTTTTTACCGGGGCCATTGCGCCCCATTTTGACTATTTCGATGAGGTATGGTGGTTTTCCAGAAGAAGGGGTCTTGTTCCAACTATTTTGATAATGCCTGACTCCCGGCTCAAGGCAAAGGTGATATTCACAGTGGATGAAGGCCCTGATGAGACGAATTGCTCCATATTCCAGTTTAACCAGGTTAGAGACCAGCTCGAGGACGAAGATGCAAGCTTGAGCGATTTTCTGACGCCCCTTGGATATTCCAGGGCAGAAAGTCAGCGCCAAGGTTTTGACCTTGTAATTCACCCTGGAAGCGGCAGCGCCAGGAAAAATTTTCCCCTCTCGCTCTTCTTTGACGTCACAAAAGACCTCATAGAGAAGGCTTCGGGGATGAGCTGTTGTTTTATCCTCGGCCCTGCAGAAAGGGAAATGGCAAAGGATGTGGAGGATTTCGCCTTGAGATGGGACGGCAGGGTCAAGATTGCAAGCGGCTTTGGGCTTGGGCCCCTGGCGGACCTTCTGGGAAAGGCGAGGGTTTACTGGGGAAATGATTCAGGAATTACTCATCTTGCTGCATGGTGCGGAACCAGGACATTTGTCAACTTCGGCCCTACCAATCCGAGGCTTTGGGCACCTGTGCTTGATAATACCACCACGTTGATGAGCAGTGCATCCTGCAGTCCGTGCGGAGACAGCTACAGGAGATGCCAGGAACCCGTCTGTCTTGAGAAGCTTAGCAGGGAAGAGGTGCGAAGCGCTCTGTCATTTGCCCTTGGTCTGTAAATTCTGGCCCTTTTTCTGCCTATATCTTTCCGCGCCTTTCCAGCTCTTCCTTGCATGGTAAACAGTATACCGCCCAGGGTCTGACCTTAAGCCTTTCAAGGCATATCCAGTCCTCACACTCAAGGCACCTGCCGTATTCACCGTGTTCTATGCGCCAAAGGGCATGGTTAATGGCCTCGAGCTCCTTTTTTCTGGCCTCTAAGACCCCAAGAATCACCTCTTCCTGCAGATCTATTTGGGCAAGGTCTTCCTCGTCGTTAACATCGTTAATAAGAGAATGGTACTCTTCACTCACCCTGGATTTGAGCTCGTTCCTTATGTCCTGCCATATTTCATCCCTCTTTTTCTCAAGCATCTCCTTGAATTCCAGTATCTCTTCTTTTGTCAGCGCCCTTCTTGTCTTGGACATATTTTCCTCCTCTTTTTGGGATAGAAACTAAGTGCTTTTTGAAGGCGGTCAAGTTTAAAGGGGCTATTTTTGTTGTTTTTTAGCTCCCGCAGTAAAAAATGACATTTCCATTTGGCTGTATATTCCCTTGGATAAGGGCGATTAGCTGGTCAAGGAAAAATATGATTCAAAATAATTAATTTTCTTGGTAAAATAATACCATGAAAACTTACGTAGACCTTTTACTTTTTCTGCTCCTTTGGCTTATAGCCTTAAACTTCAGTTTAGGGGAGACTGTCATGGCAATGGAACTAACGTCCCAGGCCTTTAAAAACGAAGGAGAGATACCATCAAAATACACCTGTCAGGGGGAGGACATCTCGCCTCCTCTTTCCTGGTCTGGTGTACCTGCCGGAACCAAGAGCCTAGCCCTTATTGTGGATGACCCCGATGCGCCTGATCCTGCGAACCCAAAAATGACGTGGGTGCACTGGGTTCTGTTTAACATCCCGCCACAGATTACGACTCTTCCAGAAGGGGTAAAGGAGGCAGAGCTTCCTCCAGGTGTCAAATCCGGGCTGAATGACTGGCAGCGGACGGGATACGGAGGGCCTTGCCCGCCCATAGGACGCCACAGGTATTTCTTCAAGCTGTACGCCCTGGATAGGGTTTTGGATGGCCTGGATTTGCCTACCAAGGCGGAACTGGAAGCTGCCATGAAGGGCCACGTGCTGGCCAAGGCGGTTTTGATGGGCACCTACAAGAAAAAATAGTTGGGTTTGCCGCCATGCGCCCTTGTTCCTGGTGTACCTGGTACCTACCTTTTTATTAATAGGGTAGTTGGTTGTTATTCAATAAAAAGCCGAGGAGGTGCTTATGGACAAAGGCAAGTTTGGTAGACTCGACAGGCTGGTCAAGGAAAAACGGCACGATCCCTACCAGTCAAAGGAGAAGTTTCCGGAACCCACGGTCTGTACCAGCTGCGGCTGTGTCTATTCGGGTGGCCGCTGGGTATGGACCGAAGAGAAGCCGGAAAAGGCAAATAAGGCCCTGTGCCCAGCCTGCAGAAGGATAAAGGAGAAGATGCCGGCAGGAGTTATAAATCTCAGTGGCAGGTTCCTCAAAAGTCATGGGGATGAGATATTGAATCTCATCAAGAACGAGGAGAAGGCGGAAAAGGCGGAACATCCCCTTGAGAGGCTTATGGAAATCAGGCAGGACGGGGATTCAATCCAGGTGCTGGTTACTGGAATACATCTTGCCAAGCGTATAGGGGAGGCAATTAGGCGATCATATCAGGGAGAGTACAGCCTCGAATACGGAGACGGGGAAAAGAGCGTTCGTATAGAGTGGCATAGGGATTAAGCCCGTAAGCCGCACAGATCAAGAATTGAACCTGCAAGGCCGTCCACAACCTGGGCGGCCTTTTCATATTCAAGGGTTGAGGGAACATCAGAGGGACGGTGGTAGTTTGGGTTCCTGTAAAAGGCCGTGTCTGTGACCATGACGGCCTTAAACCCAAGCTTTTGAAATGACCAGTGGTCTGAAAAATCAATGCCTATCATTACGGCAGGGGCATTTAAGGATTCCACTGGAATAGTGCTGTGTTTTTTAAAGAGCCCCTTTAGGGTCATGGTGAAGTCCTTTGATTTAAGGTTACCAACAATGGCAATGAAGTTGCCTCTGTCCGGATACATCCTGTTCATAAGTGGAAAGGGGTATTTCTGGCTTCCAGGCCTGTCAGAAAAGTAGCCTACCATCTCAAGGCATATCATTCCAATAAGTTTTTGCCCCATCTTTTTCAGGTGCCTGGCATACCAGTAGCTTCCCATGTTCCTTGTCCTAAAAACCGGAGGTTCTTCCATACAAAATGCGGCAAAAACCAGGTCGTCTGGCTTAAAAGGTGCTGTAAGTCTGGCGGTTTCCAATAGGGCTGCTATTCCACTTGCATTATCGTCTGCACCCGGGGTTGAAGAGACCGTGTCGTAGTGGGCCCCGATCACGAGTATGCTTTTCTCGCAGGGCAGGAGAGGGTCCGTCCCCTTTGTGGCGGCAATGACATTATGGTACTCAATCCCTTTGTAGATCACAGGTTGAAGGGAAACAGACAGTCCAATATCCTCAAAGGATTTGCCTATAAAGTCCCTTGCCTCCTTTAGTTTCTCAGGCCTTTTTATTGGCCGAGGGCCAATGTGGGAGGCCAGTATTTCAACGGTGTTTCTTAAGGAATCAGGATTGGCAGTTTTCATTTTTTGTTTTGAAGGTATATTATTTGCTAATAAAATAGATGGAGAGTTGTCAATCAATTAAAGGAAAGGGCCATGCCTAACAAAAAGATTCTTCTGGTCGATGATGACGAAAATATTTTGACTGTTTTGAAGATGCGTCTTGAGCTTATGGGGCTCAGTGTCACCTCATGCGATAACCCCATGGAGGCCCTGTCTCTTTTTAAGAATGGGGATTTCGATCTGGTGCTCACGGATCAACGGATGGACGGCCTGAAGGGTGTGGAGCTTCTTTCAAAGATAAAGGAGGTCGCCCCCTTTGTCCCGGTCATCATCATGACAGCCTATGGGAAGGTGGATGATGCAGTGATTTCAATGAAAAAGGGAGCCTTTTCCTACCTGGAAAAACCCGTTGATGCCAAGGAGCTTAAGGACATAATCCAGCGGGCAGTCGAAATTGCCAGTATAGAAAAGAGAGTCAGTCTTGAAAGAGAGCTTTGGGGCAGGGTAATTGCCCAAATTGGTGCAGGCCTCGTAATTATTGATTTGGAAGGGGATATCAAATGGGCAAACCAGTCTGCGTGGGAACTCCTTAATATTTCGGAGGGTTCCAAATCCCAAAGGCTTCCCTTTGAAAAGGGGCTTGTAGATAAACTGATAAACAGCCGGAACAGGGACAATTTTGAATACTTTGACGAAGAAGGGGCAAGGTGGTTTCTGATATCGTCTGCCAAGAGGCCAGAGGGAGACGAGATTGCGGTTTTGATCCTTGACATAACAGAGCTCAAGGAGGCACAGCGGGCACTTCTTGAGCAGCAGCGTCTTGAAGGTATCGTGGAGATGGCCGGGGCTGTCGCCCACGAATTCAGCCAGCCTCTTCAGGCCATACTGCTAAACTGTGAGCTCCTTCGATCATCTGCTTCTTCCCTTGACCAAAAGCCTCTTGTGAGGCTTGAAAGACAGGTGGAGTACCTTGGTGAGCTGGTACACAAACTCACAGACATTACAAGATATGCCAAAAAGGACTATCCAGGCACAGACGGCATCATAGACCTTCAGAAAGCGGCAGAGGGATGATTTGACAGGCTTCAGCAATTTGCGGTTTGTTCAGCCAGGGGCCAAACGGTGTTAGAGCATTCCCATTGAAATGGCCTCTGCAATTTCTGCCAGTTTCTCTATATGTTCCTTAAGCAGTTCCATTCTTTCCTGGCCCAGGCCCAGGTAATTGGAAAGGGCAACCACGTTGCAACTTGGGCGTGAATAAAGTCCCAATCCAAGCTCGTGGCCCAAATAGTCTGCAAGTTGTACTATTGCGCCATCCATGTTGAAATGGGGGTGTCCAGGAGGCAGGTGGTGACTGGCAATTACCCTGTAATAAATAGGTGGGAGGTCCCAGTTCTTGACAAGCCAGGCCCCTATTATGTTGTGAGGAAAACCGAATTTCCTTTCTGCCGCTATTAATGAACATTCGTTTTCCTGGGCGTAATCAAGAATTTGTTTCCACTCCCTTGGAAAACAGGTGTCCATTACTGCCCGGCCAAGGTCGTGAAGGAGCCCGCAGGTGAAGTACACATCGGTTTCTTCAAGTTCCAGCTCTCCTGCAAGTATCCTGCTTATCATGGCCGCGGCTATGGAGTGTTCCCAGAATTTTTGCCTCTCAAAGCCTGTCTTTGATTTCTTGCCCTTGAAAACGCTTGAGACGCTGAGACTGAGTGCGAGGCTTCTGACCTCGGAAAATCCAAGGAACACGATTGCCCTGTGTATGGTGGTTATGCGGCTGGCAGGATAATAGGCAGCGCAGTTTGCCACCTTTAGAAGCTGCGATGACAGGGAGGGGTCATGCATGATCACCTGCTCAAGTCGCCGAATATCCTGAGGGTTTTGTGCAACAATGGAAAGGACCTCCTGGGCTGCTGCGGGAAGCGGTGGAATCCTCTTTATTTTGGAAATGATCTCTTTTTTACGTCTTTGGGTATCGAGATCTATTATGGCAACATTTTTTCTCATATCTTGTGTGAAAAAAGATTCCGTTTTTAGAAAAGACTTTCTACCTATTCTGTTTTATCGGTTTTACAACAGGGATTATTTACGGCTTTTCTGGCATTTAGAACATGAAATTTGGCAACAACTTTGCACTGTGACAGATAAGAACAAAAAGAAAGGTGGATGAAAAGATGAATCTTGCCACTGCGAAAAGAGAGCTACCCCTTACGGCCATAACCAGGAACAAGCGCATCAAGCTCCAGGTTGAAAAGGAATACTATGAGAGCAAGATCAACTGCTTATTGGACATGAATTTGCCCATCAAGCTGATTCTCCTTGCCTGTTGGGACGCACCTGTGGAAAGGGTAAATCTTACTTCAAAAAAAGGACAGCAGCGGTTTATCAAGCAGTGCCTCAAATATTACAAAAAGAAGTTGAAAGAGGTCAAAAAAGAGGAAAAAAAGCTCAAATAGCCTGGGGTCTATGGGGTAAAATTTTTTTATTAACAGGGCCGAAAACTTAAAATTTTTTTCGTGTTCCTGCACTGAAAGAAAAAAGGCCAACTGCATTTTTTAAAATTACACGCGTCCTCTGCTTGAGCCTCTGCCCAAGGCCCCTGCAATGAGGTGGGCCGTTCTGAGTGGTTCAGGGATATTGGAGTTTACGCAAAAAAAATCTATCACCGCCTCTGCCTCTGGGTAATCTAGCCCCACCCTTTGTATGAAACAGTTTTTACATGGCTCCATGGGGCCCAAATTTTGTATTATTTGCCATTTTTTGTCACCTTCTGGGATTTTCCTTAAAAGCGCGTCCTTGATTGCCTGGTAGTCCGGCTCTTTTCTTGCGACCACCAGCACTGGCCGTGAAATTTCCCGCTGTATAAGTCTCGCATCCACCACGTTAAAGCCCCCAAGGCATATTCCCTGAAGCATTATCAGGTTGCAGTGCTGGTAAAATCTGGAGTTTCTTACAATCTCAACAATCCGCATGGCAGCATCAGTACCGTCCTTTTCCACCTGCCCTGTGAGCACTCCGTCAAGCCTGCTGCCCCCATAGACCGTACCAACTATCTGGACGTGGCCTTTAAAATCCCTTGGGAATGGGCAGTCATCAAAGGCAATGCAGTTGACTAGCCTTGGTCTCATGGCCTAAGTTTTCGTCTCTACTATTCAATGACCCAGACGGCGCAATTTTTTGCGTAATGGACTATCTTGTTTGAAATGCTCCCAAACAGGAATTCTTCTGCCTTTGACATTCCCCTTCTTCCAACGACTATTGTTCCAAAGCCCCCGGACTTCTGATAGTCCATGACTGCCTGGGCTATGCTGAAGTTGCTTATCTCTATGAGTCTTGTTGATACAGTGTCTTCAGAAAGCCCATAAGTATGAAGAAGTGTTTTCAGCTCGCTCAGGACGTACTTTGCCTTTTCTTTTTCTTGTTTCTTTCTGTTTTCCCACGACTTATCATCTGGAAAGAGGTCGCGTTCCGCGTGTCTTACCACGTAAAGCAGGGTTATTTCAAAGCCCGGGCTTTCTCCTACGATTTCGCCCACGTACTCTGCAGCCCTTCTTGCATTTTCAGATGCGTCAACGGCCACAAGTATTTTTTTGTAATTCATGGCTGGCCTCCTTTTTTTCTTATAAGCTCGATGCAAGGCTCAAGGTCATAAAGAAACTCGTCAACGGTTTCGTAAAAGACCTCTGCCCCTTGGGAAAAGTGCATGAACACAAGGTTCAGCTCCCTTGGAATGTAGGGAAAAAGTTTTTTGAGGTTTACGATGCGGTTTTTGTATAGAAGGGAAAAATCGTTCTCTTCAAGCTCGATTTGTTTATCTGCCATGATGTGCTGAAGGTTTGCCTCTGTGTAAATCTGCTTTCCTGCCAGGTAGATTAAAAGGCTTCCAAGTCCGAAGATGTCGAGCCCAAAAGGGCTTTCTTCGAATTCGTAGGCATAGTCAAAGTCTATCCAGACGTACTGGCCGCTCTTATATTCCCTCCAGAGGTGATCCCTTCGTATGTCTCCGTGGATTTCCCCATGGTCGTGAAGAAACTTTATGGCCCTGCATGAGTCCATGAAGTTTTCTAAAATGGCCGGAAGATCCTGGAAAAAGTATTCCTTGTGCCCCTTTTCTATTTCAAAAACGAAGTGATCGAGCCTCTTGCCACTTACAACATCAAGGATCCTTACCAGGTTTCCCTTGCTATCCAGGCAGGAGACCCCCTGCATGAACCTTTTGTCTCCCCTGACAAGTTCAAGGATCCTCGCCTCTTTCCTGGGGCTTCTAAAGCAGGGGATCTCAATATCTCCCAGTTTCAGGCTGAACTTTTCATAAAACACCAGTTTAAGTATCTTTCTTTCACCCGATTCAAGGTGTATGCACCTTTTGACCCAGTATTTTGGGTCCTCTATGCCAAAGCTCCTTTCCGCCTCGTCCCTGATAACAAGGTAGTGCTGCCCTTCAAGTCTTATTACATCCCCGTAAGATATCTTCATGAACTCCGAGGTGTCGTCATAGACCTTTCCATATTCTCCAAGGGAGAGACCGGGCCTGAGTCTTTTAACAAGCTCTTGCACCTCTTTTGACATCGCCTTCATCCTTTTTCGCGGTATTTTATGATAATCTAAGTACTAATAGGAAAGAAAAAAGGTGAAGTTTTAAAGAAGGTATGGGCTTACAAAAAAACTAAGACCTGGCCAGGCCCATCAGTTTTTAGGAGCCAACAGCAAAGGCTCCATGGGGGTTTAAATCAAGGGCAGAGGATTCTTTCAGGGGCATTAAAACAGTTCACCCTGTGGGGACGGGCGTAGGCAGCCAAAGTGACTCCGGCCCGTCTTGCAATTGCAAGCCCAAGGGAAGAGGGGGCCGTTCTTGACATGACAATGGGAATCCCAATTCGGGCGCATTTAAGCACCATGTCCGAGGTGAGCCTTCCTGTGGTATAGATTGCGCCCTTGGGGGATATCTTCCCAAGAAGAATTGCCCCAATGATCTTGTCCACGGCATTATGCCTTCCTACATCCTCGTAGTATGCTGCAAGCCTTCCCTCCGACCAGAATCCGCAGGCATGGATGCAGTGGGTCCTGAGTCCGAGGTCAGAGTAGTGGAGCACCTCAAGTATGAATTTTTCTATTTCATCAAGGTCCAGTGTGCATTCGGCCAGGGGTTCAAAGGCCCCTTCAAGCATCTTCCTGGATATCTTTCCGGTGCCCCCGCATCCAGAGGTAATAATGACCTCCTTAGGCCCTGAATTTTCAACATCTGCATAGACGCTAATTCTTCCCTCTGGGCATACGTATACCTCCTTGACCTGGCCTGTCTTTTCAATATAGCCCTGGCCAAAAAGAAACCCCACTCCAAATTCCTCAAGACCGTCTGGAAGGACCATGGAGGCGCCAATTGTTTCATCGTTGAGGACCACCTTGAAGGGGGTCTCAACGGCCACGGTCTCCTGCCTGGCCTCGGCGCCATCTCTGGTGATAAGGGTGGTTTGATGGTTCAAGGTAGTCGGTATCATGTTTTCCATTATTACCATGCCCTTGTTGCCATTGCTATTTTTTGAAAGTAACATAGCTGGCCTGTAAAGCAAAAACGGGGCAGCCTGCCCCTCAGGAGAAGCCATGCCTAAGGTCCTTACGTTCATAGGGTATCACAATTCTGGAAAGACTACCTTGATCAGAAACATCATGAAAGAACTTAAAGGCCGTGGATACAGCGTCGCAGTGATGAAGTCCACCAAGCATGAACTTGAGCCCTTTGAAAAACAAGGGTCAGATACGGACCTTTACAGAAAAGACGGGATTGACCGCATTGCAGTTGTTACCCCTTCTTTCTGCACGGCCACGTCTCCGAGAGCAGAAAAGGGCCTTGCAGCACTAGCCTTGTCACTCTTTCCTGATGTTGACCTGGTCCTCTGTGAGGGGTTTAAGTCTGCAACAGATGTGAAAAAGATCGAGGTTGCCCGAAGCTCAGTCTCAAAAGACCTCTTGAAGGACAGGATTAGGGGTGTGGTGGCTGTGGTTTCAGACTTTGAGGTGGAAGGGGTAAGAAATTTCAGGTTTGATCAGGTCAGCAGCCTTTGCGACTTCATGGAGGAGTCACTGCAGCTTCCGTCCTTGGCAAAAGAGGACGAGATATATCTTTTGGTTAATGGCAGGAAGATACCCCTAAAGAGGTTTGTCAGGGACTCCCTCAAGGGAACCATCTGCGGATATGTCGGTTCATTACGTTTTACTGAAAACGCAAGGGACATAAACATCTTGATAAGATTAAAAAGGTAGCCTCTCTGCCCACCCCTTTTTTTTGATGTAACTCAATAGGTTTGGATTAAATAGTTGCTCTTGACACGGTTTTGTGATTTGTGTAATTTAAAATAATCACAAGCAGACAGCACAACCTTGGGAGGGGGCTTTGTATCGCTGTTATAGTGGAAGAGGTTTCACTCTTATCAACTGAAAAGTAAAGACATGTTGGCCCGTCGGGTCAACTCACAGGTTCAGGGAAAAGGTAACAAGCACCTTTTCCCTGATTAGAGGCCGTCTTTGATTTATATGTAATCAAGGCGGCTTTTTTTTATTTCAAATTCACCAAGAAAGGAGGTGATAAGGGCCAAACCCAGAAGTTCGTACGTTGATTGAATTCAGGTTTTTTCAAAACAGAACAGGAATTGCGGAGGGTATTTATGATCAGGAAATTTATTATCCTTGCAGTCGGTATTTTCTTTGTTATCGGCTGTGCACAGGTGCTTGAGAAGAGGTCAAAGGTGATTAAGGCCCCTCAGGTGGCACCTGGTGCAACTTACGTGGGGAGTAATACCTGCCTTGAATGTCACGAGGACCTTTCAGGAGACAAGAACAACATTCACATGAAGATAGCCGACTTTGAGGTGGCAGGGGGCTACAAGACGGGTTGCGAGTCTTGTCATGGCCCAGGTTCTCTCCACGTGGAGGGGGATGGGGACACGGAAAAGATTTTAAAGTTCGGTCACGGCTTATCTCCGGAGGAGGTTGCCGGTGTGTGCACCACGTGTCACCAGATAGATGAGCACATGAACTGGCCAGGCTCAACACATGCTGAAAGGGACGTCACCTGCACAAACTGCCACAAGATTCATCACAACCACAACGAAAGGCTCCTGGCCAAGGCAAAGGAGATGGAGCTTTGTTCATCCTGTCACGGGGATATCACGTCCCAGATGAATCTTCTTTCCCACCATCCTCTCAAGGAGGGGAAGATGAAGTGCAGCGACTGCCACAACCCCCATGGAAGCGGCAGCCTGGAGGCAGGAATGCTCAGGACCGACGAAAGGGTAAATGACCTTTGTCTTAAGTGTCATACCCGTTACCAGGGACCCTTTGTCTTTGAGCATGATCCCGTTGTGGAAGACTGTCTCATCTGTCACGATCCCCATGGAACCGTGGCCAACAACCTTCTCAAGCAGCAGGAGCCTTTTCTTTGTCTCCAGTGCCACGAGGCCCACTTTCATGCGGCCAGGGCATCAAGCCTTGAGAAGCATGGAATCCCAGGAGGTGGGAGCCCCTATGACAACGGGAGAAAGCTTGCTGGAACAAATTACGGTTTCCAGAAGTCCTTTATGACAAAGTGTACCCAGTGTCACCAGTATGTACACGGATCTGATTACACTTCCCAGACCGTGACAAGCGGACACGGACTAACCCGGTAGCCAAGGAGGTAAAGCCGATGAAAAAAGCAGCAATTCTTTTTATGACGGCGATATTTGCACTGGCAATTGCCGGGGCGTCCGCCGTCTTTGCCGAAGATGATGGAAAGTGGTATTCGGGTGAGCTGAAGGTTGGAGCCACCACTGCCCTGGACAAGCTCCACGGAGATGAAAGCGGGGCAAAGGGCGGTGCCGAATACAACTCATCCGTTGGGTACAAGTGGACCACGTATCTGGGCGGAAACCTGGAGCTATCAAAGAACGGCTTTGATTTTGATGCCGATGCCCTTTACAGGGACGTGGATGACCAGGAGTATGGGGGAGAGGTTTCTCTAAGGCGCATACTCATCTACAAGGCAGATTACGGCCGTTTTCTCCATCGCCTGGACCATGACTACATGGAAAACCTTGAGGCCCACATCTTTCCGCCTGCCTCAACCGGGTGGAAAAACTGGGCAAGCAGCCCGGATCTTTCTGGAATTAACGGGGGAAAGACCGTTGGCTCAGCAAACGTCTACCATACTGATCTTGCGCCTGATGAGATGTTCGAGATCACCCGCTCCCAGCTTCAGCACGGGGTGAAGTTGAATATCCCCCAGATTCCAAACCTCAAGTTCAGCTTCAACCACCGCTTTGAACAGAGAAAGGGAGAAAGGCAGGCAATGACCAATTCCAAGTGCCTTGCCTGTCACATTGTGTCAAGGTCTCAGAAGATCGATGAGACCACCAATGACATAAACCCGAAACTCTCCCTCAGCATCGGAACCCTTGCCATGGAGTTTTCCTACATGCACAGGGAATTCGATGTTGACAATGAGGACCTTACGAACATCTACAATGGGCTCAAAAAGAAGGAGCTCTTTCAGAACAGGCTCCAGTACGACAGGACCACTGGCGCGCTTCCCTACAGCAGGACCCCTGATTCCACCAAGGATACCTACAAGGGAAAGATCCGCTGGGACATCAACGCAGACAACACCTTTGTGGCCAACTATGTCTATTCACAGAGCACCAACAGGTCCACCAGGGGCGCCTATGATATCCTCACTGGCAACTACGGCCAGGAGCTTGACCTTGACAGCAATATCGTAAATGCCAGGTTCCACTCCAGGCTCTCAAGGGCGTTGTCACTTAATGTCTTTGGAAAGTACCAGAATCTTGACAACGAGAACGTGGATATCCGCAAGAACGTGAGGAAGAATCCGGCTGGGGCGCCTGGCGGTGATGTGACGCTGTCTGAGGGCTACATAGGTAAGAGCGGCTACTCCTATTTTGAGGAAGAAGAGGTCAGGCACTCTGGTTACAACAGCGACACCTATGAGTTGGGAACCGACATAACCTGGCGTATCATGAGGGGCTTAAGGCTGCGTGCAGGTTATGAGTTCAAGCGTGAGCAGAGAAACAACTACCGCTACCACAATGTGAACCACTCCACAAAGGAGCATATTGTCACCCTCAGTACCGACTGGCGTGCAAGCCACGATCTGAAGTTCGACTTTGACTACAAGTTCGAGTACTACAACGATCCCTATGTACTCAAGGAAGCTGAGTGCACTCCGGACGGCTCCTACGGAGCCTATGCAGGTCTTCCGGCAGGGCTTTATGACGTTACAAGGGCCTACGATCCAGCCATCTACAGCAAGAGGGTTGCTGCAAGATCCAACTTGCCCGAGTATGTTCACGAGTTCAAGTTCAAGACCCATTGGCACCCGATGTCAATGCTAACCACAAATGCCCATGTGAAGTACCGCTATGCCAACAACAGCGACGTGGATGGAAGAGATTGGACCAGAAACTTCCTGGTTGCAGGCTTTAGCGGTACCATCACCCCAGTAAAGGACTTTGTCTTTACTGCAGGTTACACATACCTATACGATAGCTATGATTCCCAGTACTGCATAGCCATCTACGATGGGTGAGGTAACTTCATCACAACGGACCAGTTTGGTTCGGAACACACAGATATGGATTACAGGACAGAGGCCCACACCATAAACGCGAATGCATCCTATTTCATACTGCCCAACTGGAGCATCACAACGGATCTTGCGTTTACCCTTGGTCGTGGAAACATTACTGACCTGAATTTTGACTCCATGTATCCCACCGGGGATGCAAAGCTTGACCTTGATGTGTCGGCAGTGAACCCCAACATGCCCCATCTTTACGATGTGGCCTACCTGAACAACATGGACAAGTACTCGGATCTTGAGTACAAGCAGATCGACTTCAATGTAGGCACCAGCTACAGGATGGATAACGGCATAGGGCTGACCCTGAACTACAGCCTGTACTACTACGATGACAATGCCCCCTATGTGTATGGAGACCAAGGCTCTACCACCCAGCTACTCATGGGTTATCTGAGCTACAGTTTCTAATAGGGGCAAAACCTTACAAAAAAAGGGGGCCACATGGCCCCCTTTTTTATGGCCTCATTCATGGCTACCTTTTCTTGACCCGTTTCATATAGCCGTCTATAGTTGCCAGCAACAACCAAGGGCTTAGTGCAGTACTTTGGTGTTCCATCAATTTTTTGCTCAACACGTATTATTAATTATTCTTATTCGCTCAAAAATGACTGCCAGGTTCTGATAATGGATAAAACAAATCGTAAATCATCCAGTTCGTTGCTTTTCATCATTTTCCCCATGATTTTCTGCCTTTTTCTGGCAGGCTGTGCCTCCAAAACAAAAAATCCAAAGGCCCAAAAGGCTGAAAAAGAGGCAAAAACCGCATCTCCCCAGGAAAAAGAAGAGGAGGCACTTGAGGAGCAGGCCATTTCAAACCCTACCTTTGGCATTACAGCCGATTACTTCAGGAAGACCGAGTCTTCAAAATCAAAGATAAGGCTTTTTGGAAGCAGCAAGAGGGAAAAGGAGCTTGAGGAAAGGCTTGCAAAGCTTGAGCAGCGCCTTAAGGGCCTTCCTGAGCGGGCAACTGACGTCCACGGCCTTCCAGTGCTCAGAAGAAAGGTGGTGCTCATATCCCTCCTCGGGGACCTGGGCCTTGACGTGCTCTCACTTCTGCCTGCTGCCCTCAGAAGGACCGACGGGATAGTTCCAGTGGATTCAAACCAGCTTGCCCACCTCCTTAAGGAGCATGGTTACAGCGTAAGCGACCTTGCCTCTGCGGCGGTAAGACGCGAGATTGCAGCCATTGCCGGCATCCAGGCCTACATCTTCGTATATTTTCCTCAGGGCAACGCTGCCACAGCAAAGGGCCAGAGATCAGCCCTTCGCCTGGACGTCATCCATGCAACCGAAAATGTACTGATCGGCTCCTACCTTGCCACCATTTCCCAGTTTGACAAGGTGGCAAAGAAGATATCCAAGGACGTGGTCAGGGGAACCGAATGGTCATGCCGCATCGTCAAGGTGGAAGACGGCTACGTTTATCTAAATGCCGGAAGGCTGACGGGCCTTCAGCCAGGGGACAAGTTAAACGTCTATTCCAGGGGAAAGGAGATAATAGACCCAATTACTAGGCATTCCTTGGGTTACGGGCTGGGCTCACTTAAGGGGACCATAGAAATAGAGCAGCTTTTCGGAACAGACGCCTCAAAGGCTCGCATCCTTTCAGGCGGAAACTTTTCAACAACGGATATCGTCAAGATGTCAGAACTTGCAGAATAATTTGATATTCAGGAGACAACTATGCATCCTCTTCTTTCAAAAGACACTGGAGAAAAAAGACTGCTTCTTGGAAATGAGGCAATAGTCCGGGGTGCCGTGGAGGCGGGAGCCGCGGTTTCTGCCGCCTATCCTGGCACTCCATCGTCTGAGATTGCCAACAACCTCTTTTTCATCTCTCTCCAAGGGGATTGGCCCCTCTATTTCGAGTTTTCAACCAACGAAAAGGTGGCCATGGAGGTTGCCGCAGCAGCAGCGGCCGCAGGGGTCCGCTCCCTTACCTGCATGAAGCACGTTGGCATGAACGTTGCCGCAGACGTGCTC